>NZ_JADWYQ010000004.1 GCF_022414575.1 Streptomyces sp. MUM 178J | reverse complement strand
ACGGATCCTGCGCCTGCAACATCGTGCCCATCGCACCATCAGCCACCACCACACGCGAAGCCAACGCCTCGCGCAGCGCCGCGATCCGCCCCGCGTTCATGTCGTCACCGCCATGAACGGGGCCAGTTCGTCGGCCGCCTGGTCACCGTAGGCGCTGCGCACACGGGTCAGCAGATCGCCGCCGCGCACTTCGTCGGGCTGGGTGCCCGTGGTCTCCAGGACCGTGGTGGCCAGCGCGCTGCCCAGTTGGGCGGCCCGTTCCAGGCCGAGTTCCCAGGCGGTGGCGGCGAGGAAGCCCGCCCGGAAGGCGTCCCCGGCACCCGTCGGCTCGATCGTGCCGTGCGGGGGTACGGCGGGGACGTCTACGGTGTGCAGTCCGGCGCGCTCCACTCGTACGCCGTCCGCGCCCCGCGTGGTGACCCAGGTGCCGACCCGGCCGAGGATCTGCTGTTCCGTCCAGCCGGTCCGCTCCTGGATGAGGACGCTCTCGTACTCGTTGGTGAAGAGGTACGCGGGGTGGTCGAGCAGTGCGCGCACCTCCTCGCGGCCCATCCGGGCGAGCTGCTGAGAGGGGTCGGCCGCAAACGGCACACCGAGGGCCGTGCATTCGCGCGTGTGGTTGAGCATGGCTTCCGGGTCGTTCGGGGAGATCACCACCAGGTCGAGGCCGCCGGCCCGCTCATGCACGGGCCGGAGCTCGATGTGTCGTGCTTCGCTCATGGCCCCGGTGTAGAAGGAGCCGATCTGGTTGTGGTCGGCATCGGAGGTGCAGACGAACCGCGCGGTGTGCAGCGATTCGCTGACGCGGACCGAGTCCGTGTCGACGCCGTTCTCCTTGAGCCAGACCTGGTAGTCGGCGAAGTCCGTGCCCACCGCTCCGACCAGATACGGGCCAAGACCCAGCCGTCCGAGTCCGAAGGCGATGTTCGCTGCGACGCCGCCGCGCCGAATCTCCAGTTCCTCGACGAGGAAGGAGAGCGAGACCTTGTCGAGGCTGCCCTCGATGAACTGCTCGGCGAACCGGCCGGGGAAGACCATGAGGTGGTCCGTAGCAATCGAACCAGTTACGGCTATGCGCACGGTCACTGCTCCTTGGTTCCGTGGTTCTGCGGTGGTCGGTACATGGGCGGGCGCCGCGGTCAGACGGTCGTCGCCGCCTGGCGCAGCTTCTCCGCCCGGTCGGTGGACTCCCAGGTGAAGTCGGGCAGCTCACGGCCGAAGTGGCCGTAGGCGGCCGTCTGCGCGTAGATGGGCCGCAGCAGCTCCAGGTCGCGGATGATGGCGGCCGGACGCAGGTCGAAGACCTGGGAGATGGCGGCCTGGATGTGTGTGACGGGCACGGTCTCGGTGCCGAAGGTCTCGACGAACAGGCCGACGGGCTCGGCCTTGCCGATCGCATACGCCACCTGGACCTCGCAGCGGGCCGCGAGCCCGGCCGCGACGACGTTCTTGGCGACCCAGCGCATCGCGTACGCCGCGGAACGGTCCACCTTGGACGGGTCCTTGCCGGAGAACGCGCCACCGCCGTGCCGCGCCATCCCGCCGTACGTGTCAATGATGATCTTCCGGCCGGTCAGACCCGCGTCGCCCATCGGACCGCCGATCTCGAACCGGCCCGTCGGGTTCACCAGCAGCCGGTAGCCTTCGGTGCGCAGCTTCACCCCGTCCTCGGCGAGCCGGTGCAGCACGGGCTGCACGACGCAGTCGCGGATGTCGGGGATGAGCAGCGAGTCCAGGTCGATGCCGGGAGCGTGCTGCGAGGAGACGACGACGGTGTCGAGTTCGACGGCGCGGTCCCCGTCGTAGGCGATGGTGACCTGGGTCTTGCCGTCCGGGCGCAGATAGGGGACGGTGCCGTTCTTGCGCACTTCCGCGAGTCGGGCGGAGAGCCGGTGCGCGAGGGTGATGGGCAGCGGCATCAGCTCGGGCGTCTCGTCGCAGGCGTAGCCGAACATCAGGCCCTGGTCGCCGGCGCCCTGCTTGTCCAGCTCGTCGGCTTCCTCACCTGCGGCGACGCCCACGACCCGGGACTCGTACGCCGTGTCCACACCCTGGGCGATGTCCGGCGACTGGGCGCCGATGGAGACCGAGACGCCGCAGGACGCGCCGTCGAAGCCTTTGGAGGAGGAGTCGTAGCCGATCTTCAGCACGGTCTCGCGGACCAGGCTCTGGATCTCGGCATAGCCCTGGGTCGTGACCTCTCCGGCCACATGGACCTGACCCGTGGTGATCAGGGTCTCCACGGCCACCCGCGAAGCGGGGTCCTGCGCCAGCAGCGCGTCGAGGAGCGCATCGCTGATCTGGTCGGCGATCTTGTCGGGGTGACCCTCGGTCACGGACTCCGAGGTGAACAGTCGTAGGGACACGGAACCTCCAAGTGCGGCGCAGGGTGTGCCGGACAGTGCTTTCGGGCAGCCTGCGCGCGGCGGCTGCAGGGGGGCTCAAAGCCGGCTAAACAGCGCGCGGCCCCGGCCCGGGGCGGTTCGTAACGCTTCGAGCGCTCTTTGCGGGCCCGGAGAATCCGACGCGGTTCGGCAGCCCCACGGGGGCACGGGAAACTGCGCGACCTGCCACTACGTGCCGCACGCTCCCGCCGGCCGGTCGCGACGCTTCCTGCTGAGCGCTCAGTCGCGCGCGGTGCTCCGCGAGCCGAACCACTCGATCCAGTTCATGGCGAAGAACACGTCGCCTGAGATCTTCAACCGTCCGTTGACGAAGGCGTCGGTGCCCTTGAGTTCGCCGACCGCGAGGGCGATCAGATCGTCGAGGTCCACGCCGATCGTGGCGTCGGCCGGCCGGTCGGAGGAAGCGGCCGCGGTGCAGACGCCCGCGTCGACGGCGACGAAGCGGTGGCGGACCCCGAGCGGGGTGTTGACGGCGTACCGGAAGATGCCGGAGCGGCCGTGGGCCCGCTCCGGGCGGAAGCAGGACCGGAACCACTCGAAGACGAGCTCCAGCAGCCGGTCGACGTCGTCGGACGGGGCGCGGCCCGCGCGGGCCACCGCGCCCGCCTCGGCGAGTACTTTCAGCCGGTGGTGGCGGGCGTCCGGGGCGTGCGGAGTCATGAGGCGGCTCCCTGCGCCGCCTGCGCGGCTGCGGACGTGGTGTGCTCGATGAGCACCGAGGCGTCCTTGTCGCCGTCGCCGGCCGCGACGACGGCGGCGAACCCGGCCTTCACGGTGTCCAGGACGGGCAGTGCGACGCCCTCGCCGGACGCGTCGTCGATGGCGAGGCGCAGGTCCTTCTCCATCAGCGTCGACCGGAAGAAGGCGGGTTCGTAGCTGCCCTTGCGCATCAGTTCGGCGCGGAACCGCATCACGATCGAGCTGAAGCCGCTCTCGGCGATCGCCGACAGCAGCCGGTCGCGGTCCAGCCCCGCCTGTATGCCGTAGGCGACCGCCTCGGAGAGCGAGGCCACCTGGGCGCCGAGCAGCAGATTGAAGATGAGTTTGAGGGTGGCGGCGGTGCCGGGCTCGCCGAGGTGGAGCACCTCGGACCCGATCGCGTCGAGGATGTCCGCGACCTCGGCTACATCCTGCTCGGAGCCGCTGGTGTACACGCGGAGCTTGCCCTCGCGGGCCTGGAAGGGGTTGCCGACGACGCAGGCCTCGACGCGGCGGAGACCGGCGTCGGCCAGCCGTGCGGCGGCCTTGCGCGCGTACTTAGGTGAGACGGTGGAGGTGTCGACGACGATGCCGCCCGGCGCCAGCACAGGGACGATCTGCCGGAACAGCACCTCGTCCACGGCGGCTTCGTCGCTGAGGCTGAGCAGCACGACGGAGCGTCCGCGGGCCGCGTCGGCGGGGCTGTCGGCGAGGACGGCGCCGGCCTCGACGAGCGGACGGGCCTTTGCGGCGGTCCGGTTGTGGACGGTGAGCTGGCGGCCGGAGTCGAGCAGGCGGTGGGCCATGCCGCCGCCCATGTTGCCCAGTCCGATGAAGGCCAGGGCGGGGCGTTCTTCGGCGGTGTCTTCGGCGGCGGCGGCGCGGGCTGCGGGGACTTCGGGTGCGGCGGCGGCCGGGGGGATCTCGTACACCACCTGGGTGGTGGTCATCTCGCCGCCGGTGCGGTAGCGGCCGAGCCGCCGGCGGTGCCCGACGTGGGCCTCGCTCAGCTCGAAGGCCCGGAACGCCTCCTCGTCCGTCCAGTCGGTGACGACGTAGTAGACGGGTGCGCCGCCCTCGCTCTCCGTCGCGCGCGTCAGCGTCTGTCCCCGGTTGGCGGGCTGCCGGGCGATCGCGGAGCCCACCTCCCACCAGGTGCGTTCGAAGTCGTCCTGTGTGCCGGGCTGGATTTCCATCCGCAGGATCACGCGGAAGAGCGGAGTCTCGGCCATCGGTGAAGCCTCCATGGCGTAGGGATGCCTTCCCAACGTCTCCGCTGCCGCTCGATGCCGGATCGAGGAACGGTTCCATCGCTCAAGTTCTGCTCGAGTCGCCGCTGTCAGGGTCGTGGGGGTCGACGATTGGGAGAGGTTCCTCATGAGCCACACACCGGATGTCCGCTCGGCGGACTCCCCGGCCGCCGCCTCCTCGGGGCGGACGGCCCCTTTGTCCGCGCAGTTCGGCGCGGACGCCGGACGCCCCGCGGCGCGCAAGGTCCGGCGCTGGCCGCTGATCGTGATGCGCTGCCTGGTGACCGCGTTTCTGCTGCTGACGCTGGTGCAGCCGGTGCTGGCCGGGATGTTCATCACGGGTGATGTGGATCTGCTGGCGCTGCACGAGGTCAATTCGCACACCCTCACCTTTCTGAGCTGGCTGATGGTCGTATCCGCGGTGCTGCTCTGGCGTCCGGGGCGTGGCCCGTGGTGGCCGATGCCCGTCACCGTGCTGATCGCGTTTCTGGTGCAGACGCAGAGCGGCTTCGGCTACTCCCGCTCCCTGGCTCTGCACATCCCGCTCGGCGTGGCCCTGACAGCGGGCGCGACCGCGCTGGTGTTCTGGTCCTTCACGCCCCGCGGCGGCCGCCGATGAGCGCCGGTGCGCCGATGCGACGCCGGCGGTTCCTGGGCCTCGCGGGCGCGGTCTCGCTCGGCGGAGCCGCCGCCGCAACCGGGGTGGCGGGCTGCGGCAGCCTGGACCGCGAGGTCTCCGGCGAGCTGCTGACCAGCGCGGCCAGGCTCCCGAAGCCGTACGGAACGCCGCTGCCGATCCCGCGTACGGCGGTGCCCGTGCGGACGGCGGGCGGCGTGGACCGCTATGAGCTGGTGCAGCGGGTCGCCGAGGCGGAGATCCTGCCGGGGCTGAAGACCGAGGTGTGGGGGTACGACGGAACGTTTCCCGGCACGACGATCGCAGCCCGTTCGGGCCGGCAGATCGTGGTGAACGTCCGCAACGAGCTGCCGGCGCCGACCTCGACGCATCTGCACGGCGGCATCCAGGCCCCTGCGTCCGACGGCTATCCGACGGATCTGGTGGCGCCGAAGGGGTACCGGCACAACCCCGGCGGACCAGGGCACGGCGGCGGTCACGACGGCGTGATGCACGTCGCCCCGGACGACTGGACGGTGACCCGGCTCGCCAAGGACTATGTGTATCCGCTCGACCAGCCCGCCGCGACGCTCTGGTACCACGACCACCGGATGGACTTCAGCGCACCGCAGGTGTGGCGGGGCCTCGCCGGGATGTTCCTCGTCCATGACGACGAGGAGGAGGCGCTCGGGCTGCCGTCCGGCGAGCGGGACATCCCGCTGATGATCTGCGACCGGGCGTTCGACGAGGACGGGGCGCTGCGCTATCCGTCGCTGGACCCCTCGCTCATCGGGAAGCCGGGCGTCGAAGACGCCTATATGGAGGGGGTGACGGGCGATGTGGTGCTGGTCAACGGCGCGCCCTGGCCTGAGCTCGAGGTCGCGGCGGCCCGCTACCGCTTCCGGCTGCTCAACGCCTCCAACGCCCGCCGCTACCGGCTCGCGCTGGAGCCGGGGCCGCGCGAGGGGGCGTCGTTCACGCAGGTGGGCAGCGATGCCGGGCTGCTGGCCGCGCCCCGCTCGCATGACGAGCTGCCGATCTCACCGGCAGAGCGCTATGACGTGGTGATCGACTTCTCCCGGTATCCGGTCGGCACGACCGTCACGCTGGTCAACCGGATCGGCGAGGGCTCCACACGCCGGGTGATGCGGTTCCGGGTGGCCCGTGCGGCGAAGGACGACAGCCGGGTGCCGCGGAAGCTCGCCGATGTGGAGCCGCTGGCCGCCTCGGCGGCCGTCGCCGAGCGGCAGTTCGACTTCCGGCAGACGCAGGTGGAGGGGATGAAGGTGTGGACGGTGAACAAGAAGCCGTTCCGCTCCGATGAGTTCCTGGCGCGGCCGCGCCTGGGGACGGTGGAGCGCTGGCGGATCACCAGCGACTTCCACCACCCCGTGCATCTGCATCTGGCCCACTTCCAGGTGCTGGCGCGCAGCGGGGGCGATGTGCTGCCCACGGACGGAGGCTGGAAGGACACCGTGGACGTGCGGCCGTACGAGGTGGTGGATGTGCTGGCCCGGTTCTCCGGGCATCGCGGCCGCTATATGTTCCACTGCCACAACCTGGAGCACGAGGACATGGCCATGATGGCGAACTTCCAGGTGGTCTGAGTGCCTTGAGCAACCCGTCGACAGCTGCCCGAGCAGCTGTCGGGACAGCTCTTCGAGCTGCTTCTGGAGCTGCTTCTCGAACGGTCCGCCGCCGTCGGTCCGGCCGGTTTCCAGCCATCCGCGACCGGACCGATAGGCGGCTGCGCCACCGTCTCAGCGGCACTCACACGTGCACCGAGAGGGGTTGGGGCGAGCATGCGCGTACTGTTCACGACCTGGGCCTGGCCGTCGCACCTGTATGCGATGGTGCCGCTGGCGTGGGCTTTCCGGGCCGCGGGCCATGACGTGCTGGTCGCGAGCCAGCCGGAGCTCGCCGGCCTGACCGCGAGCACCGGACTGCCGGGCGTCTCGGTCGGCGCGGACGTCGACGCCGTGGGCCTGGTGCGCGGCTATGTCCTGCCGAGCGAGAACGGCCCCGCGGACGGCGCCGGCCGGACGCCGCGCAGCGGGAAGGGACCGCGGGCGATGCAGATGTTCTACGCCCACGCCGACTCCATGACGGACGATCTGGCGCGGCTGGCGCGGGACTGGCGCGCCGACGCCGTCGTCTTCGAGCCGACCGCGTTGGCCGGTCCGGTGGCGGCCGCGGCCGCGGGCGTTCCGGCGGTGCGGCTGCTGTACGGGACGGACCTAATGGCGCGCGCCCGCGCCCTGCTGCCGCAGGTGCTGGCGCCGCTGGCGGAGCGCAACGGCGTCGGCGCGTTCGATCCGTTCGGCGCGCTGACCGTCGACCCCTGTCCTGACGACTTCCAGGTGCCGGTGGACCATCCGCGGCTGGCCATGCGGTACGTCCCCTTCAACGGCCCCGGCGGGCCGCCTCATCCCCCGCTCGGCCCGCCGGGGTCCGGTGTGCAGCGTGTGGTCGTGACCTGGGGTCACACCATGGCACGGCTGTCGCCGGAGCGGTTCCTGGCCGGGCAGGTCGCCCGTGCGATCGCCCGGCCGGGACTCGAAGTCGTCCTCGCCGTGGCCAAGGGGCAGCGCGCTCTGCTCGGCGAGCTGCCCGGCGAGTCCGCCGGGCTGGTGAGGGTCGTCGAGGACACTCCGCTGCATCTGCTGGTCGACGACGCCTCCCTGGTGGTGGCGCACGGGGGCGCGGGCACCGTGCTGACCTCGCTGCGGGCCGGGGTGCCGCTGCTCCTCGTGCCGCAGCTGCCGGACCATCTCGGCCACTCGGGCCGGGTGGTGGCCACCGGCGCGGGCGAGGTCCTCACCCGCGACGAGGCCACCGACGAACGGCTGCGCGCCGAGACGGAGAAGCTGCTGACCGGCGACGTCTGCCGGGCGGCCGCGGTGAAGCTGCGGGAACAGATGCTCAGCCTGCCCGCCCCGGCCGGGCTGGTCGCCGAGATCGAGTCGAGGGTGGTCGCATGTGCGGCATAGCGGGATGGGTCGACTTCGAGCGGGGGCTGGCCGAAGAGGCCTCCACCGTACGGGCCATGGTGGCCACGCTCGCCAACCGCGGCCCGGACGACGAGGCCGTCTGGGCCGACGACCGAGCGGTCCTCGGGCACCGCAGACTGGCCGTCATCGATGTGGCGGGCAGCCCGCAGCCGATGGTCGCAGAGGAGGGCGGCCGCACCCTCGCCGTCCTGGTCCACAACGGCGAGATCTACAACTTCCGCCGGGTCCGGGCCGAGTTGGAGGGCCGCGGCCACCGCTTCCGCACCTCCGGGGACACCGAGGTGGTCCTGCGCGCCTATCTGGAGTGGGGCGAGCGGTGCGCCGAGCACCTGGACGGCATGTTCGCCTGCGCCGTGTGGGATCCGCGCGCCCGGAAGCTGGTGATGTTCCGGGACCGGCTGGGCATCAAGCCGCTGTACTACGCGAAGGCCGGCCGGGGGATCGTCTTCGGCTCCGAGCCCAAGGCGCTGCTGGCGCATCCGTCGGTGGAGTGCGTCGTCGACGCGGAGGGCATGGCGGAGCTGCTGGCGTACATCGCCACCCCCGGCCATGCGGTGTACCGGGGCATGAGGGAGGTGCCGGCGGGCCATGTGGCCGTCGTGCGGGACGGATCGGCCGTGGTCGAGTCCCGCTACTGGGAGCTGCCGAACCGGCCGCACGAGGACGATCTGGCGACCACCGTGGACACGGTGCGGGGGCTGCTCAAGGAGTCGGTGGCCGGGCATCTCGTCTCCGACGTCCCGCTGTGCACCCTGCTGTCGGGCGGGGTCGACTCCAGTGCCATCGCAGCGTTCGCGGCCATGTCGGCGAAGGAGCGTCCGAAGACCTTCGCCGTCGACTTCGAGGGGCACACCGAGCGCTTCCGCAAGGACTTCTGGCACGAGGACCCGGACGCCCCCTACGCCGCGGAGGTCGCCCGCCATGTGGGCGCCGACCATGAACCGGTGGTGCTGCGCACCGCGGACCTCGCCGACCCGGTCGTGGACGCGGCCGCGCTGCGCGCCCAGGATCTGCCCCGGCCCATCCCCGACATGGACCGCTCCCTGTATCTGCTGCTGCGGGCCGTGCGACAGCGCTCGACCGTGGCCCTGATGGGCGAGGTCGCGGATGAACTCTTCGGCGGCTACCAGTCGTTCCGCGACCCGACGCTCGTCGACACGGCGAACTTCCCATGGGTGACCATGGGTCTGCGGGTCGCCCCGCACGGCATGAGCACCGGACTGCTGGACCCCGGATTCCTGAAGAAGGTCGATGTGCCAGGCTATTCGGCGCAGCGCTACGCGGAGACCGTCGCCGAAGTGCCGCGGGTGGCCGGGGAGTCCGACCACGAGCACACCATGCGGGTCGTGGGCCACGCCCATCTGACGCGCTGGCTGCCGCTGCTGCTGTCCCGCGACGACCGGCTGTCGATGGCGGTGGGCCTGGAACTCCGGGTGCCTTACTGCGACCACCGGCTGGTGGAGTATGTCTACAACATCCCGTGGGGCATGAAGACCGCGGACGGCCGGGAGAAGAGCGTGCTGCGCTCCGCGGTCGCCGATCTGCTGCCGGCGTCGGTCACACAGCGCCGCAAGAGCCCCTTCCCCATCACCCAGGATCCGCGCTACGGCGAGGTGCTGCGGGCGCGCTTCAACGCGGTGGTCGCCGACGCGTCGAGCCCGGTGCGGCCGCTGCTGGACGGCCCGGCGTGCGCTCAGCTGGCGGCGGAGGACCGGCCGATCGCCGTGGACGGGTGGGGCGAGCGGCGGAATGTGGAGATGGTGCTGCAACTGGACGCCTGGCTGCGCCACTACCGCGTACGCCTGGACCTCTGAGACGTCCGGAACATCCGGGTCGTCCAAGACGCCCAAGACGTCTGAGACCTCCGAGACCTCTGAGACCTCCGAGAGACATCTGAGAAGGGACATTCCATGCTGCAGGAGGAGCTCAAGGAGCTCGCGGCGCCGGCCCTGGAGAAGGTGAAGGCGCATCCTTTCTGGAGCGGGCTGCGGGACGGCTCACTTCCGCCGGAGTCGCTGGCGCACTTCGTACGTCAGGACACGGCGTATCTGCTGCCGTTCTACGCCCGGGCGCTGGCCCGCACCGCGGCGGCGGCGCGCACCGACGACTATGTGGCGCTGCTGGGCCGGTCGATCACCGGAACCCTGGAGGCACGGGACCGGCTGCGCGAGGCGTACCGGGAGCTGTGCGGGGAACTGGGCGCCCCGGAGCTCGGCCCGGACGGCATGCCGGACCCGGCGACCCATGCGCACTGCGCCTTCTTCCAGGCGGCGAGCGCCCGCTCGTTCGCGGCCGGCTTCGGCGCCCTGCTGCCGATGGTCTGGTTCAACCACCAGGTTTCCGACGATCTGCTGAAGCGGCACACGCCCGGTTCACGCTATGCGCGCTGGATCGAGGTGTACCACCCGGGCGAGGGCTACGGCTATGCCGTGAAGGCCTTCCTGGGCGCCGCCGACCGGCTCGGCAAGGAGCTCGGCGACGCGGAGCGCGCCGAACTCGTCAAGCACTTCAGCGTCAGCACGCGGTACGAGTGGGCCTTCGCCGAGGCGGCGTGGTCCCGACCGAGCTGGCCCTTCTGACATCACGAGAACTCTTTTCGCACACCATTGACCGGAAGGGACTGCTGTGAGCACCCAGACCCCGCCCAGGTATCCGTTCGCGTGGACCCCGCCCATGCAGGTCCCCGAGGCACTCCGCCATGTACACGACTCGTCCGCGATGGAGGTGACGCTGCCGAGCGGGGACGTCGCACTGCTCGTGACCCGCTACAAGGACGTGCGCGCGCTCTTCGCCGACAAGCGGCTCTCCCGCAACATCGCACGCCCCGACTGCGCGCGGATCTCCAAGGACAACGACCTGTTCATGGACCCGAACATCGACCCGGACCCGCCGGAGCACACCCGGGTGCGGTCCCTGGTCACCAAGGCGTTCACGGCACGCCGCATCGAGGCGCTGCGTCCGTACGTCCAGCAGGTCGCCGACGAGCTGCTGGACGAGATGGCGGCGGGCCCGCAGCCGGCCGAGCTGAACGAGGCGTTCGCCTTCCCGCTGCCCATCAAGGTGATCTGCAAGCTGCTGGGCGTGCCTGCGGAGGACCGGGACCGGTTCCGCGGCTATGTCGACGGCTTCCTGTCGGTGACGAAGCTGCCTCCGGAGAAGGTCGGCGAGTGCCGCCAGAACCTGTGGAAGTATCTGGGCGACCTGATCGAGTCCAAGCGGGAGAACCCGGGCGACGACCTGGTCAGCGAGCTGATCCGGGTACGGGACGACGAGGACGACAGCCGGCTGAACGAGCACGAGCTGCACTTCTGGACGCAGGGCCTGCTGATCGCCGGCTATGTCACGACCGCCAGCCAGATCGGCACGGGCACCGCGGTGCTGCTGCACCGCCGGGACCTGGTGCGCGAGATCCAGGCCGACTGGTCGCTGGTGCCGTCGGCGGTGGAGGAGCTGCTGCGCACCCAGATCATGGGTTCGTCGGTGGGCACCATGCGGTACGCGATCGACGACATCCCGCTCTCCGACGGTTCCGTCATCAAGAAGGGCACCAGCGTGTTGCTCTCCGAGGAGGGCGCGAACGTGGACGCCGAGGTCTTCGAGTGCCCCTTCGAGCTGGACATCCGCCGCAAGGAGAACCACCACATGACCTTCGGCGCGGGCCTGCACTACTGCGTGGGCGCGGCGCTGGCCCGGATGGAGCTCCAGGTCGCCACCGAGACCCTGCTGCGCCGCTTCCCGGACATCCGTCTCGCCGCGAAGGCGGAGGAGCTGCCGCGCGCCCTGGGCGGCTTCATGGAGGGCTTCACCGAGATCCCCGTCGAGTGGTGAGGAGGGTGACGCCATGCGAGTGACGGCCAACTCCGAGACCTGCGCGGTCAGCAGCCTGTGCGTCTACCGGGTGCCGGGGGTCTTCGACCAGGACGAGGACGGCCTGGTCCGCATCCTCGAGGAGCGGCCTGCGGCCGAACTCCACGAGGAGATCCGCCGCGCGGCCCGCGGCTGCCCGACGAAGTCGATCCAGGTCCATGAGGACGAAGGGGCTCCGGCGTCGCCGACGGCCCCGGCGTGAGCGTCCCGCAGGAGGCGGCGCCCCGGATCATCGATCCGGGGCGCCGCCTCGTTGCGTCAGCGGGGAGCCCCGCCACCCGGTGAAGGCTGCGGGGAGGGCCGCGCAGCGGCTGCCCGGCCAGGCCGGGAACGCCGTTGCCGGGGTGTCCGGATACGGTTCGCCGTGGGCCGACTGCTCTGCTCCGGGAGCGGCGCTCCGGGCACGCGGGCGGCTCGGCGGCGAGCGGGCCCGGCGGGGCGTCAGAGCGGCCGGGGCCGCGCTCGAAGCCGGCCGCCCGGGCGGCCGTCGTACCCCCCGAGTGTTCAGGGCGCTTGTCGCCGCGTCGTCGCCCGGGGAGCCGTGCGGGCGGGGGCCGGGTCGTCGGCCGGGGGCCGCGCAGGAGGGCCGTCGGCGTACGAGCCCAGGGCCTGGGCGCCGCCCGCGCGGCGCTTCAGAAGGTGGAGGAGGGGGCCTGTCATGGCCGTGGTGATCAGTGCCATGACGACCATCAGGGCGTACAGGTCCGGGGTGAGGACGCCGAGTTGGAGGCCGACGGTGAGGATCACGATCTCGGTGAGGCCGCGGGTGTTCATCAGGGTGGCGAGGACCGCGCTCTGCAGGGGAGGGACGCGGTTGGCGCGGGATGCCGCGTAGGCGCCCAGGAACTTGCCGGAGATGGCGGCCAGGAGGACGAGTGCCAGCTCGCCGAGGGCGCGGAGGTCGGTTCGGGAGAGGTCGACCTGGAGGCCGGCGACCACGAAGAACGCCGGCAGCAGAAGCAGCCGGCTGAGGTACTCGAAGCGGTCGACGACCTGGGCGCGGACCCGCTCGGAGGTGGTCCGGGGCATCACCACGCCGAAGAGGAACGCGCCGAAGACGAAGTGGACGCCGAGCCATTCCGCAGCCCAGCACGACAGCATCAGGCCGCCGAGGACCACGATCAGCCGGTCCGCGGTGATCTGGCCGCGGCCGCGGCGTTCGTCGAAGAGGCGGCGCAGGCCCGGCCGGACCGCCAGGAACATCACCGCGAGGTAGACGGGGGCGAGGAGTGTGGTCCACTGGGCGCCGCCGCCCGAGACCGTGACGACGACCGCGAGCAGCGACCAGGCCACGATGTCGTCGACGGCCGCACTGGCGAGGGCGATGCCCCCGACGCGGGTTCTGCCCAGACCGCTGTCCGCCAGGATGCGGGCGAGCACGGGGAACGCCGTGACGGACATGGCCGCACCCAGGAAGAGGATGAACCCGGTGCGGTTGTCGGTCGGGTGGGTGCGGCTCAGATAGACGGCGAGCAGAGCCCCGAGGCCGAACGGGAGCAGCACGGAGCAGAGCGAGACGCTGGCCGCGATGCGCTCCTTGCCGCGCAGCAGTGCGAGGTCGAGTTCGTAGCCGATGACGAACATGAACAGCGCAAGCCCCAGATGGGCCAGCGCGGTGAGCAACGGGCGGATGTCGGCCGGGAAGAGGAAGTCGGCGACGGCCCCGCCGAAGAGCGTGGGGCCGACGAGCAGGCCGGCGAGGAACTCCCCCACCACGGGCGGCTGGCCGAGGCGGCGGGCGGCCGCGCCGAGGACGCGGCCGAGGACCAGGATGGCGGCGAGTCCGATGAAGAGGGACTCGATCTGATGTGCCGTCATATGCCTGCCCCCTTGAGCCGCGCGCCAGGCGCCGGAGGACCCGGCGGCGCTGTCGCAAAGCTAAGGGGGCCTGCTCAAAGGAGTGTTGAGGGATCAGTCCGCCTCCCTCGGGGTTCCCTCGCGGACGCTCTCGGGAGCGTGCACGGTCGGCAGGGTGCCGTTGCGGTGCGCGGTGCGGCAGTCCTCGACGAACTCGCGGGAGAGCATGGCCGTCAGCGTCGCCACGCCGCCGCGCACGATGCGGACCTCGCTCCGCTTGAGGACTCCGGTCAGCTTCAGCCGCCTGCCCCCCGAGGCGGAGTGCCGCTGGGCGTCTTTGACCTCGCTGCGGCCCTCGTACGCCAGCTCCCGCTCGTCGACGACGGCGCCGTCGGGGACGAGGAGCTTGAGGATGGAGCGCTCGCCGGTGATCCGCACCTCGATGTCGCCCTCGGGGATCTGTGCGGACCTCAGGTCCAGCTGGACGGAGCCGCGGCGCGCGGTCACGTCGATCGTGCGGGCGTCGGTCCAGTGGCCCAGCCGCTTGACGTTGGTGTAGTACGCCTCGACCCGCTCGGTCTCGTGTGGGGCCTTGTCGAATGTCTGGGTGTTCATCGCAGTGTTCCTTCCGGGAACCCGGGCAACGACCCGATCTTGACTTCTCTTGAGAATCATCTAGCTTGAACGTCAAGCTATCCGATATATTTATCTTGAAGGTCGAGTTACTTGGATGTCAAGCGATAACCCGGAAAATCTTCAGCGGGAGCTCGCCGCCGAGATCCGCGCGCTCCAGACAGCCGTCGACTCCTTTGACTACGCGGCCGCGGAACGCCTCGGCGTCAACCGCACCGACCTGCACTGCCTGGACGTCCTCATGCAGCGCGAAAGCGCCGCACCCAGCGAACTGGGTGCGGCGCTGAATCTCACCACGGGCAGTGTCACAGCCCTGCTCGACCGGCTGGACAGGCTCGGGTACATCACCCGCTCCCCCGACCCCGCCGACCGCCGGCGGTCCGTCGTCCGGCCCACCGACAAGGCCGTCAAGGCCGCCGAGGAGATCTTCGGACCGCTCGCGCAGGACGGCTTCCGGCAGGTCGCCCGCTACAGCGTCGACGAGCTCGCGCTGCTCCTGGACTTCTTCCGCACCAGCAGAGAACTCCAGGAGCGGCACACGGAACGCATCCGGCGGTGACCGGGCAGACCCCCGCCCCCTACTCCTTGTGGGCGATCACCAGGGTCACATCGTGGCCGAGCGAGGTGCGGGTGACGTCGGCGTAGCCGGCCTCCCGCATCCACTCGGCGCACTGCTCGAAGCGGTAGCCCTTGCCGTGCGGCGTCATCAGCTGCAGGTTCAGGCTGCGGATCAGATTGCGCAGATAGCTCTCGTCGTCCTCGACGATCACCGGGTCCCAGACCAGGAACGCCCCGCCGGGGCGCACCGCCGCGAACGTGTTCTTCACCAGCTGCCGGCGCTGCTCGTCGTTCCAGTCCACCAGCGCATGACCGATCATCAGCACATCGGCCTGGGGCAGCGGATCGGCGAAGAAGTCACCGCCGTGGTAGCGGACCCGGTCCGTCATTTGGATCGCCGACATATGGGAGGTGAAGTCGCCCTCCAGCTGCGGCAGGTCAAAGACGCGCGCGTCGAGATGCGGATGCGCCTTCACCAGGCCCGCCAGCACATTCCCCCGGCAGCCGCCGAGTTCCAGCACCGAGGAGCGCTTCGCCCAGTCGAACGACTCGGCGAGCGCCGGGATGAGCGGCCGGCTGGCGTCCTCCGCCATGCCGACCAGCCCGTCCTTCTTCTCGTCGCTCTCGTACAGCTCCGAGAACATGTCCTCGCCGGTGTATGTGGCCGCCTGCGGGGCGCCGGTGCGCAGCGCCTCCCCGAGCCTGTCCCACGCCGGGTACATCACCTGGCCGGCGACCTTGAGGAAGCCGCCCAGATAAGCGTCGTCACCGGGCACCAGGAACCGCCGCGCCACGCGCGAGTCGGCGAAGACCCCGTTCGCCGAGCGCTCCAGGAAACCGAGTTCGACGAGCGCGGCCAGGAAGTGGTCCGTGCCGCGGGTGTGCAGGCCGAGCCGCCGCCTGATCCCGGCCTCGGTGTCGGGCTGCTCGGCCAGCGCCGAGAACAGCCCGATCTCGATGCCGGTCAGGACCAGCCGGGCCGGCTGGAAGGCCATCGCCTGGGCCAGCACCAGGCCCGGGTGGACGGCTTCTTCGGATGCGTGCCCCGTCATCGTCCGCGCCCCCTCACGGCGCCGGCACGGCGGCGGTCTCGGCCCCCGACGCGCGGGCGATCACATCCGCCAGCGCACCGTGCGGGTCGTCGCTCGCCTCCGCGGAGCGCCAGGACACGAACGCGTCGGGCCGCACCAGCACCGCACCGCCGCTGCCGACGCCGTACACCTCGGCCCAGTCCCGGTCGGTCGGCTGCAGTTCCCCGCCCACTCCGATGACATGCGTACGCAGCGGAACGCCCAGCTTCTCCGCGATCGGCACGGCCGCCTTCGCCCACTCCCCGCCCTCCGGGCCGGTCAGCAGCACAAAGGAGTCCCAGAACAGATCGATCGTGGAGATCGTCTCGTCGCCCCTCCTGAGCCAGACGTGGGGGGCGCGGGTGCCGGGCTCGCCGGTCAGCTCCAGGTCCGGGGTCAGCACCTTCGCGCCCTCCGCGCCGACGACCGACGTCGAGCGGTAGCGGTAGCCGAGGGTGATGATGACGTCGTCGACGAAGTCCGCGCGGTCCTGCTCGGTGGCGTACCCGTGGCGGATGCGGTTGCGCACCAGCGCCTGCTCCGACATCGCGGTGCCCAGCGGGCGCCGCTCCGCGTCATAGGTGTCCAGCAGCGCGTCCGTGCCCCAGCCGTGCTGCACCGCGGCCAGCTTCCAGGACAGGTTGTGCGCGTCGTGGATGCCGGTGTTCGCGCCGAAGCCGCCGGCCGGCGGGTGGACGTGCGCCGCGTCGCCCGCCAGGAACACCCGGCCCGCGCGGAACGTCTCGGACACCAGCTGGGCGCCCTGCCACGGCACCTTCGCCATGATCTCGACGTCGATGTCCTTGCCGGCCGCACGGCGCACGATCTCGACGCACCGCTCGTCCGTGTAGTCCTCGGGCTTCTCGCCCTTCTCCGGGTAGTAGATCGGTGCGGCCAGCCACGGGTCGCAGCCGTGCAGCCGCGACAGCCCCATCAGGGTGCCGCCCGCGGAGGCGTAGCAGAGGATGAACTTGGCGTCCTTCAGCAGCGTCTCCAGCTCCGGCGCGCGGAAGTAGATCGAGAGCGCGTTGAACACCGTGCCGCGGCCGACGCGCTGGACGCCGAGCCCCTCACGGATGCGGCTGCCCGCGCCGTCCGCGCCCACCAGGTAGTCGGCGCGGATGGTCAGGCGCTCGCCGGTCTCTCCGTCCTCGGCGACCGCCGTGACGCCGTCCGCGTCCTGCTCGAACGAGATCAGCTTGGTGTTGAAGCGCACGTCGGCGCCGAACTCCTTGGCCTTGGCCACCAGCACCTTCTCGTACCGGTCCTGGCCGCAGCCCATCACCCGCTCCGGGCTGACCGTCTCGCCGTCCAGGGACGGCGCCTCCAGCAGCTCGGCGTCGTCGATGTCCGAGAACGTCTCGACCTTGATGATGCCGCCCTCGAAGTAGGCGTGGGAGTCGCCCATCTCAAGCGCACGGATGTCCTTGCCGAGCCCCGCCGCGCGGAACAGCTCCATCGTGCGGGCCTGCAGACCCGGGGCGCGGGGGAGCATGGAGGTGCTGTCCCTCTTCTCCAGGAGCATCGTGCGCACGCCTCGCCGGCCGCTGAACAGCGCAGTGGACAGGCCGACGGGACCACCACCGACGATCAGCACCGGGATCTTCACGTCATACATGCATATCCCCTCTGGGCAAGCTGGGCTTCCGCCGGGGACTCCGTCCACGGCACCCCTGATGGGTAGCCCCGGCGACTTGAAAGCGGCTACAGCTGCGGCGGGGGCGGCGCTGTCTCTCCGGGGGCCCCGCCCCCGGACCCCCGTGCCTCGGCCACCGGCGGGGCCGGAGGATTGTCCGCGAGCTCCGCGATCACCTCCGCATGGCAGCGCAGCGGCGCGCACCAGCACCCCAGCCGCCGGCCGCGAAGGGCGGGCAGCAGGGCGAGGAGGTCGGGGCGGGCGAGGAGGTGGGCGCGGTAGAGGGCCACGACCTCGTCGCGGGTGCCGTCGGGGCCGGGGCGGTACGGGCAGGCCAGCGGGGAAGCGTCGAGGTGCCAGCCGCCGCGGTGCATGGCGCGGCCGACGTAGACCACGTCGGAGTACGCGGGGTCGTCGCGATGGCCCTTGAGGTTGACGACGGCAGTGGTGCGGCCCATGTACGGATGCTCGCGCGCGGGAGCGAGCGCGGCAACGCGGGTGCAGCAACGCGAGTGCAGGCCGCCGCCCGTCACCAGCACCCCTCTAGGCGACCTCAACCCGCGCCGTGGATTCTCCGGCCAGCGGCCTGGCACCAGGCCATGCGCCGTGTCGGAAGGAGCCCTGCGCATGACGCACACCAGCCCGGATGTCAGCACGCCGGCCGGAATCATCCGGCTGAGCAACGCGTTCTGCGACGCCAAGGCGCTGCTCACGGCAGTGGAACTGGATCTGTTCACCACTCTGCACAAGAAGGGCCCCGCCACCCAGGAGGAGATCCGCACCGAGCTGAAACTGCACGGGCGGGGCCTGGGCGACTGGCTCAATCTGCTGACGGCGCTCGGACTGCTGGAGCGCGCGGACGGCGGGCGGTTCCGCAACGCCCCGGGCGCGGACACCTATCTGGTGCGCGGCGAGCGCACCTGGGTCGGCGGGTTCCTGGAGCGCTCCAACCGCAATCTGTACCCGGCCTGGGGGCGGCTCGGCGAGGCGCTGCGCACCGGTGAGCAGCAGTCGGGATCGCACTTCGACGAGGTCGTCAAGAACCCGCACATCCTCAAGCAGTTCGTCCATATGATGGACGCGCTGACCCATGTCGTCGGGCCGGAGCTGGTCGGCAAGTTCGACTGGTCGAACTCGAAGTCCGTGCTGGACGTCGGCGGCGCCCGCGGCAATCTCTGCTCGATCATCGTCAGGAACCAGCCGCATCTGGAGGGCCATGTCTTCGACCTGCCGCCCATGGAGCCGCTGTTCGACGAGCACGTGGAGAGCTACGGACTGACCGGGAAGGTCCACTTCCACGGCGGCAGTTTCTTCACCGAACCGCTGCCGGTGAAGGCGGACGTGGTGACGATGGGCCATGTGCTGCACGACTGGGACCGCGAGCAGCGCGGCGAACTGGTCGCCAAGGCGTTTGACGCGGTCAACCCCGGCGGCGCGCTGATCGTCTACGACCGGATGCTGGACGACGAGCCCGACCACGTGGAGAACCTGGTCATCAGCCTCGACATGCTGCTGGTCACCGACGGCGGCTCCGAGTACCCGACCTCCGAGCTGCTGGAGCATGCGAAGAAGGCCGGCTTTGTCTCCACCGAGGTCGCCCCGCTCAGTGACTACGACACGGTCGTCATCTGCCGCAAGGCCGCCTGACCGCCTGACCGGACGACTTTCGAGGAAAGGATTCCGCTTTATGAGCACGACCGATCAGGAGGTTCCGGTCCTCGTCGTCGGAGGGGCGGTGACCGGGCTGTCGACGGCGGTGTTCCTCGGCTGGCACGGGGTGCGCTCGCTGGTGGTGGAGCGCCATCCGGACACCCTGAGCCATCCGCGTTCGCGCGGCGTCAACCCGCGTACCGTCGAGTTGTACCGCCAGGTGGGTCTGGAGGGCCGGGTATGGTCCGAGGCGTCGCTGGCCACGGACTTCAGCAAGCTGCTGATGATCCGCGCCGAGACCCTGGCGGGCCCGGAGATCTTCAGCGGCCCGACCGACCAGCCCGACCCCAGCGGTTCGGTCAGCCCGTGCGAGTGGGCGCCGATCGACCAGGACCGGCTGGAGCATCTGCTGCGCGAGCGGGCCGGGGAGCTGGGCGCCGAGCTGGCGTTCTCCACCGAGCTGGTCTCCTTCGAGCAGGATGACAACGGGGTCGTCGCGTTGCTGAAGGACACCGTCACCGGCGCGGAGCGCACCGTGCGCGCCAAGTACCTGGTGGCGGCGGACGGCAGCCGCAGTCCGATCCGCTCCACACTCGGCATCGAGGCGGACGGGCCGGGCGAGTTCGCCACGACCGTGTCCGTGCTGTTCGAGGCCGATCTGTCGAAGGCGGCCAGGGGGCGTCCGGTCGGCGTCTGCTACCTCGACAAGCCCGCGCCGTCCACGATCCTGTTCGCGCACGACGGGCAGCGGAGGTGGATCTTCGCCACCGGCATGCCGCCGGGCGAGTCGCTCGACGACATGACCGAGGAGAAGGCCGTCGGGCTGGTGCGGGCCGCCATCGGCGACCCCGAGCTGAAGGTCGGGATCATTCCGCAGCTGCCGGCCGGCGGGGCGCAGTGGCTGAGCTTTGTCATCGGCGCGCAGGTGGCCCGCGAGTACCGCAGGGGCCGGGTGTTCCTGGTCGGCGACGCGGCCCATCTGGTGCCGCCGACCGGCGGGTTCGGCGCAAGCCTGGGCATCCAGGACGCCTCGAACCTGGCCTGGAAGCTGGCCGCGGTGCTGGACGGCGAGGCGGGCGAGGAGCTGCTCGACACCTACCAGGCCGAGCGGCACCCGGTGGCCTGGATGACGCTTCAGCAGGCGCTGGGCATGATGCAGGAGCGCACCGGCGACGAGGCGGACGGCCAGGACGCCGCGGAGGCGTACGGGACCACGGTCTTCGGCTACCGCTACAGCGACGGCCCGCCGGTCCCCCCGCAGCATCTGAGCGGCGAGCCGGGCACCCGCGCCCCGCATGTGGAGCTGGAGCACTCCGGCAAGACGGTCTCCGTGCTCGACCTGTACGGACGCGCACCGGTCGTGGTCACCCCCGGGGGCGGCCAGGCGTGGGCGGCCGCGGCCGCGGCCGTCGCCGAGGAGCTGGGGGTCACGCTGCGCGCCCACCGCATCGGCGGCCCGGACGCCGAGTACGCGGGCGACGCCTTCGCCAAGGCGTACGGCCTGGAATCCGACGGCGCGGCGCTCATCCGTCCCGACGGCTTCGTCGCCTGGCGTTCCGCGGGCGCGTCCGCCGACCCCAAGGCGGACCTTACGGCGGCGGTGAAGGCCCTGCTGTCCCGTACGGCCTGACACCGCGTCATGGCACGGGCAGGGGCCCGGGCGCCCTCCGCGGGCGTCCGGGCCCCTGCTCGGTCACATCGTCTCCATCTTGTAGTAGCGCCACGCCTCGGGCAGTTCCGCGACGACGATGGCGGTCACCGCGACCGCCAGGGCGCCGACGGCGAGGCGGACGACGGAGGCGGGGATGAAGATGCCGTTCTTCATGGGGCTGCTGCCTTTCCTGCGTCGGGGACGGATGTCTGTTCAAGCAGTTCGGCGACGAGGGACTCGACGAGCGGCACGGCCCGTGACACGGCCTCCGTCACGGGGACGCTCAGACCGACGACGACATCGGGTTCCTCGCCCGTCATGCGCACCTCGGGTTCGCAGCCGAGGACCAGGACGCGTGGCAGCGTGCCGTCGCCCAGCCTCCGGGCCAGGGCGAGCACCCGGACCGGGTCCATGGCGTGGGCCTCCGGCATGGCGGTCTCCGGCGGGAGGTCGGGCTCGATGACGCTGAGCGTGCCGGGCCGCTCCCCGCGCGGGGCCGCGTCCACGAGCAGTGCGGCGGAGTAGCCGTCGAGCAGCCGGTAGGCCAGGTCCATCCCCCGGATGCCGAAGTCCACGAGGTGCACGCCGGGCGGAGTCGGCCGCTCCCGGAGCGCGGCGACGACCTCGGGGCCGAAGCCGTCGTCGGCGAGGAACATGTTGCCGATGCCCGCGACCAGCACCCGAGGGGGCGCGCCGCCGCCGCGGGGCTCCAACGGCTCCACCTCCTCCGGTGTGAAGAAGAAGCGGTGGCCGATCTTGCCGCTCGCCCCCAGGTCGCGGCCGGGGTCGTCCCGGACGAGCACGGCCAGGTGGAGCTGTCCCTCGAGGTCCTCCTCGATCGCGTCGACCTCGGCCTCCCGGCCGGTGAGCGCCAGATCGAGGATGTCGGCCCTGCGGGACGGCCTCAGCCGGACACGGCTGCCCCGTCCGACGGGGACGCCGTCCACGAGCACCGTCCGCGGCCGGTCGCTCACGCGTCCTCCCTCGGCTGCGGGGCCGCGGGGCGGAACTCCCGGATCGCGCCGTGCAACCGGGCCAGCTCGTCCAGGCCGAGTCCGGCGCAGCGGTCGAGGATCTCGCGGGCCCGGGGGTCGCAGGCGCGGGCCTCGGCCTGCTCCTCCTCGGTCATGCTGAGCACGCTCAGGACGAGCAGCTGGTCGATCTCCGTGCCGTCGAAGAGGTCGCCGGGGCTCTCCGGGGCCACTGCGGGGAAGTCGTACAGCGTGATGGGGGAGGCGAGTACGGTGTGCGCCCGTCGGCCGTCGGCGCCGCCCGGCTCCCCCGCGAGGACCGGCCAGACGCCGTCGTTGACGCAGGCCGCGGCGGTCTGACGGAGTTCCTCCGGAGGGTCCAGCTGGGAGACGAACCGGCCCTGGTCGCTGTGCAGGATCAGATGTGTGGAGGCGAAGGCGCTGCCGGCGGCGCGCTCCCGGGCGTGCCGGTCTCCGGGTCGGGGCGGCGGGCAGTCCGAGGTGTTCACCACGCGGACGGTCAGCCGGTCCACGCCGGGCGCGAGGGGCTCGCTGTCGGCCGTGAGCGTGCCCGTCAGCCGCCGCCAGCTGTGGACGACGCTGCCCGCCCGCCGTCCCCGGGTGTCGGCGAGGGGCTCGGTGTCGGAGCCCTCGGGGATGTCGAAGGACGTGGTGCGCGGGCCGTCGCCGGGCACGGAGAGTGCGAGCAGGACGTCCCGCTCGGTCGCCTCCTGCCAGGTCACATGGCGCTCGCCGGCGACGGTGAGCGCGTCTGCCCGTTCGGGCCCCTCGGGGCCTTCCCGCCAGACCGTGCGGTCCACGACGTGCAGAAACCTCAGACGCACCGTCACCTCGTACGGCGGGCGGACGTGCTCCAGGAGCACCTGGGCGGTGACGCCGTCCCGTTCGCCGAGCGTCTCGGCGCAGTCCCCCCGGGGGAAGACCCCGCCGAACGTCCAGCGTTTGGCGTTCTTCAGCGCGGACCTGCGGTAGGGCCACAGCAGATAGCCCTCGTACAGGCAGGTGCGGGCGATGGCGTCGACGGCGGTGGGCACTGCCGGGTCGTTCATGGTGCTCCCGATCGGTCGAGCAGGGCGCGCACCGCGTCGTCGGTGCTGCCCAGTGCGTGGTGTGCGCGGTAGGCGTCCAGCCGGTCACAGGTCTCCCGGGGCAGCCGCAGCCAGGGGTCCGTCCCGTGGTACCGCTCGACGAGCCGGGGCCAGAGCCCTGCGGGCAGCCGGCAGGACGCCTCGGCGGACCAGGGGATGTGCGCGGTGCGCAGCATGCCGGGCGCCGGCACTGGGCCGGGGGCCTGGTAGAAGACCGTGCCGTTGAAGAGGAAGCCGAGCGGCACCTCGCCGTCCCCGGCGGCGCGCAGATACTTGGTCACGGCCAGTTCGGCGTCGGTGGCGCACGGCACCAGCAGCGGTACGGAGGTCTGCTCGTCGAACGGCGGCACCTGTACCGCGGCCTGAGTCCACAGCAGCGGCCGCATGGTCCGGCCCCACTCCTCCGGCTGTCCGAACAGTTCGGTCAGCGCCCGGCAGGCGACGGGGTCGTGGGCGCGGCGGGTCACCTCGATGCGGACGGCGACCGTGAGCGCCACGGCCCTGACGGGCCCGCCGCCGCTGCGGGCCGTCCGCAGTGTGAAGCGCAGGGTGGGAACGGCGGCGTGGCGCTCCGGCTCGACCCCGGTGACGGCGAAGGTCAGTTCGGGCGCCGGGGCGGTCGCGCCGCCGTCGGCCCCGAGGGGCCCGGTCGCCTGCTGGGCGGCGGCCGTCATGCGGGCGACAGGTTCGGCATGTCGGGCATGATCGGGTCGTGGCGCCTGGCGTTGATGCCGGTCGAGCGGCGTGCGGTGGAGGTGTCGTCGCGCCGGTGTCCCGGCTGGTGTTTGCCGAGTCCCTGATGGTTGCCCCGGCGGACGCCGGGGACGTGTGCCGCCTTGTCCACGCGGACGTCGGGCTTGCCTACGGTGATGCCCATGACGCCTCCTGGGTGTCGTGTGCGGGGCCCTCGCCGGATGCGGGGCCGGTATGGCCCGCGCCGCGCGCGGCGGGGCCTGGTGTGAGTGCCTGGAAGAATCCGTCGACCTGCTGCCAGACCTCGTCTCCCCCGCCCAGTCCCTTCCAGTGTGCGCGCACCAGCGCCGCGAGGCGGTAGCAGTCGTCCAGGGGGACGAGCCAGTGCCGGGGCTCTGAGTGCACCCGGTTGACCAGCAGGGCCTCCACATCGGGGGTCATGGCGGCCAGGGCGGGGCAGGCGGCCTCGGCTGAGGCCCAGCTCTCCGGGGCGACGACGGAGCGCATCAGGCCCAGCGGGCTGGGGTACGCGGCGTGCACCGCGTCGGAGCCCGAGGGCCGGGTGAAGAAGGCCAGGCCGACGGGGATGCCGAGACCGGCCCAGGTCGCGTCGTCGATGACGCGTCCGTCCAGCCGTCTGCGGGTGTCCGGGACCAGCCGGTAGCGGGCCCCTTCGGCGTCCGCGCGATCGAACAGCAGTGCGCAGGCGGGGCAGCCGCAGGCGATGTCGCCGCTGCCTGCCTCGAGCAGGTGCCGGTGGTCCGGTGGGATCGGCTGGGCGCACAGGTCGCACACTTCGTGCGTTCTGTGCGAGGCGCCGCCGGGGGACGGGCCCGCGCGGGCCGCCAGTCGGCGCAGCCGGGGGGCCGCGAAGGCCCGGGGCGTGGTCACCCCGCCTCCCGCACTGCGAGGGCGGGACCGCGGAAGAGGTCGGCGACGGGGATCACGGCCTGCGGAGCGGCGGCCCGCACGGTCTCGATCTCGACCTGTTCGATCTCCGGGGCGCGCCCCAGGACCGCGTCCCGCACCATGTCGTCGGGCCGCCCGTCCGGGGAGCAGCCGCAGCCGCCCGAAGCGCCGCCCTCGGTGAGCCGGAGCCGTGCCACCGGCCCTTCGACGGCGAGGAGTTCGGCCTCGCCGCCGCCGAGCGCCGGCCGCAGTTCGGCGAGTACGGCCCCGATGCGGCTGGTGACCGGGTCGGGGTGGAGGTCGTGCACCAGGAGCAGATGGCCGACGAGCGGGTCGCCGGCCAGCCGACGGACCGCCTGCCCGTCCGCCTCGCCGAGCTGTGCCGTGATCCTCGCAAGGCACTCTCCGTACAGGTCCACCAGCGCCTGCACGGCCTCGCGGGCACGGGCGGCCGCCGCATGGTCCGGGAGGGAGTCCAGGGCGGCGAGCTGCTGCTCGGTCCTGACGACGTGCCGGCGGGCTGCTTCCTCGTCCCAGGGCATGGCCGCCTCCCTTCAGGAGTGTGCGCCGAAGGTCGGCGAGTGGGACTGCTTCAGGGTGCGTCCGCCGCCGAGGTACATATGGACGCCGCAGGGCAGACAGGGGTCAAAGCTGCGCACGGTGCGCATGATGTCGATGCCCTTGAAGCCGTCGGGGCCGTTCTCCTCGAAGATGGGGCAGCCCTGTACGGCGTCCTCGTACGGGCCCGGCGTTCCGTAGCTGTCTCGGGGGCTGGCGTTCCACGGGGTGGGCGGATACGGGTGGTAGTTGGCGATCTTCCGGTCGCGGATCACCAGGTGGTGCGAGAGGACTCCGCGGACGGCCTCGTGGAAGCCGACGCCGATGCCGTCGGAGGGGACGGTGAAGTCCTGGAAGACCTTGGTGCGCCCGGCCCGCACCTCGCCCAGGGCCTTGTCGACGAAGTGCAGCGCCATCCCGGCGGCGTAGGCGACGAAGTACATGCGGGCGCGGTTGCGTTCGATGGTGTTGGGGAAGGCGGGCGGCTTCCACTCCAGGCGCACTTCGGGGCTCGACGGCGTCCTGGGCAGGTCGATCTCCACGCTGTGCCCGGTGGAACGGACGTACGGGGTGCGGACCTTGTCGGCGAGCGCGGTGGCCCACAGGCGGGCGATGGGTCCGCCGCCGGTGTCCAGCGCGAGATGGTCGCCGGTGCGCTTGTCGTACCAGCGGGGGCTCATCACCCAGCTGTAGTTTCCGCCGTTGAGGTCCCGCTTCTGCGGCGCGGGCAGCGTGGTCTGGTTCCAGGGGTGGCGCCGGTCGACGGGATTGCCCAGGGGGTCGGTGTCGACGAAGGTCTCCTCGCCCTCCCAGTCCTCGTAGTACGAGCTGCCCAGCAGGATGCGCATGCCCAGGTTGATGTCGACCAGGTCGGTGGTGACGAGCTGGTTGTCGACGACGATGCCGGGGGTGACGAACATGGCGTTGCCCCAGGTGTTCATCGTCCGGTAGTCGTAGTCGACGACCTCCGGGTCCTGGAAGGCGCCCCAGCAGCCGAGCAGCGTACGGCGGCGGCCGACCTCCTCGTAGCCGGGCAGGGCCTCGTAGAAGAAGTCGAAGACGTCGTCGTTCATGGCGACCGCGCGCTTGATGAAGTCGAGGCAGCGGGTGAGCCGGACGAGGTAGTCGGTGAAGACCTGCGGGGTGGCGACGGTGCCGACGCCGCCTGGGTAGAGCGTGGAGGGGTGGACGTGCCGGCCCTCCATCAGGCAGATCATCTCCCGGGTGAGCCGGCTCATCTCGAGGGCTTCCTTGTACGTGCTCCCCTCGAAGGGGTTGTACGAGGCCATGATCTCGCCGATGGTGCGCAGGCCGTGCCGGTCGGCGCGTGGCGCGGGGGTGCGCTCGGCGCGTTCCCACACCCCCGGGTTGGTCTCCTTGACCATGCGTTCGCAGTAGTCGACGAAGACCATGTTGTCCTGGAAGATCGTGTGGTCGAACATGTACTCGGCGGCTTCGCCGAGGTTGATGATCCAGTCCGCGAGCGGCGGGGGCTTGACCCCGTAGGCCATGTTCTGGGCGTAGACGGAGCAGGTGGCGTGGTTGTCGCCGCAGATGCCGCAGATGCGGCTGGTGATGAAGTGGGCGTCCCGGGGGTCCTTGCCCTTCATGAAGACGCTGTAGCCGCGGAAGATGGACGAGGTGCTGCGGCATTCGACGACTTCCCGGCGCGGAAAGTCGATCTTCGTGTAGATGCCCAGGTTGCCGACGATCCTGGTGATGGGGTCAAACGCGACGTCGGTCAGTTCACGCTGCTGGGACGGCACGAGGGTCTCGCTCGACACGGACGGTCCTTTCCGGGGCGGTCTTCGGCGGGGGCGGGCGGAAGCGGGTCAGCGGTGCGGCCAGCGGGGGTTGTAGCCGGAGGTGACGAGCTCGCGGTCGTGCCGCCACTTGGGTTCGCGGTTGGCCGCCTTGTTGGTGATGGCGCGCAGGGACCGGATGAGCGGGCCGTACGAGGAGGAGAGGATGCTGGAGGAGATGCTGGCGCCGGGCGCCTCGTCCATGAAGGGCATGAACTTGTCGGGGAAGCCCGGCATGGTGCAGCCGATGCAGATGCCTCCGACGTTGGGGCAGCCGCCGACGCCGTCCATCCAGCCGCGCTTGGTGACGTTGCAGTTCACCACGGGCCCCCAGCAGCCGATCTTCACCTGGCATTTGGGGGAGTTGTAGTCCTTGGCGAAGTCGCCCTGCTCGTAGTAGGCGGCGCGGTCGCACCCCTCGTGGACAGTCTTGCCGAACAGCCAGGTGGGCCGCAGCTGTTCGTCGAGCGGAAGCGGCGGAGCGAGGCCCGCCGCCTGGTAGAGCAGCCAGGTGAGCGTCTCCATGAAGTTGTCGGGCTGGACGGGGCAGCCCGGCACGTTCACGATCGGCATGCCCGCGGCCGAGCGGAAGTCCCAGCCCAGATAGTCGGCAAGGCCCATCGAGCCGGTGGGGTTGCCGGCCATGGCGTGGATTCCGCCGTAGGCGGCGCAGGTGCCGACGGCCACGACGGCGAACGCCTTGGGCGCCAGCCGGTCGAGCCAGGTGTTGAAGGTGATGGGCTCCCCGGTTTTCGGATCGTTGCCCATCGCCGCCCAGTAGCCGTCGCCGTTGACACGCTCATTGGGGATGGAGCCCTCCACGACGAGCACAAAGGGGCCCAGCTCGTCACGGGCCGCCCGGTGGAAGGCCGCCATGAAGTCGTCGCCGCTCTCGTACGCCAGGACCTTGTTGTGCAGGACGACCTTCGGCAGGCCGGGGATCGCGCCGAGGACGACGTCCTCCAGGCTGGGCAGCGAGGCTGCCGTGACCGACACCGTGTCCCCGTCGCAGCTCATCCCCTCCGAGGTCCACAGGATATGGACCTCGTCCACGGAGGCGGCGGCCTCGTTCAGCGACGCCTCGGTTCCCGTGCTCATGGCGGATTCCTTTCTGCCGACGGCCTCTACGGCAGGCTTTCACGCCGTAACAATGCTCACAATTCGGGCATGTCTGGGGTGGTGGGCACGCCGGGACGGGGCTGTTTGCGCACAAAAGCCGACCGCAGCGCGTGATACGGAGCCTCCGGGTCGTCGAAGACGCCCCGCATGCGCTTCAGCTCCTCCGCCCGCCAGTCGCTCAGCGGGCGGACGGCCTCGTCGCGCTCCCGGGCCGCCTTCTTCGCCCCGACACGGGAGCGCAGCGCGGCCGACGAGGCGAGCCGCTCGGCCGAACGGGCGACCTGGTCGGCGAAGTCCTCCGGGCCGCACTCCACCACCCGGTCGACGAGCCCCAGGCCCAGCGCGGCCCGGGCGCTCACCGGCTCCGCCTCGCGCATCAGCCGTCCGGCAGCCGCCGCGCCCACCCGCCGCGGCAGCGTGTACGTCCAGAACTCGGAGCCGGTGAGGCCCATCAGCCGGTAGTGGGGGTTGAGCACACTTCCGGATCTGCACCACACCTCGTCCGCGGCGAGCGCCAGCATCACCCCGCCCGCCGCCGCGTTGCCCGCCAGGGCGGCCACGACGAGCCGGTCGGTCGTGGTGAGCACCGCCTCCACCAGGTCGTCCATGGCCTCGATGCACGCCCGCGACTCCGCCGCGGGGTCGGCCGCGGCCTCGATGACGCCCAGATGGATGCCGTTGGAGAAGAAGTCGCGCCTCCCGCCCAGCACCAGAACGTCCGTCGGCCGGGTCAGCGCCACACGGTAGGCGTCGAGCAGCCGGCGGCAGTGGTCGACGCCCATCGCGCCGCCCGGGAACGAGAACCGCAGGAACCCGACCGCCCCCTGCTCCTCATAGCGGATGTCCGACCAGGTGCTCCGCCCCGCAGGCGGCCGCAGCGGGCCGGGCAGCTCGGGAACGGCCGGCAGCCGGTCGCCGAGCGCCAGGGCCGCAGGGAGCTTGAACGTCGCCGGGCCGCCGGAAGCCCGCCTGGGCCGCAGCTGCGGAATCCACACCGCGCCGTCGGCGGTGGCCCGGCACACGGCCCCGTGCCGGGTGGCCAGCAGCTCGCCCGGCGGTCCCGTGAGGGTGTCCTCCTCATGGCCGCCGCACAGATACCACTCGCCTCCCAGGAGCCGGTCGAGCACGCCCGGATGGGAGTCGGCGGCCCGCAGCCTGCGCAGCACGGAGGACGTCGGCTCCCGCAGCCAGTCGATCCGTCGCTCCTCCTGACTCATATACGGGAACACCGAGGCCGCAGCCGGAGACTGCGGCGCCGGTGCGTATGTCCCCGAGGAGAAGCGTTCGACAGCCAGGAGCACCGCTTCCGCCGCAGCGTCGGCGACCTCGCCGCGGTAGAGGTCGCTCTTGCCGACGCCCGCCGGCACGTCGAAGGCCGCCGACGCCCAGACGGGACCGGCGTCCATCTCCGCGACCGCCTGAAGTACCGTCACCCCCCACCGTTCGACGCCGCCCTGGAGTGCGCGGTCCAGGGAGGACGGCCCCCTGTCCCCCGGCGGACCGGGATGCACGATCAGACAGGTGTACGTAGACCACACCTCCTCGGGGATCGCGACGGTGAGCATCGGCGCGACCACGAGGTCCGGGGCGTGGCGGGCCACGGCGTCGGGACGCACCCCGCCGCGGCCGGCCAGCTCGACCGAGACGGCGTGGCCCCGGTCCCTCAGCTCGCACTGGACTCGCTGCGACAGGCTGTTGAACGCGCTGGCGACCAGCAGCACCCGCATGACGGCTCCTCGGATCGGCGTTCGGCTCGGCTCCCGACCGCCGATGGTGGCCGCCGGGGCGCCGCCGACGACACGGGCGCGCCGCACACCGCGCCGGGTTTGGGCCAGCGGGTGGAATCGGAGGCCGCCCCGCGTACGCCATCCGAAAGCCGGCGCCCCGCCACGCCTAGCGTGGGGACCCATGCACGAACTGTCGATCGCCGCAGCCGTCGTCGAGCGGGCCCAGGAGACAGCACGCGCACATGGTGCGGCCTCGGTGGACGCCGTACGGCTGCGCGTCGGCGAACTGTCCGGCGTGGTCGGCGACGCCCTGCGGTTCTCCTTCCGGCTGGCCGCCGAAGGCACCGCGCTGGCCGGTGCGGAACTGATCGTCGAGGAGGTGCCCGCCCGCGCCGCGTGCGACGGCTGCGACGCCGAGTTCGCCGTCGGCTCCCCGCCCCGGCTGTGGTGCCCGCGGTGCGAGCGGCCCGCCGCACGACTGCTCGCCGGACGCGAACTGGAGCTGATCGGCGTACAGCTCGCGCAGCCCGACGACGTACGCCCGCCGGACCGGGAGCCCTGTCCGGTCGCGCCCCGTTCCGCGGGGAGAGAAGAGGACGCCTGATGTGCCGCAGCGTCGAGCTACGCGAGGCCGTACTGGCCAAGAACGACGATCTGGCCGCCGGTCTCCGCGCCGAACTGGCGGCCAGGGGCGTGACGGCCGTCAATCTGCTGTCCAGCCCGGGCAGCGGCAAGACCGCCCTGCTGGAGAACGTGCTGCGCCGGGCCGCCGAACGCGGGCTGCCTGCGGCCGCGCTCACCGCCGACCTGGCGACCGAGAACGACGCACGCCGGCTGGCGCGCTCAGGCGCACCCGTCAAGCAGCTCCTGACCGGCGGGCTCTGCCATCTGGAAGCCGCGCAGCTGCGCGCCCATGTGACGGGATGGCTGCCCGACGGGATCCGGGCGCTCTTCGTGGAGAACGTGGGCAATCTGGTCTGCCCCGCCTCCTACGACCTCGGCGAGACCCTCCGGGTGGCGCTGATGTCGGTCACCGAGGGCGAGGACAAGCCGGTCAAGTACCCGACCGCCTTCGGTCTGGCACACCTGGTCGTGCTGACCAAGACCGATCTGGCGGAGGCCGTCTGCTTTGACGAGGCGGAGTTCCTGGCCCATGTCGAGCGGATCAACCCGGGCGTGGAGGTGCTGCGCACCAGCGCCCGCCTCGGGCGGGGCGTGGACGCGTTCACGGACCGGGTGGCGGCGGTGTGCGACGGGGCCGAGCCGCACCGTCCGCTGCTCGCCGCGGAGCACCTGAGCGCCCACGGCCACGACCACGCCCATGACCACGGGCAAGAACACGGCCACGGCCGCGGTGCGGACGGCCGACCGCACAGCCACGGGTCCGTCGGCGCGGGCTCCGCCCTGTGAAGGACACCCCGACGCGCACCGCGCCGGACCCGCTCGAGGCCGACGCCTCGCCGGGCACGGCGGTGCGCCTCCGGGTCCGGGTGCGCGGCACGGTGCAGGGCGTGGGCTTCCGGCCGTTCGTGTGCCGGCTGGCGAGGGGCCTCGCCCTGGCGGGCTTCGTCCGCAACGGAACGGACGGCGTCACCGCCGAGGTGGAGGGCCCGGCTGCGGCTGTCGAGGAGTTCTGCAGACGGCTGCGGGAGGAGCAGCCGCCGCTGGCGGCCGTGACCGGAGTCGACTGGGAACCCGTACGGGCCACGGGCGGCCGAGACTTCACGATCCTGCCCTCGGACGACACCGTGGACGGGGGCGGGAGCGCCAGGACGGCGATCCCGCCCGACACCGCCGTGTGCGCCGACTGCCTGAGAGAGCTGGCCGACCCCGGGGACCGCCGCCACCGGCACCCTTTCATCACCTGTACGCACTGCGGGCCTCGCTTCACCATCGCGACCGGCCTCCCCTACGACCGGGCCGCCACCACGATGGCCGCGTTCCCGCTGTGCCCGCTGTGCGCACGGGAGTACGCGGACCCGGCCGACCGCCGCTTCCACGCCCAGCCGGTCGCCTGCCCCGACTGCGGGCCGCGGCTCCGCCTCACCCTCGCCCGCGGCGCGCGGCCCGAGTGCCAGGGCGAGCAGGCCCTGGACCGGGCGCGGGAGCTCCTGGCGCGGGGCGCGGTCCTGGCGGTCAAGGGCCTCGGCGGATACCACCTCGCCTGCGCCGCCGACGACCCGGCCGCCGTGGAGGCGCTGCGCGCACGAAAGGAGCGCGGCGGCAAGCCGTTCGCGGTCATGTGCGCGGACCTCGACGCGGCGGAGCGGATCGCGCACATCAGTCCCGCGGAGCGCACGGTGCTGGCCGGCCGCCGCCGTCCGATCGTGCTGCTGCGCCGCCGCACGGCCGGGGCCGCGGCGGAGCGGGGACTGGCCGGGGGCGTCTGCCCGGGCAGTCCGCATGTGGGGGTGATGCTGCCGTACACCCCGCTGCACCGGCTGCTGTTCGGGCTGCCCGGCGATCCACCCGGCCCGCGCGTGCTCGTCATGACCAGCGGCAACCGCTCGGGCGAGTCGATCGTGACCGATGACGGCGATGCGGTCCGCCGCCTCGCCGGGATCGCCGACGCCTGGCTCTGGCACGACCGGGCCGTCGCGGCGCCGTGCGACGACTCCGTGGTCCGTCTCCGCCCGGACGACGGCGGGGTGCTGGTGCTGCGCCGCTCACGCGGCTATGCGCCCTCCCCCGTCGCACTGCCGTCGGCCGTCCCGCCGACGCTGGCCGTCGGCGGCGACCTGAAGAACACGCTGTGCCTCGGCGCGGGGCACGAGGCGTGGTTCTCCCCCCACGTGGGCGACATGGCGGACCTCGCCACGGCGGAGGCGGCCGAGGCCGCGGAGCGCCGGCTGACGGAGCTGACCGGCGTCGCCCCCGGACTTCTGGCCGCCGACCGCCACCCGGGATACCTCTCGGCGCGCCGTGCCGCACGCCGCGCGGCCGGGGCGGGGTTGCCGCTGCGGCGCGTGCAGCACCACCACGCCCATGTCGCCTCCCTCATGGCCGAGCACGGCCTCGACGGAAGCGCGCCCGTCATCGGGGTGGCCTTCGACGGCACCGGCTACGGCGACGACGGCGCGGTGTGGGGCGGCGAGGTGCTGCTGGCCGACTACCGCGGATACCGGCGGCTCGCCCATCTCGCCTATGCCCCGCTGCCCGGCGGGGACGCGGGCGTGGCCAACCCCTGCCGGATGGCGCTGGCCCGGCTGCGTGCGGCCGGCGTCGCCTGGGACCCGGATCTGCCGTGCACCGCGGCCTGCGCGCCCGATGAGCTGCGGCTGCTGGCACGTCAGCTGGAGCGGGGCCTCGCCTGCGTCCCCACCTCCAGCATGGGCCGGCTGTTCGACGCCGTGTCCTCCCTGGCCGGGGTGTGCCACCGGGCGGGCTACGAGGCACAGGCGGCCGTCGAGTTGGAGGCCGCCGCCGCGCGGGCGTGGGACGGCGACGGACGCGCGTACGGCTTCGGGCTGCGCGGGACCGGTCCCGGTGGCGTCACCCTGATCGATCCCGCTCCCGTCCTGCGGGCGGCGGTCGCGGACCTGCGCGGCGGGGCGCCCGCCCCGGTCGTGGCGGCGCGGTTCCACCGGGCGGTGGCGGCGGCGGTCACCGAGGTGTGTCTGGCGGCCCGCCGGGAGACCGGGGCCGAGGCGGTGGGCCTGACCGGCGGCGTGTTCGCCAATGCGCTGCTCGACGAGGAGTGCGCCGGACGGCTGGGGGCCGCGGGACTGACCGTGCTGCGCCACGGCGAGGTGCCGCCGGGCGACGGAGGGCTCGCCCTGGGCCAGCTTCTCGTGGCCGCGCGGCGGGACGGCACGACCTAGACGGCCAGTCAACGAACCAGCGACGAACGGAGAACACCATGTGCCTGGCGGTGCCCGGCAAGGTGGTCGGGGTCTTTGAACGGGACGGCACGCAGATGGCGCGCGTCGACTTCGGCGGGGTGGTGAAGGACGTCTGCCTCGCCTATGTGCCCGAGGCGGAGGAGGGCGAGTACGTCATCGTCCATGTCGGCTTCGCCCTGCAGCGGCTCGACGAGGAGTCCGCGCGGGCCTCGCTGCGGCTCTTCGGGGAACTGGGTCTGCTGGAGGAGGAGTTCGGCGACCCCTGGAGCCGTGCGGCCGCCGAGGCCGGACTGACCGACGAACCGGCCGCCGGGCGGACGGCGGCCCTCGCACCTCAGGAGCCGCGGTGAAGTACATCGAAGAATTCCACGACCCCGAACTCGCCCGCCGGCTGCTGGACGACATCCACGCCACGGCCGTCACCGGCCCCTGGGCGCTGATGGAGGTCTGCGGCGGCCAGACCCACTCGATCATCCGGCACGGCATCGACCAGCTTCTGCCCGACACGGTGGAGTTGATCCACGGCCCGGGCTGCCCGGTGTGCGTGACCCCGCTGGAGATGATCGACAAGGCGCTGGAGATCGCCTCCCGACCGGATGTGATCTTCTGTTCGTTCGGCGACATGCTGCGTGTGCCCGGCACCGGCCGCGATCTGTTCCGGGTGCGCGGCGAGGGCGGGGACGTGCGGGTGGTGTACTCGCCGATGGACGCGCTCGAACTGGCCCGCCGTCACCCGGAGAAGGAGGTCGTCTTCTTCGGCATCGGCTTCGAGACCACGGCGCCCGCGAACGCGATGACCGTGCACGAGGCGCGGCGGCTGGGCGTCCGCAACTTCAGCCTGCTGGTGTCGCATGTGCGGGTTCCCCCGGCCGTCGAGGCCATCATGGGCGCGCCGGACTGCCGGGTGCAGGCGTTCCTGGCGGCGGGCCATGTGTGCAGTGTGATGGGCACGCGGGAGTACCCGCCGCTCGCCGAGCGGCACAAGGCGCCCATCGTGGTGACGGGGTTCGAGCCGCTGGACATCCTGGAAGGGGTCCGGCGGGCCGTGCGGCAGCTCGAACGCGGTGAGCACCGGGTGGAGAACGCCTATGCGCGGGCCGTCCGCGAGGAGGGCAACCCCGTCGCGCTACGCATGATCGAGGCGGTCTTCGAGGTCGCCGACCGGGCGTGGCGCGGCATCGGGGTGATTCCCGGCAGCGGCTGGCGGCTCGCGGAGGCGTTCTGGGAGTACGACGCGGAGCGCCGCTTCGACGTGGAGTCGATGCACACCGCAGAGCCGACGATGTGCCGCAGCGGCGAGGTGCTGCAGGGGCTGATCAAGCCGCACGAGTGCGAGGCGTTCGGCGTCGCCTGCACCCCGCGCACCCCGCTCGGGGCCACGATGGTCTCCAGCGAGGGGGCCTGTGCCGCGTACTACCTCTATCGCCGCCTGGACGCCCCGGCGCGGCGGCCCGCGACTGCCCAGGAGGCGACGACCGTTGGCTGAGACCACGATCACCGTACCGGAGCCGACGGCTCTGGACCCGGCCGGCTGGACCTGCCCCGCGCCGCTGCGCGACCACCCCGTGGTGGTCATGGGGCACGGGGGCGGCGGCGCGCTGTCGGGCGAGCTCACCCGGCATCTGTTCACGCCCGCGTACGGCAACGAGACGCTCGGCGGCCTCGGGGACTCGGCAGTGCTGCCGCTGCCGGGGGCGCGGCTGGCGTTCTCGACCGACTCCTTCGTCGTACGGCCGCTGTTCTTCCCCGGCGGCAGCATCGGCGACCTGGCGGTCAACGGCACGGTCAACGACCTGGCGATGAGCGGCGCCCGTGCGGCCTATCTGTCATGCGCCTTCATCCTGGAGGAGGGTGTCGGGCTGCCGGTCGTGGGGCGGATCGCCGACGCGATCGGGGCGGCAGCGGCGGCGGCCGGGGTGGTGATCGCCACCGGCGACACCAAGGTCGTCGAGGCAGGGCACGGCGACGGCGTGTATGTGAACACCTCGGGGATCGGGCTGGTGCCGGACGGGGTGGACATCCGCCCCCAGCGGGCCGTTCCCGGGGACGTCGTCATCGTCAGCGGCCCGGTCGGGCTGCACGGCATCGCCATCATGAGCGTGCGCGAGGGGCTGGAGTTCGGGGTGGAGGTGGAGAGCGACACCGCGCCGCTGGGCTCCCTGGTGGAGGCGATGCTCGCGGTCACCCGCGATGTGCATGTGCTGCGCGACCCGACGCGCGGCGGCCTGGGCACGGCCCTCAACGAGATCGCCGCGGCCTCGGGCACGGGCGTCGCCCTCGTCGAGCGGCATGTCCCCGTCCCGGAGGCGGTGGCGGGCGCGTGCGGATTCCTGGGCCTGGACCCGCTGTACGTCGCCAACGAGGGGCGCCTGGTGGCCTTCGTCCCGCGCACCGAGGCGGACGCGGTGCTCGCCGCGATGCGCGCCCATCCGCTGGGCACGGGCGCGGCCGTGATCGGCGAGTGCGTCGCCGAACACCCGGGCATGGTGGTCTCCCGCACCGGTCTGGGCGGCACCCGCGTGATCGATCTGCCCCTGGGCGAACAACTGCCGCGGATCTGCTGACGAAACCGCCCCGGCCGGGTGCGGCTGAGAACCGAGGCGGGCGTTGCACGCCGCGCCGTCCGCGGCGCTGCCCCAACCCGCGGGCTGCGGCTCCCCGGCCGTGGCAGGCGGCCTGCCGTCCCGTGGTCGCGCACGTGCTGCCGGGCGGCCGGACCACCTGAGGCGTCGACGCGCCGGCCGTGGCGGACAGGCTGCCGTCCGTGCGGCGTGCCGGCCGCTTCTTCCGCACGGGACGGTGACGGCCCCGGCCCGCCAGCGAGCGACCGGACGTCCGAGGGGATCACATGCGACGCCGGTCTCCCCCCGGCGTCAGGCGGAAGCCCGTCGGCCCGCGGTCCGCACGGACGCAGGATGTCGGCGGCGGCAGCCGCGACGCGATACGGGCCGGGTACGGCCGCGCCGTCCGCGGTGTGCGCCCCGACCCTGCCGGGCGCGGGCCGCCCACGCGTTCCGTAGGCCGCCGCGCGGACCGGCGGCACGGGCGCACGTGGCCGGTCCGCGAGAGCAGTTCGCGGGCGCGCCGACGGGGCGAAGAGGCCCCGCCGGGTGCACCCGGCGGGGCCTTGGTGCGCGGCGCCCGGGGCCTGTCGTCCGGATCAGGCCGGATCAGGGAGCGGGGTCTGGCGCCGTGCATCGCAAGGCGGAAGAAGGAGCCCATGCGGAGCATCGGCGACTGATGACAACGCAGCGAGGTGCGGTGCCAGGGCACGCGAGCCCGGCAAGATCCGGACGACAGGCCCTGACCCTCAACCGAGCGTCGCGGCTGCCAGGAGTTCCAACTGGCCGGCCTGGGCCGTGCAGGGGAACACCAGCAGTTCTTCGCAGCCCGCTTCCGCATACGCGGCGGCGGTGTCGCGCAGTTGGGAGGCGTTGGTGATGACCGCCTTGGCCGCCATCTCCGCCTTGGGGCCGATGAAGGAGTAGTACGCGCGCAGATAGGACTCGGCTGTCTCGCGGGCGCCGGGGCCCAGGCAGGCGTACACCAGGGCCACCAGCCGCGGGGCGTCAGTGCGGCCGTGGGACCGCCAGGCCTCGCGGGCCCGGCGGGCCAGGTCCGCGTAGGCGGTGGCGGAGCTGCCGCCCGCGATCCAGCCGTCGGCGAAGCGGGCCGCGCGGGCCATCGCGGCCGGGGTGTGGCCTCCGACGATCAGCTCGGGGCCGTCCCCCTGGGGAAAGGGGCCGATGCCGGGAACCGGGCCCTTGCCGCTCCACACGTCGCGGAGTTCGCCGAGGAGGGCGTCCAGGCGCTTGCCGCGGTCGTGGTACGGCGCTCCGGTGGCGCGGAAGTCGTCGTCCCGGCCCCCTGCCGCCACACCGACGGTGAGCCGTCCGCCGGAGATCTCGTGGATGGTGGCGAGCTGTTTGGCCAGCAGCGCGGGGCCCGGCCGGTACGCGGCGATCAGGATGGAGGTCGTCAGCCGGATCTGCTCGGTCACCGCGGCCGCGGCGGCGAGCGAGGTCAGCGGCTCGTAGCTGTCGTACACCAGACGGTCGAGGCAGCCGAGGCTGGCGAAGCCGTGGTTCTCGGCCAGCCGCGCCCAGTCGACGAGCCGACGGCCGTCGATGTCCGGCACTGTGGTGGGCAGGCCCACTCCTATGTCCATCAGGGCTCCTCGGTCAGGCGGTCTTGCGGGCCGTCACCAGGGTGTTCCCGAGCGGCAGGGCATGCTGCGCGGTGTCGGTGAACCCGGCGACGCGCATCCACTGGGCGCAGTCGCCCGGGTGGTAGCCCGCACCCGCCGGGGTCATCACCAGCATGTGCAGCGATGCCACCAGCGAGGCGAGATCGGGTTTGTCGCCGGGCATGGGGTCGTACACGAGCAGCGTTCCGCCGGGCCGCAGCGCCTTGTACGCCTTCCCGATGAGCTGCTTGCGCTCCTCCTGGGAGAAGTCGGCCAGCACATGGCCGATGACCATGACGTCGGCCTCGGGCAGGTCGTCGGCGAAGAAGTCGCCTCCGGTGAAGTCCAGCCGCCCGGCCACGCCCAGCGTCTCGGCGTGTTCGGCGCACGGGCCGGCGTTCTGCGGGCGGTCGAAGACCCGGCCGGTCAGCTGCGGGCAGGCGCGCAGCAGCAGTCCGGCGAGGTTGCCTCGGGCGCCGCCGACGTCGACGAGCGTCGTGTAACCGGTCAGGTCGACGGCGTCCAGCAGCTGCGGGACGAGAGGGGCGCTCAGGGAGTCCTGCATGGCGAGGAAGACCCGCTGGGCGGCCGGGTCGCTGAGCATGGCCTCGAAGTCGCCCTCGGCCTGCGGGGCGCCGGTGCGCAGGGCCTGGGTGAGTTTCCCCCAGGCGGGGTAGAGCACGAGGTTCGCTCCCTCGAGGAAGCCGCCCGCGTAGTCCTCGCCGCGGACCAGCCGACGCCGGGCCGCCTCGCCGTTGCGGTACCGGCCGGAGGTGCGCTCCAGCAGGCCGAGCGCGACGAGCGCGTCGAAGAAGTCGGCAGCGGCGCGCGGGTGCAGCCCGAGCGCGGCGCGCAGCTCCTCGACTCCCGCCTCCCGGTCGGGGGTCTGGTCGAGAACGGTGAACACGCCCAGCTCCAGGGCGCTCAGGAGAAGTTTGGCGGAGGCGAAGCCGAGGCCCAGCGCGGCGGTGCCGGAGGGGTCCTTGGGGTCGGTCGTCGCCTGGTCTGCAGCGCTCATGCCGGGCTGTCCTCCTTGAGGGCCTTGGGGTCGGTCGGGGGTGCGCCGGGGGCCTCGGCGTCGTCGGGGGCGAGGCCGCGTACGACCGCGTGTCTGCGCAGTGCCAGCACTCCGCCCGCCGCCAGGGCCATCCCCGCGAGCATCAGGTAGTAGGCGTACTCGGGGATGACGTCGATCAGCCGCACCATGCCGCTGCCCGCGCCGCCGCCGAGGGCGGCGAACAGCCAGAGCAGGCCGAGCATATGGGCCATGAACCTGCGTGGCAGTACAAAGGCGACGGCGGCGATGCCGACGGCCGCTACGATCAGCTCGCCGCAGGCGTGCATCAGATAGACGGTCAGCAGCCACAGGGGGGAGACCTTCTCCCCGTCCGCGGCCAGCCCGGCGGCGAGTGCCATGACGAGGAAGCTCACTCCGGTCAGAGCGAGTCCGACGGAGAACTTCACCGGAACCCCGGCCACTCCCCCGCCGGAGCGCAGCAGCAGCCATGCGAAGAGGGGCGCGAGGACCAGGATGAACAGGGGGGTCGCCGACTGGAGCCAGCTGACCGGAACATCGAAGCCGAGGACGTGGCGGTCCGTCGACTCCTTGGCGAAGAGGGTCAGCGAGGAGCCGTCCTGGGCGATCATCGACCAGAACAGGGTGGAGCCGAGGAAGATCCACAGGAAGGAGCGGAGCCGCCTGCGGTCGCCCGCGGTCAGTTCGCGGCTGCGGTAGAGGACGGTGTAGGCGATGACGGGCGCGAGGATGGAGGCCATGCCGACGAGCGCGATGGCGCTGCCGGGGTTGAGCCCGCCGGAGGCGGCCATGCCGGCCAGCAGGAGGGCGAGGACGCCCGCGCCGATCCCGATGCGCTGCGAGGCGCGGCGGGACTCCTCCCCGCTGAGCGGCCGGCCGGGCGCGGAGCCGATGTCCTTGAACTGGTGTCGGCTCATCCACAGTTGGAGCGTGCCGAGCAGCATGGCGGTTCCGGAGACCGCGAAGCCGAGCCGCCAGTCGACGCGTTCGCCGAGGAAGCCGGCGATGAGCGGCGAGAGCAGGGCGCTGACCTGGATGCCGACGTACATCATGGAGATGCCGGCCTCGCGGCGACCGCTGTCCTTGCCGAACATCAGGTTCAGCATGGCCTGGTGGTTCGGCTTGTAGAGGCCGAGGCCCGCGGCCAGCAGGATCAGCCCGATGGGGGTGGTCCACAGCCAGGGTGCGGCGAGGGTGAAGTGGCCGGCGGTGGTGACCCAGGCGCCCAGCAGCAGCGTGCGGCGGGGGCCGAGCAGCCGGTCGGCGACCCAGCCGCCGGGCAGGCAGAGCATGAACGCCAGGCCGATCCACGCGCCGAACAGCGCCGCGGAGTCGGCCTTGGCGAGTCCGAGGCCGCCCTCGTCGCGCGGGGCGACGGCGAACAGCACCAGGATGGCCTGCATTCCGAAGAAGCCGAACCGCTCCCACACGTCGCTCATGAAGAGCGTGCGGTACCAGGCGGGCCAGGTTCTGATGGATCCGGTGCCCGCCCCGCCGGGGCCCTGTTCGGCGCGTACGGCAGTCATGCGCTGGTCGCTCCCTCCGCGCGTGCCAGGTGCAGCCGCGGCCGGAAGGCGAGGTACAGCCCGCCCACGGCGTTCTCGGGCCGCATCGGGGCCTGCTTCTGCTCATGGACCTTGTTCAGGTTGGCCAGCGGGTTGGGGTCGCCGCTCTCCGCGCCGTTGAGGTGGGCGTGGACGCGGGAGTAGACGTCCTGGGCGTCCTCCAGGTCGGCGATGCCGGTGACGATGCGGTCGAAGGCGTCCTGGATGGACAGGCTCTCGCGCTGTTCGGCAGTGAGCTTCTGGGCGTTGTAGAAGTGGTGCTCCTTGCCGCGGTAGCTCTCGTAGAAGACCGAGACCAGGACCAGCAGCCGCTCGTAGGCGTGCCGGTAGACGGTCTGGTAGAACTCCCAGGCCTCCTTCTCCTCCGCCTCGCCGCGGAGCACGCTGCCGACGCTGGCGGCGGCGAGCATGGCGCTGTAGGTGGCCAGGTGGACCCCGGTGGACAGCAGCGGGTCGAGGAAGCAGGCGGCGTCTCCGCTGAGCAGATAGCCGGGGCCGCAGAAGGAATCGGCGGCGTACGAGTAGTCCTGTTCGACCTTCATGCCGGAGATCTGCTCGGCGCCTTCGAGGTAGCGCAGCAGATGGGGGCATTCGGCGATGGCCTTGTCGTAGACCTGCTGAATTCCGCCGAGGGTGTTCTTCTTCTCGTTGAAGATGTCCCGGCCGGTGACAAGTCCGATGCTGGTGGTGCCGTTGTGCAGCGGGATGTTCCAGAACCAGCCGTCCTCGGCGGACAGAACGGCGATGGAGCCCTCGGGGCCGCGGTCGAGCGGCTTCACGTTCTTCCAGTACGACCAGGCGGCGACATTGCGGAAGATCTCGTGGTACTGGCGGTTCTTCAGATGGCGGGCGGCGAAGACGCCGCCGCGGCCCGAGCAGTCGATCACATAGTCGAAGGTGATGCGGCCGCTGAGCGAGGGGTCCTTGGCGCCGGCCCACAGCGCGGCGACGGGGCGGTCGCCGTCGAACTCCAGCTCCTTGACGACGGTGTTCTCCACGACCTCGACGCCGAGATCGGCCGCGTGGCGCAGCAGCAGCTCGTCGAACTCCGAACGGACCACCTGCCAGGCGTTGGTTCCGTCGTCGCCGAGGCTGTTGAAGCGGACCTCCCACTCCTCGGGGCCCCAGAAGAAGTACGCCCCGCCCTTGGGCTGGAAGCCATGGGCCTGCACCTTGTCCCAGACGCCGAGCATCTCCAGGATCGGCCGGCACGAGGGGAGGATCGACTCGCCGATGTGGTAGCGGGGGAACTGGTCCCGTTCGAGCAGTGTGACCTCGAAGCCTTCCTTGGCCAGCAGTCCTGCAGCGGTGGAGCCCGCGGGCCCTCCCCCGATGACGAGGATCTGGGTGGAACCACGCATCTGTTTCTCCATTCCTCCGAAGCTCGCGAGACGGGTTCGGACCGTCGGCTGCACCGTGCCGGGGCCGGCCGGAGGCGGAGTGGAGAACTCCTCGACGTGAGGCGGGGGCGGCCCCGCGGCCTCGAGCCGGGTTCAAGCCGGAACTGGTCGTCTGGTGGCGCAAAGTCGGCGCTGTTGCCGAAACCCGAAGGAGACGAGATGCCTTCCATCGCTGTAAGACGCTGGGCCGCGGGCGCCGCGGCGACGACGCTGTTGACCGTCGGACTGGCCGCCGGCGCGCCCGCGGGGGCCGCGCCGACGACTGAGCGGCAGCCGACCGCCGTCACGACAACCGAGGTCCGGTACGGTCAGCCGGGCCTGTACGCCAGGAACATCGACACGCTGATGGCGTTCTACCGCGACGGACTCGGCTTCGACATCCTGTACCGCTTCCCGGAGACGGGGCCCGGGGTGTTCGGCACGGTCGTCATGGGCGACTACTACATCACCGTCTCGACCTACGACGTGGTCAGGCAGGCGACGGGGATGCAGAACATAGGCCGCACCTGGCGCAAGCAGTCTGAGCTGGTGGTGATCGTGGCGGATGTGGACGCCGCGTACAAGCAGGCGCTGAAGGCCGGGGCGAAGTCGCTGATGGCGCCCAAGGACCAGCCGTGGGGTGAGCGTTCGGCGTACGTCGGGGACCCGGAGGGCAATCTGGTGCAGCTCTCCACGCACAACGAGTAGACAAACGGCCCGACGCGGGCGGGCAGCGGCCGGCCTCAGCGACAGGGGACCGAGTGACAGACGGCAGGACCGACAGACGACAGGGGGCGTGCATCCCGAAGGATGCACGCCCCCCTGCGGTGTGCGCGCCGTGCGCTCAGCGGTTCTGCCGGCGTCCGGGGCGTTCGGCCAGCGGTTCTGCCGGCGTCCGGGGCCTTCGGCGGCGCCCATGGGAACGCGGGCCGTGTCGGCCTTCGGCTCCGCCGCCTGGGCGCGACCGGCCACGACGTGCCCGCACACGCTCGACGGCCGGTCGTCGGCGCTTCCGGCGAAATACTCAGGCGGCGCGGGCGGCGACGTTCACCGGCCGGTCCCAGTCCACGCGGTACGAGTAGACGGGGTCGGTGGCCTTGACGCCCAGCTTGAGGAAGAACGGCAGCACCAGGTCGCGTACGGCCCGCTGGAAGCCGTTGGCCGCGGCCTTCTGGTTGCCGGTCTTGCGCCCCTCCTTGATGATCTTCTCGACGCGCTCCTTGCGCAGCGCCTGGAAGGCGGCGAACGCCCGCTCGGGGGTGGGCAGATCGCGCAGGCACTTGGTGAGCACGATGGAGTCCTCCATCGCCATGGACGCGCCCTGGCCGACGTGCGGCGAGGTGGCGTGTGCCGCGTCGCCGACGAGGCACACGCGCTCACGGTGCCAGGTGGGGATGGACAGCATGTCGTAGATCGGATAGCCGATGATGCCGTCGGAGGTGGAGTCGATGATCGCGCTCACCGGATGGTGGTCGTCCCGGTGCTTGTCGAGCAGCTTCTTCTTCCAGGTCTCGTGGGGGACCTTGTCCAGCTCGCCGCGGCCGGGCTCGGCCGCCTGGTGGTAGTTCTCGAACCAGTAGATCTCTCCGCCGGGAATGGTCTGGTAGCCGAAGAAGCCCTTGAGGCAGAACGACATCCGCATCACCCCGTCGGCGGGGGCGGCCTGGTCGCTGCGGGTGTAGCCGGCGGTGCCGATGACTCCCGTGTACTCCGGGTGCGGGGCGTCCGGCAGCACGGTGTAGCGGGTCTTGGAATGGATGCCGTCACAGCCGACGAGGAAGTCGCCCTCCGCGACGGAGCCGTCGGTGAATTGGGCCCGCACCCCCGTCTCGGTGTGCTCCATGCTGCTGAACCGCTTGCCGAACTCGATCGGAACGCCGCGGCCCTGCGCCGCCTCGCGCAGCGCCTTGTTGAGCAGACCGCGCTTGATCAGCAGCGTCTGGGCCGGATTCTCCCCGAGCACCTTTCCCTTGTGGTTCAGGAAAGCGGTCGACGTAGTGTACGACCCGTACTTCTCCACGTCGTCGAACACTCCGAGGGTCTTCAGCACCGCCATTCCGTTCGGCGCCAGATTCAGGAATGCTCCGGCACTGTCCCTGGGTTCCTCTCCCGCCTCGTAGACAACGGCGTCAATGCCGATCCTCTGGAGAAACATGGCCAGGGTGGGGCCTGCGATGCCGCATCCGATCAAAAGGGCTTTCCTGGGTGCAGCCGGTGCTCCGCCGCCCATGTTCAACCTCGATTCCCCTGTGAAGGGAGTAGCGCTGCTGCTGGTTTGCCGTGCTTGCTGTGCGCGCTCAGGATAGGAAGAGCCGCTTGCGCCTTGCTAGAGAGCGCTCCGACGGCCCTTCCTTCACTTCTGTGCCTCTAGTCCTTCTCGAGTTCCACTCGAGGCAGCGCCTTTTCCATCCAGCGCGGCAGCGACCAGGCATGGCGTCCCATCAGCTGCATGGCGGCGGGGACGATCAGACAGCGGACGATCACGGCGTCGATGAAGATGGCGACGGCGAGGCCGAAACCGAACTGACGCAGCATCCGGTCATGGCTGAGCATGAAGGCGCCGAAGACGACGATCATGATGGCGCCGGCGGCCGTGATGACCGCGCCGGTGCGGGCCAGGCCCTCGCGCACCGCCCGGGCGTGGTCGCGGGTCGCCTGCCACTCCTCGCGCATCCGGGAGATCAGGAAGATCTCGTAGTCCATGGAGAGGCCGAAGACGATCGCGAAGATCATGATCGGCAGGAACGCCTCGATGGGCCCCTTGTCGACGCCGAGCCAGCCGTGCTGGAAGACGAGCGTGACCGCGCCGAGCGCCGCGCCGATGCTCAGCAGATTGAGCACGGCCGCCTTGAGCGGGATGAGCACGGAACGGAACACCGCCATCAGCAGCAGCACGGAAAGGCCGACCACGATGGCGACGAAGAGCGCCATCCTGGCGGCGACGGTGTCGGAGTAGTCCACGATGGCCGCGGTCGCGCCGCCCACCGCGAACTCCGCTCCGGTCTCGTTCGCCACCTGCGGGAGCACCTCGTCCCGCAGATCGTGCAGCAGTTCTGTGGTCTGCTCGTCCTGCGGCGAGGTCTTCGGATAGGCGATGACCATGGCGGCCCGGCCGTCCTCGGTGGGGATCGGGTCGCTGGCGCCCGCGACGCCGGAGACCGAGCCGAGCCGCTCGGTGAGCGCGGCCGCGGCCTGCTGTGAGCCTTCGCCCCCGTCGGCCACCACGATCAGCGGGCCGTTGAAGCCGGGGCCGAAGCCGTCGGCCAGCAGGTCGTACGCGGTGCGGCTGGTGGCCGTCGTCGGCTCGTTGCCCGCGTCGGCCAGCCCCAGGCGCATGCCCAGGACCGGGGCGGACAGCGCCCCGAGCGCCAGTACCGCCACGGCCAGAGCGGCGATGGGACGCCGCTGCACGACCGCGCCCCAGCGCCGCCAGCCGGCGCCGTCGGTGCTCTTGCCCCGCGCGGCCTTCTTCTCCGCCCGCGCGGTGAACTGCCGGGCGAACCGCTTGCCGAAGATCCCCAGCAGCGCGGGCAGCAGCGTCAGCGAGGCCAGCATGGTGATCAGCACCGTGAGGCTCACCGCGATCGCCGTGCCGCGCAGCATGCCGAGCCCCAGCGCGACCAGGCCCAGCAGCGCGATGATCACGGTGCAGCCGGCGAAGAAGACGGTGCGCCCCGCGACGTCAAGGGCCCGCTCGGCGGCCTTGTCGGGGGCGACTCCTCGGACCAGCTCCGCGCGGTATCTGGCGAAGATCAGCAGCGCGTAGTCGATGCCGACGCCGAGGCCGACGAGCATCATCACATACGGGGTGAAGCTGGCGATGGTGAACAGATGCGAGGCCAGCACGATCAGGCCCATGGTGGAGCCCACCGCGAACACGGCGGTGATCACGGGCAGTCCGGCGGCGATGACCGTGCCGAACATGAACACCAGGATGACCAGCGCGGCGATGATGCCCGCGCCCTCGGCCGCGCCGCCCGCCGGAACGTCCAGCTCACGGGCGGGCTCGCCGCCCAGCTCGACCGCCAGCTCGTCGGTCTGCGCCGTGCGCGCGGTGTCCAGGATCCGCTGGGTGTCGGCGATCTCCATCTCCTCGTCGGGCACATCGAGGGAGACGGTGGCGAAACCGATCGTGCCGTCCTGGGAGATGGCCGCCCCGTCGTCGTACAGACTGCGCACCTGGCTCACATGCGGCAGCCCGGACACCTTGTCGAGCATCGCCTCGACCGCGGTGACCGTGCCGGGGTCGCGCAGTCCGGCCTCGCTGTGCAGCACGATCTCGACCGAGCCGCCGGCGCTGGCGGGCGAGTGCTCCTTCAGGAGCTCCACGGCACGCTGGGACTCGGTGTCGGGGAGGGTGTAGTCGTCGCGGTACTTCTCCCCGAGGGCGGACGCGGCCGCCCACACGCCGACCAGCACGACCACCCACAGGGCAAGTGCGGACCACTTGCGCCGGCCGGCGAGCCGGGCCATCCGTGCGAAGACGCCGGCCCGTTCGGGGGGCTCGGCATTCGGTGTCGGTGTCTTCTCGTCAGGCGTGACGGTCACGGAGCCCTCCTCACACTTCGGGAGTCCATCAACCCAAGCCCGGCTCGCCGGTGACTACAGACCCGCTCAACGCCCGGCTTGAGCGAGGCTGTAGAGGCCGCTGGCAGGGTGACCGCGCCCTCTCGGCCGTGCTGCGTCCGCGAGGCGCGCTACCGCACAGCGCGTGAGCCGGACTGACGGAGGACCGGATGGCCGTGCCGGAGACGACCCGTACGACGGGGGCGGAGCCAGAGCCGCATCCCCGCCGCCGGATGATGCTCTCGCTGATGCTCGTGGCGATGTTCATGAACCTGCTGGACGTCACCGTGGTCACCGTGGCGCTGCCGGCGATGCGCGACGGACTGGGCGCCGGCCATGCGGCTTCGCAGTGGTTCCTGGCCGCGTACACGCTGGCGTTCGGCGCAGGGGTCATCACCGGCGGGCGGCTGGGCGACCGGTACGGGCGCCGCACGCTGTTCCTGCTGGGCGTGGGCTGCTTCACCGCGGCCTCCGCGGCCTGCGGGCTCGCGCCCGACGCCCCCTTCATGATCGTGGCGCGGACGCTCCAGGGGCTGGCCGCCGCCCTGATGGTGCCGCAGGTGATGGCGACGGTGTACGCGGTCTTCCCGCTGCGGGAACGGGCCGGGGCCAGCGCGGCGTTCGGCGCGGTGACCGGAGTCGCCTCGGTGATCGGGCCGCTGCTGGGCGGGGTGTTCGTGACATACGACGTCGCGGGGCTCGGCTGGCGCGGCCTCTTCCTGATCAATGTGCCGGTGGGGCTGGTCGCTCTGGCCGCCTCCTGGGCGCTCATCCCCGACACCCGCGCCGAGCGACCGCTGCGGATGGATCTGGTGGGCGTGGCGCTGGTGACGGCCGGTCTGCTGTGTGCGCTGTATCCGCTGGTGCAGGGCGAGGACGCCGGGTGGCCGGCCTGGATGCTGATCTCGCTGGCGTGCGCGCCGCCGGTGCTGGCGCTGTACGCGGCACACGCGCGGGTCAAGGACCGGCGGGACCGCTCGGCGCTGGTGCCGCTGCGGCTGTTCGCGCTGCCGGGTTTCAGCCCGGCCGTCGCGGTGCTGTTCACCGTGCACATCGTGATGATCGCCTTCTTTGTCGCGGTCTCCGTGACCCTGCAGAACGGCCTGGGCTACACCGCGCTGCGCACCGGTCTGACGTTTCTGCCGTGGGCCGTCGGCGGCGGGATCGCCTCCCAACTGCTGCGCTGGGCCGTGCCCCGGCTGGGCCGGAACGCGGTGAGTATGGGCGCGCTGCTGGCCGCGGCGGGGCTGCTGTGGTTCGCACTGGCGCTGGACGCCGACGCCGCGTGGTGGCAGCTGGCGCCGGGAACCTTTCTCGGCGGGGTGGGAACGGTGGCGGTGATCGGCCCGGCCTTCATGTACGCGGGGACGGGTGTGGAGCCGGGCGACGCGGGGGCGGCTTCAGGCGCGTGCGGCGCCTCCGTCCAGCTGGGCGGAGCGGTGGGCACCGCGCTCCTGGGGGTGCTGCTGCTGAGCGGGTTGCCCGTGTCCGCGGGAACCGGTCCGCCGGCGGGAAGCGAAGAGGCGTCCGCTGCCGCCGAAGCGTTCGCGGACGCCTTCGGTGCGTTCCACCCGTACGCGGTGGGGGGCCTGGTGCTGGTGGCGCTGATCGCCCAGGCCCTCCCACGTGATGCCACGCCCTATCGCTGATCCGGCCGTCGACGGCGTGCCGGCCGGAGCGGTCGGAGCGCCTCTCCAAGCGTCCCGAACGTGCCGGGCGTCATCATGCCCGGCGGGCGCGGACCATCAGCTGCTGAGCGCCGGACAGGCCCCATCCGTACGGCTCGAACTCCTTCTGGAGGACGTCGACGTGCAGATAGCGGTCCATGAGCGCGTTGAGCGCGATCGTGCCCTCCAGCCGGGCCAGCGGCGCCCCGAGGCAGAAGTGCACACCGTGGCCGAGACCGAGGTGCGCATTGTGCTCCCGCCGGCAGTCGAAGCGTTCGGCGTCGGGGAACTGCCGCTCGTCGTGGTTGGCGGACAGCAGCCAGGCCTCGATCATCTGGTCCGGCGGGACGAGCACCCCCGCGACCTCGGTCTCCTTCACGGCGACGCGCTTGGTGTGCATGAAGGGGGTGCGCAGCCGCAGCACCTCCTCCACCGCCCCGCTCACCAGTGAGCGGTCGTCGCGGACGTCGTCGTAGGCGCCGGGCGCCTCGTCGAAGCAGAGCAGTGCGTTGGCGAGGAGCACCACGGTGGTGACATGCCCCGTCATCAGCAGCAGCCCGGCAAAGGTGGAGACTTCCTCTTCGTCCATGCGTTCACCGTCGACCTCCGCGGCGACGAGCCTGCTGATGAGGTCGTCCCGCGGGTGGGTGCGGCGGCTGCGGCAGTGTTCGCCGAGATACTCGGTGGTGGCCTTCACCGCGCCCTCGACGGACTCGATCAGCTCCGGACTGTTGGGGTCCGCGCCGTCCGCGAACCGGATGGTCTCCGCCCACTTCCTGAACAGGGGCTGGTCGGAGGCTGGAACGCCGAGCAGTTCGGCGATGACCGTCACCGGCAGCGGATAGGCGAAGTCGCGGACGAGGTCAAACTCCTCCTTGTCCGCCACCTCGTCCAGCAGGTTCCTGCTTATCTCGGTGATGCGGGGAGCGAGCGCGTCGATGGCCCTGCGGGTGAAGACCGACGACACCAGCGTGCGCATCGTCCGGTGCAACGGCGGGTCCATCAGGGTGAGGTCGCCGCGGGAGATGCGCTGCTGGTCGGGGACGACCCGCGTCTGGTCGGCGGAGAACTCCTCGTACTCGGTGATGACACGCTGGACGTCCTTGTGGCGGAACACATGCCAGACCCCGTGCTGATCCTGCCAGACGGGATGCTCATCTCTCATGGTCTTCAGCCACGCAAAAAGCTTTCTTCCGCCGTCGTCCATGGCGGGCTTCGGTGGTGCCGGGGACTGTGCGATCACAGTGTCTACCTCCGGTTATCCGCTGTCCGCGAGCAAGGTCACCTCGACGCTCGCCGCCATGGCTCGAACAGAACTCGAACACGATCGAAAATCAGCCGCACCGGTGAAAGCGCTCTCTCCAGGGTGATTCCCATGGCATTCGAGCGGGACTTGAGATCTCCGTACCAATCTGGGCCGGTGAAGGTCAATCATGGCGCCATGACCCATCATGCACAGGGCAACGGACAGGGAGCCGGCCCCGACGGACGCGGAGGAAGGCAGGCCCGCGGTGAGAAAAGGCCCCGCACGCTGCGGCGGCGGCTGTTCCTCACCGCATCGGGCGTGTTAGGCGGCGGAGTGCTGCTCGGCGGCGCATACGCCGTCAACTTCGCATCCGTGTACGGCGACCGGAAGATGACCAACCTCGGCACCCTGTCGTTCGCCAACAAAGTCCGGATCCCCCCGCTTCTGGAAGGCACGTCCGACGGCTCGGGCGGAAGGCGCTTCACCCTCACGGCGCAGGAGGGCGCCAGCGAGCTGATCCCGGGGAAGCAGACGCCGACCTGGGGCGTGAACGGCGCGTTCCTGGGCCCCACCCTGCGTGCCCGGCGCGGCGACAGAGTCTCCGTCCACTTCACCAACAAGCTGCCCGAGACGACCACGATGCACTGGCACGGCATGCATCTGCCCGCCGTCAACGACGGCGGCCCGCACCAGTCCGTGGTGCCGGGGGCGGTGTGGCGGCCGGAGTGGGAGATCGTCCAGCCCGCGTCCACGCTCTGGTACCACCCGCATCCGCACGGCCAGACCGCCGACCATGTCTCACGGGGCCTCGCGGGCATGTTCATCCTGGACGACGACGCCTCCGACGGCGCGGGACTGCCCGGCCGGTACGGCGTCGACGACATCCCGCTGATCCTCCAGGACCGCGAGTTCAACGACGACGGCTCCATCGAGCTGCGCAACGTCTCCACGCTGGAGAGCTTCGCCGGCGTCGGCAACATCGGGGTGCTCGGCGACACGATCCTGGTCAACGGCACCTACGACCCGCATCTGAGGGTCACCACCACACTGGTGCGGCTGCGACTGATGAACGGTTCCAACGCCCGCGTCTTCAACCTCGGTTTCACCGACAACCGGGAGTTCACCCTCGTCGCGCTGGAGAACGGGCTGGTGGCCAAACCGGTGCCGCTGCGCCGCATCCAGCTCGCGCCCGCCGAGCGCGCGGAGGTCGTCGTGGCGGTCGAGCCCGGCGAGCGCACCGTGCTGCGCAGCTTCCCGCCCGACATCGGCGTCGGCTTCCCGACCAAGCGGCTCGACGGCGGCGAGGACACCTTCGACATGATCGAACTGCGTGCCGACAAGCGGCTGACCGAGTCGCCCCCCGTGCCGGACCGGCTGCGCGGCGCACCCGCCCCGATCGAGCTGCCCGACTCGCCCCGCGTACGCCGTTTCCGCCTCAGCGGCACCAACATCAACGGCAAGAAGATGGACATGGAGCGCATCGACGAGGTGTGCCCGGCGGGCCGGGTGGAGGTCTGGGAGGTCGAGGGCAACGCGGACGGCGTCCACAGCTTCCATATCCACGGTCTCAGCTTCAACGTCCTGCAGTACGCGGGAAACAAGCCGGCGGCGCATCTGGTCGGTGCGAAGGACACCGTGTACGTGCCGCCGGGGGACATGGTGCGACTGGCCGTGGCGCTGCCCGACTACACGGACGAGAAGAAGCCCTACATGTTCCACTGCCATCAGCTGCGCCACGAGGACCAGGGGATGATGGGGCAGTTCACCGTCGTGAAGCCCGGGTCCGAGGGGGATGCGCCGCGGCAGATCATCGCCTACGCACGGCATTAGTCCCCCACCCCGCCCCGTTCCCGCAACCGGGGCAGGCCCCCGGGCCCCGTACGGCCTTCGGCCGTGTCCTCAATCGCCGGACGGGCTTGAAAATCAAGCCCCGCCTGTGGGTACCTCCGTGGGGGCACCCCCGGACGGAGTCCGGGGGAGGCAGCCGGGAGAGATCCAGGCGCCGGGGGTCCAGGGCTCAGCCCCGGTTACGGGATGGGGCGGGGCTGGGGAAACACCACCGGAGGAGCCATGAAACCGTCCACCCCCACCGCCCTCGTCACCGGCGCCAACCGCGGCATCGGCCTCGCCGTCGCCGCACGGTTGCATTCCGGCGGATGTCGGGTCGTGATCGCGGCACGTGACCGGGAGGCGGCGGACAAGGCCGCGGCGGGCCTCGGGGAAGGGGCGCGGGGCGTGGCGCTGGACGTCACGGACCCGGCGTCGGTGTCGCTGGCCGTGCAGCAGGCCGGCGAAGTGGACGTCCTCGTCAACAACGCGGGCATCCAACTGGACTGGGGGGAGCGCCCCAGCGACGTCGACCTGGAGCTGGTGCGCCGCACCCTGGAGGTCAATCTGTACGGCTCGTGGCGGGTGGCCCAGGCGGTGGTGCCGCAGATGGTGCGCCGCGGCTGGGGCCGGGTGGTCAACGTCTCCAGCGGGACGGGCTCGTTCGCCTTCGGCATCGCCGAGATGTGTCCGGCGTACTCGGTCTCCAAGGTGTCGCTCAACGCGCTCACCGTGATGCTGGCCAAGGAGACCGCGGGCACGGGCGTGCTGGTGAACGCGATCAACCCGGGCATGGTGCGCACCCGGATGCGGCCGGACGCCGAGCAGACCCCCGAGGCCGCGGCGGAGCACATCGTCCGGGCGGCGACGCTGCCCGACGACGGGCCGTCCGGGGTGTTCCTCCGCCGGGACGCCGTCATGGACTGGTGAATGGCGCGGAGAAGCGCGACGAGACATGAGCGAGGCCCGGTTCCCCGTAAGGGGAGCCGGGCCTCGCTCGACGGGCGTCTCAGCGGCGCGTGTCGAGGAAGGACGTGTCGTGCTTGCCGTCGCGGAAGGCCGGGTCGGCGAGCACATCCCGCAGCAGCGGGATCGTGGTGTGCACCCCGGGGCCCGAGATGCGGAACTCGGCGAGGGCCCGGTCCATCCGGTCCAGGGCCCGGTCGCGGTCGGGCGCCCAGGTGATGACCTTGGCGAGCAGGGAATCGTAGTGGGACGGCACCCGCCAGCCGGCGTAGCCGTGGGTGTCGACCCGGACGAAGGGGCCGCCCGGCGGGACGAACTGCTCGAGCGTTCCCGGGCTCGGGGCGAAGTCGCGTGCCGGGTCCTCGGCGTTGACCCGGCATTCGACGGCCGCGCCGCGCGGCTGAAGGTCGTCCTGGGTGAAGCGCAGCTCCTCCCCCGCGGCGACCTGGATCTGCTCGCGGACCAGGTCGACGCCGAACACGGCCTCGGTGACCGGGTGCTCCACCTGGATGCGGCAGTTCATCTCCATGAAGGAGAAGCCCTCGTCGTGGACGAGGAATTCAAAGGTGCCGGCGCCGGTGTAGCCGACGGCCCGGGCGCCGCGCACGGCAGCGCGGGCCATGGCTGCGGTGAGCTCCTTGTGCAGGCCGGGCCCCGGGCTCTCCTCGATCAGCTTCTGGTGGCGGCGCTGCACGGAGCAGTCGCGTTCACCGAGGTGCAGCACCGCGCCGTGGCCGTCGGCGAGCACCTGCACCTCGATATGGCGGGCGCTGTCGCAGAACCGTTCCAGATAGACGCGGTTGTCGCCGAAGACGGCCTGCGCGGTGGCGCGGGTCTGCCGGTAGGCGGGCAGCAGCTCGCTCGGCTGCCGTACGACGGTCATGCCGCGGCCGCCGCCGCCCGCCGCCGCCTTGATGATCAGTGGAAAGCCGATGCGGGCGGCGAGGTCGGCTGCCTCCGCCGCGCTGTCGACGGTGCCGGGGCTGCCGGGCAGGACTGGCAGCCCGGCGTCCGTCATCAGCTCGCGGGCCACGGCCTTGTCGCCGAGGCGGGAGAGGACCTCGGGCCGGGGGCCGATGAAGACGAGGCCGTTGTCGGCGCAGATCTCGGCGAAGTCGGGATCCTCGGAGAGGAAGCCATAGCCGGGGTGGACGGCCTGGGCGCCGGTGCTCAGGGCGGCCTCGATCACGGCGGGGGCGGAGAGATAGCTCTTGCGGGGCGCGCCGGGGCCGATCTGCACGGCCGCGTCGGCGGCCCGCACATGGGCGCCGTCCTTGTCCGCGGTGGAGTGCACGGCGACGGTGCGGATGCCCATCTCCTTGCACGTCCTGATCACTCTGAGCGCTATCTCGCCGCGGTTGGCGACCAGGATGGTGTCGAATGGCACGGTCAGTCCTCCCCGGCCCCGCCCGCGGGCTCCTCGGGGTCGACCAGCACCAGGGGCTGGCCGTACTCGACCGGGGTGCCGTCGGCGACCAGCACCTCGACGACTCGGCCGGCGCGGGTCGCCTCCAGGGGGTTCATCAGCTTCATCGCCTCGATGATGCCGAGCTGCTGGCCGACCTCGACCCGGTCGCCGGGCCGCACGAAGGGCGGGGCCCCGGGCGAGGGGGCCACGTAGTAGGTGCCGACCAGCGGCGCGCATTCATGGTGGCCCTGGACGGTGTCCTCGATGCGGTCGAGTGTCGCCGGCTCGCGCGCGGTGGCAGCGGTCTGCTGCTGCTCGTCCCACTCCACCTCGACGCTGGCCGCGCCGAGGGTGACGCGCACCCGGCGGGGGTGCCCGGCCCCCACCCGGACCACGTCCGCGATGCTGCGGCAGATGTCGGTGAGAGCCAGGGCGCTGGTGTCGTAGTCCAGGCCTGCCAGTGGGTCGTCGGTGGGGGCGGTGCGGAGACTCTCCTTGGTGACTTCGCTCATCGGTCTCTCTCCGTAGTACCTGCTGCCGTTGCCGTTGCCGTTGTGGCCGCGGCGCCCGTTGTGGCCGTTCTGACGGATCACGGCCGCGCTCCCGAGGAGGCCGGCACGTCCTGGGCCAGGCCGAAGGCGCGGAAGCGCCGGCGGCGGGCGGCGGGCGAGACGGTCCTGGAGCGCAGCTCGCGCAGCGCGGCCACGGCTGCCCGGCGGATGGAGTCGCTCATGGCGGAGGTGTCCGTGTGCCCGCCGCCCTCGGGCTCCGGTATGACTGCGTCGACGACGCCGAGGCGCAGCAGCGAGGCGGCGTCCAGGGCGAGTTCGTCGGCTGCGACGGCGGCCTCGGCCGCGTTCTTCCACAGGATTGCGGCACAGCCCTCGGGGCTGATCACCGAGTAGGTGGCGTTGGCGCACATCAGCACCCGGTCGGCGACGCCGAGCGCGAGCGCCCCGCCGCTGCCGCCCTCGCCGGTCACCACGGCGACCACCGGGACGGGCAGCGAGCCCATCAGCCGCAGGTTCTCGGCGATGGCGACGGACTGGCCCTTCTCCTCGGCGGTGAGTCCGGGGTAGGCGCCGGGGGTGTCGATGAGGGTGACGACCGGGACGCCGAGTTTGGCCGCCAGCCGCATCAGCCGGGCGGCCTTGCGGTAGCCGGCCGGTGAGGGCATGCCGAAGTTGCGGCCGACGAGTTCGGCGGTGGTGTGGCCCTTCTGGTGGCCGATCACCATCACGGGCAGTCCGTCGAGCCGGCCGAGGCCTCCGACGACGGCCGGGCACTCCTCGCCGGCCCGGTCGCCGTGGAGTTCGACGAAGCCGTCGAGCCAGAAGCCGATGTGCTCCAGGGCGGTGGGCCGGCCCGACTCGCGCGCCAGTTGGACGCAGTCCCAGGCGGGGAGCTGGTCGAGGAGCTGGCTGTCGCGGACGGCCGGGTCGTCCTCTTCGGCGCCCCAGTCGGGTCCGGGGTCGTCGGCGACGGCGAGCAGTCTGCTGAGCCGGCCGCGCAGTTCGGCGCGTGGCCAGACGTCGTCGACGAGGCCGTGCTCCAGCAGGAACTCGGCGGTCTGGAAGCCGTCGGGCAGCCGCTGCCCGATGGTCTGCTCGATGACGCGGGGCCCGGCGAAGCCCATACGGGCGCCGGGCTCTGCGACCACCACGTCCGACAGGGTGGCGAAGGACGCGGCGACGCCGCCGTACGTCGGGTCGGTGATGAGGGTGACGGTGAGCAGCCCGGCCTCGTCCAGCTCGGCGAGCGCGTTGGACGTCTTGGCCATCTGCATCAGCGAGAGCGCGCCCTCCTGCATCCGGGCGCCGCCGGAGGCGGTGACGATCAGCAGGGGGGCGCGGTCCGCAAGCGCGGTCTCCGCGGCGGTGGTGATCGCCTCGCCCGCGGCGACGCCGAGGCTGCCGCCGAAGAAGCGGAAGTCCATGACGGCGGCGACCAGGGGGCGTCCTTCGACACGGCCGCGGACCACCAGCACGGCGTCCTGCTGCCCGGTGCGCGCCCTGGCCCGCTCCAGCCGCTCGGCGTAGGGCAGCTGGTCCACGAAGTCCAGCGGGTTGTGCTGGGTGGCGGGCACCTGGACCGGCCGGGCGCTGCCCTCGTCGAGGAGCTGCGCGATCCGGGTGGGCGCGTCCAGCCGGGCGTGCGCACCGCACTCGGGGCAGACGCGCAGCAGACGCGTATAGCGCTTGCCGTAGACCAGGGAGCGGCAGCCGGAGCAGGAGACCCAGGCCGCCTGCTCGGCCGCCCCCTTCTGTGCCTTGCCTGCGGATGGAAGCGTGGTGGTCATCTGTGCTTGCCCTTCAGTAGGCCGGCCGTCAGTAGGCCGCCTCCACTTCGTAGACGCCGAACGGCGTGGCGAGCCGGGTGTCGCGGTACGGGCGCAGAGGCGCGGTGTCCTCGCGGTGCTCCGCGCCCTCCTCCCAGCGGCGGAAGGCGGCGAGGTCGGACCAGCGGCTCACGACGACGAGCGCGGTGGGGTCCAGCGGGGAGCGCAGCAGTTCGTTGCCGAGCATGCCCGGAACCCCCTCGAGCCGCTTGCTGACCAGGTGGTAGGCCTCGCGGACCGCCTGGAGCTGCTCGTCGTCGCAGGCCGCCTGGTAGACCAGGACGCGTACTTCACGCGCCATGCGAGGCGGCCTTGCCCTCGATGTGCGCCACCACCCGCATGGTGTTGAACGAGCCCTTGCCGCGGTAGGCCTGGAGGCGTTCGCGGTGGGCGAGGTGGGCGTCGCTGGACTCGAAGGCGCGGAAGCCCGCTTCGTCGGTCCAGTCGCTGACGATGAAGTAGACGCTGTCCTCGTCGTTGTCCTTGGACAGCCACTGGCCGAGACATGCGGGGTGGCCGGTGACGGCCTCGGTGGAGCCGCGCCAGGCCTTTTCGAAGTCGGCCTCCATGCCGGGGTTGATCTCCATGCGGAGCAGGACCCGGAAGGCGCCCTCGCCGTTCGTCTGTGCGGTCATCAGGAGATCCCTCCGTCGACGCCGATGGTGGCCCCGGTGACATACCGGGAGAGGTCGCTGGCGAGCCAGAGGACGGCGCCCGCGACCTCGTCGGGCGTGCCGAGCCGGCCGAGCGCGGTCTTGGCGCTGTACCGCTCGATCATCAGCTTCTGCTGTTCCTCGGGCATCTTGTGCAGGTTCTCGGTCTCGATGACGCCGAGTGCGACGACGTTGAACCGGACGCCCTGGCCGCCGAACTCCTTGGCCAGGGAGCGGTTCAGGCCGACGAGCGCGGCCTTCGTGGCGGTGTAGTGGGAGCGCAGCGGAATGCCGGCCTCGACGGCCTTGGAGCCGATGCTGACGACGGACGCGCCCGAGCCGAGCAGCGGCAGCGCCTTCTGGATCACCAGATGGACGCCGGTGACATTGGTGTCGATGATTCGCCGCCACTCCTCGAACGGGAGTTCCGCGTAGGGGATGTGGCTGATGGCGCCCGCATTGTTCACGATCAGGTCGAGGTGGCCGTAGTGCTCCTTGGCGGCGTCCACCAGGGCGGTCACATCGGCCGGGTCGGCGACGTCCGCCTTGACGACGTGGTGGTCGCCCGCGGTCTCGCCGAGTTCCTTCTGCAGTGAGGCGACGGCGTCGCTTTCGGTGCGGTAGCAGGTCAGGACATCGACGCCGGCCTGGGCCAGCGCCCGGACGATGCCCCGGCCGACTCCCCGGGTGCCGCCGGTGACCAGGGCTTTCTTGCCCGTGAGGCCGAGATCCATGGATGGTCCTCCATCGAAGTGCGGTAAGTTGCAGGGCTGTTCGCCAAGCGGTCAGAGCAGCAGGGCGAGTGCGGCGCAGTTGACCAGGAGCGCGAGTACGGTGAGCCAGCTGCGCCGGGCGTTCCAGGCGCCCCAGTTCCAGCGCGGGTCGTTGGCCTCGAAGTCGTCCGGCAGAGCGTCCGGGTCGAGGGTCTGCACCCATCTGTTGACCGGGACGTTCTTGGTCAGCGAGATGGTGACGGTGACGGCGGCGAGCGCGGCGCCGACGATGAACAGGGTGCGGACCGCGTTGTCGGGGGCGATCACGGCCAGGACGACATCGCCGACCAGGGTCCCGAGCAGGCACAGCGGCATCGCCGGGTCGTAGCGCGAGGCGAAGAAGGCGTGTGCGTGCACATAGCGGTCGGCGGGCAGCGCCGCGAGCAGCGGCCAGCCGCCGAGCTGGGTGCCGAAGAGCACTCCGGCGGCCAGTCCGTTGAGCAGGACGACCGCGGGGACCAGATAGGCGATCACCGGTGTTCTCCTCCGCTCCCCCTAGCCGGCCGTGGTCCGGCGGGCGGCTTCGGCTTCGACCTTCTGCTTGATGAGGTTCATCTGGACGCCGGTGTTGCGGTTGAGGTGCTCGGTCATGCCGGCGTCGCTGACGGGGGCCTGGGGCTTCATATGGAAGTCCTGCACCCAGCGCATCCGCACTCCGCCGTCCTCCTGGGTGTACTCCCAGTACAGGCGCATGTACTCGAACGGTCCGGTCTCGACCCGGTGGGCGTGGACGGTGCGGGCCGCGGGGTCGGGGATGCGCTTGGAGACCCAGCTCCAGACGTTGCCGTCCTCGTCGGGGTGCATCGTCAGCCGGAAGGTGATCTCCTTGCCGTCCTCCTCGAGCACCTCCACGGAGGCGTATTCGCTGAACAGCTGCGGCCAGGACCTCAGATCGTTCGTCATGTCCCAGACCAGGTCCATCGGCGCGTCGATGAGGATGCTGTTGTCGGTGTGGCCCGCCATGGCGGCCCCTCCTGCCATTGGTCTGCCGTCGGTCTGTGTGCCGTCGTGTGTGCGGCTGGTGCGGTGTCGGCGGTGTCAGCGGTGTCAGTCGGCCCGGCCGAGGACGAGGGCGGCGGTGAAGCCGCCGTGCCCGCGGGCGAGCACGAGCGCGGTGGTGAGCTCCTGGTGGCGCGGCTCGCCGAGGACCAGGTCGATCTCGATCCCGGGGGCCGGCGCGGCCGTGCCCGTGGTGTGCGGGATCACCTGGTCGCGCAGGGCGAGCAGGGCGGTGGCGACGTCGAGCGGCGCCCCGCCGCCGTAGAGCCGTCCGGTGAGGGTCTTGGGTGCGGTGACGGGCACGCCGCGCGGCCCGAAGACCTGGGCGAGCGCCTCGGCCTCGGCCAGGTCGGCGGCGGGCACGCCGAGCGCGTCGGCGAACACCACGTCGACGGCGGATGGTTCGACGCCGGCGTCGGCGAGGGCCTCGGCGATGGTGCGGCGCAGCGCGGGCGGGCGCTCGGAGCCCGGCGCGGGGTCGAATCCGGCGGCGTATCCGAGGACCCGGCCGTATCCCTGCCCCGCGCCGCGGGCGGCGGCGGACTCGGCGCTCTCGACGATCAGCATCGCGCCGCCCTCGCCGGGCAGATAGCCGGCGGCGTGCTCGTCGAAGGGCGCATAGGCGCGGGCGGGGTCCTGGACCGTGGAGAGCTTGCCGGCAGAGAGCTGGGCGGTCAGTCCGTACGGGCACAGGGAGGCGTCGGTGCCGCCGGTGACGACGAGCCGGGAGCCGGTGCGGATCAGCCGCCGGGCCTGGCCGACGGCGTCGAGGCCGCCGGCCTGTTCGCAGCAGATGACGCCGCAGGGGCCGCGCAGGCCGTGCCGGATGGAGACCTGTCCGGTGGTGGCGGCGTAGAACCAGGCGATGGACTGGTAGGCGCCGACCCACTCGGGGTTGTGCTGGTAGAGGTTCTCCATCTCGTGCTGGCCGAACTCGGTGCCGCCGGAGGAGCTGGAGGTGACGACGGCGAGTTCGTACTCGGGCAGCTCGGCCGGGTTGGCCTCCGCGTCCTGGATGGCGGCCTCGGCGGCGGCCAGTCCCATATGGGTCCAGTGGTCGGTCTGCCGGATGAGCCGGCTGGGCACCTGCTCCTTGGCCGCGAAGCCGGGCACCTGCCCGGCCAGCCGCACCGGATAGGGCGTCGGGTCGAACCGGCTGATCCGTCCGATGGCCGACCGGCCGGCGAGTACGGCGGACCAGTGCGCCTCGGTGCTCAGCCCGGTGGGCGCGATCACGCCGATGCCGGTGATGACGGGTGCGGCGGTGGACGCGCCGGCCTGCCCGGGGGCCGGCAGCCCGGTCGCCGTGGTGATGCGCGCCGTCTGGAGGTCTGCTGTGGTCACCTTCGGTCCCCTCCGTACTCGACCGCGCCCGAGCGGGCCAGCAGCATGGCGCTCTGGAAGCCGCCGAAGCCGCTGCCGACGCTGAGGACGACGTCCATGCGGTGTTCCCGGGCGGTCAGCGGCACATAGTCCAGATCGCACTCCGGGTCGGAGGTGCGCAGATTGGCGGTGGGCGGGACCACCTGGCGGTCCAGGGCCAGGGCGCAGGCGGCGACCTCGATGGAGCCGATCGCGCCGAGCGAGTGGCCCACCATGGACTTGATGGAGCTGACCGGCACCTTGTGGGCGTGGCTGCCCAGGGAGCGTTTGAAGGCGGCCGTCTCATGGCGGTCGTTCTGCTTGGTGCCGGAGCCGTGGGCGTTGATGTAGTCGACGGACGCCGGGGCGAGGCGGGCCCGGTCCAGGGCCACCTTGATCGCTTCGGCCATCTCCCGGCCGTTGGCCTTCAGCCCGGTCATATGGAAGGCGTTGCTGCGTCCGGCGAAGCCGACCAGTTCCCCGTAGACATGCGCACCGCGTGCCTCGGCGGCCGTCTTCTCCTCCATGACGAGGACGGCGGCGCCCTCGGCGAGGACGAAGCCGTCGCGGTCCTGGTCGAAGGGGCGGGAGGCGTGCTCGGGGTCGTCGTTGTTGGGCGAGGTGGCCTTGATCGCGTCGAAGCAGGCCGAGGTGATCGGCGACAGCGGCGCGTCGGTGGCTCCGGTGACCACCACGTCCGCGGCGCCCTCCTCGATGAGCTGGGCGCCGTGCCCGATGGAGTCGAGCCCGGAGGTGCAGCCGGTGGAGATCAGGGCGGTGGGGCCCTCTGCGCCGACTTCCCACGCGACTTCGACGGCGAGGGTGCTGGGCACCATATAGCCGTACAGATGCGGCACCCCGTAGGAGTGGTCGACGAGCCAGTGCCTGCCGGCGTCGCTGAGGAGGACGTACTCCTCCTCCAGGCCCATGGTGCAGCCGACCGCGCTGCCGATGCTGACGCCGATCCGCTCGGGCGGGGTGTTGGCCAGGTCGAGGCCGCTGTCGGCGACCGCCTCACGTGCGCTGACCACGGCGAACTGCGCCGCGCGGTCCATACGGCGTATCTGGCGCGGGCTGAGTCCGGCGGCCGCCGGGTCAAAGTCGGCCTCGGCCGCGACCTGGGAGCGGAAGGCGGTGGGGTCGAACAGCGTGATCCGGCGGGTCGCGGTGCGGCCCGCCGTGAGCATGTCCCAGAACGGCTCCCTGCCGATCCCGCCCGGCGCCACCACGCCTATGCCGGTGATGACGGCCCTGCGGCTCACTGGGCACCGCCCACCTGGGGGTTGGCCTGTTCGGGGCGCTGCACTTTCTCGGTGTCGACATGCCCGAGGTCGGGGCGCGGTGCGAGCGGGGAGAGGTGGAAGGCCGCGCTGGCCGTCTCCGTACCCGTGTTGACGAGCCGGTGCCGCACTCCGATGGGCACCAGCAGCGAGTCTCCGGGGCCGAGCGCCACGGGCTGTCCGTCCATGGTCATCTCCAGCTCTCCGGCGACGACATGGAGGAACTCCTCCGAGTACGGGTGGTAGTGCTCGGTGACGAAGTCGCCCGGCTCGAGCGTGAGCACTCCGCCGAAACCGGAGGTGCACCCCACAGTCTTCGGGCTGAGCGTGGTCCGGATGTCGCCGCCGCGCCGGGTGTTGGCCTCGACGTCGTCCGCGTGCACCCGGACGGTACGCGTGATCTCGGTGGTCACTGCCCGCCTCCTTGACGGCCCTTTATGTCCAATGGCCTGAACCGTCGCAGTCGGTCCTACAGGGCCGCTTGAAGAAACGTGGACGGCCAGGCGTCCCGCCGTCCCGATCCCGGGCTCCGCCCCCGGACCCCCGCTCCTCACGCACCGGAGGGGCTGAAACCGCTGAGGTGGGGGCGGAGCCCCCCGGTCCGGGGTGTACCAGCGCTCAAGCCCGGTCCGAGGCCCGTGTTCTGCCATGGCACGGCAGGAATCAGCCGTCTCACGCGTCCACGGGCGCCAGCGAGGGAGCAGCCATGCCGTTCGCCGCCATCACGTACGACATCAAGGCCGGCTACGAGAAGGAGATCACCGAGATCTTCACCGGCTTCCGCCGGGTGGGCTCCCCCGTGGTGCAGGGTGAGAACGGCGAGGAGACGGCCCGCATTCTCGCCACGGCCGTCTTCATCCGCGACGAGACGATGGTGCGCGTCATCGAGTACGAGGGCGACCTGGACGCCATCGCCCGGCATATGGCCACCCAGCCGGGGGTGCGCGAGGTCGAGGAGAAGCTCGCGCCCTATCTGTCCCGGCCCCGCGCCACGGACACCGTGGAGGGCTTCATCGCCACCTTCAAGCGGTCCCTGCTCACGTGTATGGCGCAGATGTCCGTACGCGATCTGCCGGCCGCGCGGCCGGCCCCGCACACGAACTGAATCGAGGAAGACACATGGGGGAAATCACGTGCTGAACCGCAGATCACTGCTCAAGGCGGGCACGGCTGCCGGGGTGCTGGCGGCCGTGCCCGCCGGCCTCCTGGGGGCGCGGCCGGGCCGGGCCGCCGCGGCGGCGAGGGACCCCTTCGCCGTGCCGCTGCGGATTCCCCGGCCGCAGCGTGCGCTGCGCATGGGCGGATACGACGTGTACCGGCTGACCACCCGGGAGTCGGATGTGTCGATCGTGCCGGGCGCCACCTCACGGGTGCGCACCTTCAACGGGCAGCTCAGCCCGCTGATCAGGGCGCAGCGCGGCCGTCCGGTGCTGATCGAGCAGGTCAATGAGCTGCCGGAGCCGTTCTCGATGCATCTGCACGGCGGGCATGTGCCGCATCACTCCGACGGCCATCCCAACAACGAGGTCGAGCCGGGCGGCCGCCGGCTGTTCCACTACCCCAACACGCAGGCGGGCTCGACGATGTGGGTGCACGACCACTCGCACGACACGCACGCGGAGAACATCTACATGGGGACGGCCGCCACCTATCTGCTGACCGACCCCGAGGAGGACGAGCTGCCGCTGCCGAAGGGGCAGTACGACGTCGTCCTGCAGATGCGCGACGCCAAGGTGGAGGACGACGGCACGTTCGTCTGGGACCCGAACGGCTTCAACGACCGTCCGGTGTTTCTGGTGAACGGCGTGCCCACCCCGTATTTCGAGGTGGCCGCGCGCAAGTACCGGCTGCGGCTGGTGAACACCTCCAACGAGCGGGCGTTCGTACTGCGGCTCGGCGAGGGCGACGAGTTCACTCATATCGCGACCGACGGCGGGCTGCTGCCGGCGCCCGTGCCGAGCCGGGTGCTCCAGCTGTGGCCGGCGGAGCGGCAGGAGATCGTGGTCGACTTCTCACGGTATCCGGTCGGCTCGAAGGTCGAGCTGCAGACCATGGTGACGTATCCGGGTGAGACGCCCGAGGTGATGCGGTTTGACGTGGTGCGTGAGGCCGAGGACCCGAGCAGCGTGCCGGAGGTGCTGCGGCCCGTGGAGGACCTGGGCACGCCGACGGTCGAGCGGATGTTCGAGATGTCGTTCAGTCCCGAGACCGGTCAGCATCTGATCAACGGCAAGCCGTTCGACGTCAACCGGGTGGACTTCCGGTCCCGCCTGGGCGATGTCGAGCTGTGGACGATCCGGAACAAGGACGCGGAGTTCGGGATACCGCACTCGCTGCACCCGCATCTCGCGCACTTCCAGGTCGTGGACCGCAACGGCCAGCCGCCCGGTCCGAGCGAGGCCGGGTGGAAGGACACGGTCACGGTCCGGGCCGGGGAAGAGGCCAGAATCAAGATCCAGTTCACCGACTACACGGGGCTGTTCATGTTCCACTGCCATCTGATGGGCCATCTGACGATGGGCATGATGGGCCAGATGGAGATGGTGCGCTGAGCCCTCGCGGGCTGCTTTGAGCGTATGCCGGAGGCCCGCGGACGCACAGAGGAAGACCAGCAGAGGGAAACCGCGGCGGTCACCGTGTCAGGTTGGTGGCCGCCGCGGTGCTTTTGAGTTGACCGCACCTCAGATCATAGTGACCGCAGTCGCGTTCACGACCAGGGCGAGCAGCGCCAGCAGGGTGCGAAGCATATGCCAGCGTCGCCACAGCGGGCGCGGATCCTCCCAGTCCGCCGGAAGCTCCTCGGGATTCTCGACGGCCTTGACCCGGCGGTTGATCGGCACATTGCACAGGTGCGACACGGCCGAGACGCCCAGCAGCAGCACCGCGGCGACGCCGAAGAGCACCCTCGCCGCACTGTCGTCGGCAGTGACGGCGAGGGCCCCGGCCAGCAGGGTCGAGGTCAGGACGACGACCGGCATGGTCGGGTCCCAGTTGCGGCCCAGCAGCTTGTGCGCGTACACATAGGTGCCGGTCTCCATGGCGAAGAGCGCCGGCAGCACGCTCAGCGCCACGGCGAAGAGCACCCCCGCGGTGACGCCGCTGCCGAGGAGAACGGCCGTCCCCAGCACCGCGTCCACGGCTCAGGCCTGAGCCGGGTGGGTGTCGACGGTGAGCTGGGCGATGGACCGCATCGTGGCGTTCCTGAAGTACGCGGCGAAGCCGGCCGGGCTGGAGGTGTCGCGTTCCTCGGCCAGATAGGGCTGGAGCTTCTCCTCCAGCATGTGCACGCCCTTCTGCGTCGCCATATGGCGGCCGATCGCGGCGAAGTCGCCCTCGTAGTGGATGACGCGGACCATCACATCGTCCTTGATGAACACCCCGGTGCCCAGCAGCCGGCCGGCCGCCTGGCCGTCCTCGCCCCGGAAGTCGGGAGTGTCCACACGGGTGAACCGGGCGAAGATCTCGGCGATCTCCTCCTCGTGGCCGGGCTTGACCCGGTAGGTGATCGCGGCGTACGGCATCAGATTCCTCCATCGACGGTGATCGTGGCGCCGGAGACATAGCAGGATGCGTCCGAAGCCAGGAAGAGCACGGCTCCGGCGACGTCCTCCGGTCGGCCCAGCCGGCCCAGGGCGGTCATCGAGGCGATGCGCTCCCGCAGCGGCGGCGGCAGATCCGAGCCGGCCTCGCTCTCGGTGACGCCGGGGGCCACGGTGTTGACGCGGATGCCGCGCGGCCCGAGTTCCTTGCACAGCGCCCGGCCGAAGCCCACCAGAGCCGCCTTGGAGGCGGAGTAGTGTGCGCTGAAGGGCCGCCCGCGCAGCGCCACGGACGCGCCGATGTTGACGATGGACGCGCCTTCGTCGAGCAGTTCCAGCACCGCCTGGGTGACCCGGTACGCGGAGGTCACGTTGTGGTCGAACAGCCGCTGCCATTCCGCCGTGTCCAGGTCGCCGAACTTGGCGTGGCCGTCCACGCCGACGTTGTTCACCAGCACGTCGAGCCCGCCGAGCCGCTCCTGGCAGGCTTCGGCGAGCGTCGTCGCACCCTCGGCGGTGGTGACGTCGGCCCGTACCGTGAGGTGGCCGACGCCGAGTCGGCCCAGATCGTCGGCGAGCGCCCCGGCCGCCTCGCCGTCCCTGCTGTGTCCGGCGATCACCTGGGCGCCGGCGCGGGCGAAGGCCAGAGCCGTCGCCCGCCCGATGCCGCGGGTGCCTCCGGTGATCAGCACACGCTTGCCCGCCAGTCCCGAGGTGACGGCGCCCTCGGCGCTCATGCCGCCTCGGGCAGGCTGGCGTTGATCATCTTCAGCAGGATGCGCGGCGTCTCGGCCTCCACCACGGCGTCGTCGGACAGCTCGACGCCGCGCTCCCGCTTGATGACCCCGGTCACCTGCAGCAGGGCCAGCGAGTCATAGCCGAGGTCGATGAAGGGGACGTCGAGCACGGCGTCGCTGTCCAGGTCGATGCCCTCCGACTCCCCCGCGCATTCCCGGAGCTTGTCGGCCAGCTCCACCAGAGTGAACTCGCTCACTGGATCCTTCCTCCCTCTTTGGTCCAGATGTAGAAGGACTGCGCCATCGCGTCCTTGGGCTCTTTCCAGTCGGGGTCGTAGGGGGACACGCACTGGGCGAGCCGGGTGTTGATGTCGTCGTAGAGCGGGTGGCTGCGCGCCTGGTAGAGCCGCGGGCTGATGTCCTCGTCGGCCTCGACGAGGTGGAAGTACAGATCGTGGAAGGTGAACAGGGTCCGCCTTCCCACACCGATCATGTGGGGCAGCTCGCTGGAGTCCGACTCCTCGAAGATCTTGGCGATGTCGCCGGCCTTGCCCGGCTCCATCCGAGCCACTATGAGCGTCCGGTGTGCCACCGTCGGCCTCCTTCGTGGAATGTGCTGAAGAGCCCCGCGATGAGCGGGTCTGGCTGAACCGTGGCAGGGGACGCTGGAGCGCCGCTCGATCCGACGTCCACCTGAGCCGCGCGGCTCTCGCCGCCGGGGGCCGCCTGCCGGGGCTCGTCCGCCCCGTGACCCCGCTCCCGCGCGCGGGCGATGCCCGATGCCGCACCGCACGCTCACCACGGTCCCCTGGCCCCCGCTCCCGCACGGGGGTGAGGCGTTGGGCTGCACCGCACGCTCACCAGGGTCGCCCGGCCCCGCTCCCGCGCGGGCGACGCATTGGCGCGGACGGGTGCCACGCCCCGGACCGTCGTGCCGCTCCCGCGCGGGCGACGCGGCGGACCGCACCGCAGCGGGTGTCCGTCGGCCCCGCCGGGCGGAGCACACCCGCGCTCGCGCCGCTCAGCGCAGCGGGCCGGTGATGACGGCACGGCGCAGTCCGGCCTCCGCGGACAGCAGCAGCGGGCGGCCGACAAGCCGGCCGTCGCGCCGGACTCCGCTGGCGTGCACGCCGAAACCTCCGAAGGGCCGGTTCGCGTCCCTGGCGTCGAGAGCGGTGGCGTTGCGGCTGATGACGGCCGTGCCCAGCGTCTGGCCCGTCAGCCGCGGCTCGCCCAGCGCGCAGACGTACATCCCGCGCTCCAGCTCCCGCGGGGTGCGCGCCCAGGTGCGCAGCATCTCCGGGTCCTCATAGGGGACCAGGCAGAAGACGGGCGAGAACAGTTCGGGCGGATGGAAGTCCGTGCCTTCCGGGAAGACGAGCAGCGACGGCTCGACCAGCATCCGCTCGACGTCGGCGGAGCCGCCGCTGACGACATGGTCGGCGTTCTCTGCGAGGAACGCCGCCGCGCCTTCGACCGCGTCCTCGTGGACCAGCGGGGTGAGCACGGTGTCGGGCCAGCTGCGCGCCCCGACGGTGAGCACGGACAGTTCGGCGCGCAGCTGTTCCACGACGGCGTCGAGGCGGAGCCGGTGGACGAAGACGACGTCGGGGCAGAGCCCGTCCTGGCCGGAGTTGTGCAGACGGGCGCGCAGGATTGCCCGGCAGGCGGCTCCCGGGTCGGTGCGCGGGCCCACGACGACCGGGTTGGGTCCGGACCCGACGGCGAGGAACAGCGGGCGGTCTCCGACGGTGTGCATCAGGTCGCGGGCCTGCGCGGGCCGTCCGGTGAAGACCACCGCGTCGGATTCGGCGCAGACGGGTGCGAACTGCCGCCGCGAAATGTCGATCATTCTGATCCGCCGGGCCATCTCGGGATCGAGCCGGCTGGTGATTTCCTTATGGACGGCGTATGCGGTGTCACGGGTCAGCGCGGAGGGCCGGATGACCACCTCGTCGCAGTACAGCGCGGGGACCAGGCCGTACAGTGCGTATGAGTAGAGGACATGGTGCGGCGGCAGGAACACGGAGAGCCGGGAGAGTTGCGGCGGGCAATTGCGGGCCAGCTCCGCCGGGGCGCCGGTCAGGGCGCCGACAGCGCGCAGGAGTTCATCGCGGGCGCTGCTGTAGACGGCGATCCTCGTGAGCTGGGCCAGGAGCCGCGTACGGCGGTCGAGCAGCGCGGACGCTGCGCGCATCGCCCTCTCGTGTGCGGCTTCCAGATCGGGCCAGGTGCGGGTGAACGACTCCAGGACAGGCATGGACGGATTGCTCATCGAGCTGTCTCCTCGCGGCGCGGGGCGGTCTTGAGTCGTCCTCGAGACCCCTCGGATAATCTGCTGCCGCCACCCGGATCACCCGAATGCAGAACTCACCGCGCTTCCACCGCATTTCACAGTGTAATTGAATAAACGAATAGATGTCCAGCGGTAATTGAAGTGAATTCTTGGGACGGGAATTGGCTTCGATGCCAGGAGGCTGATGATGACGAGCACCGTTTCCGCCGCGGCCGGCTCCTTGTTGCCCTGGGAGCACCGCTGGTTCCGGGAGGAGGGGCAGGTCCGGCGGCAGGCGTCGCCACGGCTGTCCGGTGCCCGGGTGCATGCACTGCTGTGCGAGGAGACGGCGGGGGCGGGGGACTCGCAGGCGGGCTGTGCACTGCCCGCGGGGCCTCTGGTGCTGCCGCGCCGGTCATACGAGGAGCTGTTCCACGTCAGCCGGGTGCTGCTGGCTCTGGTGCGCCGCGCGGTGCTGGCGCAGGGTGACGGATGGCCCGCCCGTCTGGCGGCGTTCGGCCTGGAGGCCGCGGACCATCCGCTGCTGTCGGGGCGGGACAACACCGAGACGGAGCACTGCGCCATGGCGGCCCGAGCCGACTTCGTGATCGGGCAGCGGGGGCCGCAGCTGCTGGGGTTCGCCGCGGGCGGCGCCTTCGACGGACCGGTTCGCGCCCATGGGCTGTCCCGTGTCTGGCGGCGCGCGTACGCGGCCGACGGCGCCGCCGCCGTCGTCGGCGCGGATCCCCTCGCCTGCCGTGCGGAGGCGTTCGCGGAGGTGTGCGCGCGGCGGAGTCTGCCGAAGGCCGTGGCGCTCGTCGGCCCACCGGACGACCGTGCGACCGGCGTGGCCTGCGACCGCTTCCGGCGCGCCGGCTTCACCGCGGACTGCTTCGAGCCGCGGCGGCTGCCGGAGGCGCTGGGCCGGCCGGGCGCACTGCGCTACCCGCTGGGGCTGCTGACGACCGCAGTGCACGGCGGCGGCCTGCAGGCGGTGCTCCGGGCTCAGCGGGCGGGGCTGCTGCTCCTTCCGCCGCAGAGCAGTGCCCTGCTGGCCGACGACCGGGCGCTGGCCCTGGTGTCCGAGCAGCGCCCGTGGATGACCCGCGCGGAGCGGCGTCTTGTGGAGCGCCATCTGCCCTGGACGCGGATCACACTGCCGGGGCGGACGTGGTGGCGGGAGGGCGAGTACGAGCTGCCCGCTCTGCTGCTGCGCGAACGTGAGCGCTTTGTGCTGAAGCCGGGGCCCGCCGACCGGGGCCGCGGGGCCGTCATCGGCCGGCACTCCGGTCCTTCGGCGTGGGAGGAGGCCGTCGGCCGGGCGTTCGCGGACGGGGACGGCGTGGTGCAGGAGTACGTGGAGCCGCAGCCGTGCGCGCTGGAGCTCACCGACGGGACGGCGACGTGGACGGCGCGGATCCTGCCGGTTCTGAGCCCGATGCTGTTCAACGGGCGCGCCGGCGGCTGCCTGGCGCAGTTCGCCCCGGACGGCACGGCGGCCGTGCCGGGGGCGCGGACGGCGACGCGGACGGCGACGCGGACGGCGACGGGCATGGTCGACACCGCGGTGCTCACCCGGCCGTGAGCCGGAGTTCGCCGGCCGGTTCCCGGTGCGCTCCCTCGGGCGGCCCGTGCCGTGGCCGGAGTGCACACCGGCGCGGGGAGCGACGCACACCGGCGTACGGAGTGACACGTGCCATGGCACGTCGGTGTGCGGGTCCCCGCCGGGGGTGCGAGGAATCCGGTCAGCGGGCCCTGAGGGTGCGCTCCACCCTCCCCGATCCCGTGCGCATCCCCGGCTGGATCTCCAGTTCGAGCGAGGACTCCAGCATGGCCCGCTGCAGATGCTGCAACCGCGGCGAGGGGTCGAGCCCCAGCTCCTGGGAGAGCACGGTGCGCAGTCGCTGGTACACCTCGAGGGCGTTGCCGCGTCGGCCGGAGCGGTACAGCGCCAGCATCAACTGGCCCTGGGTGTCCTCGTGCATGGGATGCTGCGCGGCGAGACCCGACAGCTCCCCCACCAGCTCGTGGTGGCGGCCGAGCCGCAGATCCGCCTCGATGCGCTGGTTGAGGATGCTCAGCCGCGACTCCTCCAGCCGGGTCGCCTCGATCTCCAGCAGCGGTCCGCACTGCACGTCGACCAGCGCGGGGCCGCGCCACAGCGCGAGGGCTCGTCTGAAGGAGTCCGAGGCAGCCGAGCAGTCGCCGCTCTCCAGGGCGCGATGGCCGGCGCCGGCGAGCCGTTCGTACTCCTTGACGTCGACGACGCCGCCCTGCGTGTCCAGCAGATAGCCGCCGGACTCGGTGACCAGGATGGACTTGGCCCCGTTGGGCAGCTCCGGCCGGCGCACCCCGCCGATCGCCGCCGCGATGAGGTTGCGCAGTTGCAGTATGTAGGTCTGCAGGGTGGTCTGGACGCTGCGCGGCGGGGCCTCTCCCCACAGCTCCTCCACCAGTGAGCCCACCGACACGACCTGGTCCGGATGTATGGCGAGCAGGGCCAGGACCTTGCGTGGCTTGACGGCCGTGGGGACAACGGAAACCCCCGACTGGACGACCCGGCAGGGCCCCAGGACGCTGATGTCCATATCCGCTACTCCCTTCTGGGCTTGTGAGGCTTTCAAGGCATTAAGGCTCTGACGGCGGCGGACCGCCCGGCCGGGGCGGTCCGCCCGGGCGCCGCGGTCCGCTGCGGCGCGACAAGCCGGTGCAGTTCCGCCGCCAGCGTCTCGGGCAGCTCCGCGTCCCGTACGAAGAAGTGCCCGCCGGGCAGTTGGCGCAGTGCGAAGCCGGCGGTGGTGTAGCGGCGCCAGGCGGCGACCGCCCGCGTGGTGGCGACCGCGTCCTCGACGCCCGAGAATGCCTGCAGCGGACAGGGCAGCGGCTCCCCCGCGCCCTCCTTCAGGCTCCGGGCGAGCTGGAGGTCGTCGCGCATCGTGTCCAGCAGCAGTTTCAGCCACTTGGGCCGCTCGAAGAGATACGACGGAAGGGTTCCGTAGCGGGCCAGCGCCGCCAGCAGCCCCTCGTCCGGCAGTTCTGACTGCTCGACGAGGGGACTCGGCAGATGCGGTGCGCCGCAGGCTCCCACGGCGACCACCTCCGGCGGCCGGCGACCCGCCCGGGCCCGCTCGAGGGCGAACCGGTAGGCCACGAGCGCGCCGAGGCTGTGCCCGTAGAAGGCGTGCGGCCCCTCCAGCAAGGGGCCGAGATCGGCCTCGAGTTCGTCCAGCAGCTGCCCGGCGTCGGTGATGCGCCGCTCGCGGAGCCTGGTCTCTCGACCGGGCAGCCGCACGGGAAGCACCTGGACGTCCCCGGGGAAGCGGGGCCGCCAGCGGGCGTAGGTCAGGGCGCCTGCGCCCGCGTGATGGAAACAGAACAGCCGGAGCGCGGGCTCCGGCAGCTCCGGAGCGCCGGGCGACACCGCAAGGTAGTGGTTCACGCCGCCTCCTCACACCGCACTGGTTCTCGACTACGCGGGCCCCGATCCTCACGACCGTTGCTGGAAGGACGCTAGATCGGAGGTGGAGTGCGATGGGTGCGGTCCCCGCACGCCGTCGGGCGCCGGGGGAGAGAGCTCCGCGTCAGCCGGTCAGCTCGCCGGCGCTGCGCAGGGGGCCCGCCCAGGCTTCCAAGGCGTCCTCCCCCCGCAGGACCGCCTGGTGCAGCCGCTGGATGCGGGGGGAAGGCTCAAGTCCCAGCTCCTCCACCAGCGTCTCACGCAGCCGCTTGTAGGCGATCAGGGCGTCGGAGCTGCGGCCGTCCGCGCAGTAGGCGAGGATCTGCAGCGCCCTCAGGGACTCGTGCAGCGGGTGGCGTTCGCACAGCGCGCACAGTTCGCCGAGCACTTCACGGTGTCTGCCGAGCCGCAGATCCGCGCCGATGCGGCGTTCGAGGGCGCCGAGCCTGCTCTCCCTCAGCCGGGTGGCCTCGATGCCGAGGTGCCGCCCGTGGGGGACGTCGGCGAGGACCGGGCCGCGCCACAGGCGAAGGGCCGCGGCCAGGCTGGCCGACGCGGCCGCCATGTCGCCGACCTCGTATGCGGTGTGCCCCGCGCCGGCGAGCCGGTCGAACTCCAGCGCGTCGATGTCACAGGAGTCCACATCGAGGAGATAGCCGCCGTGCCGGGTGACCAGCACGTTCTTGTCCCACACTCCGGCGGCGCCCGGCATCGCGGAGCGCAGCCTGCGGCGGAGCTGGAGGATGTAGGTCTGCAGGGTGGTGGGGGCGCTGCGCGGCGGGCCCGCGCCCCACAGCTCCTCCATGAGCACCGGAACCGGCACGATGTGCTGGGCGTTCAGCGCGAGGAGGGCGAGGATCTGCCGCGGCTTGGAGGCGCTGGGCAGCACGGACACCCCGGCGGCCTCGCCGCGGAGAGTCCCGAGCACCTCGACGCGCACCGTGCGCCCCCTGTTCGGCATGGCTGCTTCCTCACCCCGTCGGACGGCTCCCGAGTCTCGTGGAGCCGGTCCTGGGAGCGTCCCACGCATCCCCGCGCGACCAACAGTGACCACGTCATAAGCACGGTATGGAGATCACGGTGGGCGGGCCTATGAAATCTTCACAGCCAGGGAGGTGACGTCTCCACTGTTCGATTCCAGTCAGCCGACACCACACTGCTCTCATATGCGCAGCCGAACATCCGCACGGGAGCACTGACCGTCCAGCGCCTTTCACTTCACGATGGGAGCCCATGATGTCTGGTTTCGCGCCCAGCGCAGCCGCAGCTCAAGAGGCGGGCAGCGGTTCGGTCGAGCATGACTGGAGGTTCGCCGAACTGGTCGCCCGGAGTTGTCTGCAGCCCGAACTGGCGCTGCGGTACGCCCTGGAGCCCCGAAACGTTCTCGCCGAATTCGGTCTGACCACTGGACCTGAGAGCCCGATTCCCGCTCTGCCGACGGGCGCGGACGCCGAGGTGTGCATCATCAACCTCAGCTCGTCGGCCACCGATCTGTCCTATGACGAAGCCGGGGGGACCCAGCCCTGCATATGCGGCACCCGGGCCGCGCTGACGCCGGAGCCCGCCGGCCGGCCCGTACGACAGGGCGCCGCCGCCCCGCTGCGGGTGTGAGCCGCTGATGGAGTCCCACTGGCCGCGCATCGGCTTCAGACGGCATCTCACCACGGCGGTGGTGCCGGGCGAGGCGACCTATCTGGTCTCCGAACAGGGCGTCACCGCGATCGAGGGCCGCGCCGTCGCCGCACTGGCCCCGCTGCTCGACGGCAGCAGGGACATGTCCGCGCTGGTGCGGGACACCCAGGGGGTGCTGTCGCCGACCGAACTCGGCGCCGTGCTCGCGAAGCTGCGCCAGGCGAATCTGATCACCGGGTCGGCGGCGGCGCCGGCGGACGACGGGCCCGACGGCGACGCCGCGGCGTTCTGGGAGGCGGCGGGTCTGGACGCGCAGCGCGCATCGGCGACCCTGGCCGCGGGCCGGGTCCGGGTGCTGGACCTGGGCCGGCTGGACGGCACGGACGTGCGGGACGCCTTCTCCGACGCGGGGGTCGTCCTGGGTCTCCCCTCGCGCGCGGGGGGAGACCCGGGCGTCGGCGATCTCACCGTGGTGCTGTGCGACGACTATCTGCTGCCCGCGCTCGCCGATGTCGACGCGGCACAGCGCCGCTGTGGCCGTCCCTGGCTGCTGGCCAAGCCGCACGGGGTGGAACCGTGGATCGGACCGGTGTTCCGGCCGGGCGAGGGGCCGTGCTGGCACTGTCTGGCGCACCGGCTGCGCTCGCACCGCAGCCCGGAGCACCATGTCGGCCGGGCGCTCGGTCTCGACGCGCCGCCGTCCCCGCCGCCGTCGTCCATCGCCGCGAGCCGTTCGCTGGCGCTGCGCGGCATCGCCCTGGAGGCAGCGAAGTGGCTGGCCGGATACCGCGGCGGCAGCCAGTCGTCGATACGCGTTCTGGACACTCTGAACCTGGGCGTGCGGCCGCACCCGGTGACCCGGCGTCCGCAGTGTCCCCAGTGCGGGGACCCGTCGCTGGTCGGCGACCGGGTGTGCAGCCCCGTCGTGCTCGCCTCGCGGCCGAAGACGACGCTCAGCGAGGGCGGGCACCGCGCGCTGACGGCCGAGCAGGTGCTGGAGCGCTATGAGCATCTGGTGGGCCGCGTCACCGGAGTGGTCACCGGCCTCGAGCGCGCACCCGGCGGGCCCGCGTTCCTCAACTCGTATTACTCCGGCCCCAATCCCGCGTTGACCCACCGTACGCTGGCGGGCTTTCGCTCCTCGCTGCGCAGCCAGAGCGGCGGCAAGGGCACCACGGCGCTGGACGCCAAGGTGGGGGCGCTGTGTGAGGCGGTGGAACGTTACTCCGGCACGCTGCACGGCGATGAGCCGCGGATCCGCGGCAGCCTCGCCGAGCTGGGGGACGAGGCCGTGCACCCCAACGCCTGCCAGCTCTACCACGAGCGCCAGTACGCGACGAGACTGGAGTGGAACGCGGCGCATCCGCCGTTCCAGTACGTCTGCGACCCCTTCGACGAACACGCCCGGATCGACTGGACGCCCGTGTGGTCGCTCACCCACGGCAGACGGAGACTCCTGCCCACGGCTCTGCTGTACTGCGCGCCGCCACCCGCGAGCGGGCCGTGCTTCGCCCTGGCCGACTCCAACGGCAACGCCGCCGGCGGCAGTCTCGAAGACGCCGTGCTCCAGGGCTTCTTCGAGCTGGTGGAGCGGGACGCGGTGGCACTGTGGTGGTACAACCGCACCCGTCAGCCGCGGGTCGACCTGGAATCCTTCCCCGACCCCTGGATCGATGAGATGCACACCCAGTACGCCCGGCTGAAGCGGGAGTTCTGGGTGCTGGACGTCACCTCCGATCTGGGGGTGCCCGCCATGGCGGCGGTCTCACGGCGCACCGACAAGCCGGAGGAGGACATCATGTTCGGCTTCGGCTGCCACTTCGACCCGGTGATCGCGCTGCGCCGCGCCCTGACGGAGCTCAACCAGCTGCTGCCCGCCGTGCTGGGACCGTCCCCTGCGGACGACCCGGCGCTCGCCGACTGGTGTGCCCGCCGGACCGTGGCCAACCAGCCGTATCTGCGCCCCGATCCGTCCATGCCGGCGAAGCGGCGGGGAGACTATCCGTACACGCTGCGCACGGATCTGCTGGACGACGTCCACGCCGCGGAGGCGCTGCTGCGCGAACGCGGTCTGGAACTGCTGGTGCTGGACCAGACTCGGCCCGACCTCGAACTTCCCACAGTGAAGGTGGTGGTGCCCGGACTGCGGCATTTCTGGGCCCGTTTCGGCCGGGGACGCCTGTACGACACCCCGGTGCAACTCGGCCGCCGGACTCGCCCGATCTCCTATCAGGAACTCAATCCCATACCGCTGTTTGTCTAGTAAACGCCAGTCATAGCCCCCCGGCCCTGGCATAGGATCGAGCCACGCGTAGCGTGCGACGGGGGTCATATGCCTGACGTGAATCGCACCCAGGAGAGACAGCACGTGCACAGCGCACACCGCCGCGAGCCCTTCATGCCCTACCGCGGCGGCGGTGACGCGGGCCTTGCGCCCAAGATCGCCCTGAGCATTCTGATGGTGGCCCTCGGCAGTGTGCTGGCCGCTGCCACCCTGCATCTGCTGACGGTCGAGCAGAATCCCGTCCAACTGCTCATCGGCGCGACGGCGCTGCTCGGCATGTTCGCCTCACAGGTCGCGCTCTCCGCGCCGCGGCGGGTCCGGCTCAGCCGCAGACAGCAGTACGTGCTGCTCGGTGTGCAGGTCCTGCTGAGCTTTCCGCCGCTGCTGCTGCTCGGCACGGCCTGGGTGGGGCTCATCGGCTTCCTCACCGGCTCGCTGCTGCTGACGCTGCGTTCGCCCTGGTCGTGGCTGACGGCCGGGGCGACGACGGTCGGCACGATGGCGCTGACCACCACCTGGTCGGGCAAGCCCGTCCTGGACGTCGCCTATATCGGCGTCTCCACGGTGATGGTGGCCAGCCTGGTCTACGGGCTGACCGCGCTCTCCGAGATGGTGCTGCAACTGCGCAGCGCCCAGCAGGAGATCGCCCGGCTGGCCGTGGAGCAGGAGCGGCTGCGGTTCGCCCGCGATCTGCACGACCTGCTCGGCTACAGCCTCTCCGCGATCACACTGCGCAGCGAGCTGACGCTGCGTCTGGTGGAGCAGCAGCCGGCGCGGGCGCGGGAGGAGCTGTCCACGGTCCTGGAGATATCCCGCCAGGCGCTCGCCGACACCCGGCAGGTGGCGCGCAGCTACCGCGACATGTCCTTCGCGGACGAGCTGGCCTCCGCCCGCTCGGTGTTCGGCGCGGCGGGCATCGCCGTCGAGGTCGACTGCACGCTGGGGGCCGTACCCGACCAGATCGGCACCGTGCTGGCCACGGTGCTGCGCGAGGGCGTCACCAACATCCTGCGTCACAGTGCGGTGCGGCACTGCCGCATCTCGGTGCGGAACGCCGGCGACGGGCAGGCGGTGCTGCATGTGCGCAACGACGGTGTGGCGAAGTCGGCGGACAGGCCGACGGCGTACGGGGGAAGCGGCATCGGGAACCTCAGCGCCCGGGTGGCGACGATCGGGGGCGCGCTGACCGCGGAGGTGCGGGAGGACGGCTGCTTCCATCTGGTGGCGAGGGTCCCGCTGGACGTCGGCGAGGCCCTGCGGGGGCGGCGGCCGCGCCTGGTGGAGCCGCTGCCCGCGGAGGCCGCCGGGGAGGCGCCGGGCGGTCAGGCCGGCGAAGGGAAGCGCAGCGCGGTCTGACGGTCGCGAGCGGACGCGGGCAAGTCCTGTGGGAGCGCTTCCAGCACGGGCAGACCGATGCGCGGAACGGCTTCAGAGCCAGCCCTGCTCGCGGGCTATGCGGATGGCGTCCACCCGGTTGCGTGCGCCGAGCTTGGTGACCACCGTGGTCAGATAGTTCCGCACGGTGCCGACGGTCAGATACAGCCGGGCCGCGATGTCCGGTGCTTCGGCGCCGTCGGCGGCCATCCGCAGCACTTCGGTCTCCCGCGCCGTGAGCGGGTTGTCCCGGGCCGCCCAGGCGTCGAGGGCGAGCTGAGGGTCGATCACCCGCTCCCCCGAGGCCACGCGCCGTATCGCGTCGGCGAGCTGGCTGGGCGGGGCGTCCTTGAGGATGAACCCGGACACCTGGGCCTCCAGCGCCCGGCGCAGATTGCCCGGGCGGCCGAGGCCCGTGAGGATCAGGGTGCGGCAGGCCGGCTGCTTGGCGTGCACCTCGGCCGCGGCGGCGAGTCCGTCCATGCCGGGCAGATCGATGTCGAGCACCGCGACATGGGGTTCATGGAGCAGCACCGCCGGCAGGATGTCCCGCCCGGCGCCGACCTCGGCCACGATCTGGATGTCCGGTTCGAGGTTGAGCAATGCCACCAGCGCCCCGCGGACCATATGCATGTCCTCGGCCAGAATCACTCTGATCATGTGCGACGGCTCGCCCAGCACTCAGCCTCCCCCTGCCTGCCCCAGCGAAGGCCGAGGATACCTGCCCGACCCGTTCTGAACACCAGCTCCATCAGAACGCGAGTCCGCGGAGCGACTGTTCGGATATGCCTCAGAACACCACTGTGCGCAGCTACCCGCCCCCGCGGCGCTCGGCGACCGACATCCCCGGGGAGTATGTGCGGCTGCGCGAAGCGAACCCCGCGGCAGAGGTCGTGATGCCGAGCGGCGACCCGGCGTTTCTGTTCAGCCGGTACGACGATGTGCGCACCGTGCTCTCCGACTCCCGCTGCAGCCGTGCGGCGACGGTGCTCCCCGAGTCGCCGAAGCTGACGGCGGTGCCGTTCGACGGGGGCGGCCTGTTCACCATGGACCCGCCGGAGCACACCCGGCTGCGGTCGCTGGTGTCCGGGGCGTTCACGGCGCGACGGGTGGAGCTGCTGCGGCCGCGCATCGCCGAGCTGGCCGACGGGCTGCTGGCCCGGATGGCGGAGCAGGGGGGTCCGGTCGACTTCAACGACGCCTTCGCGTTTCCGTATCCGGTGGCGGTGATCTGCGAGCTGCTGGGCGTGCCCTTCGCCGACCGGGAACGGTTCCGCACCTGGTCGGAGGGGATCGTCTCGCTGACTGCGCACACCCCGGAGGAGATGCTGGAACGCAAGCTGGCGCTGGCGGGCTACCTCCAGGACCTGGCCCGGGAGAAGCGGCGCAGGCCGGCGGACGATCTGCTCAGCGCGCTGGTCCAGGTCCGGGACGAGGACGGCCCGCTGACCGAGCATGAGTTGATCATCATGGCCATGACGCTGCTGGTGGCCGGGCATGAGACGACGGTCGGGGTGCTCGGCGCGTCCGTGTTCACGCTGCTGCGCCACGACGGCGGCGTCAAGCTGGTGCCCGAGGAGCCGGAGCCGCTGGCCGCGCTGGTGGAGGAGCTGCTGCGGATCAACCCGATCGGCGACGGCGGGCCGTTGCGGGTGACCACGGAGGAGATCGAGGTGGCGGGGGTGACGGTGCCGGCGGGCAGCGCGGTGATCGGCGCGATCTGCTCGGCCAACCGCGACGGCCGCCGCTTCGACGACCCCGACTGCTTCGACCCGGCCCGCCGCGACGGAGCGCACCTGGCGTTCGGCCACGGCCCGCACTACTGCCTGGGGGCGCCGCTGGCCCGAGCCGAACTCCAGATCGCGCTCTCAGCCCTGGTCCGCCGCTTTCCCGGGCTGCGCCTTGCGGTCCCCGCGGAGGAGATACGCATGCGGACGGGTCTGCTGGTGAACCGGCTGGAGGCGCTGCCGGTGGAGTGGGACTGAGCCCGGGCAGCACCGCCGCGGGCCGCGCTGTCTGCCGGCGCGCGTTCCGGCTCCACCGCGCCGGCCTGGGGTCCGGAGGTGATCGCGGCGCCCGCCGGAGCAGTGCCCGCCGCGGAGGAGTGCCGCCACACCGAGGCGCGTCGCGGACCCCGGAAGCGCGGACCCGGGAAGCGCGGACCCGCCGGACGCCGGTGTCGCCCGACGGGCTCTGTCCGAGGGTGCGGCAGCCCCTACCGGAGGCCGAGGGAGCGGGTGAGATGGGTGGTCCACCATCGGAGTTGGGGGGCGGCAGCAGTGGCCGCCTGGCCGGTGAGGCCTGCGCTGCGGCGGAACTCCGGGCCGTACAGGGGCTCGGTGGCGAGGGCCTGGTGGAGAGCGGCCACGGCGAGCCGGGTGTCCTCGACCGGGGTGTCGGCGGCGTCGGGCCGCAGAGCGTGGAGCGCGTCGACGACCGGATCGAGCATTCCCGATCCCTCGTCCCGCCACCCGGCGGCGTGGAGTGCCACGGCCAGCTCGCCGTAGCCCCGGCGGTAGAAGTCCGCCAAGGCGTCGACCAGCTCTCCGATGTCGGCGCCGCGGTCCAGCCAGGAACCCAGCACCTCCTCCGCTCCGGCCCGGATCTTCTTGCCGCCGTGACGCAGCAGAGCTTCCAGGAGGCGGTCACGGGAGCCGAAGTGGTGGCTGACCCCCGCATCGGTCGTGCCGACGCGGGCGGCGATCGCCCGCACCTGGACGGCGGCCACACCGCCCTCGGCCAGAAGCCTCTCGGCAGCATCCAGAATCAGGCGCCGCGCCTCGTCGGGAGGACGGCGCACACGCTGTCGTGTCACGCCGGACACCCTACCTTGACATGCCAAGGCAGGGTTCCTATCGTCCTACCTTGACAACGCAAGGCAGAGGAGGCGTCGCGCAATGCCCGACCCCACCGTCCCCCGGGGGCGGCGCATCGCCCGCCCTGACGCGGTCCTGCGAGGGGAGGAGGCCGGCGCCGGACCGACCGTCCTCCTGCTCCACGCCGGTGGCGAGCGTCGCCGGGTGTGGACTCCGGTCATCGACGTCCTCGTCGATGCCGGGTTCCGCTGCGTGGCCTTCGATCAGCGCGGCCACGGTGAGAGCGGCGGCTCTCCCCAGGCGCTCGCACCCTGCGCGGACGACGTCGCCGCCATGCTCCGCGCCGAGCCACCGGGATGTGTGGTCGTCGGCGCCTCGCTGGGCGGGCTCGCCGCCATCGCCGCGCTCGGTGACCCGGCGGTGCGGACGAAGGCGGCGGGCCTCGTACTGGTGGACGTCGTACCCCATCTCGAGCCCCGGCGGGTCCGCCACTTCCTCGCCTCCGGCGGCCTGCTCGACGCCCACACCGAGATCGTCGACGACATCCTCGCCCGGGTTCCACGGCTGCGGCAGATCACCGCGGAGCTCGACCTGCCCGTCCTGCTCGTCCGCGGCGGCAGCGGATCGCCCATCACCGGCGACGACGTCGACCGGTTGCTGCGCCTGGCTCCCCACGCCACGGTGACCCGCGTCAACGGCGCGGGACACCTGGTCGCGCGGGATCAACCGGTGATGTTGGCCGAGACCATCGCCGCCCGCACCGCCGAGTGGCCGGCGCTGGCACTTCTGCGCGATCTCGGCGCGGGGCAGGTCGGCCACCCCGGCGGGAACCTCCTCGACCACGTCCGAAGAGTGCACGAGCTGGTGGTGAGCTGGGGCGGGAGCCGACGCGTACGCCTCGCCGCGCTCTGCCACGCCGCCTACGGCACCGACGGCTTCCCGCACGCGCTGCTGCCGCTCGACCGGCGAGCCCGCCTGCAGGCGGCGATCGGCGACGAGGCCGAGGCCCTCGTCCGCCTCTACGGCGCCTGCGACCGAAGCAGGACCTATCCCCGCCTCGGCGCAACCCCGCTCCCGCTCACCGACCGCTTCACCGGCGAGGTCGCCCCCCTGTCCGGCGCCGACCTCGCCGACTTCGCCGTCCTCACCATCGCCAATGAGCTCGACGTCGCCCGCACCTCTTCACTCACACTCGAAGCCCGCCACGACATCCGAGCCCTCGTCGCCGCGCTGGCCGCCTACGTCCCCGACGTCGCCGCCCGGGCTCTCGCCGACCCCGGCCTCCTCTGACATCCCCGCAGCCAGCCGCCGCCGGACGGGTGTTCAGGCGTCGACGCCACGACGCAGGCCGTCCGGGCGGCGGGGGCCGTAGCCGAAGGCGCGGTCGACGGCGATGTGGGCGAGCCAGCCGAGGGCGGCGGTCGCCGTGGCGCGGCTGCGGGTGACGGCGGCCGCGGTGAAGAGGGCCGCGGGGACGGCGGGTGAGTGGAGGGCGTTGTAGGGGCGCACCGCGTAGCGCGGGAGGCGTTCGAAGGTCGGGGCGGCGGCGATGCCGTACAGCAGGGCGACGTCGGGGAGCACTGCGCAGGTCCACAGCGTACGGCTGCGGGCGCCGGCGACGTGGACGCCGGCCGCCAGGGCCGTCGCGCCGATGAGTCCGCTCACGGCGCGGCCGAGGGGGGCGCGGTACGTCCAGGCGGCGTCGCGCCGGCGGGCGGCGAGCGCCGCGGTGAGGGCCGCGCGGCGCGCCGGAGGGGCTGCGGCAGCGCGCAGGGCCGCGCGCAGCAGGGTGAGGCGCAGGCGGGGGAGTTCGGACGGCGCGCCGTGTTCGTCGTCGAGGCGGAGGATCTCCCGTGGCGCCCGGGGTGCGCGCAGCAGGGCGTCCGGCTCGTCGGGGGGAACGATGTCGTCCCGCAGGGCCGCGGCATAGGTCACGGGGATGGTCAGCCGCTGGAGCTCATGGCCGGTCAGGGCCCATCCCCGCATCGTGTCGAACACCCGGTCCGGTCGGCAGCCGATGAGGTGGGCGAGGGTGCGGACCGTGGTGTCCGGCACCCGTCGCTGCCAGTCGCGGTCGCGGAAGAATCGGTGCAGCGGCGCTCCGACCGTGGCCACGCCCCGGATGCGGGGGTCGTCGAGGGCTGCGCGCAGCGCGAGGTGCCCGCCGAAGCTGAGCGCGATCACCCCGGTGCGGGTGACGTCGGCGCGGGAGTCCAGCCGGTCGAGGAGCGCGCCGAGCATCCGGCAGCCGTCCGCGCGGTAGGGCAGGGTGTTCTCGCCGACTCCGGGCATCTCGGTAACGGCGATGGCCACACCGAGCGCCTTGGCGCGGGCCAGGACGGGGGCCCACTGTTCCTTGACGCTTACGATGCCGCCCATGACCACGACCAGGGGGCGGCGCGCCGGCCGGGCGTGGGTGGCGAGTCCGGCGGTCCAGCAGGCGAACCGGCCCTCGGGCAGGGCGATGTCGAGGCGTTCGACGCCGAGTCCGGGGCGGGCGCGACGCCAGTCGTCGAAGGCCTCCACGCAGCGGCGTGCGGCGCGCCGTCGCAGCATGTCGCCGTCGGAGACGTACGGGAAGCGGGCCAGCCCGTAGCAGCGGCTCGCCTCCAGGGGGCGGCCCCGGTCCGCAAGCACATCGCCTGCACCGCTCCACACGGCGGCCCAGGAGCCCGGCCCGTCGCCGTGCGCGGCGGTCATGCGCTCCAGCAGCGCCCGGCACCGCTCTTCGGGGATCTCCTGGGCACGGGCGTGGAGAGTCGCGTACCGGCGCAGTTCCGCCAGGGCGGGTCCGGGCACGGTGGGCAGGGTGGTCATCGGCGGGGCTCCGTCCTTGCCGGGCGGTCGGGCGTCGCGGCGACGGCGCCGCGGGGGAAGTAGGCGGGGGCGAGGACCCTGCGCTGGAGCGCGGGGCTGGAGTCGACGACCCGGTAGACGGCGCGGCGCAGCGCGACCGCGGGCCGGGCGGACAGGGTGAACATCCGCTCCTGGCGCAGCTGAAGCGCACGGGAGCGCCGCACCGCGTCCTTTCTGGCCTGCTGGAAGGCGAGCGTGGCGGTATCCAGGGCGGCGGCCCGGCGGCTGCGCGGTTCGGCGAGGGCCCGGTCGAGGAGCGGGGCGAGCGCCGCCGCGTCGGCGAGGGCGTGGTTGACGCCCTGGCCGAGGATCGGGGAGAGGGTGTGCGCGGCATCCCCGATGAGCACCAGGCCGGGTGCGGACCAACGGCCCACGTCCGTGGTGAAGATGTCGAGCAGCGCGGTGTCGGACCAGCTCCGCAGCCCTTCGAAGGCCCCCGCGGCCAGTTCGGGGGCGAGCCGCCGCAGCCGGGCGTGCAGCCGCTCCAGCCCCGAGGCGCGCAGCTCGCGCAGCCCGCCCTTGGGGATGTTGAGGCCGATCCGCACGGTTCCGTCGGTGCTGGGCAGGAACAGCCCATGGCGTCCGGAGTCGATCCGCACCCGGTAGGCGTGCCGGTCCCAGGCGTCGGGGAACGGCAGCTTCATCCAGACGACGTCCCGCTCCAGGGGGGTGCGCCGGGCGTAGTGCTCCAGTCCGGAGAGCCGCCGCACGGCGCTGTAGCGGCCGTCGGCGCCGACGGTCACCTCGGCGCGTATCTCGGCGGTCCCGCCGGGCGTCTTCGCCCGTACGCCGCGCACCGTGCCGCCCTCCTCGAGCAGTCCGACGGCGGAGGCCGGTTCCAGCACGGTGCACCCCCCGTATTCGGCGGCGGCGTCAGCCAGGGCGGCGAGCAGGGTCGGCTGGGCGAGTTCGACGGGACGGCGGTACGCGTGGGGGAAGATCTCGAAGCTGACGTCAAGGACACGCGACCCGCCGTCGGCGATCTCCAGCCGGTTCACCTCGTGGGTGCGGTCGCGTACGCGGTCGAGGACGCCGAGTCCGGCGAGGAGGCGCACCCCGTCGGGGGTGAGGGACTCGCCGCGGAACGCACGGGCGGCGGCGGCCCGCTGCTCCAGCAGGACGACGCGGCGGCCAAGGCGCACCAGGGCGAGGGCCAGGGCGCGGCCGCCGGGGCCGCCGCCGACCACGCACACATCGGTCGTCACGGTCATCGAGTCTCCTGTGCCTCCCGTGCGGGCTTCGCATCCCGTATGCCCTGTGCCTCTCGCGGCCTCTGCGGGGCTTGCGGGGCTTGCGGGGCTTGCGGGGCTTGCGGGGCTTGCGGGGCTTGCGGGGCTTGCGGCGGAGCGTCCGCCGTCTCGGCGAGCGCCGCCACCAGTCCGTCGTCGAGCATCGTCGCGGCCGCCGTGTCGTCGGTGTCGCCGAAGCCCGCGTCGAACAACGCGACGCTCACCGTGTAGCGGCGGTCGACGATGCAGGTGTGGAAGCTCCATTCCGCTCCGGTGCCGCGACCTCCGTCGGGCCGCAGCACCTGCACCGTGCGGTCTTCGGGGCCAAAGCCGAACTCGGTGAAGCGGAACCGCATGCCCTGTCCGATGGCCTTGCTGTACGCCTCCTTCAGCGTCCACAGCCGCACCAGTGCGCCGTTGCGCCGCTCCTCGGCGACCTGCGCGAGGGCTTGGCGCTCGTGCGGGGTGCAGACCTGCTTCTCGGTGCCGAGGCCGAGCATCGGCCGGTCGCTCAGTTCGGCGTCGACGCCGATCCAGCCCTTGCGGGTGAGCCCGACGAGCAGCAGCGTCTCCGTGTGGCTGAGACTGATGTCGATCTGGTCGAGACCGCGCAGATACGGGCGTCCGCCGGGCTTGTAGGCGAGCTCCACGGACTGCGGGGACGCCTCGATGACGGCACAGGCCACATGCTTGAGCAGCAGCCTGGACGCCACGAAGCGGGACCGGATCTGCTGGTGGGTCATGGCGGCGAAGCGGGCGTAGTCGCGGCCGAGCACCGGCCGCAGCCAGAGTGCGTCGAGGTCCTCGGGCAGCCAGTCGTCGAGCTGGGCGTGGACGACCACGCTGCCGTGTACGCGCACCGCCTCGCGGACCTCATCCCAGGGTCCCTCTGGCCCGGTCACCCGCACCGGTCGGGCGAAGCCCCGCTCGGTCGCGGGGTTCACCACGGGTCCCGGAAAGATCGCCATACCAGCCCTCCAGCCGCTTCACCACTCCGTCGAGTACGTCCGCCGCGACGGCTCCGTCGAGCACCCGGTGATCGAACGTCAGCCCGAGCCTCATGACCGGGGCCGCCGCCACCCGCCCGTCACGCACCACCGCACGCTCGGCGGTGCGGCCCGCGCAGAAGGTGACCGCCGTGCCGCCGTAGGAGTGGAAGACGTCCACGGCACGGTGGCCGAGCGAGCTGACGGCGAAGGTCCCCATCCGCTGCGCCCTGGCGGCGGGGGCGCGCAGGCCGAGCCGGAACGCCTGCTCTCCCACGGGCGGCGGCAGCCGGGTCAGCAGCCGAACCGCCGCCGCGCCGGGCAGGCTTTGCGGGTCGCCGTCCCGGCACCGGTCCACCCAGGTCTGGACCTCGGTCAAGGTGGCCGTGTCCATGCGCGGCAGCACGGACGTGAGCACGACGCGTTCTCCGCCGGGCGCGGTGCGGTCGAGGGCGAGTTTGGCCGTGACGCCGTCGGGGCCGCCGACGGGCAGCGGCACGGTGCGCGGCCAGAGACCGCCGCGGGCCAGCGCATGTGCCTCGGGGTGGACGGCGACGACCCGACCGGCGGCGTGCAGCAGATAGCTGACGCGCGAGAAGCGTCGCCCGTCCGCGGTGCGCGCGGCGGCCCTGTGCCGCTCGACGCGGGTCATGTCGACGTCCGCGCACAGATGGACGGGGGCGGCGGCCCGCGCCCACCTCAGGAAGTGGCGCGTATGCCGTCGGGCCCGGTCGCGGGAGGTCCTCATGCGGGCACCGCCCCGCTCAGCGCCGTGTCGGAGACCGCCCCGCTCACCGCCGTCCAGATTTCGTCGAGCGTACGCGCCTCAAGAACCTCCGCGACCGGGACCGGCCGGCCCAGCTCCGCTTCCAGCAGCCCCACCAGGCGCAGCAGATGGACCGAGTCCCAGCAGGGCACCTCGGCAAGCTCCCGTTCCGCGTCGTGCGCGGTCAGCTCGGTGCCGAGGCGCCGGTTGGCCAGCTGGATCAGATCGACGACGGATTGCATGAAGGCTCCTCTGCTTCGTGGCTCGGTTCTCCTCCGGGGCGCATTGGCGTGTGTCGACGGTCGGTCATGCTCGCTCCCTCGTTCCCCGGGACCTGCGCGTGCCCCCGGACTCCGTCCGGGAGGACCCCTGCCGTCCGGCGCCCTCGCTCCCCCTGCCGTCGGCGGGGCCCCCGCTTCGGCTCCCTCGCCCATGGGCGGGCGGGCCCGTCCTGTCGAGGTGCGAATGCCATTGGAACGCCAGCCGGATGTGGTCCGGGGCCGGCGGGAGGTGCAGCAGGTCGTGACGGCAGCGGATCGCGCCGCCGTCGTCATCGTCGTCGGGCACGGCGGTGAAGCCGTGGCCCGTCAGAAAGCCGCGGAGTTTCTCGTTGGCGGCGGTCGGCCGCCAGCGTGCATGGACGGCGGGCAGCCCGTCGCGCCGTGCCGCCCGGAGCAGTCCGGCGAGGACGGCGTCCTCGATGCCGCGGCCTAGGACCCGGCAGCTCATGACGTAGTTCTCCAGATGCAGTCCGTCGGCGTCCCGGTGCACGAGGACCGCGCCGACGACTCCGTCGTCGCCGAAGCGGTCGGCGGCGCGGACCGCGAGGACGAGTGCGGCCGGGTCGTCGGCGCGTCGCGCCACCTGTGCGGCAGTGAGCCGGACGCCGGTGAGGTTGAAGCGGTTGGTGCGCAGGGTGAGCTGCGCGATCCTGGCGGTGTCTCCGTCGGCGGCCGGCGCGGCGGACGCCTCGATGCGAAGCCCGCGCAGAAACGCTGCGTAGTCCGCAGCCCGGGTGCGCTGCCGCTCCCGCCGTTCGCGCTGCCGGTAGCGGTCGGCACGGGCGCGGTCCTCCCGGGTCAGCGTAGGCGTGTCGAACCAGCCGTCGGCGAGGAGCCGTTCGCCGTGGAGGGCGGGCTCGGCGTCCAGCGGCACCACGGCCGCTCCGGGCACGGCGGCCCGGACCGCCTCCCGCTCGAAGACGCTGTCGTCGGCGAAGACCACGCTCGACGGAGAGATGCCGAGCTCGGCCGCGATCTTCTGGATGCCGTCCGCCTTGGGCCCCCAGTCGGCGACGACGCTGACGAAGTCGTCCGCGTTCAGCGGCCAGTCGGGGTGGGCGGCCAGGGCGCGGGCGACCGGCTCGGGGTCGTTCTTGCTGCACACGGCCAGCAGCACGCCCTGCGCGGCGAGCTGCTCCGCGATCCGCCGGAAGGCGGCGAACGCGCCGGAGCGCAGCGAACGCGCCGCCCGCACCCGCTCCGGCCCGTCCTCGGCGAGGACGCCGTCCCACAGGGTGCCGTCCAGATCGAGGACGAGGCACTTCTTGGCGGCTCCGCGCCGGGCGCGGGCCAGATGGGCGGTCTCGCGGGCGAGTGCGGCGAGCAGTCGGGCCGTGCAGGGGGCGTCCGCGTACACGCCGAGGCGCGGATCGTCGGCCCGGATGCCGGAGGCGGTCAGGGGCTCGGCGTCCACCACGGCCACACCGGCCGCCGGGTCTGCCATCCGCAGCAGATCGGCAGTGAACTCCCGCCAGACCGCGCCCAGTTCGGCTCGCTGGTCGAGAGAGACGAGCTGATGGGTGAAGCGGCGCAGCAGCGGGACCGTGTTGAGGACGAGGACGGCCCCTTCGGGGGCGTGCGCCCGGTGGGCCGCGGCGAGCTCCGCCAGCAGCAGTCGCTGCCGCTCGGCCTCCAGGGCGACGTCGTACGGCTGCCACGGGGCGGGCAGCCGGTCCCAGACGGTCAGCGGGTCGAGCAGGCACACCGTCAGCTCGGGCCGGTGGGCGTACAGGCCGGACGCCGGGTCGGCCAGCTCCTGCACATAACCGCCGTGCCCGCCGGAATACGGGATCATCAGCATGCCGTGCCGGGCGAGCTGGGCGGTCAGCGGCGCGACAATCCCGGCGGCAGTGGCGCGCCCGGTCACCGCCACCCGTACGACGGGGGTCCCGGGGTGGGCCGCGAGCACCTCACCGGGGTCGAGGCGCGCCAGCACCCGCCCGGCCCAGTCACAGGCGTCGTCTGCGGGCTGTGCCGCAGGGGGCGCCTCGTCCAGGGCCGTCAGCAGGCCGGCGAGTTCGGGGTACGAGGCGGCGAGTGCGCCCGCGGCGTGCAGCGCGCGCATCCGGGCTTCCGCTTCATCGCGTCGCGTGGTCATGTCGTCGCCTCCACTGCGAAGCCGGCCTTGATCCACTTGCTGGACTCGATCGCGATGCCGACTGCCCGCCCCTGTGCTCCCAGCCGTGGCAGCAGGCGCTGAAGCTGGCAGAAGACCAGGGCGTTCCCGTTGTTCCCGGTCTCCGCGACACAGGAGACCTCCTCCCACTCGAGGCCCTGCCGCAGCGTCCTCGTGATGCGCTCGGTCATCCGGCCGCCGAGCTGCGGCGGAAGGACATGGCCGAGGCTCTCCGAAGTCCAGCCGAGGGTCGCCAGGAGGGTGTCGAGGACCTCGCGCGCCATGGCCGGGACCTGGCGCTCCACGGCCTTGTAGTCCTCGGTGACGGCGGGCCGGCCGTTGTGGCGGTCCGCCGCGCCGAACCATTCGACGCGCTGGCCGGGTGTCCGGCCGAGACCGCTGAGCCAGTGGTCGGCCGCGGCCAGCCGGGCCCGCCGTCCGGTCCCGGACTCGCCGCTGAGCACCACCGCGCCCGCGCCGTCCCCGAACAGCACGTAGTTGACGAGTTGGGCGGGCGGCAGCTCGCGGAAGTCCTGTGCGAGATCCAGGTGTTTGCTGCACACGTCGCCGCCGATCACCAGCCCGAGCGGCTTGCCGCCACGGCCCTGCGCCGAAAGCAGCGAGGAGCCCAGCGCCAGCGCCTGAACCGCTCCGGAGCAGCCGGACTGAAGCTGGTACGCGGGCACCTGGTCGATTCCGAGCCGGTCCGCCACCAGTGCGGCCGTGGTCGGCATCAGCGCGTCGGGCGTGGCGGTGGCCAGCACCAGGAAGCCGACGTCCTCGGGGTCGGCGTCCGCGTCCGCGAGCGCCCGGTCGGCGGCGTCCGTGCACAGGTCCTCCAGACTCCAGCGGACCGCTCCGCTCGCCAGGTCGAGGGCGAAGTGCCGGGTTCTGGTGCCGATGAACGCCTCCACCCACTCAGCGGAGATGCCGAGCCGAAGAGCGAGCGCCGTGTTGTCGACGGGGTCGCCGGGCAGCGCCGTGCCCACGCCCGCCAGCCGGGTCCGCGCGGCCGTCACCCCGCGACCGCCGCTTCGAGCTGCTCGCCGAGATAGCCGATCAGGCTCTCGACGCTGACGAGGCTGGAGAGCATCTCCGGCATCGACAGCTCGCCGAGCTCCGGGAAGCGCACCTCCAGCCGGTACTTGAGCTCCATCAGCATCACGGAGTCAAAGCCGAGGTCGTCGTAGAAGCGCAGCTGGTCGTCCAGGTCGTCGCAGCGGCCGCCCTTGACCAGGGCGACGGCTTCGCGCACGCCCTCGCGCACCCGGTCGGCAAAGAGCCCGCCGCTCGGGGGCCGCTCGCCCGGGGCCGCGGCAGCCGTCTCGCCCGTCTGCGCGGCGTGCCGCCAGGACCGCCACTCGGTGGAGAACGCGTGCGGGACCATCCGCACGACCTGACGGTCGGCGTCCGCGTAGAGGCCGTCCCAGGCGGGGTCCAGCCCGTCCTGGTGCAGCCGGGCGAGCGCCTCGCCGAACTCCCGGGCGCCGGAGTCGGCGCCCCGGCAGACCGCGAGGGCGGGCAGGTCCCGGGAGGCCGCGATTCGCCGGAAGAGTCCGCACAGCACAGGCTTGGGCCCGATCTCGACGAGGTGCGTCGGCGCGGGCCGCTGGGCGCACAGCGACCGGGCTGCTGCCTCGAACAGCACGGTGGAGGCGATGTGCTCGGTCCAGTAGGCGGCGTCCAGGTCCTCGCCCGGCGCCAGGAGCCGGCCCCGTACGGTCGAGTGGAACGGCAGCCGGGGGCGGCCGGACGTGACCCGGGACGCCGCCTCCTCGAAGTCCCGCAGCACCGGGGCCATCAGGGGTGAGTGGAAGGCGTGGGAGACGGTGAGCGGGGTGCAGGCCAGTCCCCGTTCCTCCAGCCGGGCGCGGACTCTGCCGAGGGCGGTGAGGTCGCCGGACAGCACCGTCGAGCCGGGGCCGTTGAGCGCGGCGACGCCGACGGAGGGCTCGTCGGCGACGAGCGCGGCGGCCTCCGCGGGCCGCGCCCTGGTCGCCAGCATGCCGCCGCCTTCGGGCAGCCGCTGCATCAGCGTGCCGCGTACGGCGACGAGCCGGGCGGCGTCGGCGAGGTCGAGTGCCTCGGCGACGACGGCGGCCGCGAACTCCCCGACGCTGTGGCCGACGACGGCCACGGGCCGCACGCCGAGCTCCATGAGCGTGCGGGCGAGGGCGTACTCCACGGCGAACAGCGCGGGCTGGGCGAGGCCCGTCCTGTGGACGGCGGGGTCCCCCGCGAGGATCGTCTCGCGGACCGGGGCGCGGGTGTGGGGCTCGAGCGCCGCGGAGGCCTCGTCGAGGAAGGCCCGGTACAGGGCGGAGTGGCGGTACAGACTCGCGGTCATCCCCGGGTGCTGCGCCCCCTGCCCGGTGAAGGCGAAGGCGACGGTCGGCGCATGCTCCCCCTCCCGGAACTCCGCCTCCCGGAAGCCGGCGTCCCGGAAGCCGGCGTCCCGGAAGTCCGCGTCCAGGTCCGCGGCGGCGAAGAGCCGCGAGGCCAGCTCCTCGGGCGTGTCGGCGGCGGCCGAGAAGCGGTACGGCAGATGGGCGCGGGAGCGGTTGCTGGTCCAGCACAGCCGGGCGAACTCCGCCGTGCCGCGCCCGGCGACGTCCACGGCCTGCAGCCGCAGATTCCGGCGCAGCGCGCGGGGGCTGTCCGCGGACAGCGTGAACACCCCCGCGGACCCGGCGCTCACGGACCCCGGTTCGCTGCCGGGCGAGCAGGCCGAAGGGGCGCCGCGGGTGTCGAACGGCAGGGGTCCCCCGGACGGCTTCGGGGAGGGAACCGAGCCGCAGACGAGGTGCGCGTTCGTGCCGCCCATCCCAAAGGCGGACACGCCGGCCGCGCAGCCTTCCGCGGGCAGTGTGAGCGGCTCGGTCAGCAGCTCCAGGCCGCGGCTGCCGAGGGCGAGCCGAGGGTTCACCCCGCCGGGCGGCGGCGGGTCGGCGGGGACGAGTCCGTGCCGCAGGGCGAGGACGGTCTTGATGAGGCCGGCGATCCCCGCGGCGCCTTCGGTGTGCCCGATGAGCCCCTTGACCGCGCCGAGTGCCAGGGGCCGTTCCCGTACGCCGTCGTCATCGCGGAACACATCGCCCAGTGCCAGGGCTTCGATCTGGTCGCCGAGCAGGGTCCCGGTGCCGTGCGCCTCGACGTAGCGGATCTCCTCGGGCCGCGTCCCCGCCCGGGCGCAGGCGGCGGCGATCACGTCGCGCTGCGAGGCCCGGCGGGGGGCCATGATGCCGTTGCTGCGGCCGTCCTGGTTGACCGCGCTGCCCAGGATGACCGCGTGCACGGCGTCGCCGTCGCGCACGGCGTCCTCGAGCAGCCGCAGCGCCACCACGCCGACTCCCTCTCCGCGCCCGATGCCGTCCGCGTCGGCGGCGAACGGCTTGCACCGCCCGTCGGGGGCGGCCAGCCCCGACTGCGCGTAGATCTCGTCCAGCACCGGCCCCGCCACGATGTTCACGCCGCCGGCCAGCGCCAGTTCGCACTCCCCGGCGTGCAGCGCGCTGCACGCCAGATGGACCGCGACGAGGGAGGAGGAGCAGGCGGTGTCCACGGTGACGCTGGGGCCGCGCAGGTCGAACTGGTACGAGATGCGGTTGGCGAGCATGGAGCGGCCCGCGCCGGTGCCGGTGCGGGGGCTGACCCCGTCGGGTGAGGCGGCGCTCAGGCGCAGCCAGTCGTCGGACATGCAGCCGATGTAGACGCCGACAGGGGTGCCGGCGAGCCGGGCCGGGGACGCTCCGGCGTCCTCGACCGCCCGCCAGGCGCACTGGAGCAGCAGCCGCTGCTGCGGGTCCATCGCTTCGGCGTCGGCGGCGGGGACGGCGAAGAAGGCGCGGTCGAAGGCGTCGGCGTCGGCCAGGAACCCCCCGGGCGGGGAGGGCGTAGGACCGCGGGCCGCGGGGCGCTCGCCGACGGCGGGCACACCGCTGTGCAGCAGCCGCCAGTAGGCCTCCGGGTCGGGCGCGCCCGGGAAGCGGCAGTCCAGACCGACCACCGCGACCGGTGGTGCGAGACGCCGCCCGGTCGCCGGACGGGAGGACGGGCCAGATGGACGGCCCATGGTCACACCTCCCGCCGCCCGTCGCCGGCCTTGGCGAACTCGTCGCGGAGGTGGCGGGCCAGTTCGTCGGCCGTTGGGTGGTCCCAGGCGACGGTCGGCTCCAGGTAGAGGCCGAACTCCTCCTCGATGTCGCCGTAGAGGCTCAGCGCGGCCACCGAGTCGAGCCCGTACTCCGCGAACGGCGTGCGGCTGCCGATCTCCTCGGCGGGACGCTGCAGATACTCGCTCAGCCGGGTGATCAGCCAGTTCCGGAAGTAGCGGGTGTCGTGGCCGGCGACCGCCCCGGGCGACGCGACCGCCGCGGCGGCAGGCGACGACGCGACCGGTGCCGCGGACGACGGACTGGGGCCCGGGACGTCAGCCCCGGGGGGATGCAGCGCCATCTGATGCTCCTCCACAACGTGCTCTCGGCGACGCCTCTCGGCAGGGCTGCGGCGTATGTCACGCCGGGTGCGCTTCGCCGGCGATCGGGGTGTCGTACAGGTCGTAGCTGCGGCTTTCGTGGTAGCGGCCAAGGACTTCGTCGAGCAGCCGGCCGCCGACGCCCTCGGGCAGCGCCGGCAGCGGCCGGCCCAGCCGTTTGACGAGCCGGGTCAGGGCGGCGGCGAGCCAGGCGGGCGAGGCGAGGAACGCGTCGTCCGCGGGCTCCTGGCAGCGCCACACCCCCAGGCACGCCGCGCCCGCCAGCAGCAGCGTGTAGCGGTCGGCGACGGCGTACGCCTTGGGACTGGCGAGGACGGTGCGGTCCTTGGGGGGCATGTCGCGGCACTCGGTCTGCAGACTGCGCAGCTCCTGCTCGAGGGCTGCTGCCAGGGCGCTCAGCGCCTCGGCGTACTCGCCGGCCCGCGCCGCGTCCTGGCCCGTGAACTGCTCGGCGGCCCCGTCCAGTGTGGCGACCAGGGCGTCGCTGCCCGCGACCAGCGCCAGCCTGGCCGGGTCCAGCGGGGGCAGCGGGTCGCGTACCCGGAACAGCCCCTCGGGGGCGGCCTTGCCGGTGAACCAGGCGGTGCGGGCCAGCCGGGGCAGCTGCGGGATGATCGTCGCCTGGCAGGCGGCGGTGCCCGCGTGCCCGAGGCTGATCATGGGAAGGTCGCGGACGTGCTTCTGGAACGCGCCGTATGTTCCGTCCCGTACATAGAAGTTCGCGCCGAGCACGATCGACAGGTCGTAGGCGGTCTCGGTGAGCAGTTTCGGCAGCAGATACTTCACGGCCGCCGCGTAGACGCTGGTGGCGTCGGGCAGCAGATGCACGGCTCGGGTGGCCGCCAGCGCCAGGCAGTCGCTGATCAGCAGGTCGGTGAAGGCGCCGGTGAGGGTGGCGCGGGCGTGCGGGATGTCCAGGACGGAGCGGTGGTAGAGCCTGCGGTCCAGGGCGAAGCCGACCGCGGTGCGCAGGGCGGTGTCTCCGCCGCCGAGGATCATGGAGGGGACGACGCTGCGGGTGATCTGGAAGGAGCGCAGGGCGAGTTCGACGCCGTCGCCGAGCCGGCCGACCAGGGCGTCGGCGCCGACCGGGCAGTCGGTGAACTCGATGCCGGCGTTCTGGCAGCCGCGGACGCCGACCGTTTCGTAGCGCGGCAGATAGCGGTAGCGGTCGGGGGGGATCCGGTCCTTCTCGACGAGCAGCACGGAGTGGCTGCGGCTGCCGGGGCCTTCGTCGGTGCGGCTGAACAGCACCAGCGCCTCTGCCCGTTCGACGTTGTTGATGACCTGCTTCACACCGTCCAGGACGAAGCCGCCGTCGACCGGCCGGGCCCGGAACTCGTTGCGGACGAAGTCGTTGCCGTGGGCCAGTTCGTGGTACGCGATGGCCAGTCGGCCGCCGCCGAGCAGCAGGTCCGCGACGCGCCGCTGCTGCCGGGGGGCGCCGGCCGCCCAGACGGCGACGGCGGCGAGGAAGGTCGTGGCCCCGTACCCCAGCCCGAGGCTGGCGTCCCTGCGGAATACGGTGCGCAGGACCCGGCCGAGCGTGTCGATCCTCTCCAGCCTGCCGCCGAGCTCCCGCGGAGTGAATTCGGCGTTCAGCCGGAAGTCGGCGAGTTCCGCCTCGGCCTCGGCGAGGAGTTCGCTGCGCTCGTCGGCGGCGAGCAGTGCGTCGAGGCCCAGCGGATTGTCCGGGTCCGCCGGGTCGCCGAAGCGCCGTTCGAGATCGGCGACGCGCTGCTGGATGAGGACTTCTTCCTGGCTCGGGGTCAGCATGGGGGTCCTTTGGGGGGTCCTTCTGCGATACGGCCGGTCAGCAGGGAGAACAGCTCTCCCGCCTGGTACTGGTCGGCGAGCCGGTCGAGCAGGCGCTCGTACAGCTCCGCAAGCTCCGGGTCGTAGGCGAAGGGGCGGCCGGGCTGGGGCCCGGTGAGGCCGGGCGCCGCCTGGTCCAGCCGCTCCGCGAGCCGGGCGAGGGCGGCGTGCAGCCACAGGCCGTCGCGCCACAGCGCCTCGGTCCGTGTGTGCAGCGTCTCGCGCCGGTTGTGCTGCCAGACTCCGAGGCAGCAGGCGGCGGCGAACAGCAGGCTGTAGCCGCGGGCGAGGTCGAAGCTCTCCACGGGCGCGCCGCCGGGCACGGGCCGCTGGGCCCGCATCCGGGTGTGCAGTTCCGCTGCCGCGGCCGCCAGTGTGCGGGCGAGGGCGGCCGCCGGGGCGAGCGCGGGCTCGCGGGACGCCTGGGCGGCAAGCACCTCGGCCGCTGTCGGCAGGGAGCCCATGAGGCTGCTGCCGTTCCGGGCGACCAGGCTGAGCCGGCCGGGGCGCAGCCGGGGCAGCGGCCGGGTGTGGCCGAAGGCTGCCGCGAGGGCCTGCCGCTCCTCGCGGCTGCCGGTGCGCACGGGGTGGCGGCGGGCGAGCGTGCGGAACTGCGCGGTCAGCGCATAGAGGTTGACCATGGTGTTGCCGTCGAAGATGCCGACGATGCGATGGTCGCGCTCCAGTTTCTGGAAGCGTCCGTGCGCGTAGTGGCGGGAGAGGTACGAGCGGGCCCCGAGCACCCCGCGCAGTCGGGCGAGGATGTCGTCGGCGACGGTCGGCGCCAGGTACTTGGCGACGGCGGAGGTCACGCTCAGCTCGTCGGGCAGGGTGTGGACGGACCGGGCCGCGACGGTGCTCAGCGCCTCCATGGCGAGCAGATCGGCGTAGGACTCGGCGAGGGTGCGGCGCGTGGCGGGCAGGTCGATGAGCCGGCGTCCGTACAGCTCCCGCTCGGCGGCGAACCGGCAGGCGAGGCGCAGCCCGTGGTCCATCGCGCCGAGCGAGAGCCCGGCGCACAGCGAGCGGGTGATCTGGAGGGCCTTGAGCACGGTCTCGGGGCCTTGACCCTCGCGCCCGACGAGAGCGTCCGCGTCGACGGGGGCGCGGTCGAAGGCGATGCCGCTGATGTCCGCGCCCCGGATGCCGAGGGTGCGCACCTTGGGCAGGGTGCGGCAGACCCCTTCGGGCAGCTCGTTCTTGTCGACGAGCAGCAGGCTGAAGCCGCGGGGGCCGCCTTCGGGCGAGGTGCGGGCGAGCAGGCAGACGAGCCGGCTGCGGGTGGCGTTGTTGATCAGCCACTTCTCGCCGCTGACGAGATAGCCGCCGTCGGTGCGTTCGGCGACGACCTCTCCGGCCATCAGGTCGCTTCCGTGGGTGCGTTCTGTCAGCCCGAGGGAGACGGGCTCCCCCGCCCTGACCAGGGGCGCCAGCCGGCCGGCGCCGGCCCGGTCCTCGGCGACCCAGACGCAGACCGCGCCGAGGAAGGTCTTGCCGTGGCCGATGGCGCAGGTCAGATCGCGGCGGGCGAGCGTGCGCACGATCTCCAGCAGCTGTGGGAAGCCGGTGAGCGCGCCGCCGTGTTCTGCGGGGATGTAGTAGTGGTGGACGCCCAGTGCGCCGAGCAGTTCACAGGCGTCCGCCGGGAACTCCTCCGCCGCGTCCTGGTGCGCGGCGCGGGCGTAGGAGAGCGGCCCGTCGGCTTCCGGATCGCCGAGGCCGCGGTCGAGCTGTTCGGCGAGCAGCCAGCGCGGGCCGCCGCCTTCGCCGTCGCGGGCGTCCGCGGACGCGCACAGCGGCGTGGGTGTGCCGGTCCGCTCGGTGAGTGCGGTCATCCGGCCGCCCCGCCGCTCGTCGCGCCTTCGCCGCTCATCGCCCCCGTCGTCACCAGGGCGCGCACCTCCGGGTGCAGTTCCTCGTACAGGGGCTGGATCCGCCCGTCCAGGAACAGCCGGCGCATGGCGGTGCGCTGGAGCTTGCCGCTGGTGGTGCGGCGTACGGTGCCGGGGCGGACCAGCACCACGTTCTCGGCTGCGACTTCGAACTCCTGGGCCACGCATGTCCGCACGGCGGCCGAGAGCTGGGCCAGCTCGGCCTCGAAGCAGGATCCGGTGCGCACCTCCTGGACGACGACCACATGGTCGCGGCCGGACTCGACGGCGAAGGCGGCGCTGGAGCCGAACAGCGCGCTGATGCGCTGCACGCTGCGCTCGATGTCCTGCGGGTAGAGGTTGCGGCCGGCCACGATCATGATGTCCTTGATGCGGCCGGTGACATAGAGCTCGCCGCCCGCGAGCGCTCCGAGGTCGCCGGTGCGCAGATACCCCTCGTCTCCGTCCTCGGTGACGGCGTGGAAGGCGTGGGCGTTCTCCAGCGGCCGGTTCCAGTAGCCGCGGGCGATGCTCTCGCCGCGCAGCCACACCTCGCCGACCTGTCCGGCGGGCAGTCTGCGGCCGGTGTCGGGGTCGACGACGGCGACCTCGCAGCCCTGCGGGCGGCCGCAGCTGACGAGCCGGCGCTCGGGCTGCCCCACCTCGGCGGGGCGCAGCCGGTGCTGTTCCAGCTCCCCGGCGTCCACGACACGCATCGCGGCCGGCACCCCGACATCGCCGCCGGTGGCCAGCAGGGTGGCTTCCGCCAGTCCGTAGCAGGGGTAGAAGGCCTCTCTGCGGAACCCGGCGGGTGCGAAGCGCTCCGCGAACGCCTCCATCGTCTCGGCGCGCACCGGCTCCGCGCCGTTGACGACCGTCTCCCAGCGGGAGAGGTCGAGTTCGGCGATCTGGTCGTCCTTGATGCGGCGCAGACACAGGTCGTAGGCGAGATTGGGGCCGCCGCCGGTGGTGATGCCGTGCCGGTCGACCATCTGCAGCCAGCGCAGCGGCCGTTTGACGAAGGTCATCGGCGGCATCAGCACACCGCACGCGCCCAGCCAGAGCGGGTGCAGCAGATGCCCCACCAACCCCATGTCGTGGTGGAAGGGCAGCCAGCCGCCCACGCGGGACTCCTGTGAGGTGCGCATCGCCCGCTGTATCGACTGCTGGTTGGCCAGCAGATTGCGATGGGTGACCATGACGCCCTTGGGGTCGCTGACCGACCCCGAGGTGTACTGGAGGAAAGCCACGTCGTCGGGGAACAGCCCGGGCTCCTCCCAGGCGTCCGGGTCGCCTCCGGAGAAGCGGTCGGTGGCCAGAGTGGCCACCTCGGTGTGCCCCATCTCGGCGAGCAGCTGCGAGACGGCGGAGGCCATGGCGGCGTCGGTGAGGATATAGCTCACCGAGGCGTCCCGGACGATGCCTGCGACGCGTTCGACGTTCTGCCGGGAGCCGGCGGGCACGGGCGCGGGCACGGCCACCGCTCCGGCGTACAGGCAGCCGAGGAAGCTGCTCATGAACTGCCGTACATCACTCTGCAGGATGAGCACCCGATGGCCGTGGGAGCCGCTGCGCTGCAGCCAGGAGGCCAGCCTCCGGGCGCTCTCGCCCAGCTCGCCGTAGCTGAGGACGTCGGATTCCAGACCGCCCTGCTGATCGTCCCGGACGCACACATAGGCCTCGCGCTCGGCGAGTGCGGTTATCCGTTCGTGCGCGAGTTCGGTGAAGTTCCGGTGTGCAGCCATCTACGCCCCCAGCGCCGCGTACTGATGGCCAGAGCTTCGGAGAACGCTCTCAAGCCGTCCTTGAAGCCCCGTGGACCTCATGGAAAAAGGCGTGTTTCTCACCTGCCGTCGCCACGGGGCACGATCTCCGAGGGCAGCGTCTCGTGCTGCCGCACCCCGGGTACCCAGACCCAGTACATCCCGTACGCGATCAGGGCCCTGCCCACCGGGCGCAACACCCTGACGACGACAAACTTCCGCAGCGACGACATGGCCGAGACTCCTTGGCGTGTGGTGGACCCCGTCCACAGACCATGCGCCCCCTCTCTCGACGATGGCTCTAACCGGCGGACGGGGCGCGCTCAGGAGAGCCGCAGAGCGGTGTCGATCAGCGGTACATGGCTGAAGGCCTGCGGGAAGTTGCCGACGAGCCGGCCGCGGCGGGTGTCCCACTCCTCGGCGAGCAGCCCCAGATCGGTGCGGAGCGCCAGCAGCCGCTCGAAGAGCTTCCGGGCCTCGTCCGTGCGGCCGATGAGGGCGAGGTCGTGGGCGAGCCAGAAGGAGCAGGCGAGGAAGACACCTTCCCCGCCGGGCAGTCCGTCGCCGCCGAGGGTGTCGGAGCCGTCGTCGGGCACGGGGTAGCGGCGGACGAAGCCGTCGTCGCACAGCTCGCGCTGGACGGCTTCGACGGTGCCGACGACGCGGGGGTCGTCGGGCGGCAGAAAGCCCATCTGCGGGATGAGCAGCAGGGAGGCGTCGAGTTCGCGGGAGCCGTAGTACTGGGTGAAGGTGTTGCGGTCAGGGTCGTAGCCGTGGGCGCACACATCGCGGTGTATCTCGTCGCGCAGGGCCCTCCATCGCCGTACGGGGCTCTCCAGCGGGAGCCGGCTGAGCCTGCGGACGGTGCGGTCGGCGGCTACCCAGGCCATGACCTTGGAGTGGACGAAGTGCCGCCTGGGGCCGCGGACTTCCCAGATGCCCTCGTCCGGCTCGCGCCAGTGGGACTCGAGGTGGTTCATCAGCTTCATCTGGAGGATGTGCGTGGAGTCGTCGCGGGACAGGCCGGAGGTCTGGCCGAGCCACAGGGCGTCGACGACTTCCCCGTACACGTCGAGCTGGAGCTGGTGCGCCGCTCCGTTGCCGATGCGGACGGGGCCCGACTTCTCATAGCCGGGCAGCCACGGCAGCTCCGACTCGGCGAGTTCGCGTTCGCCCGCGACTCCGTACATGATCTGCAGGTTCTGGGCGTCTCCGGCGACGGCCCGCAGGAGCCATTCGCGCCAGGCGCGGGCTTCCTCGCGGTAGCCGGTGCGCAGCAGGGAGGAGAGGGTGATGGCGGCGTCGCGCAGCCAGGTGTAGCGGTAGTCCCAGTTCCGTACGCCGCCGATCTCCTCGGGCAGGGAGGTGGTGGGGGCGGCGACGATGCCGCCGGTGGGGGCGTAGGTGAGCGCCTTGAGAGTGATCAGCGAGCGGACCACGGCCTCCCGGTACGGCCCGAGGTAGGTGCACTGCCCCGTCCAGCGGGCCCAGAAGCTCTCGGTTCCGGCGAGCAGCGCGGCGGGGTCGGGCCGCGGCGGGGCGTCGCCGTGGGAGGGCTGCCAGCTGAGGGCGAGCGCGACGCGTTCGCCGGCTGCGACGCTGAACGCGGCGTGGGTGGTCAGGTCGCTGCCGTAGGTGTCGGCGTCGGTGTCGAGCCACAGTGCGTCGGGGCCGGCTACGGCCACCACCCGGTCCCGTCCGCCGGGTCCTTGCTCGCGCTGCACCCAGGGCACGATGCGCCCGTAGCTGAACCGCATGCGCAGGGCGGAGCTCATCCGCACCCGTCCGGAGACGCCCTCGACGATGCGTACGAGGGTGGGCGCGGCGTCCGGTCTGCCGCGTCCGGCGTCGCGCGGCGGCATGAAGTCGATGAGCCGTACGGTGCCTTCGGGCGTGTCCCACTCCGACTCCAGCACGAGCGACTCGCCGCGGTAGCGGCGGCGCGTGGCGGGCGTGGGCCCGAGGGCGCCCGCGACGGGGGCGAGCCGCCAGAAGCCGTGTTCCTCGCCGCCGAGCAGCCCGGCGAAGACGGCGGGTGAGTCGAAGCGGGGCAGGCAGAACCAGTCGACGGAGCCGTCCCTGGCGACCAGGGCGGCGGTCTGCATGTCCCCGATCAGTGCATAGTCCTCGATGAGCGCAGCCACACGAACTCCCGAACGCCGTCCCAGCCGTCCACGGGGGTGTGTGCCGCCCGCCCCCGTCTCCCCTGCGGAACACAGGGGGTTCAGGCACGTTACGCATCGCCCCTCGAATCTCGGCTGTCCGCCGGACTCGTCGCGGCAGCCGGCCGCAAGACGTCCGGTACGGCCGGCTCAGCCGCCCGGAACGGCACGCAGATGGGAGGGGCCGCGCCGGGAGCCCGGCACCGCCGACGGGCGGGTCTCGCGCAGCACCAGCGTCATCCGCGTATAGCCGTTGTCCTGAAGGGTCCTGGGCGTTTCATCAACGATGCGGCAGTCCGTGCGACCCCAGCGCGGGTCGGGGTGCCACAGGGGCCGTACCGCTCCGTCATGGTGGAGGGCCGCCGCACCCACGGCGCTCATCCAGTGCGGAAGGCCGCAGCGATAGGCGGCGTCCATGATCGGATCCCCGGCGATGTCCTCACGGATGGACCGCAGCACCCGGTCCTCGCCGTCGCTCTCCAGGGCGGACTCCAGCTGCGCCATCAGCGGCAGGCACCAGCTGGTCTCATGGTCGGCCAGCACGGTCGCCGCGTCCGGGTGGAAGAGCACGAACCGCAGGAAGTTCTGCGTCGGCATGGCGGTGGGGTGCGGTGCGACACGCCGGAAGAGCGCGTCGAAGGCCGGGTTGGCGTGCGCCACGTCCCAGCGGCGGTCGAAGAGCAGCGACGGCAGCGGCACCGCGTCCATCATCGCCGCGTAGTCGCGCAGGTAGGACTGCGTGTCGGGGACGACGACGGGCACGGCGGGGCGGGCGGGCCTGGCGCCCGGACCCGCGGGGTAGGCGGGCGGCCGGTACGGCGGCACCGGCCCCGACGGGCGGGCCGGGCCGGCGGGGCGGGTCGGCACGGCCGGACGGCGGGGGCCCGACGGCGGCACCGGCCCCGAGGGACGCAGCGGGGCGCCCGAGGGGCGCAGCGGGACTCCGCCGAGGCCGAACGCCTCGTACCCCTGGGCGGAACCGGCCGGCCGGGCGTTCTCCGCCCCGCTTCGCTCCGCCTGTTCCACGGCGTCGAGCGGGGCTCGCGGCTTCGCGTCGTCGCGGCGTCGTGTGAAACGGCGGCCGTGACGGTCCCGTTCCCTCCGGCCGTCCGACTCGGCCTCGCTCCGGTCGACTCTCGCCCGCCGGCCGTCCGACGCGGTGACCGCGGCGGCCGACGCGCTGTCCGGGGTGTGCTCCCCGGTACGCTTCGCGCCCGGGTACGCCCCCGGGGCGACCGCCAGTCGTTCGGCCATCTCCCCCAGGCTCAGGCCGAGTTGCCGCCGACGCCGCCTCAGCGCCTCGGCCAGCCGCCGGGTCCGCGGCGTGCCACGGGTCGCGCCGGCGCATCCGAGCCGTCCTTGGACACCGGGCTGCTCCGCGCCTGCCTCGTGTGTCATCGAGAACGTCCCCCTTCTCGAAGTCGCCTCGCGGTGTTTCGAAGTTCGTGAAGCTCTTGCAGTTCTCGAAGTCGCCCTTGCCGGAGTTTGGTTCACCCGGACCGGAACGATCGCTTCGATCTTCAACCGCGTGGCGATCCTGCTACCGCACAGGCGGTCATGTCAACTATCGTGGCATTCCGCGTCGTTGAACGACCAGATCGCGCCACAGCTGTGGCAAAACCTGGCTGCATTTACTCGGAGCGGCTAGTCTCGCGGCAGCCCACTGTCTGCGGAGCGAACCCGCGTGATCTAGGAGACCTACTGGTGACAGACGGCTTCTCGGTTCCGGGCCCGACGACCACAGGCCCTCTCGCGGCTACCGTTGCGCGCGTAGCGGACCTCGCCGGCAGGCTTGGTTTGAGCCATGGCGACGTCTTCCACGTCGACGAGCTCTCCGAGGCGTCCGGAGTGCCCGCGGATGTCGTCGCCGCCCTGCTCGACGGGCAGCCGGCCGGCGAACCCGACCTCCAGACCCGCTTTCTGCAGCGCTTCGACCTGCTGCGCAGAACACGACTGAAGCCCAACGGCCGCCGCTACACCCAGCAAGAGATCGCCGACGGCGCCGGGATGTCCCGCCAGCAGGCCGGAGCCCTGATCAACGGCGACCGCCGGCCCACCATGGAGCACTGCGATGCCATCCAGAGGTTCTTCAAGGTCCACGCCGGGTTTCTTACGGCCGACGACGCCGACGCGCTCAACGGCGCACTTCAGCGCACCGAGCAGCGGCTGCTGCAAGACTACGCCGGCGACGGCGATCCGCTGGAGCGGCTGCTGCAGGACCACGGCGTACGCGGCATCGCCTGGCGCGCCGCCCAGTTGCCCACCGACAAGCACCGGGACAAGGTCACCGAGTGGCTCGACATGCTGCTGGAGAGCGTCAAGCCGACCAGTTCCGACGACTCCCGGTAACCCCGATTTCCGGACAGCGTCGGCCGCACACGTGTCCGCCCGCGCGCTTCAGGGGAGAGGAGAACGGTGAGCATAGGCAAAGAGATGCGCCGGCTGTGCGGCGAGCTGGTCTCCGGAATCGATCTCCCCGCTCCGGCGGAACCCGCCGATCTCTACGCCGCCCTGTGCGAAGGGATGGCCAGGCACCGCGGCCGGCCCGTGCGCTACCGCACAGCCTCGTTCCCTCCGGGCACCGCCAGCGGCCTCTGGCTCGACATGACCGACCAGGACCTGATCGTCATCGAGCGCCGCACCGCTCCCTACCACCAAGTGGTCATCCTCGGCCATGAGTTGTGGCATATGAAGGCGGGGCACTGCACCCACCACGTCGAGGGCGCAGCCGTCGCCGCCCGGCTGCTGTCGGACGAGGCGGACATCCAGGACACCGTGCTCAGGGTGGCCGCGAGGACCCGCTTCGACCAGGCGGAGGAGAACGAGGCCGAGAGCTTCGGCCTGCTGCTCGGCAGCAAGTGCCGCGCCTGGCTGTCCGGCGGCTGCGCGGGGAAGGGGCCGACGAGCCGTGACGGGCTGGCCGGCCGCATCGAGGCCTCCCTGGGATACCGCGGTCCGCAGGGCTGAGGAGTGGACGGGCCCGACTACTACATCCCCGCCGCCGCGCTGGGCCTCGCGCTCGCCTTCAAGCTGCCGGGGATGCGTCGCAACTGGCGTGATCCGCTGCTGCGCTCGGTGTGCGCGCTGCTGGCGCTCGCCGCGTCCACGTTCTTCTTCGCGGCCCCGCCGACCATCACCGCCGTCAACAGCCTCGCCGGCGTGCCCAACTTCTCCGCGCCGCTCGTCTACAGCATCCTGACCGCGCTTGGCGCCTCCTGCCTGGTGCTGCTGGTCAACTGGCGCGGGGGTCCGCCCGAGGAGACCCGGACGGTGGCACGGCGCTGGATATACGGCTACGGGGCGGTCGTCGTCGCCCTCAACGTGCTGTTCTCCCTGGGCGAGGCCCCCGTCGAGCGGTTGCGCGACCTGGACACGCACTACGCCGGCACCCCGTACATCCGCGAGATGATCGTGCTGTACCTGGCCGCCCACAGTGTGGCGGCGGCTGCGATGACGGCGATGTGCTGGCGCTGGTCGCGGAAGGTCCACGGGTGGCTGCGCACGGGGCTGGTCACCATCGTCGTCGGCTCGCTGTTCAGCCTCGGCTACAGCGTCTGCAAGAGCGCGGCCGTGTTCGCCCGTTGGGCCGGAGCCGACCTGGACGCGCTGAGCACCTCCGTCGCGCCGCCGCTCGCCTCGCTGGGCGCTCTGCTCAGCGCCGCGGGGTTCGTGCTGCCGCTGCTGGCCCGGCGGGTGGCCCACCAGTGGTCGGCCTGGTGCGCCTACCGGCGGCTCGGTCCGCTCTGGCGTGAGCTGCGCACCGTGGCGCCGCACTCCACGCCCTCGGTGCGGATCCCCCGGTGGGCGCCGGTCGACCTGCGGGTCACCCAGCGGGAGTCGGACATCCATGACGGACTGCTGTTTCTGCACCCGTACTTCGACCGGGTGCTGCGGGCCGACGCCCAGCGTGCCGCCCTCGGCCGCGGAGTCTGCCCGGAGCAGGCGCGGGCCGCAGCCGACGCGGCGATGATCTCCGCCGCGCTGCGGGCCCGGGCCGCCGATCCTGAGGGCAGGGTCATCTCCTCGGCAGGAGCCGCTTCCTCCGACGACTCCGGCCCGGCCGGACCCGCCGAGCCGGGCGGGGGACCGCGTGATCTGGTGCTGATCTCCCTCGCACTGCGCCGTTCGCCCGCCGTCGCACAGACCCGCAGGAGCAGGGCCCCGGCGGGCGCGTAGGCTCGATCGTGCGATGAACGACATGAACGGCAGTTCCAGGGGCGGCCGGACGCCCCTGGGCCCCAAGGCGGACCGCGACACCGTGCGACGCCACAACCTGAGCCTGGTGCTGCGGGCCGTGCGCCACGAGGGCGAGGCGACCCGCGCCGGGGTCGCCGCACGGGTCGGGCTGACCCGTGCGGCCGTCTCCTCGCTGGTGGAGCAGCTGCTGGACGGCGGGTTCCTCACCGAGTCCGGGAAGTCCTTCAGCGGACACGCGGGACGGCCGGGCACGGTGCTGAAGGTGTCGCGCACCGGAGTGGCCGGGGTCGGCGTCGAGATCAACGTCGACTATGTGTCCGTGTGCGTGGCGGATCTCGCGGGCACCGACCGGGTCCGGCTGGTGGAGCACCTCGACAACCGCGGCACTTCCCCCGGGCGGGTCCTCGGGCGTGCGGCGGACATCGCCGCGCGTGCACTCGCCTCGGCGGCGGAACAGGAGCTGCGGCCGGTGGGTGTGCGGTTGGCCCTTCCGGGGCTGGTGCACGCGGGGGCCGTACGCGAGGCCCCCAACCTCGGGTGGCGCGGCGTCGAGGCGGCGGAGCCGTTCGCACGGGAGCTGAGCGCGGTGCGTCCCGCCGCACCCCCGCTGCCGGTGTCCGCGGGGAACGAGGCGGACCTCGCCGCGCTGGCGGAGCTGTGGTTCGGGGGCCTGAAGGCCGAGGGCCTCGGCGAGGTGCGCGGCTTCCTCTATCTGACCGGAGAGATCGGGGTCGGCGGAGCACTGGTCCTCGACGGTGAGCTGCTCGGCGGCGCGCACGGGTTCGCCGGGGAGATCGGGCATCTGACGGTCGATCCGCAGGGGCGGCTGTGCCGGTGCGGGGCGCGGGGCTGCCTTGAGCAGTACACGGGGCAGTCGGCGCTGCTGCGGGCCGCCGGGCTGGACGGGGAGTCCGGCGCGCCCGGTGTGGCGGAGCTGGAACGGCGGGCCGCGGCCGACGACACGGCCGCGCTGGCCGCACTCGAAGGGGCGGGCGGGGTGCTGGGCCGGGTGCTGTCGGGCGCGGTGAACCTCTTCGACCCGGACGCGGTCGTTCTCGGCGGGATCTACCGGCCGCTGTTCCGCTGGCTGGCCCCGCCCGCGGAGGCGGAGCTCTCCACCCGGGTGGTCTCCGGCCTCTGGTCGCCCGGCGGCGGCCGCCTGCGGCCCGCCTCCCCCACGACGGACGCCTCCCGCGGCGCAGCGGGACTGGTCCTCCAATCGGCCCTGTCCGACCCCGCGGCGTTCGCCCCGTCCTGACCTCTCCCACCAACCCCCTGATGTACCGGGGGCTCCGCTGTACCGGGGGCTCCGCTGTACCGGGGGCTCCGCTGTACCGGGGGCTCCGCTGTACCGGGGGCTCCGCTGTACCGGGGGCTCCGCTGTACCGGGGGCTCCGCTGTACCGGGGGCTCCGCCCCCGCACCCCCTGCACGACCCGGCGCTCCGCGCGGACGACCGGGCCCACCGCCCGCTGCGGGCGCCGTGCGCCGAGCCGGCCCGTACGCGCGCCGGCACTGCACCGGAACCGGGCTGCAGGGCGCGCCGGCGGCGCGAAGCGACGCCGGCGGGGACCGCTCGCCCGTGCCGACGCACTGCGCGGGAGCCGCCGCACCGAGCGCCGCAGAGGGGGTCCGGAGGCGGAGCCCCCGGTTTCGGGATAAGGGTCCCCCACGCCTCAGGGCGGAGGGGGAGAGCGGGGCGGGGAGAGAAACCGCCCCGCCTCAGCCGCGCGCACCCGTCAGGTGCTCCAGCGCCAACTGGTCCAGCACCTCGAACGCCATCCCCCGCTCCCCCGCCGCCTCCGCGTCGAAGTCCTCGTACGCCGTGCGGTCCGCGAGGAGGCCCGCAAGGCCGTCGTCCGCCGTAGGGCGGCGGAGGTCGTCGAGGCGGGCCGCGCGCAGGGCGTCCCGGACATCCGGGTCCGCGCGGAAGGCGGTCGCCCGTTCCCGGAGGATCAGATAGGCGCGCATACAGCCCGCGGCCGACGCCCACACCCCCTGCGTGTCCTCCGTCCTCGGCGGCTTGAAGTCGAAGTGCCTCGGCCCCTCGTACCCCGCCTCCTCCAACAGGTCGACCAGCCAGAACGCCGCGCGCAGATCGCCCGCGCCGAAGCGGAGGTCCTGGTCGTACTTGACGCCGCTCTGGCCGTTGAGGTCGATGTGGAAGAGCTTGTCCGCCCACAGGGCCTGGGCCACGCCGTGGCTGACGTTGAGCCCGGCCATCTGCTCATGGCCCACCTCGGGGTTGACCCCGTACAGCTCGGGCCGCTCCAGCCGCTCGATGAACGCCAACGCATGCCCGACCGTCGGCAGCAGGATGTCCCCGCGCGGCTCGTTGGGTTTTGGCTCCAGTGCGAAGCGCAGCTCGTAACCCTGCTCCAGCACATACTGCCCGAGCAGGTCGAACGCTTCCTTCAGCCGGTCCAGCGCGGTGCGCACATCCTTCGCCGCCCCCGACTCGGCCCCCTCGCGCCCGCCCCACGCGACATAGACGCGCGCGCCCAGTTCGGCGGCGAGGTCGATGTTGCGGAGGGTCTTGCGGAGCGCGAAGCGGCGCACCTCGCGGTCGTTGGCGGTGAAGGCGCCGTCCTTGAAGACGGGGTGGGTGAAGAGGTTGGTGGTGGCCATCGGCACGGCCATGCCCGTCGTGTCGAGCGCCCGGCGGAAGCGTGCGACGCGCCCTCGCCGCTCGGCGTCGGAGGCGCAGAAGGGGATCAGGTCGTCATCGTGGAAGGTGACGCCCCACGCTCCGAGACCGGCGAGCCGGTCGACGGTCTCGACCGGGTCGAGGGGCGGCCGGGTGGCGTCTCCGAAGGGGTCCCGGCCCTGCCAGCCGACGGTCCACAGGCCAAAGCTGAAACGGTCCTCGGGGGTGGGGGTGAAGCGTTCCGACATCGGGCAACCGCCTTCGCCAGAGAGGGACTGCATACGGACTTGCACGCGGACTGCACATGGAGCGCACGGGGGCGCGGACGGCAGCGTCAGCCAAGCATGGTCGACTTATTTTGTTGTCTATGTGAACTAATTATGCACGGGTTCCGCGCCTCAGAGAAGCCCTCCGGAGCCCCGTAGCCCCCCAAGACCTCTCAGGACCTTTTCCTTCCGCATCACCTGGCGTAATTTGTTTCCGCCACAGCAAAAAGGGCAGCGAGGAGAGTGGGCAATGCCGGCACACCGGGTCGTCATCGGCGTGGACAGCTCCACCCAGTCCGCCAAGGCGGCGTTCACCAACGCCGGCACGGGGGCCGTGCTCGCCGTCGGCCGGGCCGCGCACCAGGTCGGCGGGGCGGACGGGGCGCGCGAGAGCGACCCGGAGGTGTGGTGGCGGGCGCTGCGCGAGGCGGTGGCCGCCGGACTCAAGGAGTCCGGGCTCCCCGCCGCCGCGGTCACGGGCATCGCGGTCGCGGGCCAGCAGCACGGACTGGTCGTCCTGGACGGTGAGGGCCGGCCCCTGCGGCCCGCTCTGCTGTGGAACGACACGCGTTCGGCCCCGCAGGCCGCGGCCCTGACCGGGGCCCTCGGCGGAGCGGACGCCTGGGCCGCGCGCACCGGCTCCGTTCCCGTCGCCTCGATGACGGCCGCCAAGTGGCAGTGGCTGCGCGAGCACGAGCCGCATACGGCCCGGTCCGCCGCCGCGGTGCGGCTGCCGCACGACTTCCTCACGGAGCGGCTGGCCGGCACGCCCGCCACTGACCCGGGCGACGCCTCGGGAACCTGCTGGTACTCGACCGCCGACGGCGCATACGACCCCGAACTGCTCGGCCTCGTGGGGCTCGACCCGGCCCTGCTGCCGCCGGTGGCGGCCACCGGCGCCGTGCGCGTCGGCTCGCTGACCGCCGAGGCGGCCCGGGACCTCGGCCTGCCCGAGGGGATCGCGGTCGCCGCCGGTACGGGCGACAACATGGCCGCCGCCGTCGGCCTCGGGCTGGGCGGCGCGGGACTGCTGGACCATCCTGTGCTCAGCCTGGGCACCTCGGGCACCGTGTTCGCCGCCACCCGCACGCGCCCCACCCGCCCCTCCGTCGCCGGGTTCGCGGCCGCAGACGGCACCTATCTGCCGCTGGCCTGCACTCTCAACTGCACCCAGGCCGTCGACAAGGTCGCCGCTGTCCTCGGTCTGCACCGGGACGCCGCGCAGGCGGGCGGCGAGGTGGTGCTGCTGCCGTATCTGGACGGCGAGCGGACCCCCGATCTGCCGTCCGCCTCCGGCCTGCTGACCGGGCTGCGACACGCCACCACCCGGCACCAGATCCTCGGCGCGGCCTATGAGGGCGCGACGGTGACCGTGCTGCGGGCCCTGGACGAGGTGCTGCGCGCCTGCGGACTCGACCCGGCCGATCCCGATGTCGCCGCCCGTCCGCTGCGGCTGGTCGGCGGCGGCGCGCGCGGACGCCACTGGGTGGAGACGGTGCGGCGGCTCTCCGGCCGCCCCCTGCTGATCCCGCAGAACGGCGAGCTGGTCGCCCTGGGAGCGGCGGCCCTCGCGGCGGCGGCCGCCTCGGGCGAGGACCCGGTGACGCTGGCGGCCGGCTGGCAGAGCGGGCACACCGCCGAGCTGCCGCCGGTGGAACGCGACGTCGAGACCTGGAACCGGGTGACGGACGTCCTGACCCGCGCGACGCCCGCACTGCTCGCCTGACCGGCCCGGACCGCCGCGGGACAACGCAGCCGGGCCGGGAGCGGCACACCGCGGCCGGCCGTCGCCTCCGTCGAGGCGCTCACGACGAGGAGTCGACGGCGAGCCGAGGCGAGGGGCGTACGGTGCGTCACCCATCCGTGTCCCAGGAGGCCCCATGTTCTCAAGAGCACGGCGACGCACCACATCCGCCGCAGCCGCCGGACTCACTCTGCTGACCGCCGCCGCGCTGCTCACCGGCCTCGCGCCCGGCGCGGCGACCGCCGCCGGCGCCGCGCCCGACTCGGCGGCGGCCGCGGACGCCGCCCGCGGCCGGACGGAGGCGGCGGCTTCTGAGGACCGCAGGAACTCGTACACCGTCGTCGCCACCGCCGATGACTTAGTCGTACCCGCCGTGGCGCGTCCCGGCCCCGCGAGCTTCGCGGTCTCCACGACCGACGCGACGGCCGGACAGATCGGCCTCGTCCGGCTGCGCAGGCCCGACGCGCTCGACGACTTCCGCACCGGGCTGCGGATGTCGTTCTCCGACGACCGGGACGAGAGCGTACGGGGCGCCACGCTCCTGAGCGCCTCGGCCGAACTGCTGGGCGGCGCGCTCACCAAGCCGGGACACCCGGTGACCTTCACCCAGCTCCTGCGGCCGGGCAGCTATCTGCTGATCGAGTACAAGGACTTCCAGAACCGCGAGCTGCCCGTCGGCGAGGAGCGCATCCGCACACTCACGGTCTCCGGCGGCCCGGCGGGGCGGCCGCCCGCGCCGCGGGCCGTCGTCGCCTCGTACGACAGGCCGGGCGCCGGGGCGCGCTATCTGACGCCGCGCACCCTGCGCGCCGGGGAGCCGCTGCTGTTCTTCAACGCCCTGGACCAGGTCAACGAGGCGGCCTTCTACAAGCTGTACCCCGGCAAGACGGCGGAGGACGTGCACCGGTTCTTCGTCGCGGTCGACAACCACGACTGGTCCGTGCCGCCGCCCTTCCCGCTCGGCAGCGTCGGCACTCCGCCGGTCTCCCCCGGCAGGTCGGTCGTCGTCCGGGTGCCCTTCACACCGGGCGAGTACGCGCTGGTCACCTGGGTGGCCGATGTACGCGACGGCCACAAGCTGGCGGCGAAGGGCACGCACACGGTCGTCACGGTCGAATGACGGGAGGGATGCCGGGCGGAGCGACGGGCGGCGGGCGGGCTCACCGCGGGAGCAGGGCCACCCCGGCGTACGCGGCGGATGCGACGAGCACCCAGGCCGCCAGCCCCAGCGCCGCTGCCCGGCGGCCGGTCCGGGCCAGCGACGGCAGGTCGACCGCGCTGCCGAGCCCGAACAGCGCGGCCGCGAGCAGCAGCTCCCGCGTCTGACCCGCCGCGTGCAGCACCGACGGGGAAAGCAGTCCGGTGCTGCTCAGCGCCGCCATGGCGAGGAAGCCGACGACGAACAGCGGCACGAGCGGCGGCCGTGCGCCGCCTGCGGCGCGGCCCGCCCCGCCACCGGACCCGTCGTCGGCCCGGCCACCGGCCCCGTCGTCGACCCCGGGAGCGGCACGGCCGGACCCGCCGACCGGGTGCCGTCGGCCCGGACGGCGGGCCGGGAGCGCGATCCCCGGACCCGGAAACCGGGCATGTGTCGGCCGGGTCCGGCCGCCCGCCGCGGCCGTACGGGCATGCCGCAGCCGGCCCCGCACGGACAGGGCGACGGCGGCGACCAGCGGTGCGAGCAGCGCCACCCGCGTCAGCTTGACGAGCACCGCCTCGTCGAGCGCGCCGGGGCCCGCGGTCTGCGCGGCCGCGACCACCTGTCCGACGTCGTGGACGCTCGCCCCGGCCCAGCGGCCGAACTCCGCGTCGCTGAGCTGCAACGGCTGCTGCAGCAGGGGCAGTACGACGATGGCGAGGGTCCCGCACAGCGTCACGAGGGCGACCGACGCGGCCGTGTCCCGCTCGTCGCTCCGCCGCACCTCGCCGACCGCGCCGATCGCCGACGCGCCGCAGATCGCGTATCCGGCGGCGATCAGCAGCGGCTGGTCGCCCGGCAGCCCGAGCCGCCGGCCGAGCAGCCAGGTGCCGAGGAAGGTGGCGGCGACGACGCCGAGCACCACGCCCACGGCGGCCCAGCCGAGCCCCAGGACGGCATCGAGACCGAGCCGCAACCCGAGCAGCACGATGCCGACGCGCATCAGGCGCTTCGCCGCGAACGACAGACCGGGGCGGGCCGTGGTGCGCACCGCCGTGCGGACGCCTGGCAGCTGGGCGGCCGCGATGCCGAGGGCCACCGAGGCGGTGAGCAGGGGCACATCCGGCAGCAGCAGATGGACGCACCAGGCGAGGAGAACGCCCAGCGCGGCGAACGCGAGTCCGGGGACGAGACGGGGGCGCAGCGGGTGCGCGGGGGGCGTGGCCGTGCGCTGGCGCGGGAACGCCGTCACAGGTCGGCGGGGAGCCGGTAGACGCGGCGGACGCTGGTCCCGAGGCGGGAGATGTCCGCGCCGTAGACATGGAGGGATATCGCCTTGCTAGGGCCGGGGTTCCAGACGTGGTGGATGTCACCGGGCGGGGCGAGGGCGGCGACCGTGCCGGCTTCCCCGGCGGCGTCGGACACACGGGCGAGCCGGGCCTGCCCGCCGCCGCCGGCGGCCGCCGGGACGAGCCGGTAGCGGCGCTCGTGTTCGATGCCTTCGTGCACCCCCGTCGTGCACCACGCCACATGGTCGTGGACGGGGGTGCGCTGGCCGGGCAGCCAGACGAGCGCGACGATCGAGAAGCCGCCGTCGTGCTCGGCGTGCAGCAGATGCTGACGGTAGTGGCGGGGGTCGCCGGCGCGCTGTCCCGGTGTGAGCAGATCCGCGGCGGCCAGGTGGGGGGCGAGGCGTTCCGCGACCAGACGGGCGGTCAGGTCCGGCGGCATCCCTCGCCCGACGACCTCTCGGATCTCGGCGACGAGGGACGTGAGGCGTTGGGTGGCGACAGAGTGGGGGGTGGAGGCCATGGGTGCCGTCATGGAGGCAGCGTGGGACCGCCCGTCCCAGCACGTCCAACGAGAGTCTCTTGGCCGCTCCCCAACACGGGCTTATGGGCCGGCCCGGCGTGTCAGCAGCCGACCTTGTTTGCGGAGACCGCCTTCAGCTCGTCGAGGACCAGGGCCGTCGCGGGCACGCGCAGGTGCTCCCGCAGGACGTACGCGGAGATCTGCCGTCCGGACTGGGGCTGCAGCGCCCGGCCGGTCACCTTCCGGTGGCACAGGAAGCCGAGGATCAGCGCGGGCGTCATCGCCACCCCGAGCCCCTCCGCAACCATGGACTGCACGACGAGGTTGTCATCGGTGCTGAAGGCGACGTCCGGGACGAAGCCCTGTTCGGCGCACTCGTGCAGCAGGTTGGCGCGGCAGCGCAGGCAGCCCGCGATCCAGCGCTCCCCCGCCAGGTCCGCCAGCTTGACCGCGCGCCGCCTGGCCAGCGGGTGCCCGGTCGGCAGCAGCACCGTCAGCTGGTCCTCCATCAGGGGGATCTCCACCAGTGCGTCCGGCACCTGCTCATGGAGCCCCGGATAGGTGAAGGCCAGCGTGATGTCGCACTCGCCGCGCACCACGCGGTGCAGCGACTCGGGAGGCTCGCTCTCCAGCAGTTCGACCCGTATCCCCGGATGGCCGGCGGCCAGCCGGGCGAGCGCCTCCGGGATGAGCGAGGCGTTGGCGCTCGGAAAGCCGCAGACCCGCACCCGGCCGGCGCGCAGCCGGGTCAGCGCGCCCATCTGCTGCTCGGCAGCCGACAGGTCGGAGATGATGACGGCCGCGTGCCGCGCCAGCGCCTCCCCCGCCTCGGTGAGCCGCAGTCCGCGGCCGACCCGGACGAACAACGGCGTGCCGACGTCCCGCTCCAGCGCCTTCATCTGCTGGGTGATCGCCGGCTGCGTATAGCCGAGCACCCGGGCGGCGGCGGAGTACGAACCGGACAGGACGACCTGATGGAACGTCTTGATGTGCCGAGAATCGAACACCCGCGCATCATAAGCGGATTTTGGGGTGCGGTCAGAGCCCCTGCGGCTGCCCCTTCCGGCCGACGCCGCCGTAGAGCGACACCGCCTCGTCCGCGTCCCCGCCCTCCCCGGCGCCCATCTCGGGCCGCCACTCGCCGAGCTGTACGAGCCCCGGCTCGACCAGTTCCAGACCGTCGAACAGCCGGGCGATCTCCGCGTATGCACGCGGGGCGAGGGTCACACCGCCCGCCGCGTACATCTCGACCCCGCGCTGGACGGCGAGCGGGTCGAAGTCCGCGGTGAGCTGGGAGACGACGAGGTGGCTCCCGGGGGGCAGTGCGTCGACGAGGCGGCGGACCAGGTCGTGCGGGTCGTCCTCGTCGCCGACGAAGTGCAGCAGCGCCACCAGCGACAGGGCGATCGGCCGGGTGAAGTCGAGCACCTTGGCGGCCTGTTCGAGGATGCGGTCGGGATCGCGCACATCCGCCTGGACGTAGTCGGTCACGCCCTGAGGGGCACTGCGCAGCAGCGCCTCCGCGTGGGTGAGCACGATCGGGTCGTTGTCGGCGTAGACGATCCGGGACTTGGGCTCGATGCCCTGCGCTATCTGGTGCAGGTTGGGTTCGGTGGGGATGCCGGTGCCGATGTCTAGGAACTGGCGCACCCCGGCCTCGGCCGTCAGCCAGCGGACGACCCGGTGCATAAACCGCCGATTGGCCTGTGCGACGTCCTTGGCACGGTTGTCGATGCCCATGATCTGCCGGCCGAGCGCCTCGTCGACCGGATAGTTGTCCTTGCCGCCGAGGAACCAGTCGTAGACCCGGGCCGGATGCGGCCTGCTCGTGTCGATTCGGCCGAAGGAGGGCTCAGACCCCGTCATACCTGTCTCCTGGCTGCTCGCGGCTCGCTGACGATGGGCAGACGGCCTGCGCCGACGGGCGCAGGGCGGTACGCCGATGAAGTGATCATCGCAGGAGCGCTCCGGCCCGACAAGGTCCGCGGGCGCCGCCGTCGGCCGACGGCATCGCACACGGTCCGGCGGGCCTCGGGGGCGCGCACCCGACGCACCGCCCGGACGCCCCGGCCCGGACGCACCGGCCGTGCGGACGCGACGGGCCCGACGGACCCGAGGAACGCGACAGGCCCGGCGGACCCGACGGACCCGGCGAACGCGACAGGCCCAACGGGCAGCAGACCCGACGGGCCCGCTCCGCAGGCCGGCCGCGCGGCGTCTCCGTAGACTTGATCGCACTCTCCAGGGTCCGTCGTTCCGCCATGGCGACCGGCCCCCTCCTTGGGAGGCGATCATGACCACGCGTCGTGTCTCACTGCCCGGAGTCGGCGTCCAGTACGACTTCACCACCGAGCACGGACGGCGTCTGTCGGTCGTCGTCCACAGCGACGGCCGTCGCTTCCTCGGGTTCTTCGACGCCGACGACCCCGACTCCTGTGTGCTGTCGGTACCCCTCTCCACAGAGGAGGCCGCGGCGATGTCCCACCTTCTCGACCCCGGCCCCATCGAGGCCGTCCGCACCGACGGCATCGACCTGGTGACCGAGCACATCCCGGTCGGCTCCCGGTCGCCCTACGCGGGACGGCTGCTCGGCGACACCCGGGCGCGCACGCGCACCGGGGCGTCGATCGTCGCCGTGCTGCGCCGGACCGGAGCCTTTCCCTCCCCCGGGCCCACGTTCCGCTTCGCCGCGGGCGACACGCTGGTCGCGGTGGGCACCAGGGAGGGCGTGGACGCACTCGCGGAGATCATCACGGGAGGCTGACCCTTGCATGACACGGCCAGCCTGCTGATCGAACTGGGCATCATCGTCCTCACCCTCGGACTGGTGGGCCGGTTCGCCGGGCGGTTCGGGCTGTCCCCCATCCCGCTCTATCTGCTCGCCGGGCTCGCCTTCGGCCACGGCGGGCTGATGCCGCTGAGCGAGAGCGAGGACTTCGTCGCCGTGGGGGCGGAGATCGGCATCATTCTGCTGCTGCTCATGCTGGGCCTGGAGTACAGCGCCACCGAGCTGGTCGGCAGCCTGCGCACGCAGTACCCGTCCGGGGCCGTCGACTTCGCACTCAACGCCCTGCCGGGCGCGGTCGCGGCGCTGCTGATGGGCTGGGGTCCGCTCGCCGCGTTCGCCCTGGGCGGGGTCACCTGGATCTCCTCCTCCGGTGTGATCGCCAAGGTGCTCACCGACCTGGGCCGGCTCGGCAACCGGGAGACGCCCGCCGTCCTCGGCATCCTGGTGATCGAGGACCTCTCGATGGCCGTCTATCTGCCCCTGCTCACCACACTGTTGGCCGGCATCGGACTCGCGGGCGGCACGGTCGCCCTCGTCGTCTCGCTGGGCACGGTCGGGATCGTGGTCTATCTGGCGCTCCGCCACGGCAGGATGATCAGCCGTGCGGTCTCCTCCGACGACCCCGAGATGCTGCTGCTCGTGGTGCTCGGTCTGACGCTGCTGGTGGCGGGACTGGCGCAGCGGCTGCAGGTGTCGGCCGCCGTGGGCGCGTTCCTGGTGGGCATCGCGCTCTCCGGTGAGGTGGCGGAGGGCGCGCGAAGACTGCTCAGCCCGCTGCGGGATCTCTTCGCCGCGGTGTTCTTCGTGTTCTTCGGGCTGTCGACCGATCCCGGCGCCATCCCGCCGGTGCTGGTGCCCGCGCTGCTGCTCGCGCTGGCCACCGCCTTCACCAAGATCCTCACCGGTTGGTACGCGGCCGGGCGCGCCCTCATCGGTCCACGCGGCCGGCTGCGGGCGGGCGGGGCGCTGGTGGCGCGCGGCGAGTTCTCGATCGTCATCGCCGGCCTGACGGTCGGCGCGGAGCCACGGATCCGGCCGCTGGCCGCCGCCTATGTGCTGATCCTGGTCCTCCTCGGGCCGGTCACCGCGCGCTGGACGGAACCAGCGGTGACGAGCCTGCTGGGCCGGCTCGTCAGACGCACCGGCCCGACCTGGCCGCGGCCGCCGCCCCCGGCCGCGTGACCAGCTCCCGTTCTGGCGACCCGCACCGCCCGGGCGACGCCGGACCGCCGTACTACACGGCGGAGCGACTCCGTCCTCGACCAGCCGGACGATCGGTCACTCACGGCGACGCCGGCCACGCTCGACAGCGCGCTGATCCTGACGATCGGCGGGCGGCGGGCGGCGGGCCGCTGCCGACCGGCTTCTCCGGGCGGGCGGCTGCACAAACCGGCACGTGCGCCGGCACCCACCGGCGGGCGGGGCGACGCCTCCCCGCTGCGGTCGGCCCACGGCAGTTCAGCGGCTGATCCGCCCGGACGGCGGCAACCGCCCGGGCACCGTCCAGGAGAGCACCCCCGCGGCTCTCCTGGACGACACGGGAGGCCGACCGCGCACCCTGTGCGGCGGCGGTTCGGCCGCTGAAGCGATCTTCACACACCGGGTTTGAAGCGATGTTGAGGAAAGCTTGAATCAGGCCAGGCGGTCGGGGGCGGCCATGGTGGCCAGCAGTGCCGTCGCCCGCTCTTCCCGGCGGGTGTCGCCACGGGAACGGTGCTGGTCACGTGCCTGTTGCCAGTCACGGCGGGCCTGGTCGAGATCGCCAAGGGCATGGTGGATCTCGCCCCGGGACAGCAACGCTTCGGCCAGGTGTACATCGACCCGGCCGGCCGCGAACATGGCAACCGCCGCGTCGTAGTGGTGCAGGGCCTCGTGCAGACGGCCGCTGCGGGAGGAGATATAGCCCAGGCTTTCGCGCACATGGCCGGTCAGCAGCCGGGTCGTGCCGTCGGGGAGACGGTGCAGCGCCTGCTCGCAATGGGCGTAGGCGTCGTCGTACTCATCGAGCTGGGCCAGGCACCAGCCGACGGTGTTGAGGCCCATGCCGATGATGAGGCCGACGCCGCTCTCCTCGGCGATGGCGAGGGCCGAGCGGGCATGAGACAACGCCGTCTCGTGCTGCTCCAACGACGACGTCACCGAGCAGAGCGCCCACCGCGCCTGCACCCGGACCAGCGGGTCGGCGGCGGCCTCGGCCGCGGCGACGCCGTCGTGCAGCGCCTGCAGGGCCGCGTCGTCGTCGCCGGTGGCCGAGAACAGGGCGAGCCCGAGCATCTGGTGCGCCTGGCTGACCGCGGACCGCAGACCGAGCCGTCCGGCGGCGAGCAGCGCCTTGCGGCTGGACGCGAGGCTCTCCTCGGTGTGGCCGCGCATCAGCTGGTGGTACGCGGTGGGCAGGGCCAGCATCCACAGCGTCTGCTCCCAGCCGCGGTCGTGGGCGATGGCCTGCGCCGTCCGGAGTGGCTCGTACTCGGCGGTGAACCATTCGACGAGCGTGTCGTCCTCCGTGTGGGTCTCGACCACGACGTCCGGGGCGGGGCCGGCGTCCCCGTCGAAGTGGACGGCCACGCGCAGGTAGGCGGAGTCGCGGTAGACGCTGAAGGCGTAGTGGTCGACGAACCGCCGCAGGGCCCCGGCCCCTTCCGGGGAGGCGGGGTCCGGGGCGAGCTCCGCCGCGTACAGGCCCGTCAGATCGTGGAACCGGTAGCGCCCGGGGGCGTACTGCTCCAGCAGATGGGCGTTGAGCAGCTCGCGCAGGGCGCGGCGGCACGCCGCGGGCGGAAGTGCGGTCAGGCTCGCTGCCGGGTGCAGCGCCCAGCCTGCGCCGGGTACGAGCCCCATCAGGGCGAAGGCCCGCGCGGCCTGCGGGGTGAGGGCCTTGACGGAGGCCGTCAGCACGGCACGGAGGTCGGTGTGCAGCTCCCCGGTGTCGAGCGCGTCGAGCCGGGTGCGGTCGTCGCTCAGCTCCGCGGCCAGCGCGGCGAGCGGCAGCTCCGGCTCGGCGGCGGCGCGGGCCGCCAGGATGCTCAGCGCCAGGGGCAGGCCGCCGCAGTGGGCGACGAGGGCGGCCCGTGCGTCGGGGTCGGCGTCGAGCCGCGCCGGACCGAGCGCTCCGGCGAGGGTGTCGTGGGACTCCTCGGGGTTCATCGCGGAGAGCGTGAGGTGCGCCGCGCCGGACTCGGTGACCAGGGCGGTGAGCCGGTGTCGGCTGGTGATCAGCGTGGTGCAGCCATCGCCGCCGGGGAGCAGCGGACGGACCTGTGCGCTGTCGCGGGCGTTGTCGAGCAGCACCAGCATGCGCCGGTTCGCCACAAGGCTGCGGAACCGCGCGGTCCGGCCGTCGAGATCCGGCGGGATGGCGTCCCCCGGCACTCCGAGCGACTCCAGCAGCCGGCGGAGGGCCTCCGCGGGCGGTGTGGGCGTGTCGCACGCGTCGAAGCCGCGCAGGTTCAGATAGAGCTGGCCGTCGGGGAAGGCCGCTCGCACACCGTGCGCCCAGCGCAGGGCGAGCCAGGTCTTGCCGACGCCTCCGGGACCGCTGATGACCGTGACGGGCACGGCCTCCGAGAGCCGGGTCAGCGCCTCGGCCCTGCCGGTGAAGCCGCTGGGGCGCGGCGGCAGCTGGCGCGGTACCGGCGGCTGGGACAGCGCCGCCGCGGGCTGCTGTCGTGTCAGCAGCGCGGGGTCGGCGGTGAGGATCTGCCGGTGCAGCTCCCGCAGCCGGGGCCCCGGGTCGCTGCCGAGACGCTCGGCGAGGGCGCGGCGCAGCCGCTCGTAGGCGTCGAGCGCCTCCGCCTGCCGTCCGCCGCGGTAGAGCGCCAGCATGGACTGGGCGGCGATGCGTTCGTCGAGCGCGTCGACGCCGTTCTCTCCGGCGAGCTCTGCCAGTACGGCGGTGTGGTCGCCGGCGTCGAGGAGGGCGTCGTTGCGGTCCAGCCAGGCCGCGCGGCGCTCGGCTGCGAGCGCGGCGCGGGTGTCCAGCAGCCAGGGCAGATCGAGCCCGTCGAAGGCCTGCCCCCGCCACAGTGCGAGCGCCTCGTCGAACAGCTCGACGCGGGAGCCCTCGGCGCTGCGGGCGTGTGCCGTCAGCTCCCGGAACCGGTGCAGATCCACGGCGCGGGGGTCGACGCTCAGCATGTAGCCGCCGGCGCGGCGCTCGATGTTGACGTCCTTTGCGGCGGAGAGCGCGGTGCGCAGCCGGGAGAGATAGCTGTGCAGGGTCCGCGGGGCGCCGGACGGCGGGTCGTACGGCCAGAGCCGGTCGCGCAGCCGGTCCGCGGTGATCACCCGGTTGGCCTCGGTGAGGAGGATGGCCAGGACGGCTCGCTGCCGGCGATGGCCGATGTCGACTTCCCGCCCCGCGTGATGCGCCTCGACCGTGCCGAGCAACCGGAACTCCATGTGTCCGTCCCTTGTCGGAATCGACCCCCGGTGCCTGGTACATACAGAAAAACCCCAGATGGACTGGGGTCTTTACTGGTGTCCGAGGGGGGACTTGAACCCCCACGCCCGATAAAGGGCACTAGCACCTCAAGCTAGCGCGTCTGCCATTCCGCCACCCGGACTTGGTGGCCACCCGCGGTCTCCCGCGGCGACATGGACAACAATACCAGGGCTTCAAGGTGCCCTTCACCTGCATATCCCGTGGTCAGCGGGGTGCGACAGGAGGAAACCGACGACCGGGCGGCGACGGGCACCGTGTGTGCCGATGTGGTCGCTCTTCGTGGAGATAGCGTCGGATCGTGGCTTCTCGTTCGCGACGTTCGCATCCCTCTCCGCGCTTTAGGCGGCCCCGCGCCCTTTCTCCGCTGCGTGAGCATCTGCGGGACACCTTCTGGTTCGCCCCGACCGTCGGGCTGGTCGCGATCGTGATGCTGTGGTGGGCGGCGGCGGCGGTCGACGAGAAGCTCATCGAGCTCCTTCGGGAAGAGGGGGAATTCGAGGCCATCGCCGATCTGATCGCTTTCGCCGACGACGCCAGGACCATCGTGACGACGGTCAGCTCGGCGATGATGACCTTCATCGGCGTGGTGTTCAGCATCTCGCTGGTGGCGGTGCAGATGGCGAGCGGGCAGTTCACCCCGCGGATCGTGCGGATCTTCGTGCGGAGCCGGATCACCAAGCTGACGCTGACGGTGTTCCTCGCCACCTTCGCGTTCTCGCTGCTGGTGCTGACCTCGTATGAGAGCGAGATCGAACTGGAGCGGGTCACCGCGGTGCCGGTCGTGCAGTCCCTGGTGACGCTGGTGCTGGTGGGTCTGAGTCTGCTGCTGTTCATCGCGTATGTGACCGCGACGCTGCGGCTGATGCAGGTGGGGCCGGTGGTGGACCGGATTGCCCGGGAGTCGTTCCGGACGCTTGTGCGTCATCCCGGCGGGCCGCTGCAGCGGGAGCCGCTTGCGCCGGAGAGCACGGTGATCCCCTACCGGGGGCGGGCCGGGGTGCTGCGGGATGTGAACGTGGCGCGGCTGGTGCGGGCGGCGCGCCGGGAGGACGTCGTCCTGCGGCTCATTCCCAGGATCGGGGACCATCTGGTCCGCGGCATGCCGGTGCTGGCCGTGCACGGCGGGACCGAGCCGCCGCGGCGGATGATGGCGTACACCGTGTCCGTCGGCGTGGACCGGACCTTTCACCAGGACCTCGGGCTCGGGCTGCGGCAGTTGTCGGACATCGCGCTGCGGGCGCTCTCCCCCGGGGTGAACGACCCGACGACGGCCGTGCAGTGCCTGGACCGGATCGTGCAGTTCCTGACGGCGCTGGCGGACCAGCCGCTCGGCGCGGTGCACCACCGGGATGCGCGCGGCGCCGTGCGACTGGTGCAGAGCGTGCCCGGGTGGGCGGATCTGGTCGACTTGGGGCTCACCGAGATCCGTGCCTGCGCGGCGGGGATGCCGCAGGTGTCACGGCGGCTGCTGGCGGGGATCGACGATCTGCTGCGACTCGCGCCCGAGGCACGCAGGGAGCCGCTGCTGCGGCACCGCGCACTGCTGGTGCAGGCGGTGGCGCGTACGGCTCCCGGGGCGGCCGAGCGGGAGTTCGCGCTGCTGCCCGACCGTCAGGGCATCGGGTGAGGGCCGTCCGGGCGGCCGGGGGCCGACGGCCCGTCAGGGCCTCGTCGGGCCCTGACGGGGCCTGTGGCGCTCATCGCGGTCTCCGCGCGAGCGGGGCTTGCCGCGGCACGTCATGCGCGCTCGGATGCGCGGGCCGGTCGCCGGTCTGCCCCGGGCCCTGCCGGCCCCGGCCGGGCTGCGGGAGCTCGCCGGGGCGGGACCTCGCCGGGCTGCGGGACCCGGCCGGGGGCGGGCGGCACGAGCCACGGCCGGCCGGGAGGGGCTCAGCAACCGTTCTCGCGCAGCGAGTGGAGGTGCTCGCCGGCCTTGCGGGCGAAGGTGAACGAGTCGACCGGGTTGTCGTGTTCGGCCTGCCAGTGGTGGTCGCGGCGGCCGCGGCGGGTTCTGTTGACCGCCGAGATGAACCGCTTGTAGTCGATGTCCCCGTCCCCGACGTCGACCATGCGATAGCCGTCACGGGCGGTGTCGTCGCGCTCGCCGTCCTTGACGTGGAAGAGCGGATAGCGGTCGGGGCTGCGCAGGACATAGTCCAGCGGCTCGAACGGGGCGGGCGTGCCGTCGGGGCGCCAGGAGAAGCGGTGCTGTCCGACGTAGGCCCAGTAGACGTCCATCTCCAGGTGGACCAGGCCGGGGTCGGTCTCGGTGAGCAGCACGTCGTAGAGGCGGATCTGCGGCTGGTCGGCGGCGAAGGAGAACTCCTCCGCGTGGTTGTGCTGGTAGAACTTCATGCCGCGCGCCCTGGCCGCCGCACCGTAGGCGTTGAAGTCCTCGGCGGCACGCTTCACGGCGTCGACGGTCGCGCCGTAGCGGAAGGGGCCGGAGGCGGTGCCGATGTGGTCCAGGCCCAGTGCTTCGGCGTCGTCGAGCACCCTGTCGAGGTTCTGCGCGAAGGTGTAGGCGCGGGGGTCGGACGCGTAGTAGCCGACATGGCTGCCGATGGGGCGCAGACCGTGGTGACGGGCGAGGCGTGAGAGCTGGGTGACGGTGATGGGGCCCGCGGCGCCCTGCGTGTAGCCGGCGAACTCCACCTCGTCGTAGCCATGGCGCTCCAGTTCTGCGAAGACCGCGGCGAAGCCCAGTTCGGCGACCTTGTCGCGCAGCGAGTAGAGCTGGATGCCGAGGCGGCCGGGGGGAAGGACGGGGCGGCCGCGGTCCTTTGTGCTCGCGGAGGCGGGCTCCGGGGCGGCCGCGGGCTCCGAGGCGGCTGCGGCCGGGGCGGCGCCCGCGCCGAGGAGGGCGGCGGCGCCCGCTCCGGCGGCGACGCCGAGCATGCCGCGTCGGGTGAGCCGGTGGCTGAGTTCCGGGTCGGGGCTGTGGCGGGTGCGGCTCATGGCTGTGGATAACTCCTCGTTGTCACAGGCGTGTGGTTCAGTGGAGTCCGGCATCAGTTGAGTCCGGCAAGTCGCAGCAGCAGTGCTTTGACGTCGGTGGCCGCGATGCGGCCTGACAGTGCGCGGGGGGTGGAGCACACGATGAGCGGCCCGTTGTCGGTGTCGTTGCTCGCGGGGAGGCGGCCATGGCTGCCGCGGATAGGTGACGGGTCCAGCGGCACGACCGCCATGCGGTAGCGCATGCCGAGTCTCTTGCGGGCGAGAGCGGCCGCGGCCCTGAGGCGCACATAGGGGTCTTCGGGGGCGAGGAAGAGCTCGGCGGGGTCGTAGCCGGGTTTGCGGTGGATGTCGACGAGCCGGGCGAAGTCAGGGGCCCTGGCGTCGTCGAGCCAGTAGTAGTACGTGAACCACGCGTCGGGCTCCGCCAGGGCGACGAGCTCTCCGGAGCGCGGATGGTCGAGGCCGTGGGCCTTCTTGCCCTCGTCGTCGAGGAGCTCCTCGACGCCCGGAAGGGCGGCGAGCGTCTCGCGGGCGGCCGCCGTGTCTTCCGGGCGGCGGACGTAGATATGGGCGATCTGGTGGTCGGCGACGGCGAAGGCGCGGGAGGCCGCGGGGTCGAGGTACTCCATGCCGTCCTGGGTGTGGACGTCCAGCAGGCCTGCGCGGCGCAGGGCGCGGTTGACGTCGACCGGGCGGCTGACGGGAGTGATGCCGTACTCGGAGAGCGCGACCACGGTGCGTCCCTGCTGGGCCGCGTCGTCGAGGAGGGGGGCGATGACGGCGTCGAGACCGGCGGCGGCGCGGTGGGAGCGGGGGTCGTCGGGCCCGTAGCGCTGGAGGTCGTAGTCGAGGTGCGGGAGATAGCAGAGCGTCAGATCGGGGTCGCGGGTGCGCATGATGTGGCGGGTGGCGTCGGCGATCCACCGGCTGGAGACAAGCCCGGCGCCGGGTCCCCAGAACTGGAAGAGGGGGAAGACTCCGAGTTCCGAGGTGAGTTCGTCATGGAGGGAGGGCGGCCGGGTGTAGCAGTCGGGCTCCTTGCGCCCGTCGGCGTAGTAGACGGGCCGGGGGGTGACGGTGATGTCGGTGTCGGCGCCCATGGCATACCACCAGCAGACGTTGGCGACGGTGTAGCCGGGGTGGGCGCGGCGGGCGGCGTCCCAGACCTTGTCCCCGCCGACCAGTCCGTTGTGCTGACGCCACAGCAGGATGTCGCCGAGTTCGCGGAAGTACCAGCCGTTGCCGACGATGCCGTGTTCGGAGGGGAGCGCGCCGGTGAGGAAGGTCGACTGGGCGGTGCAGGTGACGGCGGGCAGCACGGTGGTCAAAGGGGCGTGGGAGCCGGTGTGCGCGAGGGCCTGGAGTCGGGGCATATGGCGCAGCAGGCGGGGGGTGAGGCCGACGACGTCCAGGACGAGGAGGGGAACGGGGCGGCGCGGAGTGTCGCTCACACAAGCTCCTTCACGGGTGTCTCAGGGGAGTTCCTTGAGGCCGAGGCCGGTCAGCAGCTCGCGGGCCAGGTGGAGTTCGGCGGCGATTCCGTCGGCGAGCTGGGCGCGGTTGCGGGGGCGTGAGGCAGGCGGCAGCGCCTGCCAGGTGTAGGTCTCCACCTCGAGGTGGCGGGTGAGCGGGGCGGGCCCGCCGACCAGCCGGGTCAGGGTGTCGTGGAGCACGGGGAGGGTGGAGGCCAGCGGGGGCGCGGGCGGGGCGTGCAGCGGGATGTGGAAGTGGGCGCGCCAGGGGGCTGTGTCGGGGAGGGCCCCTGGGGCGAGGGCTTCGTCGAGGTCGTCGGTGCCGCGCAGCACGTCGGCGGACGGGGCCTCTCCTGGCCGCAGGGGGCGGGTGAGGGTGCGGGTCTGGTGGAGGAAACGGGGTTCGGCGAAGGCGGCCAGGGCCTTGCGTACGCCGGGCAGCCGGGGGTGCTCGGCGTGGAGTGCGGCGGACAGCTGGGCCTTGGGGACGGTGACGCCGGCGGCGGTGAGTGCGTCCAGGGCGGTGTTCGGATCTTCGAAGGAGGTGGCGAGATGGCAGGTGTCGAGGCAGAGGCCGATACGGGGGGTGGCGAGGGCGGCGAGCGGTGCGATGGCGTCGGCGGCGGTCTCGACCGTGCAGCCGGGTTCGGGTTCGAGGGCGAGGCGGATGGCGGCGCCGGTGAGCTCCTCCAGAGCGTCGAGGCGGCGGGCGAGGGTGGTGAGCGCATGGTGCGCCGCCCGGGAGGCCGCGTCGTCGAAGCAGGTGCGCCAGGCGAGCGGAAGGGTGGAGACGGATCCTTCGGTGACGTCTGCGGGGAGGAGGGCGGCGAGGATGCGGGCCAGGTCGGCGGTGTGGGCGAGGCGTGCGCTCTTGGACCAGTCGGGCTGGTAGACGCGGTACTTGACCTGCTGCGCGCCGAATCCCTCGTAGGGGAAGCCGTTGAGGGTGACGACCTCCAGGCCGCGCCGGTCGAGTTCGCTGCGCAGGGCGCGCAGCGCGGCGGGGTCGGCGACGAGCGCGCGGGCGGCGTCCTTGGCGAGCCAGAGGCCGATGCCGAGCCGGTCCCGGCCCAGGCGTCTGCGGACCGGCTCGCAGTGGTCGCGGAGCTGGGCCAGGACGCCGTCGAGGGTCTCGGCCGGGTGGACGTTGGTGCAGTAGGAGAGGTGGACGGTGGTGCCGTCGGGATGCCGGAAGCGCATGGGGCCGGCTCCTCATTCGCCGCCGCGGAGGATGGAGTTGCCTTCGTGGAGCGGGGGTCCCCCCACTCCACGCGGGTCGCCTGGCGTCTGTGGCGGGGGGACGTCAAGCCGGAGTCGGCCGCTGAGGCCGTAGAACTCGACGGGATTGCGCCACAGGACCTGGTCGACGTCGGCGTCGGCGAAGCCGGCGGCGAGCATGGCGTCGCCGACCCGCCGGGTCTTGAGAGGGTCGCTTCTTCCCCAGTCCGCGGCCGAGTTGACCAGGGTCCGCGCGAGTCCGTGGGTCTTGAGGACGGCCACCACTCGGTCCTCGTCCATCTTGGTGTCGGGGTAGACGGAGAAGCCGAGCCAGCAGCCGCTGTCGGCGGCGGGCTTGACCGTGGTCTCGTTGAGGTGGTCGAGGAGGACGCGGTCCGGGGGCAGCGCGGACTCACGCAGGACGTCGAGGGTGCGGTGCAGTCCGGCGAGCTTGTCGCGGTGCGGGGTGTGGACGAGCGCGGGCAGCCCGTGGTCGGCGGCGAGCTGCAACTGGGCGGCCAGCGCGGTGTCCTCGGCGGGCGTCATGGAGTCATAGCCGATCTCGCCGACGGCGACGACGGAGTCCTTGACCAGATAGCGGGGCAGTGCGTCCAGGACGGGGGTGCAGCGGGGGTCGTTGGCCTCCTTGGGGTTGAGGGCGAGGGCGCAGTGGTGGGCGATGCCGTGCTGGGCGGCGCGGAAGGGCTCCCAGCCGAGGAGCGCGTCGAAGTAGTCGAAGAAGCTGGCGGGCGAGGTGCGCGGCTGGCCCAGCCAGAAGGACGGTTCGACGAGGGCGCGCACTCCGGCCGCGTACATCGCCTCGTAGTCGTCGGTGGTGCGCGAGGTCATATGGATATGCGGGTCGAAGATGCGCATCAGTCCTCCTCGGCGAGGGCGAGTGCACGGTGCACGTCGGGGGGCACGGGGCGGCCGGCCGCGGTGCGTTCCGCCGCGTAGTCGGTGAGCATGCGGGCCAGCTCGGCATCGCCGCGGGCGCGTACGGCGAGCTGGTGGACATGGTCGAGCGGGACCCCGGTGAAGAGGCACTTGAGAACCGCCTGCCGCCAGGAGTGGGAGTCCAGGTGAGCGGCGGCGTAGGGGCCGAGGGCGGCGGTGAGGAGGCGGGTGTCGTTGGTGCGCAGGGCGTCGTCCACGAGCGGGAGGGCGGCGGATGAGTCGACGAGCCGGGGAAGGGAGAGGAGTACGGCGCGGCGTTCGGCGGCGGCGCCCTGCCGGTAGAGACGGGTCAGGGTCTTAAGGTCCGCACGGGCCTCGTGGAGGAGCAGGGTGCGTACGGCGTCGGCGTGCTCCGGCGAGCAGCAGCGGCCGGCCGCTGCGAACCGCACCTCCCACGGCGGGATGCGGGACGGCGGAGAAGGCGGTGCGCCGGCGGTGGTGCGGGCGGCCGCATGGGAGGCGGCTTCGGCGAGCGCATCGTCCAGCCAGGCTCTGGCGGCCCCATCCAGCAGGCCGTCGAGCTCTGTACGCGTCAGAGGGGTCATGACCGGGCTCCGTTCGTGCGGGCGGCACGGGCTGCATCGGCGGCGCGGAGGAACTCGATGGAATGGCGGGCGAGTTCGGGTCCGGCATGGGAGTGGCGGGGAAGTTCGACGACGGTGAGGCCGCGGTATCCGGCTGCGGCCAGGGCCTCGAGGACAGGCGGGAAGTCGATCTCACCGTCGCCGAACGGCAGGTGTTCATGCACCCCGCGGCGCATGTCCTCGATCTGCACATGTCTCAGCCAGGGGGCGACGGCGCGGACGCAGTCCGCGGGCGGCTCCGGCTCCAGGCACTGGCAGTGGCCGATGTCGAGGGTCAGCCCCAGCGGGGCGGGGCCGCCGAGGGCGCGGCGCAGACGGCGGAAGTCGTCGAGGGTGGCGAGGAGATGGCCGGGTTCGGGTTCGACGGCGAGCGGGACCCCGGCGGCAGCGGCGGCGTCCAGGACGGGGGCGAGGGATTCCTCGAGCCGCTTCCAGGCGGTGTCCGGATCGGTGTCGCCGGGGTTGATGCCGCTGAAGCAGTGCACGGCGTGCGCGCCGAGGTCGGCGGCGACGCGCACGGCGGTGGTGAGGAGTTCACGACGGACTGCCCGGCCCCCGGGGTCTGGGTCGAGAAGGGAGGGGCCGTGTTTGCGGCGGGGGTCGAGCACATAGCGCGCGCCCGTCTCGACGGCGACGGTGAGGCCCAGGGCCTCCAGCCGCCGGGCCAGCCGGGTGGTGCGGGCGGCGAGGCCGGGGGCGAGCGGGTCGAGATGCATATGGTCGAGGGTCAGTCCGACGCCGTCGTAACCGAGGTCGGCGAGCAGGGCGAGGGCGTCGTCGAGCCGCAGGTCGGCGAGACCATTGGTGCCGTAGCCGAGCCGCAGCGGGGTCATGTGGGGCTCACTTTCCGTGCGAGTCTGCGGGCAAGGGGGGCCAGCCCCATGAGGGCGGCCCCCGAGAGCCGGGCGCCCGCCCGGGCGGTCAGCGCGGCCTGGAGCGGGATCATGGCCCGGATGCCTCCGGCGACGGCCCGCCGGGTGAGCTGGGGGGAGGGGTTGAGCGCGGCGTGCAGCAGGGGTGTGCCCGCGGTGCGCAGATAGAGGCCTGCCAGGGCGCTGGTCGGTACGCCGGGCAGGACACCGGGCAGCGGGTCCCGTGCGAGGTGCGCGGCCGCCCCAGCGGCTGCCGCCAGCGCGGCGAGCGGCACGGCTGTGGATCCGCCGCGCGCCTCGTGCCGGGACACGGCGGTGACGGCGTACGTATGGGCGGCGAGGGTGAGCGCCGCGCCCAGGGCGGCCCGTGCGTCGGGCGCGCCCGGGGTGCGGGGCACGTCCGGGGTGTTGTCCGTCGGCCGAACTGCCTGCGCACCGGGCGACCCTCCCGGCCGGGCGGAGGCCGTGGCGGTGGCGGTGGCGGTGGCGCCCAGGAGGAGGTCGAGGGCGCGGGCCGCGGCCATCGCGGCGGGGGCCGCGGGGGTGTGTTTGAGGTGGAGGTCGTAGGACCAGACCGTGGCGGTGAGGGCGGTGGCGACGGTGAGTGGGCGACGGCCCGCGCGGGCGGCGCACAGCAGGCCGGCAGCGGTGAGGGCGACCGCGGCCGTCAGGGCCGCGGCAGGGGAAATGCGGCCGGAGGGGAGGGGGCGGTGGGGGCGGTCGAGGGCGTCCTCGTCGCGGTCGGCCCAGTCGTTGAGGGCCATGCCCGCCTCATAGAGGCACAGGGAGGTCCCGATGGCGTGGACCGTGCCTCGGCCGGGGCGCAGTCCGGCGGCTGCCGCACCGGCGAGGGCGTCACCTGGGATGGTGAACACGGCGGGGAGGCGCAGGAGTTCCGCCCATGCCCGCAGCCTCGCGCGGGCAGGCACGCGGGCTCCCGTGCTTCGCCGCGGCCCTGCGTCGTTGCGCCCGCCGGGCCTGGGCCCGGCGGGCCGGGGCGGGCCGTCGTCCGCCTGTCCCGGCCGCCTCATCGAGCGGCCTTCGAAAGCCGGCCCTGCGGAGCGGCGGCCTTCAGCCGTTCGGCGAAGGACAGCAGCCGGGTGTGCTGTGCCGGGAGCCCGGCCGGGCCGCCGTCGGGGTCCTTGAAGTAGAAGCCGAGCTCCGGCAGCGGGCCGGCGAGGCCGCTCTCGTGAGCGCGCGCGACGAGGCGGGCCAGGTCCAGCACCAGGGGTGCGGCGAGGGCCGAGTCGCAGCCCTGCCAGATGGTCTGGAGCACCATGCGGGAGCCGAGGAAGCCGTCGAACGCGATGTGGTCCCAGGCCGTCTTCCACTCGCCGAGGGCGGGGACGTCGTCGATGTGGACCTGTCCTTGGGGGATGCGGCCGAGAGTGTCGGCGAGGACGCGTTCCTTGCCGTGGTTCTTAGCGGCGGCCGCGGCCGGGTCGGCGAGCGCCGCCCCGTCCCCGCCGCCGAGGAGGTTCGTTCCGGACCAGGCGCGTACGGGCAGGGCGCGCTGCAGGAACATGGGCGCGAGCACGGAGCGGAGCAGGGTCTGGCCGGTCTTGCCGTCGCGTCCCGCGTGGGGAAGCTTGCGGGACGCCGCGGCTTCGGTCAGGGCGGGGGTGCCGAGTCCGGTGGAGGGGGTGAAGTTGACGTAGGGGCAGCCGGCGCGGATCGCGGCGGCCGCGTAGAGGGAGCTGGGCGGCAGCCGCACCGCGTCCGCCGCGGGCGTCGGCTCCGTGGAGGCGGCATGCACGACCACAACTCGGGCGAGGCCGCGGCGTGCACGGAAGTCGGTGAGATCGGCGGCGAAGGACGCGATGAGCTCCTTGTCGTCGCGGCGGTCGCCGGGCAGCGGTCCGCCCGCCCGGATCTCCGCCTCGGCGGCGTCCAGTTCGGCCCGTACGGCTCGGGTCAGGCCGTGCGGCAGGACGCCCGCGTCGGTCAGGGCTTCCGCCCGCTTGGGCAGCGGGCAGTCCGCCGTGTCATGGCCGCCGAAGACGAGTGACGGCAGGGCCGGCAGACCCGCGTCGGCGAACGGCCCGGTCTCGGTCACCATGCCCGTGGGCGGGTGGAGCCCGGCGGCGACGGCCGCGCAGCCGGCCACGGTGGTGGTGGCGACCGAACCGCGTGCTCCGACGAACCAGACTCCGGTGCCGGACGGTGCGCTCGTTGCTTGCTGCACGTGCTGCCTCCTTGCCTCTTCACCCTGCCTGCCGTGCCGGCCCGGCCGTACGCGCCGCGCCGTGGCTCGCCCAGCCGTTCCTGCCGAGCCCTGGCGTGCCCGGGCCTTGCTCGCCCGGCCGGGCCGGCTGGTGTCATGGTCCGGCCGGTGGGACGGCGGGCGGGGGTACGGCGCCTCCCCGCCCGCCGCCGGCTGCCGGGAGCCGCTACGAGGGCAGCTCCTTGAGCTTGATGTTGCGGAAGGAGACCTGGTCGCCGTCCCCGTGGTTCTGGATGCCGAGGTGGCCGTCCTTCAGGCTGCGCGCGGGGTCGGCGTTGACGAAGTCGTTGATCTTCACCCCGTTGAGGAAGACCTGCAGACGTTCGCCGCGGACCTGGATCTCATAGGTGTTCCACTGGCCGGGCGGCCGCAGCGCCCGGTCGCGGGCGGCGATGTCCGCCGACTTGAAGCCGTAGACCGCGCCCGTGGTGCGCTCCGGTGCGTCGGTGGCGTCGATCTGCACCTCGTAGCCGTTGTGAACCGCGGACCAGGGGTCGTCGGAGGCGGGGAAGCCCACGAAGATCCCCGAGTTGTCGTCGCCCGCCAGCTTCCAGTCGAGGGTCAGCGAGTACGCGGAGAACTCTCTGGCCTGGTACCAGAGCAGGCCCATGCCGCCGCGTGAGCGCAGCTCGCCGTCGACGACGTCGAAGCCTCCGGGGCCGGCCTGCTTCCAGCCGTCCAGGGTCTCGCCGTTGAAGAGCGGCCGGTAGCCCTGCTGCGGCCGGCAGTCGGCCTCGACCTGACCGGTCGCGTATTGCAGCCCGCCCAGCAGATGCTGCCGGAAGGCCGGCTCGGCGTAGGCCTCCTCGGTGTGGCCGCCTCCTGTGTAGAAGGAGCGGCCGCCCTGATAGCTCTGGCACCAGGCGATGGGGTGGTCCCCCTTCATCGTGCCGCCCTGATAGGTGGTTTCGTCGAGCGTGGCGAGGATGCGCACGCCCCCGCGGGGATTGGTGCGGTAGTTGTACCACTCGTCGGTGCGCTGCCAGGCTGCGTCCAGGTGAGAGGTGGCCGGATGGGTGCGGTCCTCCAGCCGCAGAGCGGCCCGCTGGATATGCGGGTGTGAGGAGAAGTACGCGCCGACGAGTCCGCCGTAGAAGTCCCAGTCGTACTCGGTGTCGGCGGCAGCGTGGACGCCCATGTAGCCGCCGCCCGCGGCGATGTACCGCTCGAACGCCGACTGCTGCTCGGCGTCGAGGACGTCGCCGGTGGTGGACAGGAAGACCACGGCGTCGTAGCGGGCCAGGTTGCCCGCTGTGAACTGGCGGGACTCTTCGGTGGCGTCGACGGTCATATTGCCGTCGCCGCCCAGTTCCTTCAGGGCCGCGATGCCTGCGGGGATGGAGCCGTGTCGGAAGCCGGCGGTCTTGGAGAACACCAGGACCCGCTTGGCGGCGTGGTCGCGCGGGGTGTCGGAGAGGGTGAAGTCGTCCACGTCGAACAGGGCTCCTTGGCCGCCCCTGAACACCAGGAACAGGTCCGTTGTCCGATTCGGCACCCGCCGCAGGGATACGTCGACGTCCTGGAAGGTCTCCCAGCCGCCGGTGACCGGCACGGGCGTGGAGCCGAGGATCCGTCCGTCGGCCGATCCGGTGCGCACCTCGAGGATGCCGCCCGCGCCGCCCGAGGAGATCCGGGCGGTCAGCGTGGTCGCCTTGTCGAGCAGATACGGCGTGAAGGAGATCCAGTCGCCGTTGTGGATGTCGCCCACGGTCTTGCCGCCGTGTGCGGCGTCCTTGTCGTAGGTCCGGATGCCCGAGGAGTCGTCGAAGTGTTCGGCCTGCCGCTGCCGGGGCTGGAGTTTGGCCTGGTCGCGGCCGGTGAGAGCGGCCTGCCCGCCGCCTCCCCGGTCCGTGTACTCGGCGGCGAGCACGCCGAAGACGTCGGCGTCGGGGTCATGGCCGCCGTCCGAGGACGTCTTGATCACACCGCTGCAGCCGTGGGCCGAGGTGATGGGGTGGCCGTGGCTGTCATGGCCGAGGACGTAGTTCACCGTGACCTCGGCGCAGTCGACGGCGCCGTCCTCGGGGTCGGTGACCTCGACCTCGAAGGGGATCTCGTCGCCGAACTCGAACAGCTGCCCTTCCGCGGGCAGTGCGAGCCGCACGGTGGGCGCGGTGTTGCCGACGACGACGCGTACGCTCGCGGAGCCGGTGCGGCCGTCGGGGTCCTCGGCGGTGAGGGTGGCGGTGTAGGTGCCGTTCGCGGTGTACCGGTGCGTGGGGTGGGGCTCGGTCGAGGTGGTTCCGTCGCCGAAGTCCCAGCGGTGGGCGAGCGGGTCCCCGTCGGCGTCGGAGGTGCCGGCCGAGGAGAAGCGGACCCGCAGCGGGGCCTGTCCCGAGACCTTGTCGGCGCTCGCCTCGGCGACCGGGGAGCGGCCGCCGGCGGCGTTCTCGATGCGGTAGAGGCCGGAGTTCTCGTCGCCCCCGAACCATGAGGTGCCGTAGTCGAGGACGTAGAGCGCGCCGTCGGGACCAAAGGCCATGTCCATCACCTGGGTGCCGGTCCAGGGCACGTCGTCGATGGACCGCACCGTTCCGTCGGCGGCGTGCTCGATGCGTTTGATCCAGCGGCGGCCGAACTCCCCGGCGAAGAAGTCGCCGTCGTACTCCTCCGGGAACTTCACGGGGGAGGCGGACGAGGGGTCGTAGCGGTAGACGGGTCCGCCCATGGGGGATTCGGAGCCGGTGCCGAACTCCGGCACGGAGCCTCCGTCGTAGGGAATCCAGGCGGGCTGCGCGGGCGGCAGCTCGGTCAGGCCCGTGTTGTGTGCGGAGTCGTTCCGCGGGGCCGTGCAGTCGAAGGCCGCGCCGGATGTCCGGGTGGCGAAGTCGTAGTCGGTGTAGGCGTCGTTGTCCCCGGCGCAGAAGGGCCAGCCGTAGTTGCCGGGGCCGGTGACACGGTTGAACTCGACCTGTCCCGCCGGTCCGCGGGCGGGGTCGGCCCTCCCGGCGTCGGGCCCGTAGTCGCCGACGTACAGCACGCCGGTCTGCTGGTCGACGCTGAAGCGGAAGGGGTTGCGGAAGCCCATGGCATAGATTTCCGGCCGCGCCTTGTCGGTGCCCGGCGGGAAGAGATTGCCGTCGGGGACGGTGTACGAGCCGTCGTCCCCCACGGTGATCCGCAGGATCTTGCCGCGGAGGTCGTCGGTGTTGCCCGAGGTGCGGCGGGCGTCATAGGCGGGGTTGCGTCCCGGCCGGTCGTCGATCGGCGTGTAGCCGTCGGAGGCGAAGGGGTTGGTGTCGTCGCCGGTCGACAGATACAGATTGCCCTGGGCGTCGAAGTCGATGTCGCCGCCGACGTGACAGCAGATGCCGCGGGTGGCGGGGACGTCGAGGATCTTCTTCTCGCTGGCGTTGTCGAGGGTGCCGTCGGCTTTCAGGACGAAGCGGGAGAGCCGGTTGACGCCCTCGTACACAGCGAAGTCCTCCGGGGTCCCCTGGCCGGGGGCGTCACCCTCGGGGGTGTCCAGCGGGGGCGCGTAGTACAGGTAGACGAAGCGGTTGTCGCTGAAGTCCGGGTCGGCGGCGATGCCCTGGAGGCCTTCCTCGTCATGGGAGTAGACGGGGACGGCGCCGATCACTCGGGTGTTGCCGGCGCTGTCCGTCATCCGGAGCTCGCCGTCGCGCGAGGTGTGCAGCACGCTGCGGTCCGGCAGGACGGCGAGCGACATGGGTTCGCCCATCTCGGCCTCCCCCTTGGCGAGGGTGACCTGCTGGAAGGACCCGGCTTCAGGGGCGGGGGCGGGCAGGGGAGCGGGGGCGGGGGCGGCCAGTGCGGGCGGGAGCGAGAGGGAGGCGGCTGCGAGCAGACTGCCGGTGAGGAGTGCGACCACCTGCTGAGCCCGGCGTCGCCGTGGGCTGTGGTGTCTGTTGTGCACGAATGTCCTCCGGAAGTGGCCGGTCGAACGGTCGGGTTGCCGTGGAACCGGAGTGCGCCGTCACGCCGGTTGGACCGCTTGTGTCGTGTACGCATCATGGGACGGTAGCGGGCTTCGTCCGGAGCGGAAAGCCCTTGTGCGCGGGTGAAGTTGAACTTCATCCCGGGCGAGGACAAAGAGGGCGGGGCGGCCTTCCCGTTGACCGGGGACAGGCCCCGGACCCCCGGCACGGCCTTCGGCCGTGTCCTCGATCGCCGGACGGGCTTGAAGATCAAGCCCCGCCCGGGGAGGAAGACGCCCCGCAGAGCGCCCCCTACTCGCCGCCCGAGAACGCCGCGTCGAACCCCGCCCCCGGCGGCTCGAAGTCGAACCGCTTCAGCGCGGCGAGGGCCCGCGGCGCGCCCGTCATACGGTCCATCCCCGCGTCCTCCCACTCCACCGAGACCGGCCCGTCGTAGCCGATGGAGCGCAGCATCCGGAAGACGTCCTCCCAGGGCACGTCGCCGTGCCCGGCCGAGACGAAGTCCCAGCCGCGCCGTGGATCGCCCCAGGGGAGATGGGAGCCGAGTCTGCCGTTGCGGCCGTCGAGGCGCTTGCGGGCCTCCTTGCAGTCGACGTGGTAGATCCGATCCCGGAAGTCGTAGAGGAAGCCGACCGGGTCGAGGTCCTGCCATACGAAGTGGCTGGGATCGAAGTTGAGCCCGAAGGCGGGCCTTCGGTCCACCGCGTCGAGGGCCCGCCGGGTGGTCCAGTAGTCGTACGCGATCTCGCCGGGGTGCACCTCGTGGGCGAAGCGCACCCCCTCCGCGTCGAAGACGTCCAGAACCGGGTTCCACCGCTCGGCGAAGTCCTCGTAGCCGCGCTCGACCATCCGCTCCGGCACCGGCGGGAACATCGCCACGAGATGCCAGATGGAGGACCCGGTGAAGCCGACGACGGTACGCACCCCGAAGGCGGCCGCGGCCCGTGCCGAATCGGCGAGTTCGCGCGCCGCCCGCCGCCGTACGCCTTCGGGCTCGCCGTCGCCCCACACCCGGGCCGGGACGATGGCCTGGTGCCGTGCGTCGATCGGGTCGTCGCAGACGGCCTGTCCGACCAGATGGTTGGAGATCGCCCAGCACTTCAGCCCGTACTTCTCCAGCAGCGCATGCCGCCCGGCGAGATATCCCGGGTCGGCGAGCGCCTTGTCCACCTCGAAATGGTCGCCCCAGCAGGCGAGTTCCAGGCCGTCGTAGCCGAAGTCGCGGGCGAGCCGGCAGACCTCCTCCAGCGGCAGATCGGCCCACTGGCCGGTGAACAGCGTGAACGGTCGTGGCATTGCGTCTCCTATGCCGGGACGGGTACGGGGGTGTAGACGGCGTTCTTCTCGGCGCTCTCCTCCACCGCGGCCAGCACCCGCTGCACCTGCAGCCCGTCGGCGAAGGACGGCGCCGCGGGCGGGCCCCCGGCGACTGCGAGCAGCAGATCGCGGGCCTGGTGGACGAAGGTGTGCTCATAGCCCAGCCCGTGCCCGGGCGGCCACCAGGCGTCCAGATAGGGGTGATCCGGCTCGGTGACGAGGATGCGTCGGAAGCCGGAGGAGGCGGGCGGCTCGGTGTGGTCGTGGAAGGAGAGTTCGTTGAGGCGCTCCATGTCGAAGGCGAGCGATCCGCGCTCCCCGTTGATCTCCAGCCGGAGGGCGTTCTTGCGCCCGGCCGCCATCCGGGTGGCCTCGAAGGAGGCGAGCGCCCCGGAGGCGAGCCGTCCGGTGAACAGCGCGGCGTCGTCCACGGTGACCCGCCCCCGCCTCCCGGGGTCCCCGGCCGGCAGCGGACGCTCCCGTACGAAGGTCTCCGCCAGCGCCGACACGCCGGTTACCGGCTCTCCGGCCAGATGCTGTGCGAGGTCCACGATGTGCGCACCGAGGTCGCCGAGGGCGCCGGATCCGGCGTGCTCGCGGCGCAGCCGCCAGGTGAGCGGGAAGTCGGGGTCGACGAGCCAGTCCTGAAGGTAGGCCAGCCGCAGATGGCGCAGCGCCCCGAGCCGTCCCTCGGCGATCAGGCGGCGGGCGTATGCGATCGCCGGCACCCGACGGTAGTTGAAGCCGACCATCGCCGTCTGCCCGCGGGCGTGTGCCCGCTCGGCCGCGGAGGCCATGGCCTCCGCCTCCGCGACCGAGTTCGCGAGCGGCTTCTCGCACAGCACGTGCTTGCCCGCGTCCAGCGCGGCCACCGCGATCTCCGCATGGCTGTCCCCCGGCGTGCAGATGTCGACGAGCTGTACGTCGTCCCGGGCCACCAGGGCGCGCCAGTCGGTCTCCGCCGCCGCCCAGCCGTGCTGGGCGGCGGCGGCCCGCACGGCCGCCCCGTCCCGCCCGGCGACGGCGGCGAGGCGCGGCCGCAGCGGCAGGTCGAAGACGCGGCCCGCGGTGCGCCAGCCCTGGGAGTGGGCCGCGCCCATGAAGGCGTATCCGACCATGCCGATGCCGAGCGTCGGCGGCGCCTCCACCCCGTCGGCGGCGGGGGCGTCAAGCCGGCCGTCCCGGCCAGCCCGGTGTCCGGTACAGGGCTGCTCCATGCGGTTCCTCCTCCTCGTAGGTGCTCGATGGGGGCGGCCGGGCGTGTCAGCTGAACCCGGTGGGCAGGTACGCGTCGACGTTGTCCTTGGTGACGACGGCCGAGTAGAGCGTGACCGAGGCGGGGATCTCCAGTTCCGCCATGCCGCCCACGCCCTTGTTCTGGCCGAGTGCGCGGGCGAGGTCGATGGCGGAGGCGGCCATGGTCGGCGGGTAGAGCACGGTCGCCTTGAGCACGCCGTCGTCGGCCTTGATGGCGTCCATCGCCGACTTCGCGCCCGCGCCGCCGACCATCAGGAACTCGTCCCGTCCGGCCTGGGCGATGGCGCGCAGCGCGCCCACGCCCTGGTCGTCGTCGTGGTTCCACAGCGCGTCGAAGGCGGACTGCGCCTGGAGCAGCTGGGCCATCTTGGCCTGGCCGGACTCGACGGTGAACTCCGCTGCCTGCCGCGCCACTTTGGTGATGTTGGGGTAGTTCTTCAGGGCGTCGTCGAATCCCCGGGTGCGCTGCTGCGTCAGCTCCAGATTGTCCATGCCGGCCAGCTCGACGACCTTCGCGTCCGGCTTGTCCTTGAGCCGTTCGCCGATGTAGCGGCCGGCGTTGAGGCCCATGCCGTAGTTGTCGCCGCCGATCCAGCAGCGGTACGCCTGCGGGGAGGCGAAGATCCGGTCCAGGTTGATGACGGGGATGCCCGCCTTCATGGCCTGCAGGCCTGCCTGGGTCAGCGCCTTGCCGTCCGCGGGGAGGACGACGAGGACGTCGACCTTCTTGTTGATCAGTGTCTGGACCTGGCCGATCTGCGCGGCGGTGTCATTGGAGCCCTCGGTGATCTCCAGTGTGACGTCGGAGTAGCGCGCGGCGCGTGATGTGGCGTTCTCGTTGATGGCGTTGAGCCAGCCGTGATCGGCCTGCGGCCCGGCGAAGCCGATGGTGACGGGGGCGCCCGGCTTGTCGTCGGCGGCGGGCGCGGTGTCGGCGTCCGACCGGGCGTTGTTGGGTTCATTGCTGGTGCAGGCGGCGAGGAGGGCGCCCGTCGACACGGCGGCGGCGCCGAAGAGCAGTCCTCTGCGACTGGATTCTGGCATGGCGTGAGAACCCCTTTGCATCGGGTGTGTCGGATACATCCGGCGTACCGGCGGGCTGTGGGCGGCGGTCAGGTCGCGCTGTCGCGCAGGGTGCGGCGCTGGACCAGAACGGCGGCGACGATGATCGCGCCCTTGGCGATCTGCTGGACGTCGCTCTGCAGATTGTTCAGGGCGAAGATGTTGGTGATCGTGGTGAAGACCAGCACGCCCAGCACCGAGCCCGCGATCGTGCCGCGGCCGCCGCTGAGCAGCGTGCCGCCGATGATCGCGGCGGCGATGGCGTCGAGTTCGTACAGATTGCCGTTGGTGTTCTGCCCCGACCCGGACAGCACGATCAGCAGGAAGGCGGCGATGCCGCAGCACAGCCCGGAGAGCAGATAGAGGTACAGCCGCTGGCGGCGTACGTCGATGCCGGCCAGCCGGGCGGCCTCCGCGTTGCCGCCTACGGCCACGGTGCGCCGGCCGAAGACGGTGCGGTTCAGCAGCAGCCAGCCGATGGCGGTGACGGCCGCGAAGACCAGCACCAGGGGCGGCACGCCCAGCACATAGGCGTCCGGGACGCCGAGGTCCAGCACCGCGTCGACGGTCACGATCTGCGTTCTGCCGTCGGTGATCTGCAGCGCCAGGCCGCGGGCGGAGGCGAGCATGGCGAGCGTCGCGATGAACGGCGCCATCCCTCCGTACGCGATGAGGAGGCCGTTCACCAGCCCGCAGCCCAGCCCGACCGCGGCGGCCGTGAAGAGGATGCCCGCGAAGCCGTACTCCTGGGTGGCGACGGTGGTGGCCCACACGGAGGCGAGTGCGACGATCGCCCCGACCGACAGATCGATCCCGCCGCCGGTGATCACAAAGGTCATGCCGACGGTGACGACGCCGATGACCGACGCCTGGGTGAGGACGAGCTGAAGGTTGGACGCCGCGAGGAACTGATCGGGCCTGGTGAGGCCGCCGACCACGATGAGCGCGGCGAGCACGCCGAGGAGGGAGAGATTGCGGGCGTCGGCCCGCAGGCCCGCCGGCCGCCGGCCGCCGAGCTCCCTGTTCTGCGGACCGGCGGACGGCTGGGCGTCCCGCCGTGCCGTGGGGGCGGGCTGCGTCATGGCGTTGCACTTCCTTCCAGCACGAGGTCGAGGACGCGGTGTTCGTCGAGTTCCCGGGCGGGCGCGGTGTGCACGACACGGCCTTCGCGGAGCACCAGCACCCGGTCGGCGAGGCCCAGCACTTCGGGGATCTCGCTGGACACGAGCAGCACGGCGAGTCCGTCGTCCGCCAGCCGCCGGATGACGGCGTAGAGCTCGGCGCGGGCGCCGACGTCGACGCCGCGGGTGGGCTCGTCGAGGAGCAGCACCCGGCAGCCGCGCAGCAGCCAGCGGGCGAGGACGGCCTTCTGCTGGTTGCCGCCGGACAGGGTGCGCACGGGTGTGTCGGGGTCGTCGGGGCGCAGCGACAGGTCCCGCGTCGCGGCGCGGGCCGCGTTCCGTTCCGCCGTGCGGTCGATCCATCCGCCGCGGGAGAAGCGGGTCAGGGACGGCGCCGAGACATTGGCGGTGACGGACTGGAGCATGAGCAGGGCCTGTGACTTGCGCTCCTCGGGGGCGAGGCCGATGCCCGCGCGGACGGCGGCGCGTACGCTGCCGGGGCGCAGGGGGACGCCGTTCACCAGGACACGCCCCGCGCTGGGCCGGCGTGCGCCGTAGAGGGTCTCCAGGATCTCGGAGCGGCCGGAGCCGACGAGTCCGGCGAGACCGACGATCTCCCCGGGCCGCAGTTGAAGGTCGAGTGGCGCGAACTCGCCTTTCCGTGCAAGGCCTTCCGCCGTCAGCACCGGTGCGGCGGCGCCGGAATCGGCCGGCCCGTCGCCGCCGCGCCCGGGGAGGAGGCGCTCGGGGAAGAGGCGCTCGGGGAAGAGGCGCTCGACGGTGCGGCCGGTCATCATGGCAACGATGTCGTGCGTGGGGGTCTGCTTCGCGGGCAGTCCGCGGGCGACGGCCCGTCCGTCCTTCAGCACGGTCACCCGGTCGCCGATGCGGCGGATCTCCTCAAGGCGGTGGGAGATGTATACGACGGCGACGCCGCCAGCCGTCAGACCGGCGATGACCCGGGAGAGGTTGCCGACCTCGTCGGGGTCGAGGGCGGCGGACGGCTCGTCCATGACGATGAGGCGTACGTCGTGGGAGAGCGCCCGTGCCATGGAGACGATCTGCCGCTGGGCGGCGGAGAGCCGGGCGACGGGCCGGTCGGGTGCGATCTCGGGGTGCCCCAGCCGGGCCAGCAGCCGGGCGGCGGCGCTGTGGGCCCGGCCGCGCCGTACGAGGATGCGGGCGAGAGTCGGCTCATGGCCGAGGAAGACGTTCTCGGCGACCGTGAGGCTCTCCACCAGGTCGAGTTCCTGGTAGATGGTGGCGATGCCGAGGCGCATGGCGGCGCTGGGCGAGCTGAGCGCGACCCGCCGGCCGCGCCAGCGGATCTCGCCCCGGTCGGGCTGGTGGGCCCCGGAGAGCACTTTGATCAGCGTGGACTTGCCGGCGCCGTTCTGGCCGAGGAGGCAGTGGACCTCTCCCGTCCGGACGTCCAGGTCGACGCCGTCGAGGGCGCGGACGCCGGGGAACGACTTGACGATGCCGTCCATGGTGAGCAGGGGCGGTGGTTCTGGTGCCATGGCGAATCCCCTCGGCTGGTGCGGCCGGTGAGCGGGCGTAAGGGGCGGCGGGTGCGGTACCAGATGCGCTGTACGGGTGTGCTGACCGGCCCTGACCGCAGCCGGCCGGCTCGGCGCGGGCCCTGTCTGCCGGCCTGCGCGGTCGGGGCTGTCAGAGTTGTCAGGGCGGTCGGGGCGCCGGGGGCGGGAGTTGGGCGGTCGGCCGGATGCCGGGCCGGGGGCGGTCAGCGGGTCAGTGACGGCAGGACGGGTGGGCGGAGGAACGGACGGGCCGGACGGGCAGTCCGGCCGGGCAGTACGGCGGGTCCGGCAGTGCACCGGACCGGATGGACGGTCACGCGGGGGAGAACAGATGGTCGCTGATGAGGCGGGCCGCCCCGATGACTCCGGCGGCGGGTCCCAACTCGCCGAGCACGATGGGGAGGTTGCCGGTGGCCAGCGGCAGCGACTGCCGGTAGACCTGGGTGCGCACACTGGCCAGCAGACTGTGGCCGAGGCCGGTGACTCCGCCGCCGATGACGACGAGACCGGGGTTGAAGAAGCTGACGAGCCCGGCGATCACCTGGCCGACGCGATTGCCCCCCTCGCGGACCAGTTCGAGGGAGGCGGGGTCGCCGGCGGCCGCCGCGGCGGCCACATCGAGGGCCGTGAGCCGCCCGGCCGTCTCCAGCCGCCCGGCCAGCTCCGGCGAGCGGCCCGAGCGGGCGGCCTCCTCCGCGTCGCGGGCGAGCGCCGCGCCGCTGAAATGGGCTTCCAGACAGCCGCTGTTGCCGCAGGGGCAGGGGCGGCCGTCGGGGGTGACCTGAATATGGCCGATGTCACCCGCGCTGCCGGTCGTACCCCGGTAGACCTCGCCGCCGACGACGATCCCGCAGCCGATGCCTGTGCCGATCTTGATGCAGAGGAAGTCGGCCACGGTGCGGGCGACGCCCGCGTGCTGCTCCCCCATCGCCATCAGATTCACATCGTTGTCGACCATGACGGGACAGCCCAGGTCCTGGCTGAGGGCCTCGCGGACGGGGAAGCCGTCCCAGCCGGGCATGATCGGCGGGGCGACCGGCACGCCTTCCGGGTGGCGGACGGGGCCGGGGACGCCGATGCCCGCGCCGTCGAAACCCTCGGCGAGGCCCGACGCCTTGAGCTTGGCCGCCATCGACAGCACCTGGTCGAAGACGGCGACCGGCCCCTCGCGGACGTCCATGGGCTGGTTGAGATGCCCGAGCACCTCCAGTTCGGCGTTGGTGACCGCGACGTCGACGGAGGTCGCGCCGATGTCGACGCCGAGGAAGCGCAGGGCGGGGGCGAGCCGGATGTTGTGGGAGCGCCGTCCGCCGCGCGAGGCGGCCAGTCCGTCCGCCACCACGAGCCCGGTCTGGAGCAGCCGGTCCACCTCGACGGCGAGCTTGGAGCGCGAAAGGTCCACCCGGTCGCCGAGCTGGGCCCGGGAGTTGGGGCCCTCGTCGCGCAGCATCCGGAGCAGCCGCGCCTGGTGCGCGTTGGCGGGTCGGGCGGTCATACGTCTCACATGCCCCTCCCCTCCCCTGGCCTACGGCGCGGGGACCCCGGTGACCGACTCCTGCGGACTTTCGAGGGGAACGTAGCAGCACTCTTCCGAGCGGGGAAGGACTTGCGCAGCGTTCTCCGTCAACTTTTTCCACACAGAGGACAAAGCAGTGGCGTCGCAGGGCGCTCCAGCGGTTTCAGGGCGACGGGGCCCGCCTGGCCCGCGGCTCCCCCCGGATGAGGTCGTCGAGACGGTCGAGGAAGACCCGCTGACCGGTGACCAGCCGGGGCCGCGCCGCCTGCGGCGACAGCCACTCCACCCGGTCGAGTTCGGGAAACTCCGCGATACGGCCCGAACGCGGCGGCCACTCCATCGTGAAGCTCCCCGGCCGGACCAGCGCGGTGTCGAGGTCCGCTTCGAGCGCCCACAGGACAACGGTCTTGCCGCCCGGCTGACGGGCTTCCCCCAGCGGCAGCCACTCGCCGCCCGGTGGCTCGACCCCCAGTTCCTCGGCGAACTCCCGGCGCGCCGCGGCCCGCGGCTCCTCGCCCTCCGCGCACTCCCCCTTGGGCGCCGACCAGGCCCCGGCGTCCTTCGACTGCCAGAAGGGCCCGCCCATATGGCCGACGAGAACCTCATAGGCGCTGCCCGCGCCGTCCCGCCGGGCGCCGCCCCTGCGGAACAGCAGCAGTCCCGCACTTCGCTTGGCCGCCATGGGGCCAGTCTGCCCCGGCGCGCGTCAGGGACAGCGGATGACCTGGCCCGCGTAGGAGAGATTGCCGCCGAAGCCGAAGAGCAGGGCCGGGGCGCCGCTTTCGACCTCGCCCCGCTCGATGAGCTTGGACAGCGCCATCGGGATGGAGGCGGCCGAGGTGTTGCCCGAGGCGACGACATCGCGGGCGACCACCGCGTTGACCGCTCCGATCCGCTGGGCGACGGGCTCGATGATCCGCAGATTCGCCTGGTGCAGCACCACCGCGGCGAGTTCCTCGGGGGCGACCCCAGCCCGTTCGCACACCCGGCGGGCGATCGGCGGAAGCTGTGTGGTCGCCCAGCGGTAGACGGCCTGGCCCTCCTGGGCGAAGCGGGACGGAGTGCCCTCAATGCGCACGGCATGGCCCATCTCCGGCACGGAGCCCCACAGCACGGGGCCGATGCCCGCCTGCGCGCCGCCGTCCGCGCTTCGGTCCACGGCTTCGACCACGGCCGCCCCCGCGCCGTCTCCGACGAGGACGCATGTGGTGCGGTCGCTCCAGTCGGTGACGGCGGTCATCTTGTCGGCCCCGATGACCAGCGCCCGGCGGGCGGCCCCGGCGCGCAGGGAGTGGTCGGCGGTGGCCAGTGCGTGGGTGAAGCCCGCGCATACGACATTGAGGTCGAGCACGGCCGGAGACGTCATGCCCAGTCGCGCCGCGACACGGGCGGCGGTGTTCGGGGAGCGGTCGACGGCGGTGGAGGTGGCGACCAGCACCAGGTCGATCGCGTCGGGGGTCAGGCCCGCGGCGGCCAGGGCCTTGGCGGCCGCGTGCGCGGCGAGTTCGTCCACCGGCTCGTCGGGGCCGGCGACATGGCGGGTCTCGATGCCGACGCGGCTGCGGATCCACTCGTCGCTGGTGTCGACCAGGGCCGCCAGGTCCTCGTTGGCGAGCACCTTGGCCGGCTGGTAGTGCCCGAGCGCCACGACGCGTGAGCCGGTCATCGATGGTTCCCCCTCCGGAGCCGATGCAGCGGTTTGCAGGAACATCCAGTGTTGGCGGCTACCGATCGGTACGACGGCATGCGATCCCACAGCGTCACGGCCCGGACTTTGGAGCTTCCGCACGTGCGATTCCGACCTCAGGCCCCCAATGGCCGAACGGAGACGCGGCCGCCGGCCTCCACGGCCGAACAGGGACGCTCCCTCCATACAGGAGAATGAACGGCACACACGACCGCCAGCACAGCCGCAGCAGCCGGGACGGAGTTCACACACCATGGGACGGGTCACCGAGCGCCGACGCACGCTCCGCATCCGGGACGGCGCCGTCACCGCCCGCCCCGACACTCTGGCAGCCGAGGAGCCCCTGGAGATCCGGCTGAACGGCAGACCGCTGGCCGTCACCATGCGCACCCCGGGCGACGACTTCGCTCTCGCGGCCGGCTTCCTGGTCAGTGAGGGCGTGATCGGCTCGGCGGACGAAGTCCGCTCGATCGTGTACTGCGCCGGGGCCGTCGACGAGGGGGTGAACACCTACAACGTGGTGGATGTGCAGCTCGCCCCCGGCGTGCCCGTGCCGGAGACGGGGCTCGAGCGGAACGTGTACACGTCGTCCTCGTGCGGGCTGTGCGGGAAGGCCAGCATGGACGCGGTGCGCACCGTCGCCCGTTTCCCCGTCGCCGACGTCCCGCCGCTGCGGGTCTCGCCGACGCTGCTCGCCGAGCTGCCCGGCAGGCTGCGGGCGGCCCAGCGGGTGTTCGACCGGACCGGGGGGCTGCACGCGGCCGCGCTCTTCTCCCAGACGGGTGAACTGCTGGACGTGCGGGAGGACGTGGGCCGGCACAACGCGGTGGACAAGCTGGTCGGGCGCGCTCTCCGGGACGGCCGGCTGCCGCTGTCCCGGGCGATTCTGCTGGTGTCCGGGCGAGCCTCGTTCGAGCTTGCGCAGAAAGCGGTGATGGCGGGGGTTCCACTGCTCGCGGCGGTGTCCGCGCCGTCCTCGCTCGCCGTGGACCTGGCCGCGGAGAGCGGTCTGACGCTGGTCGGCTTTCTCCGCGGGTCGCAGATGAACGTGTACGCGGGCGAGGAGCGGATCGCCCTGGGCTCCTCGGCGCGCGAAGGCTGACCGGGGCTTACACGCGCGGCCGGCGGCTCGGCGGGAGCGGTGCGGGGACCCGCTGGAGCTCCAGTGCCGGCGAGGGTTCGGCGACGCCGGGGCCGCCCGCCGCCGCCCAGGCAAGGATGTCGTCCGTCGCGCCCTCGTCCAGCACCCAGCCGAACCAGGCGGCCCGCGCACCGCGGCGGCGGCCCTCGGCTGACGGCTGGACCACGATGACGTTCGCCTGTCCGCAGGGGCCGAGGCACTCACTGGTGCGCACCGCCATCCGCCCGCCTGAGGCGTCCGCGGCGTCCCTCAGCCGGGCCAGCTGGCCTTCATGGTCGGCTCCCGGGTGCTTGCGCGGACTGCCGCAGCAGCAGCCCCGGCAGACGACGACGGTGCAGGGACGCTCGGCGAAGGGCCGTATCGGGTGCGGGGCCGGAGCAGGGGCCGGGGTCGGATGCGTCGGATGCGTTGTCACTCGACGATCTTGCCAGTCGCACCGCGCCGCGGGAACGGCGCACCGGGGGGCGCGGGGTCCTGCTCCGTGAAGGACCGGGCACGACGGGTGGCGATGACGGCGCAGACCATCAGCTGCATCTGGTGGAAGAGCATCAGGGGCAGCACCGCCAGGCTCGCCTGCGTCCCGAAGAGCACGCTCGCCATCGGCAGGCCCGCCGCCAGGCTCTTCTTCGAGCCCGCGAACTGGATCGCGATCCGGTCCTCGCGGGGGAAGCCGAGCCGCCCCGCGCCGTACCAGGTCAGCGCGAGCATCACGGCGAGGAGCAGCGCCTCCACGCCGAGCAGCGCGCCCAGCCGGGGCCAGGTGACCTGGTTCCAGACCCCCGAGACCATGCCTTCGCTGAAGGCCGTGTAGACGACGAGGAGTATCGCGCCCCGGTCGACGTATCCGAGCGCCTTCCGGTGCCGTGCGAGCCGGCCGCCGATCTGCCGACGGAGCAGCTGCCCCGCCAGGAACGGCACGAGGAGCTGGAGCACGATCCCCAGAGCCGAGTCCACGGAGAACCCGCCTGCGGCGCCGCCGATCAGCGCGGCGGCGAGCAGCGGGGTGAGGAGGATGCCGACCAGGCTGGAGAAGGAGCCGGCGCAGATCGCCGCGGGGACGTTGCCGCGGGCGATCGAGGTGAAGGCGATGGAGGACTGGATGGTGGACGGCACCAGGCACAGGAAGAGGAACCCGCTGTAGAGGTCCGGGGTGAGGACGTGGGGCTGAAGCCCGCGGGCCGCAAGGCCGAGCAGCGGGAAGACCAGGAAGGTGGCGGCGAGGACGGTGACATGGAGCCTCCAGTGCCGCAGCCCGTCCAGCGCCTCGCGGGTGGACAGCCGCGCTCCATAGAGGAAGAACAGCAGTGCGATCGCGCCGGTCGAGGCGTCGCCGACGGCGTCGGCGGCCGCGCCCGAGGCGGGCAGCAGCGCCGCCAGGCCCACCGTGCCGAGCAGCGCCAGCAGATAGGGGTCGAGCGGCAGCCAGGACGGCGGCCGACGCAGACGCGGGGCGGGGCGGCGGCTCATCGTGCTCGCTTGCTCTCGGGTCCGGCGGTTCCGGACGTGCGTTCCCATGATCCGCCACGGGAGGGAGATCGGGAATCCCGTATGCCGTGCTCACTGTCATCACGATGTGCGATGAAGGCCTACGCTTGAGGCGTGTACGACCCCGTTCAGCTGCGCACTTTTCTCGCCGTCGCCCAGACCCTGAGCTTCACACAGGCCGCGCGCCGTCTCGGGGTGCGCCAGTCGACGGTGAGCCAGCATGTGCGCCGACTGGAGGAAGCGGCGGGCCGCCGGCTCTTCACGCGGGACACCCACAGCGTGGAGCTGACGGAGGACGGGGAGGCGATGCTCGGCTTCGCCCGTACGATCCTGGCCGCGCACGAGCGGGCCTCCGCGTACTTCACCGGGACGCGTCTGCGCGGCAGGCTCCGGTTCGGAGCGTCGGAGGACTTCGTGCTGACGCGGCTGCCGGAGATCCTGGAGTCCTTCCGGCAGGATCATCCCGAGGTGGACCTGGAGCTGACCGTCGAGCTGTCCGGGACGCTGCACGAGCGGCTGGCGGCGGGCCGCCTCGATCTGGTGCTCGCCAAGGGCGGTGCGCAGCGGGAAGGCGGCGGCGCGGGACGGCTGGTCTGGCGCGACCGCATGGTCTGGATCGCCGCGGACGGCTTGCGCGTCGAGCAGGACCGCCCGGTGCCGCTGATCCTCTTCCCGCCGCCGGCGGTCACCCGCGCCCGCGCCCTTCAGGTGCTGGAGCGCCATGGCCGCACCTGGCGGATCGCCTGTACGAGCGGCAGCCTCAGCGGGCTGGTCGCCGCCGCCCGCGCGCGGCTGGGCGTGATGGCGCACACCCGGGGGCTGATTCCGCCGGGCCTGGTCGAGGTTCCCGAGCGGGCCGGCCTTCCGGAGCTGGGCGCGGTGGACTTCGTCCTGCAGCACGGCCGCCGCCACGGCCCCGCGGCGCAGTCGCGGGAGGCGGCGGACGCGCTCGCCGCGGCGATTCTGGCGAGCGGCGACCGGCTGCACCGCGGGGCGGCCGGGTCCGCGCCGGGGGACGCCCGCCCGTAGAGCGCGGGTGTTCAGGCGGTACAGATTCGGTGGAGATCGGCCCGAGGCGAACTGACTCCTCGGTAAGAACGTCCATGAAGACGTCCGTGAAGACGTCCACTCTGCGGTGGCCCATCAGCCGCTGACCTGTACCGACGCCATTCGTCCACACTTCGCCCGGGCTCTCCCCCGTCTCCGTCGACTGGGGTACGGTCGCGGCGCTGTGCGGGGAGCGCCACGAGGAGCAGCCATTGCGCGAGTTCACTGTCCCACCCCTGGCCGCGGCTCCCTGGGTCGGGGGACTGGCGGATGCGGTGTTTGACCACGCCCTCGACGATCCCGGGCATGTCGCTCTCGGGCGCAAGGGCGCGGACGGCCGCTGGCACGAGATGACCTCCGCCGAGTTCCGCGACGAGGTCCTGGCGCTGGCCAAGGGGCTGCTGGCGCAGGGGGTGCGGTTCGGCGACCGGGTGGCCCTGATGTGCCGTACGCGCTACGAGTGGACGCTCTTCGACTTCGCACTGTGGACGGTGGGCGCGCAGCCGGTGCCGGTGTACCCGACCTCCTCCGCCGAACAGGTCTACTGGATCCTGCATGACGCCGGGGTGACGGCGTGCGTGGTGGAGCACGAGGACCATGCGATGACTGTCGGCTCCGTGGTGGACCGGCTGCCGCGGCTGCAGCGGCTGTGGCAGGTTGACGCGGGGGCGGTGGCCGAGTTGTCCGCGGCGGGCGCGCACATCGACGACGAGGTGGTGCACCGGCACCGGCGCGCGGTGACACCCGATTCGATCGCCACGGTCATCTACACCTCGGGGACCACGGGCAGGCCCAAGGGCTGTGTGCTCACCCATGCGAACTTCATGTTCGAGACGGACACCCTGATCCGCCGCTGGGAGCCGGTGTTCCACACCAGACCGGGCGAAGCGCCGGCGACGCTGCTGTTTCTGCCGCTGGCGCATGTCTTCGGCCGGATGGTGGGGGTGGCGGCGATCCTCGGCCGGGTCAAGCTGGGTCATCAGCCGGTGCTCCAGGCGGCCGCGCTGCTGCCCGATCTGGCCGCGTTCCGGCCGACGTTCATCCTGGCCGTGCCGTACGTCTTCGAGAGGGTCTTCCACGCCGCCCGGCGTGCCGCCGAGGCCGAGGGGAAGGCGGGCGCGTTCGACAAGGCGGTCGATGTGGCGGTGAAGTACGCGGAGGCGCTGGAGGCGCGGGCGTTCGGGCTGGGACCCGGCCCCTCGGCCGCGCTGCGGGTGCAGCACCAGTTCTTCGAGAAGCTGGTCTACGGCCGGGTGCGCGAGGCGATGGGCGGCCGGGTGCGCCACGCGATGTCCGGCGGATCCGGGTTGAGCCGCCGGCTGGGGCTGTTCTTCGAGGGCGCGGGCGTGACGGTCTTCGAGGGGTACGGACTGACGGAGTCGACCGCGGCGGCGACGGCGAACCCGCCGGAGCGGACCCGCTACGGCACGGTGGGCCTGCCGGTCCCGGGCACGACGGTGCACATCGCGGAGGACGGCGAGGTGTGGCTGCGGGGCCCGCAGATCTTCTCCGGGTATCTCAACGACTCCAAGGCCACCGATGCGGTGCTGCGGGACGGCTGGCTGGCGACCGGCGATCTCGGAACGCTCGACGAGGACGGCTATCTGACCATCACCGGGCGGAAGAAGGAGATCCTGGTGACGTCGGGCGGCAAGAGCGTCTCGCCCGCGGGCCTGGAGGCGCGGGTGCGTTCCCATCCGCTGGTGGCCCAGTGCATCGTCGTCGGCAACGACCGGCCGTTCGTCGCCGCGCTGGTGACGCTCGACCAGGACGCCGTCGAGCACTGGCTGGCCATGCAGCACAGGGCGCCGCTGCCGCCCCCCGCGATGGTGCGCGACCCCGATCTGGAGAACGAGATCCGGCGCGCGGTGGTGACGGCCAACACCCTGGTGTCACAGGCCGAGTCGATCCGCACTTTCCGCATACTGGCCCATCCGTTCACCGAGGAGCACGGGCTGCTGACTCCCTCGCTGAAACTCAAGCGGAAGGCGATCGAGGCGGCGTACGCGGCCGAGGTGGACGCCCTCTACGGGTAGGGCCGGCCCGGACGCGGTGCGGGAGCGCACAGGACCGCGACGAAAGATCGCTTCGTACGGGAATGCGCCCCCGTATGCCATCGTTGAGCAGGCATGTGACAACCGACGACGTTAGGACTCGACCGCTCGTGAGCAAGGTCCCCTCTCTCAGGCTCAACCACGGCGGTGCGATGCCGCAGCTCGGCTACGGCGTCTGGCAGGTGCCGGACGACGAGGCGGCGCAGGCGGTGGGCACGGCGCTGCGGGCCGGCTACCGCAGCGTCGACACCGCCGCGATCTACGGGAACGAGAAGGGCGCCGGCCGTGCCGTCGCCGACTCCGGGCTGCCCCGCGAGGACCTCTTCATCACCACCAAGGTCTGGAACGACGCTCAGGGCTACGACACCACGCTGAGGGCCTTCGACGCCTCGCTGGAGAGGCTGGGCCTCGACCATGTCGACCTCTACCTGATCCACTGGCCTCTCCCGTCCAGAGATCTGTACGTGGACACCTACCGGGCGCTGGAGAAGATCCACGCCGACGGGCGGGCCAGGGCCATCGGCGTCTCCAACTTCCTTCCGGAGCACCTGGAGCGGCTGATCGGCGAGACCTCCGTCGTCCCCGCGGTGAACCAGGTCGAGTTGCATCCGCAGCTCCAGCAGTCCGGGCTGCGCGCTTTCCACGCCGAGCACGGCATCAGGACCGAGGCCTGGTCCCCGCTCGGGCAGGGCAGGGGTCTGCTGGAGGTGCCGGCCATCGTCGCGGTGGCGCAGAAGCACGGCAGGACGCCGGCCCAGGTCGTGCTGCGCTGGCACCTCCAGCTCGGGAACGTGGTGATCCCGAAGTCCGTGACGCCGTCCCGGATCGCGGAGAACATCGATCTGTTCGGCTTCGAGCTGGACGCCGACGACATGGCGGTGTTCGCCGCGCTGGACGAGGGCAGGCGGCTCGGTCCGGACCCGGCGGCGTTTGACCTGGTATAAGCCGGCAGGACGGGCCGTATGAGCCCGTGCAGGCCGTATGGGCGGCACCCGGTTCAGCGGGAGACTCCCCCGCCGGGGCCGGCCTCGGCCCCGGACGGCGCCGGGAGCCGGTAGGGGACGTCGATCACGACGACGGACGGGTGGAAGAGCAGCCGCGCCTTCAGCCGAAGCGCACTCTGGTTGTGCAGCGGCTGCTCCCACCAGTGCCGGACGACGTACTCCGGGATGACGACGGAGACCAGGGCGTCCGGATCCGACTCGACGGCCTCCCTGATGTGCCGCAGCACCGGTGCGATCAGCTCCCGGTACGGGGAGTGCAGGACGGTCAGCGCCACCTCGGGCGCGTGTTCGGTCCACTGCTCCTGCAGCCGCCTCAGCTCGTCCGGGTCCGAGCCGACCGTGACCGCCTCGATCGTCGACGGCCGCATCGCCATGCCCACTTCCAGGGCCCGCAGCGTCGGGGCGTGCAGATCGGCGACGAGCACCATCATGCGGTGCCGGGCCGGGGGGCGCAGCCGCCGGTCCTCCGGCACCGCCACCCCTGCGGCGACCTGCACATAGTGGCGTCGCACTGCCTTCATCCCGACGAACAGCAGCAGCATGGCGACGACCGCGAGCCACGCCCCGTGCGTGAACTTGGTGACCACCACGATCACCAGCACCAGCGCGGTGAGGGAGGCGCCGACCGCGTTGACGGCCATCGACCGCCGCATCCGCGCCCGCCGGGCGGCCGGTACGCGCTCCCGCAGCGCCGCGCGCCAGTGCCGCACCATCCCGGCCTGCGAGAGCGTGAAGGAGACGAACACGCCGACGATGTACAGCTGGATCAGCCGGGTGAGCGAGGCGTCGAAGAATACGATCAGACCGATGGCGGCAAGGGCCAGTACGACAACGCCGTTGGAGTAGACGAGCCGGTCGCCGCGATTGCGGAGCTGGCGCGGGAGATAGCGGTCGCGGGCCAGGAACGAGGCGAGCATCGGGAAGCCGTTGAACGCCGTGTTGGCGGCGAGGACCAGCACTCCCACGGTGAACGCCTGCAGCAGATAGAACAGCAGATGCGCATCCCCGAAGGTGGCGCGGCCGATCTGGGCCAGGGCGGTGGACATGGCAGCGTCGGGAGCCAGGCCCAATTCGGCGGGATCGGCGGCCACATGGACGTCGTACGCCATGGCGAGGGCGGTGATCCCGCCGAACATGGTCACCGAGAGCAGCCCCATGACCGCGAGGGTGTTGGCCGCGTTGCGGCTCTTGGGCTTGCGGAAGGCGGGGACGCCGTTGCTGATGACCTCGACGCCCGTCAGCGCCGTACAGCCGGAGGCGAAGGCCCGCATGACCAGCAGCACAAGGGCGATCCCGGTGTAGTCGCCCTCCGCTCGGATGGGCAGATCCGCGGACTCCGCGCGGATCACGGCCCCGGTGGCCAGCCGGAAGACCGCCACCGCGAACATCAGATAGATCGCGGCGATGAAGCCGTAGGTGGGAACGGCGAAGACGCGCCCCGACTCCCGGACACCGCGCAGATTCATCAGGGTCAGCAGAACCACGAAGCCGACGGACAGCGCCACCTTGTGGCCGGCGAGCGCCGGGACGGCGGAGGTGACGGCGGCGACGCCGGAGACCACGGAGACGGCGACCGTGAGCACATAGTCGATCAGCAGTGCGCTTGCGGCGGTCAGAGCCGCGTTGGGGCCCAGGTTCTCCCTGCTGACGGCATATGCCCCGCCGCCGCCCGGATAGGCACGGCAGGTCTGCCGGTAGGAGGCGACCACCACGATCAGCAGAAAGACGATGGCCGCCGCCGCGTACCAGGCCAGATTGAGCAGTGCGACCCCGCCGAGGGCGAGGATCAGCAGGATCTCCTCCGTCGCGTACGCCACGGACGAGAGCGGGTCGCTGCAGAAGATCGGCAGTGCGAGCCGCTTGGGGAGAAGGGTCTCCCCCAGGCGCGCGCTGTCGAGCGGGCGTCCGACGAGGAGCCGCTTGAGATGGATCGAGGACGGCATACGCCACAACGTATGTGGAATTCACCCCTTTTATCAGTAGCCGTCCGCACCGAGGTCCGGCTCACCCCCGGCGGGCGGTGTGCACCGTGTGGGCGGCGAGCAGATACACGTCGGGCCGCCGGGCGAGTCCCTGCGGGTCCTCGGGGTCCAGCAGCCGGTCGAGCACGGCGGTGTCGTCGTCGGCCAGCCGCCCCTCCAACGCGTCGCGGGTCCGAGTGAAGACGGTGTGCAGATGCTCGCGCACGGCAGGGGTCACGGGGGCGGGGATGTCGAGCAGGAAGGAGCGGGCCCCGCCGGGCGTGAGACCGACAGCGGCCAGCAGCGCCTGCCAGTCCTCGGTCTCCCGTACGGCCCCGGGCAGTTCGGCGCGCATCTCGGTGAACCACTCGGCCCGCGCGGCCTCCACTCTGCTCTCCAGGCCGGGCCGGCCGAGGCCGATGTCCCTGGGCAGATGGCGCTCCGTGAGCCCGCCCTCGACGAGTGCGACCAGACCGCCGGGGCGCAGCAGCCGGGCGAAGCCCGCCAGGGCGGCGCGCTGGTCCCCGATGTGGTGGAGCGCGTTGCCGGCCCAGATCAGGTCGGCCTCGCCCAGTGTGCCGACGTCGCCCGGGAGTTCGGCGCACACGGTCTGCACACGGTCGGCGAGTCCGAGGCGCTCGGCCCGTGCGCGGGCGCGTTCGAGGAGGGGCGAAGCGGCGTCGACGGCGACGACGTCCGCATACGGGAACGTCTGGGCGAGCAGCGTGGTCAGCACGCCCGGGCCGCTGCCGACGTCCAGGATGCGGCGCACCGTGGCGGGCGGCGTGAGCTCGCCGAGCCAGGCCGCGGCCTGACGGTAGAGGGGGACGCCCAGTTCGGCGCCGCGCTCGAGCATCGGGGCCATCTCGGCCCAGTCGATCCGGGTGGTGTCGTGGTGGTTGCGGGTCATGGACTCAGGGTTGCGCGGAGCCGGGGTCAGCGCGACCGTTGTTGCGGTTCCGGCAAACCCTGGCCGGATGCGACCGGTCGGCGGCTTCCGGTCCGGTGCTCCTGCGGGCTGATGCCGCGTACCCGCTTGAAGGCCGCGCTGAGGGCGAACGCGCCGCTGTAGCCCACCTTCCTGGCCACGGCGTCCACGGTGGCGTCAGTCTCGCGGAGCAGGTCGGCGGCGATCGCGAGCCGCCAGCCGGTGAGGTACGCCATCGGGGGCTCGCCGACCAGTTCGGTGAACCTGCGGGCCAGCCCGGCGCGGGACACGCCGCTTGCGGCCGCGAGCGAGGCCACGGTCCATGGGTGGGCCGGATCGTCCTGGAGGAGCCGCAGGGCGCGGCCCACGACCGGGTCGCCCAGCGCCCGGTACCAGGCCGGGGCCCGGGCGTCGGGCCGGGAGAACCAGGCGCGCAGGGCGGCGATCAGCAGCAGGTCGAGGATGCGGTCGAGTACCACGCTCTGGCCGGGCTCGTCGCGGCTGATCGCCTCGTCGAGGACCGGCAGCAGCGGGCACGACCAGGAGTCGCCCGGCAGCCACAGCAGTTCCGGCAGCGCGTCCAGCAGGCGTCCGCCCACTTCCCCGGGCATCTGGTAGGCGCCGATCAGCATGCTCGCAGGGCCGTCGGGGGCGTTGCCCCAGGTGCGCACTCCCAGGTCCATGGAGGTGGCGAGCGGTTCCCCCCGGAGCGTATGGCAGCTTCCGCCGGGCCCGATGACCGCCCGCGGCGGGGTGTCCGGTGCGTCGGCGACGGTGTACGGGGCCGGTCCGCGGGCGATGGCCAGATCGCCGGGGCGCAGCAGGACGGGGGAGCCGGTGTCGGGGACCACCCAGGCCTCGCCGCGGTCCACGCACATCAGACAGAGCGGCGCCCGGTCCTCGACCCGCACGGACCAGGGCGGGGCCATGACCATGCGCAGCAGAAACGCGCCCCGGGCGCGGGGACCGTCGAGCAGTCCGGCGAGTGCGTCCATGACCGTCATCGTAGACGTACACGTATGGAACCGAGCCTGTGGAGCATGGAGAGTCCAGACGCGCCGACGGAACCTGGGGGCATGGCAGAGAATCTGACACAGATGCAGAACACCACGGCGCTGGTGACCGCGGCGACGGGGAAGACCGGCCGCCGGGTGACGGACCGGCTCAGGGCGCTCGGGCTCACGGTGCGGGCCGGATCGCGCCGCGGTGAGGTCCGCTTCGACTGGGAGGACGACTCCACATGGGCGGCGGCGCTGCGGGACGCGGACGCCGCCTATGTCGCCTACTACCCGGATCTCGCCGCCCCCGGCGCGGACGGGGCGATGCGGACCTTCGGACGGCTGGCGGAGCGGGCCGGGGTGGGCAGGCTGGTGCTGCTCTCGGGCCGGGGCGAGCCGGAGGCGGCCGCGGCGGAGTCCGCGCTGCGGGAGTCGGGGGTGCCGCTGACCGTGGTGCGGGGCAGCTTCTTCGCGCAGAACTTCAGCGAGGGGCTGATGTACGAGGGGGTGCGAGCGGGCGAGTTCGCCTTCCCGGCCGGGGAGGCGGCCGAGCCGTTCGTGGACGCCGACGATCTGGCGGATGTGGTGGTCGCGGCGCTCACCGGGGATGCGTTCGCCGGCGAGACCCTGGAGCTGACGGGGCCTCGGCTGGTCGGCTTCGCCGAGGCCGCGGAGGAGCTGGCCCGCGCGACGGGCCGCACGGTGCGGTATCGGCCGGTGTCCGGTGAGGAGTACGCGGCTGTGCTCGGCGCATACGGCTTCCCGGAGGCGGAGGCCCGCTGGGTCGCGGACCTGTTCACCTCGCTCCTGGACGGGCACAACGCGTCCCTGACGGACGATGTGAAGCGGGTGCTGGGCCGTGAGCCGAAGGACTTCACGGCGTTCGCGGAGGATGCGGCGCGCGCGGGCGCCTGGGGCGTGTGAACCCTGTGCAGCGGGGGGTCGCGCCCTGTTCCCTGCGGGGGCGGGTGGGGCCGCCACGGGGGCGCGTCTCAGGCCCGGCTTCCGCGCCCCCGGGGCGGCGCGGCCCGGCGGGGCCGCTGTCGGCGCGGGGCCGGGACGGTGGCCCTGCGCCCCCCGCAGGGGCGGCGGGCTAGGACGCGCCGTGGCCGGAGGCGATCTGTTCGACGCGTTCGGCCAGGGCGAAGTCCTTCGCGGTGACCGCGCCGCCCGCGTCATGGGTGTGGACGGACAGGCCCAGGGTGTCGTAGCCGAGGGTGAGATCCGAGTGGTGGTTCAGCTCGTCCTGGATCCGGGCGATGTGCACGGCCATCGCGGCCGCCGCGAAGTGGCTTCCGAGTCGGTACGAGCGCGTGATCCGGTCGCCTTCCAGGGACCAGCCGGGAAGCTCCCGCAGCCGGTCCTCGATCTCCTTCTGCGACAAGGGCTCGGTGGGCATGGGCGGCATCCCTTCCTGAAACGGGGCGGACTGCGGCGGTGGCAGCCACCATAGGGCGGGCGCCGCCCTGCCGTCTTCAGGCGCTCCTGCGTGCGGCGAGGACCTGTTCGACGGTGTCGGCGTCGGCTGCCGGCTTGTCGGGGCGGTGGCGCAGCACGCGGGCGAAGCGCAGGGTGACGCCCGCCGGGTAGCGCGGGGAGCGCTGGACGCCGTCGTAGGCGATCTCCACGACGAGCTCCGGGCGTACGGTCACGGTGAATCCGTCGTCGTCGAGGGCGAGTTCCCGCAGCCGTTCGGTCTGCCAGCTCAGCATCTCGTCCGTGAGCCCCTTGAACGTCTTGCCGAGCATGACGAAGCCGCCGTCGGCGGCGCGGGCCCCGAGGTGGAGGTTGGACAGCAGCCCGGTGCGTCTGCCGTGCCCCCATTCGGCGGCGAGGATCACCAGATCGAGGGTGTGCACGGGTTTGACCTTCAGCCAGGAGCGGCCGCGGCGGCCGGCGCTGTAGGGGGCGGCCAGCGACTTCACCAGGACGCCTTCATGGCCGCGGCGCAGCGTCTCGGCGAAGAACTCCTCGGCGGCGGCGATCTGCTCCCCGGACACGGGGTCGTCGACGACGGCGCGGCGCACCCGCATCGGCTCGGGGACGAGCCGAGCCAGCACGGTGTGGCGCTCGCCGCCCGGGAGGTCGAGCACGGGCTCGCCCTCCGCGGCGAGCACGTCGAAGAACACCGGCGAGAGCGGCAGCGCGGCATGGGCCGCGACCACGTCGGCGCGGGAGCCCACCCGGGAGGCGACGTCCTGGAATGCCACGGGCCGCCCGGCGGCGTCGAGGGCGATCACCTCGCCGTCCAGGATGAACCGGTCCCCCGCCAGCCCGGCAGCGGCGGCGCGGACGTCCGGCAGCCGTTCGGTGATGTCGTCGAGCGAGCGGGTGTAGATCCGCACCTCGCGGCCGGAGACGTGGACCTGGACGCGGATGCCGTCGAGCTTCTCCTCGACGGCGCAGGCGGCGTCGAGGGTGCGCACGGCGTCGTCGACGGAGGCGGCGGTGTGGGCCAGCATCGGCTGCACCGGGGTGCCCACCCGCAGCCGGAACCGGCCGAGCGCCCCCGGCCCCTCGGCGAGGACGGCCCGGGCGACGCGGGGCAGCGAGCCCTCCAGCATCACGGCTCGCCGCACCTCGTCCGGCGGGGCCCCGGCGGCCCGGGCGACGGCCTCCAGGGCGATGGCGTCCAGGGCGCCCTGGCGCACCTCCCCGGTGAGCAGCCGGTGCAGAAAGCGCTGTTCCTCCTCGGTCGCCGCGCCCATGAGCCGGTCGATCAGCCTTCTGCGCTCGCGCTGCGCGCCGGGTCCGGAGACCCGGGAGAGGGCGTCGAGGGCGGTGTCCACCTCGGTGACGGTCAGCGAGGGAGCGGCGGCGGGCGGGACGGGCTCGTTGAGGGTGCTCCAGCCGACGCCGATGCGGCCCTGCGGCACACGCCCGGCGAGATACGAGATGACCAGGGGTGCTTCCTCCGGCCCGGCCACGGCGAACAGCCGGGCCAGCGCGGCGGTCTTCCGCGATCTGGCCGGGGCGGCGGCGACCTCGCGCGAGACCTCGGCGAGGCGGGCGAACAGCATGGGCCCATCGTCGCCCGCGCCGCACCTCCCCGCACGCCGGAGGGCGCTGCCTCGCCGCGCCCGCACCGCGTCGACCGCATCGGCGCCCGCGCCGTGTCGACCGTGCCCGCGGACGGCTGGCCCCTGTCTCCCCTTGTTCACTCAACTCCCCTACGATGCAGCCGACTTGGGGGAGACATGACCACCTCAAGGCACCCGCATCCCATCGACGTACAGACAGGGGACCCATGGGGAAGCTCTCGCGCGCCGCCGCGACCGCAGCCGCCGCGACCGGACTGCTCGCGGCCGCGCTCACACCCGCCCAGGCGACCGCCGCGCCCCGCACCGCGCACGCCGGCGAAGCGAGTTACGCCGCATCGACCTGGGTGGGCGTCCACAACGCGTATGAGAAGGACAAGTTCGGATACTTCGCCGACGCCCTCGACTCGGGCGCCGGCATGCTCGAACTCGACGTGTGGACCAATGGGCTGGGCCGTTCATGGCGCGTCTCGCACAGCAACCCCTTCGGCAACGACAACAACTGCGAGAACGCCGCCCACGCGGACCAGTTGCGCACCCGGGCTAGGAACCAGGACCTCGGCGGCTGCCTCGCCGACATGCGGGCCTGGCACGACGCCAACCCCGGCCACCGTCCGATTCTCATCAAGATCGAGATGAAGGACGGCTTCCAGGGGAAGCGCGGGCGCGGCCCCGCCGCGCTCGACGCGCTGCTCACCGCCCGCCTGGGCGACGCCCTCTTCCGCCCGGCCGATCTGGCCGGCGGCCATCCCGACCTGGACACAGCGGTCCGGGCGGACAGCTGGCCGAGCCGCTCGGCGATGGCGGGCAGGTTCGTCGTCGAGCTGATCCCCGGAACGCTCGAGGAGCGGAACCCCTTCGACTCACTGTGGACCGACCGCGAGTACGCCATGCATCTGCGTTCCCTGAAGGCGGCGGGCCGACTCGGCGAGGCGGCCGCGTTCCCGGCGGTGCACGGAGCCGCCTCGGGCGATCCGCGCGCGCGGTACGCGGACGCCGGGCTGCGCCCCTGGTTCGTCGTCTTCGACGGCGACGCGAACGCATACGCGGGAGGCTCGATCGACACCGCCTGGTACGACCGGAACCGCTATCTGGTCGTCATGACCTCCGCCCACAACGTAGCGCCCGCCATCGACGCCGTCCGGCCGACGGAGGCCGAGGCCCGGGACCGGGTCTCTCTGCTGGCCGGCCGGCACGCCAGCGTCGTCTCCGCCGACTGGCACCCGCTGCCGTCCGTGCTGGCCTCCGTGGCGCCGAGAGGCGGGCAGCGGTAGCCGCACCCCCGGCGCAGGGGGCCACAGCATGATGATTTAAGCTTCATCTACACAGACCGCCCCGGCCGGTGGCCCCCGTGCCGGCCGGGGCTTCTTCGCCGAGTGATGCAGATCACATCACCTACTCATGGGTCGCCTGTAATCGCTCCGCCCTTGGCGGCGTCGTAAGGAGAACAGGGTCCGTTCGCACCCTGTGGACCTGTCTCATGGACGCCCGCAGCCAAAGGAGCGAGTCGATGTCCTCCACCGTCGCGCAGTCGGTCCCGGCCCGGCTCATCAACGATGCCGCCCCGCACACCGGCCCCGCCATTCCGGTGCGGCTGCGGTACACCGCCGAGGACCCTTACGCGATGCGCATGGACTTCCCGGCCGAGGCGTCCCTCGCCGACACCGGCGTGACCTGGGTCTTCGCCCGCAGTCTGCTGGAGTCCGGGCTGAGCAGCCCGTCGGGCGCCGGCGATGTGCACATCTGGCCGTGGGGACCCGCCCAGACCATGGTGGAGCTGCGCTCCCCCGAAGGGGTGGCGCTGCTCCGGTTCGGCACGGCGGCCCTGCGGAGCTTCCTGGTCCGGTCCTACGGCGTCGTGCCGGCCGGCGGCGAGGCGGACGGCATGGACGTGGAGGAGGCACTCGCCCTGCTGCTCGGGGAGACCCACGGCTGATCTGCCCGCCCGCGTCACGCCCCGCCGACGCGGCCGTCGTACTGCGGTCGGGACATCGCCATCACCGAAACCGCTCCCTCCGGCCGGAACACGCCCCCCTGAGCGGGGCCGCTGCTACGCGGGCGCCGTGAGCGACGACTGCCGGGCCGGCGCGAACCCGCCCTGCTCGCCCACTCGTCGGCGTACCCCTGACGCCCCGCGGCGTCAGGGGCCCACTCCCGAACGGGGCCCCGACGCGGGGCCCGCGCCTCAAGCCCGTCGACGCTTGAGGCGCGCAAGCAGCACCACCAAGCCCCGCCGGCGATTGAGGCGCGGGGGTCCGGGGGCGGAGCCCCGCGTGGGAGCCGGGGGCGGAGCCCCGCGTGGGGGCCGGGGGCTCCGCCCCCGGGGAAGGGGATCAGGCCCTGGTCGGGGCCTGCGGCGGGCGGCCGCGGGCGCGGGTCAGGCGGTGACCCCAGACACCCGCCAGCGCCGCGACCAGACCGCCCGCGGCCGTCCAGATCCACCGGTCCGTCCACCATCCGGAGGACCAGCCGCCCTCCGGCGCCGCGGCGTCGTCCCCTTCCGTCCCGGCGCCGGGCACGAGGGGCGCGCCGAGGACGCCGTCCACCGCGTAGGCGCCGCCGCGTTCGGCAGAGGTCGCCTCGATCCGGGCGGTCACCGGCTGCCCGAGGTCCTCCTCGGGCAGCCGGGCGACGGTGAGACGGATGTAGTACGTGCCGGGGAGCGGCTCGTTCGACCAGGTGTCCGCCCAGGAGCGCACGGTGCGCAGGGTGCAGGTCAGCTTGACGGAGGAGGCGTCCTGCGCGGCCGTACGGCTGGGCATGCCGTATTTGCAGGGCTGGTGGCGGCGCAGCCCGTCGTAGGCGTCGAGCCGCCAGGTCGCCGCGCCGTGGCGGCTCGCGGCCTCGGGCAGCGTGACCTCAGCCTCGATCACGGGGCGCTGTCCGGCGTCCGCGGGGAAGGACCAGTAGAGGTAGTCGCCCGTGGACCCCTGCGCGGTGGCGGGCCGACCCTGCTCGACCGTCGTCGCGGTACGGAAGGAGGTGCCCGCCTCCGTCGGACCGGCCGCGGGCTCGGCGTCGTCGGCCAGGGCGGGTGCGGCGGTGGTCAGCAGCGCGGCCGCCGCGAGGGACAGTGCCGCCATGCGGGTGAACACGCGCATCAGTGGGTCCTCCAGACGGCGACGCGCCAGCGTGAGATCCAGCCCCAGAGCAGTCCGGTGAGCAGACCGGCCAGGGCGAGGACGGCGAGCGGCCACCAGCCGCGGCCGAGGCCGAAGGCGGCGACGTCGGACGCCTCGTCGGGGCCTTCCACCAGGTCGATCGCCAGCTCGACCGGCAGGCCCGGGGTCTTCTTGACCGCGTCGGGGGCCGAGAAGGAGCTGCTGACTTCGAGGCAGACGGTCTCCGCCGCCGGTTCGCCCGTGCCGTCGTCGTCCTCGTCGTCGAGCGGCGGCTTCGGGTAGCGCAGCCCGGTGGAGATGACGTCGGTGCGGCCGTTGCCCGCCTCCGCGCCGCGTACGATCTCCCGGCCGTGCACGGTCACGGCCCGCAGCAGCACTCCGTAATCGTCGTCGACGGCGCGGTCCGCCGCGATGCTCACGGAGGCGCGCAGCTCCCGTCCGGGCGGGACGTCCACCCGGTACCAGCGGTGCTCGCCGAACTCCTCGCGGTCGGTGTAGAGACCGGGGCGGAGTTGCGGCGCGTCCGTGCACTGGGCGGCGCCTTCAGTGGCCACGGGGGTGACCACGGGGTCGGCGGCGCGGTCGACGAGCTGGCTGACCCTGCCGGACAGTTCGTCGGTGTGCCGGACGGAGGTGTAGGTGCCGCCGGTGGCCTCTGCGATGCAGGTGAGCTGGCGGCGGGTCTTGGCGTCGGGGACGAGCCCGAGCGTGTCGATGACGAGATGTATGCCCTTGGCGGCGATGTCCCGGGCGACTTCGCACGGGTCGAGCGGCGCGCAGGTGTCCTCGCCGTCCGTGATGAGCACGATCCGCCGGGTGCCGTCGCCTCCCTCGAGGTCCTCGGCCGCGCCGAGGAGCGCGGGTCCGATCGGCGTCCAGCCGGTGGGAGCGAGCGTGCCGACGGCGGTCTTCGCCTCGGTGCGGTCCAGCGGTCCGACCGGGTAGAGCTGCCGGGTGTCCTTGCAGCCAAGCTTGCGGTCCTCGCCCGGGTAGTTCGCGCCGAGCGTGCGGATGCCGAGCCGCACCTCTTCGGGTACGGCGTCGAGCACCTCGTTGAAGGCCTGCTTCGCGGCGGCCATCCGGCTCTGTCCGTCGATGTCGCGGGTGCGCATGGAGCCGCTGACGTCGAGGACGAGGTCGACCTTCGGCGCTGGTCCCGAGGAGGGTTCGGCATCGGCGGCGTCGGCGGCCGCTCCGGAGGGGAAGAGCCCGACGGCGAGGGTGGCGAGCAGCCCGCACACCCCGGCCGCAAGCCGTTTTCTTGTGATCATCCGCGGATCGTATTGACGATCGCGCGTCGGTCCAAAACCCGGTGTCACATCCCTCGCGGACCGGGTCAGTTGACCACTGTCGTCTCCAGTACGCGGTCCGCCGCGGCGGAGGCCGGCTCCGCGGGGGCCGGCTCCGCGGGCAGCGGCTTCGCGGGCAGCGGCCTGAACTCCCGTACGGCGTCGAGCGGAACGAGCGAGGACCGCGGCACCCGCTGAGCGGCCTTCACGCGTCTGCTGAACCAGATCACCTTGCCGGTCGCGGTGGCGCACGTCCCCCAGCTGTCGCTGAGGGCGGCGACCGTGGCCAGCCCACCCCTCGCCGGGTGCGGACTGGTCAGTTTGGGCATCCGGCGATCGGTGTCCGCGACGGAGGCGATCACATGGCGGCCGGTCCAGCGGAGTTCCACGACGCAGCTCTTGTCGCCGGTCACATGCCGCACGACATTGCCGACGAGTTCGTCGACGGCGCGGCAGACCGGCGCGATGTGCGCGTCGAGACTCCAGTATCGGAGATGCGCCGCGAGAATGCGCCGGATCTGGGGGATCCGCTCGATGGATGCCTGCACGTCCAAGGTGTAGCGGCAGGCGGACTGGTGGTCCATGACCAGCTCCTCACCGCGACCTGCCACCCGTTCGGCTCTGAGCCCCGAGTGCGAAGAGTGAGCGTGTGTCGCTTATGGGTCATTAACAGGGTGACGTCACACCGTCGCCCGCGCAACACAGAGCGTTCGCGCGGGAGCGGACGCGGCGGCGGAGCGGCGCGCTCGCCGCGACGGGCTTATGGTGACGTCGGCGCGGGAGCCGAGGGCTCGGCGGCGCCGGCGTCGTCCGTGCCCGCGGCGGGTATCCGCGGTCCGTGCCCCGGCCCGCGGCCCTCCGCCAGCCAGCGGCGCAGCACCCGGTGCAGCTGCTCCGCGCCGACCAGCTCCGCGCCGTCCGCCACCGGCGCGGACAGCTCCGCCGGGGACAGCAGGAACGCATGGGACTGCTCCCCGCCCAGACCGCCGTGCGAGCCGATCTGCGGCTCGAAGGCGTGCACCGTGCCGGCAACCGGGTCGTACATCGAGTTGACCATGATGTCGGCGACATGCGGGAAGCCGTCGGTGCGGCGTACGGCGGCGGCCGATCCGCGCCCGAAACCCGTCAGGGGCGGTATATCGTCGGCGAGTTCGGCCAGCGGTGTGGCCGTGCCGTCCCGCCCGAGCGCCACCGAGCCGTGCTTCTCGCTGCGCACCAGCAGGAACCCGATGCCCGGATGGTTGGCCAGGGTCCGCAGCAGCGCGGGGTGGCGGCGGTCGATCTGCTCGCGGCTAAGCCGCTCATCGGTGTCGGGGAAGGAGATCAGCGCCAGATTCCCGGAGGCGAGCACCATGGGCTCCGAGCCGGTGGGGGGCTCCTCCTCCGCGCCCTCGTCGACCGTGCGGTGCAGGGCGCTGCGCAGGGCGTCCCGGGCAGCGTCACGCGCCTCCGCGCCGCTCTTGGAGCGTTCGGCGCGCCGGGACACCGGCAGTCCGCAGCCGGCCCGTACGAGATCCTTCAGCGTCAGCCCGTACGCGGCTTCGAAGGTCTCGCCGGGACTCTGGCCGTGGTCGGACAGCACCACGATCCGGTAGCGGCGCGGCGCGTGCTCGGCGACCTTGGCGATCAGCGCGAGCGACCGGTCGAGGCGCTCCAGCACCGTCGAGGCGTCCTTGCTGTGCGGCCCGGAGTGGTGGGCCACCTCGTCATAGGCGACGAGGTCGGCGTAGACGGCGCTGCGCCCGGCGAGCATGTCGCCCATCACCGCGGCGACCACCACATCGCGTTCGACGACGGTGGCGAAGGCCCGGATGAAGGGGTAGAGCCCGCCGCGGCCGACCCTGGGCCGGTCGCCGCGCATCCGGGACCGGGTCGACTGGCCGATCTCGCGGAGCACCTCGGCGACGAAGGACACCGCGGTGCGGACCGCGTTGGCGGGGTCGGAGAAGTAGGCGAAGTAGCCGGCGCGGGAGCGGTTCGCCCGGCCGCGGCGCGCCGCCACGGAGAGCACCAGGGCGAGCTGGTCGGCGCCGCCGCTGAACAGGTTGCCGCGGCTGGCCCCGTCGGAGGCGAGCAGCCCGGCGTCGCCTGTGCGTTCGACGGCGCGGCGCTGGAGTTCGCCCGCGCTGGCGGGCCGGTTGCTCACCATCAGCCGGCCGCGGTCCTTCTCGTACCAGCGGAAGGCGGGCACGTCGTAGGTGGTGCCGTGCAGTATGCCGAGCTGGCTGGCGCCGGTCTGGGAGGACCAGTCCGTGTGCCAGGGGGTGAGCCGATGCGTGGTGTCCAGCCACTCGGCGACGGTCGGCATCACGCCGTCGGCCGCGGCGCGCCGCAGCACCTCGCAGCCGACGCCGTCGAGCTGGACGAAGACCGTGCCGGGCGGCTGCTCCTCGCCGTCGCCTTCCGCGCCGCTCAGGCCGCGCCGCCGGTCGCGGCGGTGGGCGAGCCGGTAGAGCCTGCGGCGGTAGGCGTCGTCGTCGCGCACGGCCAGGGCGGTGGAGGTGGCGGAGGCCACGGCGGACATCACGGCCGCGACGACGACCGCGGTCTCCGGGTCGGCGGCCCCGCGGCCGTCCGGGATCAGCCAGAGGGCGATCAGCAGCAGGGATCCGTTGAGGAAGAAGACGAGCATGCCCAGGACCAGGGCGGGCACCAGCAGCAGCGCGCGTACGACGACCGGCCACACCAGCGCGGTGAGCAGACCGAAAGCGCCCGCGCCCCAGACGGCGGTGACTGCGGTCCGGGTGATGCTGTCGCCGTCGGGTGACTGGAGTTCGAAGTCGGGTAGCAGCCCGGCGAGCGCCAGCATGGTGACCGTGGACGCCGCCCACACCAGGGTCACGCGCAGCAGGGCCCTGCCCGCCGTCCGCCATCGCCCCGTGCCGCCCACGCCGCCGTCACCCCGCCTCTCGCCGCGCGCTCCTGGCTCCGTACTCCGCCAGCCGCTCTCCAGCCTGGCACAGCGGAGGCCGTGATCCGGTGGAGCGGTGTAAGGGGCGGCCGACATCGCGTTCGCATGTTCGGGCCCACCGCGGACGACCGCCGCCGGCGGACGTAGGGAGAGGCCGCCGCGCGCCGACGCCGTGGGTCGGCAGCCGTCGTAGCCGGCCATGGGCCCCTCTGGTCCCGGGGCGGCGGGCGGATGCGTCCCGCCCGCCTCGGCGCCGGCCGGGGCTGTAGCCGGAGGGGCGGGCGCTCGGCAGTCCGCGGGGAGCGCATGGGCCGGCCGTCGTGTGCGCGGACACGACGTGGTCGGCCACGGCAGTCCCCGCGCCCCTGGCGCGGGCGCTGCCGAACCGCCCCGGACGTCACCGGATCCGCCTGGTGCCGCGTCCGGCAGTGTCTGCCCGTCGAGCAACGTCGTCCGGCGCCTTCGGGCGCCCCGCGCCCCAAGAGCTGCGGGGAAGACCGCAAGGGGCGGCCGGAAGCCCTCGCAGCGGAGCTACCGGGGCTTGGCCGACGCAGCGTGGGGGCGCCAATCCCGGGCCCGCAGGGCCCAGGGGGTGGGGGTCCCGCCCATGCCGGAGGCCGTGGGGGAGCCTGCAGGGCGGCGCGACAGGGCAAGGCCCGCCGGTCGCGCCACTAGTCTCGTAGGAAAGGGCGCCGGGACGGGGTCCGGAGACGGCGTCCGCCGCGGACGGCGCTCGGCACAACGGCGAGGAGGCGTGCTCGTGCCGGTGGAGATCACCTGGTGGGGCCATGCCACCTGCACCATCGAGGACTCCGGGGTCCGGCTGCTGACGGACCCGCTGTTCGTGCGGCGGCTGGCGCATCTGCGCAGACGGCGCGGGGCGCTGCCGCCGCCGCGGGCGGCCGCGGCGGAGGCGGTGCTGGTGTCCCATCTGCACGCCGACCATCTGCATCTGCCGTCGCTCGCCCGGCTCGCCCCGGGCACCGCGCTGATCGTGCCGCGCGGGGCCTGTCGTGCCGTGCCCGGTCTGCGGCGGCTCGTGGAAGGCGCCGGGTTGCGGATCACGGAGGTGGCTCCGGGGGATGAGGTGACGGTGGACGGGGGTGTACGGGTGCGTGCCGTGCCCGCGCTGCACGACGGGCGGCGGCTGCCGGTGGGGCCGCGCCGCTCGCCGGCGCTCGGCTATGTCGTCGACGGGGAGGCGCGGACGTACTTCGCGGGCGACACCGGGCTCTTCGACACGATGGCCAAGGAGGTGGGCCCGGTGGACGTGGCGCTGCTGCCGGTGGGCGGCTGGGGGCCTTATCTGGGCCACGGCCATCTGGACGCGGCCCGCGCGGCGCAGGCGCTGGCGGCGCTGGGGCCGAGCGCCGCGGTGCCGGTGCACTACGGCACGTACTGGCCGATCGGGATGGACGGCGTCCGGCCGCACGAGTTCCACGCTCCGGGTGTGGAGTTCGTACGCAAGGCGGCGCTGCTGGCGCCGGATGTGACCGTCCACCGGCTCGGGCATGGCGAGGGGTTCCGGCCGGGGGCCGTCCGGTGAGCCCGTCACGCTTCTCCGATCTGGCCCGGGGCGTGTCCCGGAGTGTGTCCGAGGGGTTCGGCCAGCTGTCGGAGTCGGTGACGCGGCTGCCTCCGGAGTCGACTCAGCAGGCGGTCGGCTATCCCTCTCTGTTTCTGCTGGTGGCGCTGGGTTCGCTGGTGCCGGTGGTGCCGACGGGGGCGGTGGTGAGTTCGGCGGCGGTGGTGGCGTTCCATCAGACGTCCCCGCTGGCGCTGCTGTTCGTGTTCCTGGTGGCGGCTTTCGCGGCGTTCCTCGGCGATGTGGCGCTCTACTGGCTCGGCGGGCGGGGCGTCCGCTCGAGGAACGGCTCGCGTTGGCTGGCCGCGCTCCGGGGTCGGGCCGCCCCCGACCGCCTGGAGCAGGCGCAGTGGAAGCTGCAGGAGCACGGGGTGACGGTGCTGGTGCTCTCCCGGCTGGTGCCCGCGGGGCGGATTCCGGTGATGCTGGCGTGTCTGCTCGCCCGAATGCCGCTGCGGACGTTCGTGCGGGGCGATGTGCCGGCGTGTCTGGCGTGGGCGGCGACCTATCAGCTCATCGGGATTCTGGGCGGCTCCCTTTTCGACGAGGCGTGGCAGGGCGTGCTGGCGGCGGTCACGCTTGCGCTGCTGGTCAGCGTGGCGCCGGCGCTGTGGCGGCGGCTGCGTGGAGCGGGCGGCGACGGCGGCGACGGTCCGGATGGCGGCCCTGAGGACCCACGCCCGCGCAGCCTCCAGCCGGACGGCCCGCAACCCGGCGACTGACGCCGGGCCGCGCCCTCACAGGTCCGGGGCGAGGTCCCGGCCCCCGTACGCCTTCGGCCGTGCCCTGCCATGCCGTGCCGTGCCGTGCCGCTACGGCAGCGTGCGCGAGCCTCCCACCGGCAGGTCCCACAGCTCGTCGCGCGGGCGGCCCGTACGGGACCAGGCGGCGCGGACGCGGGTGAGGGGTTCGAGCACCGGCTCGGCGGAGAGCACGAAGGTCGCCCAGTGCATGGGCGCCATGTGTCGTGCCCCGAGGACCTCGAAGGCGCGCACCGCCTCCTCCGGGTCGGTGTGCACATCGCCGAGCCACCAGCGCGGCTCATACGCGCCGATCGGCAGCAGCGCCACATCGAGTCCGGGGTGGCGGCGTGCGATCTCCTTGAACCAGTGGCCGTAGCCGGTGTCGCCCGCGAAGTACACGGAGCGGCCCGAGAAGGCGGTGAGCACCCAGCCGCCCCACAGGGAGCGGCAGGTGTCGGTGAGGGTCCGCTTGGACCAGTGGTGGGCCGGCACGAAGTCGAAGCGCACGCCGCGCCCGCCGGGCGCGGGCAGCTCGGCCCCCTCCCACCAGTCGAGTTCCGTCACCCGGGTGTAGCGGCGGCGCCGGAACCAGCGGCCCAGACCTGCGGGGACGAACACCGGCGTGCCATGCGGGAGCCGCCGCAGCGTGGGCGCGTCCAGGTGGTCGAAGTGGTTGTGGCTGATGACCACGGCGTCGATGCGCGGCAGGTCCTCCCAGGGCACCCCGACGGGCGTGAGCCGGGCCGGGGTGCCGAGGATGCGGCGCGACCAGACGGGGTCGGTCAGGACGGTCAGCCCGCCGATCGACAGCACCCAGCTGGCATGCCCCGCCCAGGTGACGGCGAGACCGGAGGGGTCCGCAGCCGGCAGCGGACCGGGGGCGAAGGGCAGCAGCGGGGTGTCGCGCAGCCCCTCCGCTCCGGGACGCACGGCGCCCTCCCTGGCCAGGCGCGCAAGCGCCCGCACACCGGGCAGCGGCGCGGTCAGCCGGTCGGCGAAGGAACGGGGCCAGCGGCGCAGCTCGTACAGCGGGCGGGTGCGGGAGCGGGGCGGCGGCGCATCGCCCGGCCCCCCGGGCCGCTCCGGCCGCGGCCGATGCGGGGGTTCCGTACGCTCCGCGTGGTCCGTCATCGCGGCTCCGTTCAACGCCGTTCACGCGGCGCCGGTCATCCGGCGCGGTGTCGTCGGGTCAGCTCGTCGCTCAGCTCGTCGAAGACCGATGCGAGAATCCTCAACGCGTCTGCGACGTGCGGCAATTCCAGTGGCGCCGGAGTGGTGAGGGATTCACACCGCTGGTCGTGACTGACTCCCAGCAGCGGCCCCGTGGCCAGCCGCACGCGCAGGGCGCCCAGTTCGTCCCCGAACCGGTGCCCGCCCGGCGCCGGCGTGCCGAGCCGCCGCGTCAGATACTCCTCGAGCTCCATGCAGTCGGTGACGCCCCGCTCCGCCAGCGGGGCGCGCAGCGGGCCGAGGTCGGCGTAGAGATGGCGGCCGGCCTGCGGCGGGCGGGCGAGCGCGCCGGAACCGAGCACGGCGCGGTGCACGGCGGCGGCGATCCGGGCGTGCAGCGCGGCGGCGCGTACGGCCCTCTCGGCGACCGGCGGCGGTTCCCCGAGGGCGTACGCGGCGGCGGCCGCGACCGGGCCCGCCGCCTCCGCCCCCAGCGCGGTGAGGATGTCGAGGGTTCTGGCGCGGCGCGCGGCCGCCCGCCCGGTGTGCGGGAACCGGGCGACGGCGACCGGCCAGGCCGCCGGGGCGAGCGCCCCGGCGAGGTCGCTGATGACGGTGACCTCCTCCGGCCACATCTCGGCGGGGCTGAACAGCACGGTGTCGTGCGGACGGTGGAGGGTGTCCCGCCAGGTCTCGTCGCTGATGATGTGCAGGCCCTCGCCGACGGCCGCCTCACATGCCTCCCGGACGGTCTCCGGCGGGGCGACGGTGGCGGTCGGGTCGTCGGCGACGGAGAGCAGCAGCAGGCGCGGCGAGCCGCCCTCGGCGCGCACCCGCCGCACGGTCTCCAGCAGGGCGTACGGGTCGGGGACGCCGCCGCACTCGGCCGGGGTGGGCACATGGTAGGCGGGTCTGCCCAGGAGCCGCGCCTGCGGGGTCCACCAGGCGGGGCAGGGCCGGGGCATCAGCACATCGCCGCCGTAGGCGGCGATCAGCGCGAACAGCAGCGGCTGGGCGCCGGGAGCCGCTGCCACCTCCTCGGGCCGGGTGCGCAGCCCTCGCCGCTGCCAGTAGGCGCAGGCGGCCTCCCGCAGCCGCGGGCCGCCGCCGGGCGGCTCGGCCGGCTGCCCGGCCGAGGCGGCGAGCACGGCGGCGAGTTCGGGGAGGACGGGCAGCCCGGTCTCGGGCGCGGAGGGTCCGTAGCGGACGGGCCCCCGGCCTTCCGGAGCCGTGTGCCGCATGCCGTCACCTCCGCCGCGCCCGGGCCGCCGCAGCTGGCCGTCGTGCCCCGGCTGTCACACCCGTGTCGCCGTACCTGCGCCGCCGTACGTCTGCCCCGTCCATGAGCCCTTTATACGAAGGTTCGCACCATCCCGCCGGGCGGGCCGGGCCGCAGGGCCGTGTGGGCGTACCGGCGGTTCTCCCCCGTGGCCCGCCCCGTCCGCCGGGGTACACGCGCGGTATGTCCGACCGCCCTGCCGTTCCCCGCACGCCGAGGCTCGCGCCCTCCGGGCCTCAGCCCGGAGCCACACTGAGGCCGCCCGGAACCCCCAGGCGGCTCGGATTCCTCGGGCTCCTCGGGCCGCCCGGGCTCCTCGTGCGGCTCAGGCCGCTCAGGCAGCTCAAGCCGCTCACGCCGCTCAGGCGGCTCGGGCGGCTCGGGCGGCCTGCGCAGCCGAGGCGTCTCGGGCCGTCCAGGCCGCGCAAACGGCTCAGGCGGCTCGTGCAGGTTGGGCACCCCGGGGGCCCCGGGCAGCTCAAGACACTCAGGCCGCAAGCGCCAGTCAGGCAGCCAAAGCAGCTCGGGCCGCTCAGGACACTCAGGTCGCTCAGGCGCCTCGGGTGCCGCGGGCGGCGCAAACGGATCGGGCCACTCAAGCAGCTCGGGCCGCTCAGGCCCTCGCGGCCGTGGGTACGGGTCACCCGGATCCCCGCGGTGCTCGGCGGCTGGGACCGGCGGCTCCTGCACGCGGTGGCCGACCGCGAATGGCCGGGCGCCGAGCGGGCGCTTCCCCTGCTGAGCCGCAGCGCGAACCACGGGCTGCTGTGGTTCGGCACGGCCGCCGCCATGGCACTGCTGGACCGCAGGCCACGCACCCGCAGGGCCGCCGCGCGGGGCGTGGTGTCCCTGGCCCTGGCCTCCGCCGCCGTCAACACGGTGGGCAAGCGGTCGGTGGGCCGGGCGCGGCCCGTGCTGGACGCGATCCCGGTGATACGGCGGCTGAAGCGGCAGCCCTTCACCACCTCGTTCCCCTCGGGCCACTCGGCTTCGGCCGCCGCCTTCGCGACCGGTGTGGCTCTGGAGTCCCGGGGCTGGGGCGCTGCGGTGGCTCCGGTGGCGGTCGCGGTGGCGGCGTCGCGGGTCTACACGGGCGCGCACTATCCGGGCGATGTGCTGGCAGGCGCGGCGCTGGGGGTGGGCGCGGCCTGGGCGGTCCGGGGCGTGACCGGACCAGGGCCGCACCCGTCCGCCGCCGCCCCGCCTGCGGCAGACGCGCCGGCGCTGCCCGGCGGTGCGGGCCTGGTGGTCGTGGTGAACGAGGGTGCCGGTTCGGCCGGTTCCGCGGCGACGGTGCGCGAGGCGCTGCCGCACGCCGAGTATGTCCGGTGCGCGCCCGGCGCCCTGCGGCGCGAGTTGGAAGGCGCCGCGGCCCGGTGCCGGGCCCTGGGGATCCTGGGCGGTGACGGCACGGTCGGCGTGGCTGCGGCCGTGGCCGTGGCGTACGGCGTGCCGCTGGCCGTCTTCCCCGGCGGCACGCTCAACCACTTCGCGCAGGACCTGGGAGTCGAGTCGCCGCTCGACGTGTGCCGGGCCGTGGAGCGCGGCACGGCGGTCCGGGTGGATCTGGGCCGGTTCGCTCCGGGGCCGGGCGGCGCCGCGGAGCCCGGCTGGTTCGTCAACACCCTCAGCCTCGGCGTCTACCCGGAGCTGGTCCGACTCCGTGAGCGGTGGTCGCACCGGATCGGCGGCTGGCCGGCCGGGGTGCTGGCGGCGGCCGCGGTACTGAGGGGCGAACACCCGCTCCGGGCGCGGGTGCAGGGCCGCGATCGTGCCATGTGGCTGCTGTTCGCGGGCAACTGCGCATACGGGCGGTCGGGCCCTTCACCGGGCCGCAGGAGCGACCTGGCGGACGGCCTGCTGGATGTGCGGGTGGTGCACGGCGGCCGGCTGCCGGGGCTGCGGCTGCTGGCCGCGGCGCTCGCCGGACCGCTCGGCCGCTCGCCGGTGCACGCGGCCCGGCGGCTGAGCACCCTGCGGATCTCCGGGATCGGACCGGGGACGCCGTTGGCCTACGACGGTGAACTGACCGAGGCCCCGCGGGAGCTGACGGTGGACAAGGTCGTGCAGGCACTGACCGTCTACCGACCGCTCCCCGCCGCTGAAGTATCCACATAGCGAGACATGCATCTCGCATTCTGGCCAATGGGCGTACGGTGGCCTCATATCGGCCCCCAGGCCGCCAGGGCCGGGGGTGCAGGAGAGGAGTCCGGCCGTGCCGAAGGAGACCGCCGTCTACACACACGGGCACCATGCTTCCGTGCTGCGCTCGCACCAGTGGCGGACCGCCGCCAACTCCGCCGCGTACCTGGTCGGCGAACTCAGGCCGGGCATGGAGGTGCTGGACGTCGGATGCGGTCCCGGAACCATCACGGCCGACCTCGCGGAACTGGTCGCGCCGGGCCGGGTGACCGGCGTCGACGCCGCCGAGGACGTACTGAGCCGGGCACGCGCGACCGCACAGGCGCGCGGTCTGGACACGGTCCGCTTCGCGGTCGCCGACGTCCACTCCCTGGACTTCCCCGATGACTCGTTCGACGTGGTCCACGCCCACCAGGTGCTCCAGCACGTGGGCGACCCGGTCGGGGCGCTGCGCGAGATGCGGCGTGTGTGCCGGCCCGGCGGGATCGTCGCCGCGCGCGACAGCGACTACCAGGCGTTCACCTGGTTCCCCGAAGTCCCCGGTCTCGACGCATGGCAGCGGGTGTACCGGCAGGTGGCCCGCTCGAGCGGCGGAGAGCCCGACGCCGGCCGTCGGCTGCTGTCCTGGGCCCGGCAGGCGGGGTTCGCGGACGTCAAGGCGTCTGCCGACGCCTGGTGCTTCGCCGACGAGGAGTCACGAGCCTGGTGGAGCGGCCTGTGGGCGGAGCGGACGACCGAATCCGACTACGCCCGGCTCGCGGTCGAGGGCGGTCACGCCTCCGCCGAGGACCTGGCCTCCTTCGCCGAGGCCTGGCGAGCCTGGGGCCGGGCGGAGGACGCCTGGTTCATGGTCCCGCACGGTGAGATCCTCTGCCGTGTGTGAACCGGCCGCTGCCGTAGAGCCGGTCCGGCGGCGGAGCGAGGGTGCACCCGGCCGGTGATCCGGCGCGCCTCGGCCGACGCGGCTGGACGATCCCGTGTCAGGAGGAGCGTGGCGCTGCCTCGGTGCGGCCTTCGGCCGTGTCCTCGATCTCCCCCGGCTGCCTCCCCCAGACTCCGTCCGGGGGCACCCCCACGAAGGTGCCCCCAGGGGTACCCCGCAGGGGGCGCCCCCGGACGGGCTCCGCAGAAGCCCGTCCGCCCGATTGAGGACACGTGGCCCGAGGGCGGAGCCCCGCAGGGGACTGGGGCGGAGCCCCAGTTCGGGGAGGGGCGGGGAGGGGAAACATCCCCCGGAGAGGCCCTACGCTCGCAGGTATGGAGATCCTCGGTACCACGCTCCGCATCTGCGTCGACGACCTGGAGGCGGCCGCCTCCTTCTATGAACAGCTCACCGGCGCCTCGGCGCAGCGATTCGAGCGCGGAGGGGTCTCGGCGGCCGCCGTCGGCTGCTTTCTGCTGATGAGCGGCCCGGAGTCGGAACTGGAAGTGCTGCGCAAGGTGTCGGCGACGATCGCGGTCCGCGATGTGGAGCAGGCCTGCGCCACGCTGGAGGCGGTGGGTGCGCGGGTCGTCGCGGGCCCGCTGCCGACTCCGGCGGGGCGCAATCTGATCGCCGTGCACCCGGACGGCTCCGTCTTCGAGTACGTAGACCGCGGCCCGGCCGCATGACGTCACCGTACGGGCGCACCGGCGGTCATCTCCTGGGTGATCGCCCAGCGTTCGTGGTCGCGCCACGCCCCGTCGATGAACAGATAGTCCGGTGAGAAGCCCTCGAGGCGGAAGCCCGCCCTCCGTACGAGCGCGACGGACGGCGCGTTGCCGGGCTGGATGTTGGCCTCCAGCCGGTGCAGGCCCATCGGCCCGAAGGCATGGCGCAACACCAGGCGCAGCCCCTCGGACATCAGCCCGCGGCCGGCGGCGTGCGCGAACGCGCCGTAGCCGAGGAAGCCGCAGCAAAACGCACCGCCGATGATGCTGTTGACGTTGACGAAGCCGGCGATCGCCCCGGTGTCGCGCATGCAGACCAGCAATCCGGCGTGCGCCGGGTCCTCGATGAGCCGGCCCGCGTAGGCCGCGTACTTCTCGGCGGTCTCGGGCGGAAACAGCCAGGGCCGGCAGTGCTCTGCGCTCTCGCGGGCGCGGGCGGTGAACTCCTCGCCGTCGCCGTATGAGATGAGACGCAGTCCCACCCGGGGACCGACGGCGAGGAACTCGGACGGGGCTGCGGAGCGGGGTGCTGACGGTTCGTGCATCGCGGCAGCGTAGCCCGGGCGGTCCTGACGGCCGCTCACCGCACGCGTCTGCGGAAGAAGTAGCCGCCGCACAGCACGCCGACGGCGAACATCGCGAGCAGCGCCAGATAGAGCGGCATGGTCACTTCGGGGATCAGCAGCCTGATCTTGACCTGACGGGTGTTCTCGAAGATGAAGATGATCGCGAGGAGTGCGATCACGAGGACAGTGGCCCTGGCCGGGGTGAGCCAGTCACGGATGCCGCCGCCGCGCCGCCTGCTGCCGCCGCTGCTCGATGCTTCCCTGGGGCTCATGGGACCAGGATGGACGGATCCTGGCCCCATGAGCGTCTGGAGCGGGCCGTACGGGTGACGGTGTCCGGCGGCCCCGGTCCCGGCGGGCCCGGCTGAGGGTCGGGTCAGTGGTGCGCGAGCACGAGCTGCGGCTCGTCCTCGTCGCCGGCGGACTGCGGCGTGCCGCCGTCCTCGGGCCGCTGGATCAGCAGGGAGGACACCACGCCGAGCGCCAGCAGCGCCAGCGCCGCGTACATCGCGTGCTGGTAGCCCGCCTCGGTCGGCCCCTGCGCGTCGCTGCCCGCCGTGATCATCGCGGAGGCGAGGGCGATGCCCAGCGACGCCCCGATGCCGAAGCAGGCGCCGTTGAGGCCGGAGAGGGACCCCGGCTTGTCCTTGGGGGCGGTGGTGACGGCCAGGCCGTTGAGGCCGGTCAGCATAAAACCGCCGTAGGTGACGCCGAGCGCCGCCAGCGAGGCGATGAGGATCCACTCGTGGTGCAGGAAGAGCGTGGCGAAGAGGAAGATCGCGAAGTTGGCGACGGCTCCGGCGACCACCACGGTGCGCCAGCCGATCCGGGGTCCGAGCCGCCCGGTCAGCGGTGCGGAGATGACGCCGATCAGCTGGATGGGGGTCAGGAACAGCACGGCGGCGGCGACGGCGGAGAGGCCGAGCCCCACGCGCGTGTCCTGGGAGAACAGCGGGATGGTCAGGGCGATCGCGCCGAACGCGCCGCCGAGCGTGCACACGGTGGTGATCAGCAGCGGCCAGGCGCGGCGCGAGGACAGCACCTCGATGTCGATGACGGGGTTGGGCGCGCTCTTCTGCGAGACGACGAAGACGACGAGCGCGGCGAGCCCGCCGAGCAGGAAGGCGGCGGTGAGCGGCGAGGTCCAGCCCCAGCTCGCACCCTGCGCCAGACCGACGAGCACCCCGGTGAGGCCGAGGGCGAGCGCGGTGATGCCGCGCGAGTCGAAACGGCCGTCGGCGGCGGTCGGCGGGACGTCGGGGACGTACCGGCGGACGCCGATCAGCCCGGCGACTGCGATCAACGTCGAGCAGACGAAGATGCCGCGGAAGCCGATGGTGTCGGCGATCTGGCCGCCGGCGATGGCGTCGATTCCGGCGAGACCGCCGTTGACGGCGGTGATGATGCCGGCCGCCTTGCCGAAGCCCGCCGGGCTGAGCAGCTGGTTCAGGGTGAGGAAGGTGAGCGTGAACATTGCGGCGGAGACACCCTGGAGGATGCGGCCCGCGATGAAGATCTCGATGTTCGGCGCGAAGACGCAGAGCAGATTTCCGATGATCAGGACGAAGGCGCAGAGGATCATCATCGGCTTGCGGCCGCGCTGGTCGCTGAGGCGGGCGAGGGTGACCTGGCCGATGGCCGCCATCAGGAAGAACAGCGTCTGGGAGAGGCCGGCGGCCGCGGTCGAGGTGCCGAGGCGCTCGATGACGTCGGGCAGCGCGGGGCTGAGCATCGTGGCATTGATCTGATAGCCGAGAACGGCCAGCACCATGGCCAGCAGCATGCTGCCCCGGCCGGTGAGATCGGATGCGGCCCCGGACGGTGTCCGGCCGAGCCTGGTCGACATGTCGGCCCCTTTGCCTCGGATGTCTTGCGGTCTTGCGGTCTTGCGGTCTCGCCGTTCCGGATACTTGTCAGACAAGTAGCCTCACACAGAGTGGAATCTACGTGCGTAGAACGTCAAGACCTTCCCGCCGTGAATTGCGCAGCAGCCTCGTTTTCGGCTGAAATCGCAGCTCGGACCGGTGGTCGTCGACACATGGGCGATTGCCCGGCCATCGGAACCGGCATAGCGTGATGCCGAGAGCCAGCTGACAAGTGGGCCGAGGAGGGGCAGTGGCAGTCAGCGGAGCCCAGCGCAGACCGGTCGTCGCGCTGTACGAGCGGATCGCGGACGCCATCCACGACGGCACCTATCCGCCGGGGTCCACCCTGCCGTCCGAGCCCCGGCTCGCCGGGGCGCTGGGGGTGAGCCGGCCCGCCCTGCGCGAGGCGCTGCTGCTGCTCCAGGAGGACGGCCTGCTGACCGTGCGCCGAGGCGTGGGCAGAACGGTCAACGACCGTGCGCCCCGGCGGGGCTACGAGCGCATCCAGCCGCTCGAGGAGCTGCTGTCGGCGGGGGCCGCCCTGCGGGTGCGCCCGCTGTTGCGCGCAGTGGAGGAGCCCACCGACTTCACCGCCCAGCATCTGCTGGCCGCGGCCCGCGCCGAGCTGCGGTTCTGGGAGTCCCTGCTGACCGGGGAGGGCACGGCGGCGGCGCTCAGCCAGGAGTGGGCGGCGGAGGAGGAAGTGCTGGAACGCGCCCATCCCGCGTTCGCGCGGGCCCTGCGCGCCGGGCCCGCCCCGGCGGCGTCCATGCTCTCGGTGCTCGCGGCGGCGTCCCGCGGCGTCCAGCTCACCGGGCACAGCGCGGTGACGGCGACCGTGCTCGGTCAGCGCCGCGGCGAACAGCTGGACCGCTCGGCGGACACACCCGCGGTCCTGGTCACCCAGGTGATCCGGGTGGCCGAGACACCGGTCCTCGCGGCCAAGCACATGCTGCCCACGGGCGCGCCGGCGCTGCCGGTGCTGCACACGACGTAAACGGGGGCGGGGCCCCGGGCCCCCGCGCCTCGGTCTCCTCCGGCTTCCTCCCTCGGGCTGGGCTTGCCCGCCCGGCGCTTGAGGGCCGGGGGGCCGGGGGTCGGAGCCCCCGGGGAGGGGTCGGCGGCGTGCCGTACACTCAGCGGGTATGCACTTGTCTGACATCCTGCGCGCACCCAAGGCCGTCCTCCACGACCACCTCGACGGCGGTCTGCGCCCCGCCACCATCATCGAACTGGCCCGTGAGTGCGGTTACCGCGGGCTGCCGACCGAGGACCCCGAGGCGCTCGGCGTCTGGTTCCGGGACGCCGCGGACTCCGGATCGCTGGAGCGCTATCTGGAAACCTTCGCCCACACCTGCGCGGTGATGCAGACCCGTGAGTCGCTCGAGCGGGTCGCCGCGGAGTGCGCCGAGGATCTGGCCGCCGACGGCGTGGTGTACGCCGAGGTGCGGTACGCCCCCGAGCAGCACCAGGAGCGCGGCCTGACCCTCGACGAGGTCGTGGACGCGGTCAACGCCGGCTTCCGGGAGGGCGAGCGCCGCACCGGCGGGCGGATCACCGTGCGGGCGCTGCTCACGGGCATGCGGCACACGGACCGCTCGCTGGAGATAGCCGAGCTGACCGTCGCGCACCGTGAGCGCGGGGTGGCGGGCTTTGACATCGCGGGCGGCGAGATCGGCAACCCGCCCGCGCGTCATCTGCCCGCCTTCCAGCACCTCAAGCGGCACAACTGCCACTTCACGATCCACGCGGGCGAGGCGGTCGGCGCGGAGTCGATCCACGAGGCGGTGCAGATCTGCGGCGCGGAGCGCATCGGCCACGGCGTGCGCATCACGGACGACATCACCGTGCACGACGACGGTTCGGCGGCGCTGGGCCACCTCGCGGCCTACATCCGCGACAACCGCATCGCACTGGAGGTCTGCCCGACCTCCAATCTGCAGACGGGCGCCGCGAAGGACTACGCCACCCACCCCATCGACCTGCTGCGCCGCCTCGGCTTCCGGATCACGCTGAACACCGACAACCGACTGGTCTCCGGCACCACCATGAGCCGGGAGTTCCAGCACATGGCGGAGGCCTTCGGCTATGGCCCCGAGGTGTTCGAGGAGTTCACCGTGTCCGCGGTCGAGTCGGCCTTCCTGCCGCTGCCGGAGCGCCGCAGGCTGATCGACGAGGTGATCCGCCCGGGGTACGCGGCACTGCGCTAGCGAGCCCCCGGGCCCCTCAGTCCCGTGGCCGGAGCAGGCCCGGGGCCGGAGCGGGCCCCGGATCAGAGCAGGGCGGGCTCGTCCAGCGTCAGCGTGCCGGCGTCGGCGTCCAGTACGGCGCGGACGCCGAGGGGCACGGTGAGCGCCGGGGAGCCATGGCCAAACCCCAGCTCCTCCACGACCGGCACGCCGAGCCCGCCCAGCCGGTCGCGGAGGACCGCCCGCACCCTGTCGTACGGTCCGCACTGCGCCCATGATCCGAGGGCGACGCCCATGACGCCGTCCAGCGTTCCCGCCCGCAGCAGCTGGGTGAGCGCCCGGTCGATCCGGTAGTCCTCCTCCCCGACGTCCTCGATCAGCAGCAGGCCGCCGTGGGCGGCGCGCCGGGCGTGCGGAGTGCCGACGTCGGCCGCGAGGAGGGTGAGACAGCCGCCGAAGGTGATGCCCGCCGCCCGACCCGGCACCAGGGTGCGGGCCGTGTCCAGGCCCAGCACGCGCACCGACTCGGGCTCGAAGAGCATGGCCCGCAACTGCTCCCTGGAGGGCGGGTCGCCGACGAAGCCGGGCGACCCCACCATGGGGCCGTGCAGCGTTGCCAGGCCCACGCGCTGGGCGAACGCCTCGTGCAGCGTGGTGATGTCGCTGTATCCGACGAAGACCTTGGGGCCCGCGGCCCGCACCGCCGTCCAGTCGATCAGCTCGGCCGTACGGGCGGCGCCATAGCCGCCGCGGGCGCAGAGCACGGCGGTCACGGACTCCTCGCACCATGCCTCGGTCAGCTCGCGCGCCCGCACCGCGTCGGCGTCGGCCAGATAGGGCAGGTCCGGGTGGCGCCTGCGCACATGGGGCGGCGTCACCGGGTCGAGCCCCCAGTCGCGCAGGATGCCGAGCCCGGCCTCGAGTTGTTCCTCGGGGACGGGCCCCGCGGGGGCCACCACGGCGACCCTGTCCCCCGGCCGCAGCCGCCGTGGGCGGGCCAGGGGCGGCGTGGTCACTTCTTCAGCTCCAGCACCGGGGTGTCGGACCGTTCGATGCCGAAGGTCTGGAGGTACAGGGAGAGTTCGGCTTCCAGCGCCCGGATCAGGGTGTCGGCCCTGCGGAAGCCGTGTCCCTCCCCCTCGAAGGCGATGTACGCGTGCGGGATGCCGCGTCCGGCGGTCCGCTCCAGGAACCGCTCGCACTGCACTGGCGGGCAGATCACATCGTCCAGGCCCTGGAGCAGCAGGAACGGCACGCTGATCCGGTCGACGTGGTGGAGCGGCGAGCGCTCCCGGTAGCGGCCGGGAACCTCTTCCAGCGGGCCGACGAGTGACCGCAGATACTGCGATTCAAAGTCATGTGTCTCGCCGTCGGCCCAGCTTTCCAGATCGAGGATGGGGTAGCTGACTGCCCCGCAGGCATAGACGTCCGTGGCGGTCAGGGACACGGCCGCCGTCCAGCCGCCGGCGCTGCCGCCGCGGATGGCAAGCCGAGCCGGGTCGGCGGTGCCCTCCGCGGCAAGGGTGCGGGCGACCGCCGCGCAGTCCTCGACGTCGACCACGCCCCACTGCTCGCGCAGCCGGTCGCGGTACTCCCGGCCGTATCCGGTGGAGCCGCCGTAGTTGACTTCGGCGACGCCGATGCCGCGCGAGGTGAAGTAGGCGATCTCCAGGTCGAGTACCGGCGGGGCATGACCGGTGGGGCCGCCGTGGGCGCGCACGACGAACGGCGGAAGTTCGTCGTCGGGGGCGACCCGGTCCGGGCTGTGCGGCGGATAGACATGGGCGTGGATCTCGCGGCCGCCGGGGCCCGTGAAGGTGCGGAGCTGCGGCTCGGGGTAGTACGCGGGGTCCACCGGGTCGTCATGGGCAGAGCCCACGACCCGGGTGCGGCCGGTGCGGGTGTCCAGTTCAACGATCTCGGCGGCGCTGCGCGGGCTGGCCGCGACGCCGATGACGCGGTCGCCGTGCACGGCGAGGGTGGGCGCCCATGCGGTCCAGGGGCCTGCGGCGTCGACCAGTTCGCCGGTCTCGGGGTCCAGTATGCCGAGGGATGTGGCGTCCTTGCCGTGGATGACGGCGATCAGCCCGTCGGCCAGCGGGGCGAACCAGCTGAGGCCGATCTTCCACAGCGGTCCGCCGAACTCCTCCTCCCGGCCGGGGCACAGCTCCGTGCGCGGCAGAGGCTCCTGAGGAGTGTCCGCGGCAGCGGCGGCCACCGGCGCGGCGGGCCCGGGCGATGACGCGGTCAACGCGTGCGCCGCGATGCGCTGCGGCTCCCACCAGCCGCCCCGGTCGGAGACGAGCAGCAGCGAGCCGTCGGGGGCCCAGCCGACCTGGGCCACCGATTCGTCGGCGCCTCCGGCCACACAGCGGACCCGGGTGAACTCCGCCCCGCCTGCGCCGCCCGAGCCGCCGTCGCCGGCAGCGGCGCCGACCATGTCGGTGACGTCGGCGCCGGCGGTGATGTCGGCGACCAGGACCGAGGTGCCGTCCCACGGCATCTGCGGATGGTCCCAGGCGAGCCAGGCGACGCGCCTGCCGTCCGGCGAGAGCCGTGGCCCGGTGACGAAGCGCCGCCGGTCGTCGGTGAGCTCCCGCAGTGCGGCGCGGTCCGCGGCAGCGGACCCGTCCAGCGGCACGGCGGCGATCACCCGGCGTACGTCGGTGGGCCCCGGGCCGGTGAACTCCTCCAGCACGCACCAGACCTCACCGTGCTCCGGCCGGATCCGCGGGTCGGCCCAGCGCAGCCCGCCCCCGACGTCCGACACAGGGGTGAGGGGACGGGGCGCGGCTCCGGGAGCGTCGGGCTCATAGGCGTACAGCCGCTGGTCCGGGAGGTGGACGAAGACCACGAGGGGACCGCGGCCGCCGGGCGGCAGGATCCCGGCCCAGGGCTGTCCGCCGTACTCGATGACTCTGCTGCGGACGTTCCACGGAGCGGGCAGCACCGACTCCTCGTCTCCGTCGGCACGCCGGCGGACCAGCGTCCGCCGGCCGCCTTCCGCCGGGCGCGGCGCGGTCCACCACACCTCGTCGCCGACCATGCCGAGGAACTCCGGCCGGCCGTCGTGCGAGGCGGCGAGCGCCGCGTCGATCGGCGACGGCCATGTCCCGTAGGCCCCCGTGGGTACCATGCCCAACTCCCCCTATGCGGACTTCAGATAGTGGTCCAGAACGTCGACGCCGAAATGCAGCGCCTCGGCGGGGACGCGCTCGTCGACGCCGTGGAACATCGCCGGATAGTCGAAGCCGACGGGCAGCTTCAAGGGTGAGAAGCCGTATCCCTCGATGCCCAGCCGGGCGAAGTGCTTGGCGTCCGTGCCGCCCGACATGCAGAACGGCACGATGTGCGCGTCCGGGTCGAACCGCTTCAGAGAGGCCCTGAGCCGGGCGAAGGTGGCGGAGTCCACCGGGGCCTCCAGCGGGATCTCACGGTGGCTGAACTCCCACTCGACGTCGGAGCCGGTCAGCCGGTCCATGGTGGCCGTGAACTCCTCTTCGTGGCCCGGCAGCATCCGCCCGTCCACATAGGCGACGGCGCGCCCCGGGATCACATTGATCTTGTATCCGGCGTCCAGCATGGTGGGGTTGGCGCTGTGCCGCACAGTGGGCCGGACGAGCGCCCCGGCCGGGCCGAGCTTCTGCAGAAGGCCGTCCGCGTCGAAGTCGCGCGCTTCGACGTCCGTGTCGATGCCCTGGAGTGCGGCCAGCTCGGTCAGTGCGGCCCGCACCGTCGCCGTGAGGCGCACGGGCCACTCGTGTTCGCCGATCCGGGCGACGGCCCGGGCCAGCTTCGTCACCGCGTTGGCGGGGTTGGGCTTGGAGCCGTGGCCAGCGGTGCCGTGGGCGGTGAGCTTGAGCCAGGCGGTGCCCCGTTCGCCGGCGGCCACCGGGTAGAGCCGCATGCCCCCGCCCGCGTGGAAGGTGAAGGCTCCGGCTTCGCCGATGCCTTCCGTGCACCCTTGGAAGAGGTCCGCGTGGGCGTCGGCGAGGAAGGCCGCGCCGTCGGAGCCGCTGTCCTCCTCATCGGCGGTGTAGGCGATCACGATGTCCCGCCTGGGCGCGACTCCGGCCCGCGCCCAGGCCCGTACGAGCGCGAGCACCATGGCGTCCATGTTCTTCATGTCGACCGCGCCCCGGCCCCACACCACCCCGTTGCGGATCTCCCCGGAGAAGGGGGGCACGGTCCATTCGGCCGCCTCTGCGGGCACCACGTCGAGATGGCCGTGGACGAGGAGGGCGTCGGCGGAGGGGTCGCTGCCGGCGATCCTGGCCACGACGTTGGTGCGGCCGGGCGTGCGTTCCAGCAGGACGGGCTCGAGTCCCGCACCGGCGAGCCGCTCTGCGACGTACTCGGCGGCGGGGCGCTCCCGGCAGTCGCCTCCCCCCCGGTTCGTCGTGTCGATGCGGATGAGGTCGGAGGTGAAGGTCACCGCCTCGTCGTACGCCTGCGCGTCGACGGACGGGGCCGCATCGGCACGGTCGGGGTGGACGTGGGGGGCTGTCACATCAGCCATACTGCTCCTCCATGGCCGCGGAGACGATCGTTGTGACCGCTTTGAATGTGCGAATGGCCTCATACATCGTCTCGCCGGCATAGGCGACGCGCCGCTCACCCTCGCATACGACCCCGGGCACCACGGTGGCCGCAGCCCCCAGGTGCTCGGCGTCGAACTCCAGAGCCACGGTGAACGGGCCGCCCCGCACAGGCTCATGGCGCACCGCGAGCGCAGTGGCCTCCTTCGCCGCGGCGCGGATCTCTCCTGCCGTATGTGCCGGGGTGCGGCACACGGCGGCATAGCGGGACACGCAGTCCTTGACCGCGACCTTGCGGGCGGCGGGCGCATAGCCCTCCGCATCGGCGCAGGTCAGATCGTCCCCGGTGATCAGCACCACCGGAACTCCGTACTCCGCGGCCACATGCGCGTTCAGCAGGCCCTCACCGGCCCGCACGCCGTTGAGCCACACCCCGGTGACGGCATTGGGGAGGTAGGTGTGGGCGAGCACGCCGTCCATGCCCGCGCCGGTGTGGTAGCCGACGAAGGCGATGCCGTCCACGTCGCCGTGTTGCACGCCCTCCACCATGGACAGGGACTTGTGCTTCCCGGTGAGCATCTGCGCCCGCTCGTCCAGCCGCTCCAGCAGCAGATTGCGCATGGACCAGTGCGCTTCGTTGATCAGCACTTCGTCGGCGCCGCCGTCGAAGAAGCCCAGCACCGCCGCATTCACATCGGAGGTGAACATGGGCCGGCAGCGCTCCCACTGAGGGGTGCCGGGCAGCACATCGGCCGGCCAGGTGACGCCGGTGGCGCCTTCCATGTCGGCACTGATGAGGATCTTCATGCCCTGTCACGTTACGCGCCGCGGAAGCGGCCGGCCAAGAGGCCGCATCACGCCTTGCGGCGATGCGCACACCCAGGAGATGCGACTTCCGGTTCGGCGGCGGCTACGCGCCCGCCACGGGCTGGACGCCGGTGGCCGAGTCACGGACCGAGAGCTCGCCGGTCAAGGCGTCCCTGACGGCCTCAGGCCAGGCCAAGGCCGTGCTGGGCGCGGAGGCGTCCGTCGGTCCCTCACCAGGCGCGCCAAGCCCCGTCCCAGCGGGCGCTTCAGCACGTCGGATCAGCCGTCGTCCCGGCCGCTGCCGCGCCCCACGACCAGCCACCGGGAGGGCAGTTCCAGCCGCGAGCCGTCGGATGCGTACTCGGTGGTGGCCAGCGGAAGCTCCCCCTCGGCGATCACATCGAGTCCCGCGGCGGCGAAGAGCCGAGATGCCTCCGCATCCGCGACGGCGCCCGGCGCGATGCCGTGCCGCAGCACCGGCAGCAGTTTGGCCGGCGGCCCGGCCTCACCCTGCGCCAGGGCCGCCAGCCGCGCCCCCGCGGCTTCGCCGAGTTCCACGACGAACGCCCTGCCCCGCTCCCCCACGAGCGTCGCAATGGTGTCGGCGAGCGCCTGCCGGTCCTTCTCCACGCACTGATGCAGCACCCCGCGCATATAGACATTGGCATCGCCCAGTTCGGCGTGCAGCTGTGCGACCGCGTCGCCGTCGACGGCATCGAGCTCTCTGAAGCGCTGCTCCCCCGAAGGGTCCTGTCGTCTGGCGTGCTCTACCGCGGCCGCCGAGAGGTCCACGCCCAGCACCTGGTGGAAGCGGCCGGCCAGAAAGCGGGTCTGGGTGCCGTTGCCGCAGCCCAGGTCGACCAGGGTCAGGGCGGGATCGGCCACATGAGGTTCGAACAGCGCCAGGTGCGCTCCCGCGGTGACGGCGGGCTCGGCGTCCCAGAAGACCTCCCCGGGAACGTCGGGGGCCTCGCTCCAGAACCCCTCCCACGCGTCCTTGTACTGACTCGTCACGCTCATGACCGCTCCCCAGGGTCGGCACCTTGTCAAGATCGGTCTACCCGTCCCGGGGGCCGACGACAAGCACCCTGACCGCTGCGGGCCGTTCCTTCACGAGGAGTTCGACCGCCGGGGAGCATCCTGCCGGGGGCAGGGCAACTCGAACCAGACCGTCTTGCCCTCCGGTGTGTGGCTGGTGCCCCACTCCCGGGCCAGGGCGCTCACCACATGCAGCCCGCGCCCCAGCTCGTCGTCCGGGCCCGCGTCGAGCAGGGCGGGCAGCGCCGGGTCCTCGTCGGCGAGTTCGCACACCAGGGCGTCCGCCCGCACCACACGCAGTGTGGCGCGGGCGCCCTTCGCATGGCGTACGGCATTGGCCGTCACCTCACCGACCAGCAGTTCGGCGGTGTCGGCCACGGCGTGCAGCCCCCATGCGGCCAGCTGGTCCCGGACGAGCAGACGCGCCCGGCGCGCCTCGCGCGGATCGAGCGTCAGCTCCCAGGAGGCGACCGAGCCGGTGTCTATCCCGTTGAGCCGGGCCATGAGGAGGGCCACGTCGTCCTTGCGTCCGCCCCGGGTGTTGAGGGCACGGATGATCGTGTCGCAGGCGGTGTCCATGGAGGCGGCCGGGTGCGCGGCCGACTCGCAGAGGGTCGCCAGACCGACGCCGATGTCCTCGCCCCGCACCTCCACCAGCCCGTCGGTGCACATGATGAGCCGGTCCCCGGGCGACACCGGGATGCGGACGCATCGGAACGGCACCCCTCCGACGCCGATGGGCGCGCCCGTGGGCAGATGCAGCAGTTCGCTGCGTCCGTCGGCGGCGCGCACCAGGACCGGAGGGACATGACCGGCGTTGGCCATGCGCAGCTCGTGGCGGATGGGGTCGTAGACGGCGTAGAGGCAGGTCGCCAGATAGTGCTCGCCGAGCCGCTGGGCGAGGTCGTCGAGATTGCGCAGCAGTTGCTCGGGCGGCAGGTCCAGGGCGGCCATGGTCTGCACGGCGGTGCGCAGCTGCCCCATCATGGCTGCCGAGTTGAGGCCGTGGCCCATGACGTCGCCGACCACCAGGGCGGTCCGGGAGCCAGGCAGTTTGACGGTGTCGAACCAGTCGCCGCCGACCCGGCCGAGCATGGTGCCCGGAAGATAGCGGGTGGCGGTGTCGCAGCCCGGCATGCGCGGGGTGACGTGCGGCAGCATCGAGTCCTGGAGGGTCTCGGCGACGGCCTCCTGGTACGTGTACATCCGCGCGTTGTCGAGGACGAGCCCGGCACGTGCGGCCAGTTCGGCGCCGGTGACCCGGTCCATGTCGTTGAAGAGGCTGCGCTGCGGGTGGCGGAGGAGGATCATGAAGCCGAGCACCACGTTCCGCGCCTTGAGCGGCACGACGAGCATGGAACGGCCGTTGATCAGCGGCCGGATGTCGCGCTTTTCGAACTGTGAGGCGATGGCGGTGCCCATCTCCTCACTGATCCGCGGCACCAGCACCGGTTCGCCGGTGGTCATGCACTGGAAGAAGGGCGTGTGCGCGGGGAACGGCATGGACTCGCCGACCGGCACCACATCGTCCCAGCGGCCCGGCTCGTCCACATGCTCGACGGCGACGCGGTGCCACATGGTGGTGGCGTCGGGCGGCCCGTCCGGGAAGCCCTCGCCGGCGATGACCTGCTCGCGCAGATAGGTTCCGGCGACATCGGTGAAGCGCGGCACGACGGCCGCGCTGACCTCCTGGATCGTTCGGGCGAGGTCGAGCGAGGAGCCGATGCGTCCGCTGACCTCATTGAGGAACTCGAGCCTTTCGCGTACCGCGGCGTACTCGAGGTCCTGCGCCAGGTCGGCGGCGTCCGCATGCTCTCCGGCTGCGGCCGCCCGCTGGGCCGCGCGGCGGCGCGCGGTGCGCTCGATGCGCCTGGGCACGCCCCAGTCGGGGGTGACGGGCACCCGGTCGTGGTGGCTGAACTCCAGTACCGGATAGCCCAGCTCCAGCACCTGGGAGACGATGCGGGAGGACTCCTGCACGCTCATGCTGGGTAGGATCTCGGGCAGTCGCAGCGCGAGTTCGTCGAAGCCGGGGAACTCGGTGTGCAGGGCGAAGCCGGGTGCGATGCGCTCCACGCTCGCGTCGTCGGTCGTGAGCCGGGCGGCGTCGGCGGCGAGCACGAGAAGACGCTCGGCGCCGGGGCCGACGAGCGGATAGGCCCACCAGAGCACGTCGAGGCGGTCGCGTCGCCCGTCCCGCGCGGGCGTCTGCTGGGAGATCCGGGCCCTGCCCGCGGCCGGGTAGGCGGTCAGCCCGTGCAGGGAGGCGTCGAGCCCCGGGCCGGGTGATTCCGTGTCGTACGGGGACGGTTCATGGCCGTATGCGCCGGGGGCGTCGTCCGCGGAGAGCGCACCGGAGACCGGGAGCAATTCGACGACCGGCGCTCCGACCGCCTCCTGCCTGTCCGGTCCGAACAGCCGCCGCGCCCCGGTAGACCAGTGGGACACCAGTCCGTTCCCGTCCACGACGACCACGGCAAGCGGAATCCGCCCGGCTGCGGCGCGCGACTGCGGCTCCGGCGGAACACCACTGTCCATGGGTGTCAGGCTCCTTCCCCGCGGCCCTGGCCGCGGCCTCGCCACCACCGTACGGGTCTTGGTCCGCCGTGTGCGGGGCAACGCGGGAATAGGTCGTGCGCCCGCGCGAATCGATGAAGGAGCTGAAGAGAAGTCAGTCCCCGGGCGCCTCCCGGAGAGCTTTGCGGCCCGTGGCGCGGACGCGCACCACGGACCGCGGGCAAACCACTCGAACCGGTGAGCCCGGTGGCTACTTCTCCACCTCGGCGGCGAGATGTGCGAGCACCATGTCGTAGATCCGGGCGAGGCCCTTGGGCGCGAAGGTGCGCTCGAAGAAGCCGCCGATGCCGCCGGCGCCGTTCCAGACCGTGGTGACGACGGCCTTCGACCTGCCCTCGCCTGCGGGGGTGACGGTCCAGGTGGTGACCATCGAGGAGTTGCGGTCTTTCTCGACGAGCTGCCCGTCGGTCGGCTCGGTCACCTCGAGCAGGCAGTCGCGGACCCGCTTGCTGGTGGCCTGGAGCTTCCAGTGGACGACGGTGCCCTCGCCGTCGCCGCCCTCCTTGACCTCGTACTCGCTGAAGTGCTCGGGCAGGAGTTTTGCGCGGGTGTTCTCGTAGTCGGCCAGCGCATCGAACACCGTCTCCGCGTCCGCCGAGATGATCCGTTCTGTGGTGGCCTCGACCTGCGCCATTCCTGTTCCTCCAGCATTCGGTTGTTGCTCGGGCAGCGCTAGCCAACCACCTCGGCTGCGGCCGCCCAAATCAGAGGCGCGACGATCAAGGGAACACATGTTCTATTCTGTGGCCAGAGCGACCGAGGAGGCGTCCATGCGCTGGAACCATCTGGCCGAGAACCCCACGGCAGCCGCGGACTCCGCGCTGTTCAGCGCCTCGGCGGTGACCACGAGGACCTTCGACACCCCCGAGTTCCGGGGGATCACGTTCCACGAGATCCGGGCGCGTTCGATTCTGAACCGGGTGCCGGGGGCGTCACAGATGCCGTTCGAGTGGACCGTCAACCCGTACCGCGGATGTACACACGCATGTGTGTACTGCTTCGCCCGCAAGACTCATGGCTATCTGGACCTGGACACGGGACTCGGGTTCGACACCCAGATCGTGGTGAAGATCAACGCGCCGGAGCTGCTGCGGCGGCAGCTCGCCGCGCACGGCTGGCAGGGAGCGCATGTCGCCATGGGCACCAATGTGGACTGCTACCAGCGGGCAGAGGGGCGCTACCGGCTGATGCCGGGAATCATCGAGGCGCTGCGCGACCGCGCGAACCCCTTCTCCATCCTCACCAAGGGCACGCTGATCCTGCGGGACCTCCCACTGCTGCGGCAGGCGGCGGAGGTCACGGACGTGGGGATCTCGGTCTCCGTCGGCTTCACCGACTGCGAGCTGTGGCGCACCGTGGAACCGGGCACGCCCTCGCCCGAGCGCCGCCTCGACGTCGTGCGCGCGTTCGCCGACAGCGGCATCGGGTGCGGAGTGCTGATGGCCCCGGTGATCCCCTTCCTCGGAGACCGCCCGGACCAGCTCCGCGCGACCGTGCGGGCGATCGCCTCGGCGGGCGCGTCGTCGGTGACGCCTCTGGTGCTGCATCTGCGGCCGGGTGCGCGGGAATGGTTCATGGCATGGCTGGCGCGCACGCACCCGCATCTCGTGGGGCGGTACGAGCGGCTGTACGGGGACGGGGCGTACGCGCCCCGGTGGTACCAGCGGCGGATCACGCGGCAGGTTCACGAGCTGGCCGCGGAGTTCGGCGTGGGGCCCGCGGCGGATCGCGGCGGGCGCCGCGACGCCCGCCCGCAGCCGCAGCCGACTCCGGCGCCGGCGCCGGAGTCGGAGCGCGGCACACAGCTCACGCTTCTGTGAGCCGGTCCGCCTGCGGGCGTGCGCTTTCCCCTGCCCCGCCCCTTCCCGGAACTGGGGGCAAGCCCCCAGACCCCCGGTACGGCCTGAAGGCCGCGTCCTCAAGCGGGCGCCACACCCCAGCCCCGCCGGCGATTGAGGCGCGGGGGCCCGGGGGCGGAGCCCCCGTTCAACTCAGCCGCGCCAGCGCCGCCTCCGCCGCCGCGCACAACCGCGGATGCGCCCGCGCCGTGTCCAGCAGCGGCGCCGCCCGCTTGTCGCCCAGCGCACCGAGCCCCTCCACGCATGCCAGCCCGACCTTCCAGTACGGGTCTCCGGGCGCCAGCCGGCGACGCAGAACGGTCATCAGGGCGGGGGCGGACTCCGGGGCCCGCAACCTGGTGAGCAGGCGCACCGGCAGCAGCGCATAGGCGACGCGCAGCTCGTTCGTGGCCAGCGCGGCCGCCGCCTTCGGGGTGCGGGGGTCGTTCAGGCGGGCAAGCGCCTGGGCCGCGGAGACGTTGCGGGCCGGGTCGCGGTGGTTGAGCAGCAGCACCAGCGCCTCGAAGGACCGGCTGTCACCGGCGCAGCCGAGCCTGAAGGCCGCCATCTCCCTCGCCCACAAGGGGCGTTCCTGTGCCGTGAGCACATCCGCGAGTTCCTCCCCGTCCTCCGTGACCAGCAGCCGCTCGTACTCCTCAGAGCCCCCCGACTCCTTCCGCAGCCGCTCCGCCAGTGACCGTAACTCCGCGTCCATGGCCGTCAGCCTATCGGCGTCCGGCCGGTCGCGACCCAGATCACACTCGCCCAGCTCTGGCGCGCTCGTTACCCGCGAGTTAACCTCAAGTGAGCGGGTTACCCCCGCTCGGCTCCCGGTGGCCTGGTGACGCAGCCGCCGAGAGTGCAGTCGGTTTCGGCACGCAGTACGGCGCGACTCCGGGACAGAGTCCGCCGGCCCTTCACCACGCACTGCCCTGCGCTGCGCGGTCAGCGATTCCCGTGCGCCGCGCGCGCCTCACGGCGTTTCCCCTCATACGCCGTTCATCAGTCGTCACTCATCCCTGGAGTCCTGTGATGGACACGCCTACGGACACCCCTCTGCGCACCGTCGCCGTCGTCGGCCTCGGCACCATGGGCACCGGCATCGCCGAGGTGCTCGCCCGCGCCGGCCGCGAGGTCATCGGCATCGACGTCAGCGAGATAGCCGCCCGCAAGGCGGTCGACGCCCTCGAGGCGGCCACCGCGCGCGCCGTGGAGCGCGGACGCATCACGGAGGAGGAGCGCCGCAACACGCTCGCCCGCTTCCGTACCTTCTCCGATCTCCAGGCCGCCGCGGACGCGGATCTGGTGATCGAGGTGGTCCCGGAGTCGTACGAGGCCAAGCAGCAGGTCTTCCGTGCGCTGGACGCGGTCGTCCGCCCCGACACGATCATCGCCACCGGCACCAACGCCCTCTCCGTCACCCGGCTGGCCGCGGACTCCGAGCGCCCCGAGCGGGTTCTCGGACTGCACTTCTTCAACCCGGCGCCGGCGATGAAGCTGGTCGAGGTGGTCTCCTCGGTGCTGACCGCCCCGCATCCCGTGGAGGCGGTCACCGCCCTCGCTCGCGAGTTGGGCAAGGAGCCCGTCGCGGTGGGCGACCGGCCCGGTTTTGTCGCCGACGGGCTGCTGTTCGGCTATCTGAACCAGGCCGCCGCGATGTACGAGGCCAAGTACGCCTCCCGCGAGGACATCGACGCGGCGATGAAGCTCGGCTGCGGTCTGCCCATGGGGCCGCTGGCGCTGCTCGACCTGATCGGCATCGACACGGCGCGCACCGTGCTGGAGGCGATGTACGCGGCCTCCGGCGACCGGCTGCACGCGCCCGCGCCGGTCCTCAGACAGCTGAGCGAGGCGGGGCTGACCGGCCGCAAGGCGGGCCGCGGCTTCTACACGTATGCCGCGCCCGGCACCGATGTTCTCGTGGCGGACGAGCTGACCCCCAAGCAGTCCGCCGCTCAGGCCGTGCCGGCCCGCGAGGTGCGTTCGGTCGGCGTGGCCGGCTCGGGGACGATGGCGAGCGGCATCGCCGAGGTGTTCGCCAAGGCCGGCTACGACGTGGTGCTCGCGGCCCGCAGCCAGGAGAAGGCGGAGACGGCCAAGTCCCGTATCGCCAAGTCGCTCGCCCGCTCCGTCGACAAGGGCAGGATGACGGCGGAGGCGCGCGACGGCGCGCTGGCGCGCATCACCCCGGCCGGCTCGCTGGACTCCTTCGCGGACGTCGATCTGGCGGTCGAGGCGGTCGCCGAGGACCTGGAGATCAAGCAGCAGCTGTTCGCCACGCTGGACAAGGTGTGCAAGGACGGCGCGGTGCTCGCCACCACCACCTCCTCGCTTCCGGTCGTGGCCTGCGCCCGTGCCACCTCGCGCCCGCAGGACGTCATCGGGATGCACTTCTTCAACCCGGCGCCGGCGATGAAGCTGGTCGAGGTGGTCCGCACCGTGCTGACCTCGTCCGAGGTCCACGCCACGGTGCGGGAGGTGACCGCGAAGATCAAGAAGCACCCGGTGGACTGCGGCGACCGGGCCGGGTTCATCGTGAACGCGCTGCTCTTCCCGTACCTCAACAACGCGATCAAGATGGTCGAGGACCACTACGCCTCGCTGGACGACATCGACGCGGCGATGAAGCTCGGCGGCGGCTATCCGATGGGTCCCTTCGAGCTGCTTGACGTGGTCGGCCTGGATGTCTCGCTGGCCATCGAGAAGGTGCTGCACCAGGAGTTCCGCGACCCGGGCCTGGCGCCCGCGCCGCTGCTGGAGCACCTGGTGGCCGCGGGCTGCCTGGGCCGCAAGACGGGGCGCGGCTTCCGCGAATATGCCCGGCGCTGAGCCGTACAGTGGCTGGGGCGGGCTGCTCGATCCGGCGGCCGAGCCGTCGGCGGGCGGCCCCGCCCCGGGCGGCACTCCCGGTCCGCCGGGGCCGCGCCCGGCCCCTCAGGCGCGCTCTCCTGCACCGATGCAGTACGTTCAGGACATGTCCCAGCCGCCCAAGTCCGCCCAGACGACCGCCGCCGCACCCGACGCCGCCGAGAACACGGCGGGCGGCCGGGCAGCCGCTCAGCGCCTCAGGATGCGCCGTGAGCTGGCGGCCGCGGCCATGGAGCTGTTCGCCACGAAGGGGTACGAGGCGACGACGGTCGACGAGATCGCGGCCGCGGCCGGGGTCGCCCGCCGCACCTTCTTCCGGCACTTCCGGTCCAAGGAGGAGGCGATCTTCCCGGACCACGACGACACGCTGGTGCGGGCGGAGGCGGTGCTGAACGCGGCCCCGGCCCATGAGCATCCGCTGGACACCGTCTGCCGGGGCATCAAGGAGGTCATGCGGATGTACGCGGCCTCCCCCGCGGTCTCCGTCGAGCGCTACCGCCTCACACGTGAGGTGCCGACGCTGCGGGAACGGGAGATCGCGTCGGTGGCCCGCTACGAGCGGCTTTTCACCCGCTATCTGCTGGGCCACTTCGACGAACGCGACCACCACGACGGCAATGACGACCCGCTGCTGGCGGAAGTGGCCGCATCGGCGGTCGTCACCGCGCACAACCATGTGCTGCGGCGCTGGCTGCGGGCGGGCGGCAAGGGCGACGTCGAGGCCCAGCTCGACCACGCCTTCGCGATCGTCCGGGAGACCTTCGGCACGGGCATCGGCGTGGGGCGGGGCATGGCGACCAGAAGCCCCAAGGCCGCCGAGCCCTCGGAGGTGGCGGCGGAGTCCCGCGAGGTGGTGGTCACCGTCACCCGAACGGACGCACCTCTGGAAGAGGTCATGAGCGCCATCCGGAAGGCCCTGGCCAAGGGCTGACCGCGCTCCCGCTACGACCGCACCGGCACCCGGCACCCGCCCCCGCACAACCGCATCCGCCCGTACAACGGCCGCCCCGACGGGGCGGCCGTTGTTGCTCATGCGTGCCCGCGGGATGACACTTGAGAGAAATTGCTGGCACGCAGTGTCTTGCCACCTGGCACGCCGTGCCATACGTTGATGTCGTCCGGGCGGCCGGCGTGCAGAGACACCTCGTACGCCGGCTGTCCCCGCAAACCATCTGCGCGCCCGGACGCCTGCGTCACAGGCACCTTTACCGCGCCCACAGCGCGCTGCCACAGCACCACCCGCCGAACCGACGGCACACCACCTCCACAGCAGCAGCAAGCAAAGCTCCGACGTACCCCTCTGCGTTCCCTCAACGCACCGTTTGCCGGAGGCAACACCGTGAAGGAAATCCTGGACGCGATTTCGTCGACGGACAGCACGTCCGCCGACTTCGCCGCACTGACGCTCCCCGAGTCGTACCGCGCGGTGACCGTGCACAAGGACGAGGTCGAGATGTTCGCCGGCCTCGACACCCGGGAGAAGGACCCCCGCAAGTCCCTCCACGTCGAGGACGTCCCGCTGCCCGAGCTCGGGCCCGGCGAGGCGCTCGTCGCGGTCATGGCCAGCTCGGTGAACTACAACTCCGTCTGGACCTCGATCTTCGAGCCGCTGCCCACCTTCGGCTTCCTGGAGCGCTACGGGCGGCTCAGCGAGCTGACCCGCCGCCATGACCTGCCGTACCACATCATCGGCTCCGACCTCGCAGGCGTGGTCCTGCGCACAGGACCGGGCGTCAACGCCTGGCGGCCCGGTGACGAGGTCGTCGCCCACTGCCTCTCCGTCGAGCTGGAGTCCTCCGACGGCCACAACGACACCATGCTCGACCCCGAGCAGCGCATCTGGGGCTTCGAGACCAACTTCGGCGGACTCGCCGAGGTCGCACTGGTCAAGTCCAACCAGCTGATGCCCAAGCCCGGCCATCTGAGCTGGGAGGAGGCGGCCGCTCCGGGCCTGGTGAACTCCACCGCGTACCGCCAGCTGGTCTCCCGCAACGGCGCGCAGATGAAGCAGGGCGACAATGTGCTGATCTGGGGCGCGAGCGGCGGTCTCGGCTCGTACGCCACCCAGTTCGCCCTCGCCGGCGGCGCCACGCCGATCTGCGTCGTGTCGAGCGACCAGAAGGCGGAGATATGCCGCTCCATGGGCGCGGAGGCGATCATCGACCGCAACGCCGAGGGCTACAAGTTCTGGAAGGACGAGCAGACCCAGGACCCCAGGGAGTGGAAGCGCTTCGGCAAGCGCATCCGCGAGCTGACCGGCGGCGAGGACGTCGACATCGTCTTCGAGCACCCCGGCCGGGAGACCTTCGGCGCGTCCGTGTACGTCACCCGCAAGGGCGGCACCATCGTCACCTGCGCCTCGACCTCCGGCTACCAGCACGAGTACGACAACCGCTATCTGTGGATGTCGCTCAAGCGCATCATCGGCTCGCACTTCGCCAACTACCGCGAGGCGTGGGAGGCCAACCGCCTGATCGCCAAGGGCAAGATCCACCCCACGCTGTCAAAGGTCTACTCCCTCGACGACACCGGCCAGGCCGCCTACGACGTCCACCGCAACCGCCACCAGGGCAAGGTCGGCGTCCTCTGCCTCGCCCCCGAAGAGGGCCTGGGCGTGCGCGACGAGGAGATGCGCGCCAAGCACCTCGACGCCATCAACCTGTTCCGTGACGCGCCGGCGGAGCGGACTGCCGAACACAGCCGGAACGTCTGAGGTTCCTGACATGACAGAGCGCAAGAGGGACCGGCCGTGGCTGATGCGGACATACGCCGGCCATTCCACGGCCGAGGCGTCCAACGAGCTCTACCGGCGCAATCTCGCCAAGGGCCAGACCGGCCTGTCGGTGGCGTTCGACCTGCCGACGCAGACCGGCTACGACCCCGACCACATCCTCGCCCGCGGCGAGGTGGGCCGGGTCGGGGTCCCGGTCTCCCACCTCGGGGACATGCGTCGGCTGTTCCAGGACATACCGCTGGAGCAGATGAACACCTCGATGACCATCAACGCCACCGCCATGTGGCTGCTGGCCCTCTACCAGGTGGTCGCCGAGGAGCAGGGCGCCGATGCCGCCAAGCTGTCGGGCACGACGCAGAACGACATCGTCAAGGAGTACCTGTCCCGCGGGACGCATGTCTTCCCGCCCGGTCCCTCGCTGCGCCTGACCACCGACATGATCACCTACACGGTGGCGCACATCCCCAAGTGGAACCCCATCAACATCTGCAGCTACCACCTCCAGGAGGCCGGGGCCACACCCGTCCAGGAGATCGCCTATGCGATGTCCACCGCGATCGCCGTCCTGGACGCCGTTCGCGACTCCGGTCAGGTGCCGCAGGAGAAGTTCGGCGATGTCGTCGCCCGTATCTCCTTCTTCGTGAACGCGGGCGTCCGGTTCATCGAGGAGATGTGCAAGATGCGCGCCTTCGGCCGCATCTGGGACCAGGTCACCCGTGAGCGGTACGGGGTCGAGAACCCCAAGCAGCGCCGCTTCCGCTACGGCGTCCAGGTCAACTCGCTCGGTCTGACCGAGGCGCAGCCCGAGAACAACGTCCAGCGCATCGTGCTGGAGATGCTGGCGGTGACCCTGTCCAAGGACGCCCGCGCCCGGGCGGTGCAGCTCCCGGCGTGGAACGAGGCGCTGGGCCTGCCCCGGCCCTGGGACCAGCAGTGGTCGCTGCGCATCCAGCAGGTCCTCGCCCACGAGAGCGACCTGCTGGAGTACGAGGACATCTTCGCCGGCTCGCATGTCATCGAGGCCAAGGTGGACGCCCTGGTCGAGGAGTCGCTCGCGGAGATCGGGCGCATCCAGGAGATGGGCGGCGCCATGGCGGCCGTCGAGTCCGGCTATCTCAAGTCGCAGCTCGTCTCCTCGCACGCCGAGCGCCGGGCGCGGATCGAGGCCGGCGAGGAGAAAATCGTCGGTGTGAACTGCTTCGAGTCGACCGAGCCCAATCCGCTCACCGCCGATCTGGACACCGCGATCATGACGGTGGACCCGGAGAACGAGGCGCGGGTCGTCGCCTCGCTGCACGAGTGGCGGGCGCGCCGTGACGAGACGCGGGCCGCCGAGGCGCTGTCCGCGCTGAAGAAGGCCGCGGCCGGCACGGAGAACCTGATGGCCGCCACCGTGGAGTGCGCCCGCGCGGGCGTCACCACCGGCGAGTGGGCCTGGGCGCTGCGGGACGTCTTCGGTGAGTTCCGTGCGCCGACCGGGGTCTCCAGCGCCCCCGTGGCGGTGGCCGCCGAGGCGGGCTCGCCGCTCGCGGTCGTGCGGGAGAAGGTCGCCCGCACGGCCGAGGAGCTGGGGTCCGGCCGGCTGCGGCTGCTGGTCGGCAAGCCCGGACTGGACGGCCACTCCAACGGCGCGGAGCAGATCGCCGTACGGGCGCGTGACGCGGGCTTCGAAGTGGTCTACCAGGGCATCAGGCTGACCCCGGAGCAGATCGTCAACGCCGCGCTCGCGGAGGACGTGCACTGCGTCGGCCTGTCGATCCTGTCCGGCTCGCACGCCGAACTGGTGCCCGATGTGCTGCACCGGCTCCGCGAGGCCGGGGCGACCGCTTCTCCCGGGGCGAGCGACGCGGGAGACACCCCCATTCCGGTCGTCGTCGGCGGGATCATCCCCAACGGCGACGCCGCCGAACTGAAGGCGGCGGGCGTCGCCGCCGTTTTCACCCCGAAGGACTTCGGCATCACGGAGATCATCGGCCGTATCGTCGACGAGATCCGCAAAGCGAACAAGCTCAGCCCTCTCGAAAACACGGAGGTCCCCGTATGACCCGCCCGTCGCCCGCCACCGCCCAGCCTGACGGCCCCTCCGGCACCGTGAACCGGCTGCGCCCGCGCCGCTCCTGCCTCGCGGTGCCCGGGTCCAACCCCCGCTTCCTGGAGAAGGCCCAGGGGCTGCCGGCCGACCAGGTCTTCCTGGACCTCGAGGACGCCTGCGCACCGCTGGCCAAGCCCGAGGCGCGGCACACCATCGTCAAGTTCCTCAACGAGGGCGACTGGACGGGCAAGACGCGTGTCGTCCGGGTGAACGACTGGACGACCCACTGGACGTACCGGGACGTCGTGACGGTCGTCGAGGGCGCGGGCCCGAACCTCGACTGCATCATGCTGCCGAAGGTCCAGAGCGCCGAGCAGATCACAGCGCTGGATCTGCTGCTGACGCAGATCGAGAAGACGATGGGCTTTGAAGTCGGCAGGATCGGCATCGAGGCGCAGATCGAGAACGCGCAGGGGCTGAACAACGTCAACGCGATCGCGCAGGCGTCGCCGCGCATCGAGACCATCATCTTCGGCCCCGCCGACTTCATGGCGTCCATCAACATGAAGTCCCTGGTCGTCGGCGAGCAGCCGCCCGGCTACCCGGCGGACGCGTACCACTACATCCTGATGAAGATCCTGATGGCCGCCCGCGCCAACGACCTCCAGGCGATCGACGGCCCCTACCTCCAGATCAAGAACGTCGACGGCTTCCGCGAGGTCGCCGGTCGCGCCGCCGCCCTGGGCTTCGACGGCAAGTGGGTGCTGCACCCGGGCCAGGTCGACGCCGCCAACGAGGTCTTCTCGCCCTCGCAGGAGGACTACGACCACGCGGAGCTGATCCTCGACGCCTACGACTACTTCACGTCGGAGGAGGGCGGCAAGAAGGGCTCCGCGATGCTCGGCGACGAGATGATCGACGAGGCCAGCCGCAAGATGGCCCTGGTCATCGCCGGCAAGGGCCGCGCCGCCGGCATGGCCCGCACGTCGACGTTCGAGAAGCCGGAGGCCTGACGCCGGCCCATGCGGTTCGGCGCGACCGAGATCCCCCGCCCCGGGCCCCGCAGGGGCCCGGGGCCAGCACCCGGAGAGGCAGCACCCATGCAGTTCGGCCGCACCTACGAGGAGTTCACGGTAGGCGACGTCTATCGGCACTGGCCGGGAAAGACCGTCACCGAGTACGACGACCACCTGTTCTGTCTGCTCACCATGAACCACCATCCGCTTCACATGGATGTGAACTACGCGGAGAAGACGACGGACTTCGGCAGGAACGTCGTCGTGGGCAACTACATCTACTCGCTGCTGCTCGGCATGTCCGTGCCGGACGTCTCCGGCAAGGCGATCGCCAATCTGGAGATCGAGTCGCTGCGGCACGTCGCCCCGACCTTCCACGGGGACACGATCTACGGCGAGACGAGAGTGCTGGACAAGACGCCCTCGAAGTCCAAGTCGGACCGCGGGATCGTGTACGTGGAGACCAAGGGCTACAAGCAGGACGGCACGCTGGTCTGCGTCTTCCGCCGCAAGGTGATGGTGCCGACCGAGACGTACATCAAGGACCGCGGCGGCGAGCAGCCGGGCAGGCCCGAGCTGAACGAGCCCCCGAAGAAGGCGGAGAAGTAAGCCATGACCCGACTCGCCCAGACGCACGGGCTGACCGACGTCCAGCAGGAGATCCTGGCCACGGTCCGGGACTTCGTCGACAAGGAGATCATCCCGGTCGCCACCGAGCTGGAGCACCGTGACGAGTATCCGACGCAGATCGTCGAAGGGCTCAAGGAGCTCGGCCTGTTCGGGCTGATGATTCCCGAGGAGTACGGCGGGCTGGGCGAGTCGCTGCTCACCTACGCGCTGTGTGTGGAGGAGATCGCCCGCGGCTGGATGTCCGTCTCCGGCATCATCAACACGCACTTCATCGTGGCGTACATGCTCAAGCAGCACGGCACCCAGGAGCAGAAGGACACCTTCCTGCCCCGGATGGCGCTCGGCGAGGTGCGCGGCGCGTTCTCCATGTCCGAGCCGGGGCTCGGCTCGGATGTGTCGGCCATCACGTCGAAGGCGGTGAAGGACGGCGAGGAGTACGTCCTGAACGGCCAGAAGATGTGGCTGACGAACGGCGGCTCCTCGACGCTGGTGGCCGTGCTGGTGCGGAGTGACGAAGGACACCCCGAGGGAACCGCGCCGCACAAGTCGATGACGACCTTCCTGGTGGAGAAGGAGCCCGGCTTTGGAGAGGTCCGTCCCGGACTCACCATCCCCGGGAAGATCGACAAGATGGGTTACAAGGGCGTCGACACGACCGAGCTCATCATGGACGGACTGCGCATTCCGGCCAATCGGGTACTCGGGGACGCCACCGGCCGAGGGTTTTACCAAATGATGGACGGCGTCGAGGTCGGGCGCGTCAATGTCGCGGCACGTGGCTGCGGCGTCGCTCAGCGTGCGTTCGAACTGGGCGTCTCCTATGCCCAGCAGCGCCATACCTTCGGCAAGCCGATCGCCCAGCACCAGGCGATCCAGTTCAAGCTCGCGGAGATGGCCACCAAGGTCGAGGCCGCTCATGCGATGATGGTCAACGCAGCTCGCAAAAAGGACTCCGGGGAGCGAAACGACCTGGAGGCAGGGATGGCGAAGTACCTCGCCTCCGAGTACTGCAAGGAAGTCGTCGAGGACGCCTTCCGCATCCACGGCGGCTACGGCTTCTCCAAGGAGTACGAGATCGAGCGCCTCTACCGCGAGGCCCCGATGCTGCTGATCGGTGAAGGTACCGCCGAGATCCAGAAAATGATCATTGGGCGTCGGCTGCTCGAGGAGTACCGGTTCCAGGGTTGATTGCCGCGTTTGAGCCGGTTTGGCCGCGAAGAAGATCACACCCTGTTATCCGCTTCCGGCCGCCGACTCGTCTTCTGGCTTTCCCAGTTGCGGCCCGCACCCGATAACATCGCGGGAAAGCCGCCGTCCCCCCGTTGCCAGCGCGGCATCATCCGCTACGAAGGTCATCCATGCCCCACAGCCAAACCTCTGCACCTCGCGACAGCCTCCTCGGCGTACGCCTCGCGCGCGGAGCATCGCCGTGGCTTCTGCCGACCGTCGCCACCGCGGCACTCAGCCTGGCGCGCTCGCGCCGCTCCAGGCGCGCCGCGGCCATCGCCGTGCCCACCACCGCCCTCGCGGCGGGCATGCTGTGGTTCTTTCGCGACCCCGAGCGCGAGATCGCCCAGGGCCGGGTCATCTCGCCCGCCGACGGTGTGGTGCAGAGCATCATGCCGTGGAAGGACGGACGCACCCGCGTCGCGATCTTCATGAGCCCGCTGAACGTCCATGTCAACCGTGCGCCGCTCGCGGGCACCGTGACCTCGGTCGAGCATGTCCCCGGCGGATTCGTTCCCGCTTTCAACAAGGAGAGCGAGAACAACGAGCGCGTCGTATGGCACTTCGACACCGAGCTCGGCGACATCGAGATGGTGCAGATCGCCGGCGCCGTGGCCCGCCGGATCGTGCCGTACCTCCCGCAGGGCGCCAAGGTCGAGCAGGGCGAGCGCATCGGGCTCATCCGGTTCGGCTCACGCGTTGACATCTACCTCCCGGAAGGTGTCGAGGTCGCCGTCGAGGTCGGGCAGGCCACGACCGCGGGGGTGACTCGCATTGACCGTGATTGACCCCAACACGCAGACGGCCGGCTGGGCGGCGGAGACCGAGGAAGAGGACGACACGGAGGACATGCCGCTGTCGCTGCGGCTGTCGATAGCGGACACCCTCACCCTGGGCAACGCGACCTGCGGCTTCATGGCGGTGTACTTCACCACCACCGGCATTCTGATCCCGCATCTCACCGGCAGCGACGAGACCGGCATGGCGCGGCACTCCGCCGCGACGGCCGTGATCCTGATGCTCTGCGCGGCGATCTTCGACCTGTTCGACGGTCTGGTCGCGCGCAAGCTGCGCAGCTCGCCGATGGGCGCGGAGCTGGACAATCTCTCCGACCTGATCAGCTTCGGGCTGGCCCCGGCGTACTTCGTGCTGGTCTACGGCATGGTCGCCGACGACGCGCACCAGCGGGTCTCGGCGGTGGCGGCGATCGTGGTGCTGCTGGCGGTGGTGCTGCGGCTTGCCAGATTCTCCTGCGTGACGATGAAGGACGGCGTGTTCCAGGGCATGCCGAGCCCCTTCGGCGCGCTCACGGTCGTCTCGATCGTGCTCCTCGAGCTGCCCTTCATCCCCACCCTGCTGGCGATCATCGGCACCGCTTGGCTGATGGTGAGCCGGGTCGAGTACCCCAAGCCGCGGGGTGTCCTCGCGGTGGCGATGCTCGGCTGGATCATCTCCGCAATGGGCCTGCTGGCGGCGTGGGCGTTCGACGCACCGGGCGGCCAGCTGCTGCTGCAGACGGGCTGTGCGCTTCAGGTGGTGCTGGGGGCGGTGATCCCGCTCTTCGCGACGGCACGTCGTGTGAACACGTTCCGCGACAACCGGCGCGAGGCGAGGGCGGCCTCGCAGCTGCACTGACGGACGGCGAACGAGTAGGAGGGCCCCGGCGCGCAGTGCGCCGGGGCCCTCCCCCTTTCCGCCTCCGCCCGGGCGGGCAGCACGCTCTGTGCCCCGCCGATCCAGCGGGGGCTCAGGTCCGAAGCCGCCGCTCCGAGCGAGCGCCCCGCCACGCCCCCCGGCTCCGGGTCTCCCGGCTCCCGGTCTGCCGGTCTCCAGGCCCGTGGGCTCACCTTGGGTGGGGGCCGGGGGCGGAGCCTCCGGTTACGGAAAGGGGCGGGGAGGGGGAACGGCCCCTCTCAGCCCAGGAAGTCCCACGCGATGTTCTCCGCCACCCTCTCCAGCAGCCGTCCCGCCTCCGCCATACAGCGGGCCGGGTCGGGCTCCAGGTCGAGGAGGGGGTACGCACGGCGGATGCCCGCGCGGCCGAGGGCTTCGGGCGGCAGGGCCAGGCGGCCGCAGACCGCGACGACCTCGACGCCCCGGGCGCGGGCCGCCGCCGCCACTCCCGCCGGGGCCTTGCCATGGAGGGTCTGCTCGTCGAGGGAGCCCTCGCCGGTGATGACGAGAGTCGCCCGCTCCAGCGCCGGGGCAAACCCGAGCACGTCGAGCATGACCTCGATGCCGGGGCGGAAGCCGGCGCCGAGCCCGACCAGCGCCCCGTAGCCGATGCCGCCCGCCGCACCCGCCCCGGGCGCCAGCGCGCACTCCGCGGCCCGGGGGCCGACCGTCGTCTCCAGCACGGACGCGTAGTGGGCGAGCGCCGCGTCCAGCGTGGCGACGTCCTCCGCGCTCGCCCCCTTCTGGGGGCCGTAGACGGCCGGCGCGCCCTTGGGCCCGGTCAGCGGATTGTCGACGTCGCTGGCGAGTACCAGCTCCACATCCTTGAAACGGGCGTCGAGGCCGGAGAGATCGGCCGCGGCGAGCTCCCGCAGCCCGCCGCCACCCGGCGGCACGGGCTCACCCTGCGCGTCGAGGAAGCGCGCCCCGAGCGCCGCGAGCATCCCCGCCCCGCCGTCCGTCGTCGCGCTGCCGCCGACGCCGAAGACGATGGTGTTCGCGCCCGCGTCCAGCGCGGCCCGCAGCAGTTCCCCCGAGCCGTACGTCGTCGAGGTGAGGGGGGCGAACACTCCCTCGGGCAGATGCTGCAGGCCGGACGCCTCAGCCATCTCCACCACCGCGGTGCCGTCCCGGAGCGCGAACGCCGCCGTCAGCGGCTCCCCGAGCGGCCCGGTCACTCGCACTTCGCGCCGCTCGAAACCGGCCGCGACCGCCGCCGCGACGGTGCCGTCTCCGCCGTCCGCCACGGGCAGCGTCTCGACCGCGAGCCCCGGCACCGCCCGCCGCAGGCCGGTCATGACCCGTTCCGCGACTTCCACGGCCGTGAGCGAGCCCTTGAACTTGTCAGCCGCGACGAGCACGCGCGCAGGCTGAATCACTGCTCCGTCCGTCACCTTGCATCCTTTGCTGTCGAACAGGCAGTCGCGCCGCACCGACCCTATCCGCACCCGCAGACGGCGTGCCACCCAACCATGCACGGATATCGCGCACCATAGTGTGACGCCATGAGCACGGAACCGATCGATCATCTGAGGCCTGAGGAAGCCAGACCCGATCACACCATCGTCGGCATCGGCATCCTGGCGGTCGCGGGGGTGGTGGCCTGGGCGGCCCTCGGCAAGGAGTCGTTCGACGAGGTTTCCTCCACCGCCCTGGGGTGGGTCCTCGACAACTTCGCCTGGCTGTTCGTGGTGGCGGCCGATGTCTTCCTGGTGCTGAGCATTCTGATCGCCTTCAGCCGGTTCGGCCGGGTGCGCCTCGGCAGTGACGACTCGGAGCCGGAGTTCACCAATCTCGCGTGGATCGCGATGATGTTCAGCGCCGGCATGGGCATCGGACTGATGTTCTTCGGCGTCGGCGAGCCGCTCCAGCACTATCTGAGCCCGCCGCCCGCGAGCGGCGCCGAGCCGCAGACCAACGCCGCCGCTGCCGCCGCGATGGAGTTCTCCTTCTTCCACTGGACGCTCACCCCCTGGGCGATCTACGGCGTCGCCGGACTCGCCCTGGCGTACGCGGGCTTCCGCAAGGGCCGAGGCAACCGGCTGAGCGCCGCGTTCGTGCCGCTGATCGGCGCGCGCCGCGCGGTGTCCTGGCAGGGCAAGGTGATCGACCTGCTCGCGGTGTTCGCGACGGTCTTCGGCACCGCGACCAGCCTGGGCCTCGGCGCGCTCCAGGTGGCGAAGGGCCTGAACCTGACGGCCGATGTCACCGACGACATCTCCACCCAGCTGACGATCATCGTCGTGCTGGGATCGGCGTTCGTGGTCTCGGCCTTCTCCGGGCTGCACCGGGGCGTGAAGTGGCTGAGCACGATCAACATCGTGCTGGCCGCCGTGCTGATGACCTTCGTCTTCCTCCTCGGGCCGACGGTCTACATCCTGGACACGATCCCGGAGTCGGTCGGCGGCTATCTGAACGACCTGCTGTCGATGGCCACCGCCACCGGGGCGTTCACCGACGCCGAGTGGATGGGCGCGTGGACCATCTTCTACTGGGCCTGGTGGCTGTCCTGGGCCCCGTTCGTGGGCACCTTCATCGCCCGCATCTCCCATGGGCGCACCGTCCGGGAGTTCCTGATCGGCGTGCTGCTGGTGCCCAGCGGCGCGACCGTCCTCTGGTTCTGCGTGATGGGCGGCACCGCGATCCGGCTGGACTCGACCGGCGAGGAAGATCTGAGCGCGACGGTCGCCGAAGGGGTGGAGGCCTCGCTCTTCGGCATGCTGGACGGGCTGCCGCTGTCCACGGTCACCTCCTATGTCGCCATGGTGCTGGTGATGACGTACTTCGTCACCAGCGCCGACTCCGCCTCACTGGTGATGGGCTCGCTCACCAGCCGCGGTGCGCTGCACCCGCCGACCTGGCTGGTCGTCATCTGGGGTGTGCTGATGGCATCGGTCGCCGCGGTCCTGCTGGTCGTCGGCGGACTGACCTCGCTGCAGACCGCCACGATTCTGGTGGCGCTGCCCTTCGTGGTCGTGATGCTGGGGCTGTGCTGGGCGCTGCTGACGGAGCTGCTGACCGATCCGGGCGCGGGTCCGCCCCGGCATCACGCCCTGCACGGGCTGCGCGACGCGGTCAGGGCGATGGTCGGCGAGGCGATCACCGAGCAGACGCCGGGCCGGCACCACCGGCTTCGCCGTGCGGCGAAGTCCCGCTCCGAGACCGACGAGCACGACGACGGGACGGGCTGAACCAAACCGGATGGCGTCAAGACGCCGTGCCCCAGGACACCGTCCGCACCGTTCGCCGCCCATGTCCTACGCTGCCACGTGTGACCAGCACTTCCGGCCCTTCCAGCGTTTCCGGCCCTTCCAGCGTTTCCGGCCCTTCCGACCGTGAGCCCGGCGCCGACTACACCTCGTACATCGCCTCCCTGCCCCGCGTCCTGGCCGGGGCGGCCGCGCTGTTCCGGGACGAGGAGGGCCGCGTCCTGATCGTGGAGCCCAACTACCGTCCGGGCTGGGCGCTTCCCGGCGGGACCGTCGAGTCGGACCACGGGGAGAGCCCGCGCGAGGCGGCCCGCCGGGAGACCCTGGAGGAGATCGGCCTCGATGTGGAGCTGGGCGCGCTGCTCGCCGTCGACTGGGTGCCGGGCCCCGGGCGGCCTCCGATCGTGGCGTACGTGTACGACGGCGGGGTGCTGAGCAGGGCGCGGCTCAAGGCGATCCGGCTGCAGGAGGACGAACTGCTCTCCTGGCGCACGGTCTCCCGCGCCGACATCCCGGCCCATCTGCCGGGGGCGCTCGGCCGCCGCGTGCTGGCCTCGCTGGACGCGCTGGAGGCGCGGACGGGCCCGGTGGAGTTGGAGAGCGGACGGCCGCCGGCCACCGGTCTCGGCTGACCGTGCGGCGGCGGTCCGCTCCGGCCGCGGGATGCGACGGCCGGAAGGACCGCGGCCGCTGAACGGCCGGCGGGCTCGGGTCCGTCGCCGTCGCTGTACATGGCCCGCGGTCTCGGCCGTCGCTGTGCGTGGTCGACGGCGACCCCCGGATAACGGCTCGCCGTCGCCGTGAGTCCCTGCGTACGCTCGCGGCATGACTCTCGTCGCCATCCTCAGCGGCGCCGGCATCTCCACGGACTCCGGCATCCCCGACTACCGCGGTCCCCAGGGCCTGTGGCGGCGTGATCCGGAGGCCGAGAAGCTCGTCACCTACGACTTCTACATGACCGATCCCGAGATCCGCCGCCGCTCGTGGCTGATGCGCCAGGAGAGCGCCACCTGGCGCGCCGAGCCGAACGCCGCGCACCGGGCCGTCGCGGAGCTGGAGCGGCAACCCGGCGTCTCACTGCGGGTGATCACACAGAACGTCGACGGACTCCACCAGCTGGGCGGCATGCCCGAACGCAAGGTGCTCGAACTGCACGGCACCGCGCGGACGGTGGAGTGCACCGGCTGCCATGCCCGTACCCCGATGGCCGAGGCGCTCCGGCGGGTGGCGGCGGGCGAGGGCGACCCACCGTGCCTGGACTGCGGCGGCATCCTCAAGTCGGCGACGGTGATGTTCGGACAGCGGCTCGACCCCGTCGTGCTGAGCCAGGCGATGTCCGTCGCCAAGGTCTGCGAGGTGTTCGTCGCGGTCGGCTCCTCGCTCCAGGTGCAGCCCGCCGCGTCCCTCGCCGGCATCGCGGCGGAGCACGGGGCGCGGCTGATCGTGGTGAACGCCGAGCCGACTCCGTACGACGAACTGGCCGAGGAGGTCATCCGCGAGCCGATCGGCACGGCGCTTCCGGCGCTGCTGAAGCGGATCGCCGCGGTCTAGCGCTCGGGGGCTCCGCCCGCGGACCCCGCTCCGAAGTCCCTCAGGGCACGCCGTGTCGGCGTCGTGCCCTGAGGGCGAACACCCGCCGCGCCTGTGACTCGGCTCGTCCCTAAGCGACCGTGAGCACGATCTTGCCCTGGATGTGTCCTCGGGCGGCTCGTTCGTGCGCCGCTCGGGCATCCGCGAGCGGAAACGTGCTGTCTATCGCTACCCGGACCGTGCCCGAGTCGAGCAGGCGTCCCAGTTCAGCGAGCTGCGCGCCGTTCGAGCGGACCTGGGTGCCCGAGACCGTGACGCCCAGCTTCGCGGTCTCTTCGTCGTCGTATTCGGCGAAGAACACGGGGAACAGGGCGCCGCCGCGCTTGAGCGTGCGCAGGAAGCGACTGCTGTCGCGGCCGCCGACGGCGTCGAGGACGAGGTCGACGCCGTGGACGAGCTCCTCTGGACGACTCCTGGTGTAGTCGATGAACCGGTCGGCTCCGAGCTCGCGCAGGAACGATTCATGAGCGCCCGATGCCACCGCGATGACGTGTGCGCCCTTCCACTTCGCCAGCTGCAGTGCGAAGTGCCCCACGCCTCCGGCGGCGCCGTTGACGAGCACCGTCGTGTCGGGGCCGAGGGCCACCGGACAGTGCCGCGCCGCCTGGAAGGGCGACGGGTGATCGTGTCCGAGCTCGATCAGGAACTGCCACGCCGTCAGCCCGGCCATGGGAGCCCCGGCGGCGTGCACATGGTCGACGCCGGCCGGCTTGCGTGCGAGGTCCGAGGCGGGCGCGGCTGCGTACTCGGCATACGCCCTGCCGTCGAAGCTGGGAAACCGAAGGAGACCGAAGACTTCGTCGCCTATGGACAGACCGTCCACGTCCGCGGCGACGGCCTCGACGACGCCCGACACGTCCGTCCCCGGAATCACGGGCAGGTCGAACTTCGGCCTCGTCTCCGGAGGCAGGTTGGTCAGCCCGTCGCGCAGATACCAGTCGGGAGGGTTGACGCCGACCGCGTGTACGCGAACGAGCACCTCACCCGGCCTCGGCTCGGGAATCGGCACCTTGTCGTAGCGCAGAACCTCAGGGCCGCCGTGCTCATGCAGCCGGATCGCTCTCATCGTGTGTGTCGGCATCGTTTTCTCCCGCCCTCGCCAGGGCATACGCTTATTCGGATCAGCGATCCACCTTATCCGGATCACTGATCCGAATATATGGATCAGTGATCCGGATAGTCAAGAGGGACAGATGCGGGCCGACGCCAGGAAGAATCGTGACCACCTGCTCGCCATTGCGGGCGCCGTCATCACCGAGCAGGGCGTCGACGCGTCACTGCGCGACATCGCGCGCAGGGCCGGCGTTGGGCTCGCCACGCTGCTCCGTCACTTCCCGACGCGCGAGGCGCTGCTCGATGCCCTGCTCCGCACGAGCTTCGACGAGCTGACGGCAAGGGCGGGCGAACTTGAAACCTCGAGCTCGCCCGAGGATGCCCTCGTTTCGTGGCTGCGCGCCTGCGTCGCCTGCGCACATGAGTATCGGGGCGTTGTGGCGCTGATGACGGCCGCCATCGAGGACACCGAGTCCGCACTCCATGCCTCGTGCGTCACCATGCGCGCGGCCGGCACGCGTCTCCTCGCCCGCGCTCAGGCCGCGGGCACCGCGCGGACCGACATCGACGGCACCGATCTGTTTGCGCTGGTAGCGGCGCTCGCGTGGCTCGGCGATCAGCCCTCGCTCACGCCACGCGCCGATCACCTCTTCGATGTCGTCGCGGGCGCGATCCTGGCAAGCGCAGAGAAGGGCGATGCCGGGGATAAGCGCCGTCCTCAAACCCGTGACTGAAACCGCAGCGGGTCCGGCGAACCCGGCCGCGCGCTCGGCAAGGGGCGGTTCGACGCAAGGTCGGAGCGCCCCGGGCTCAGCCGGACGTGCCGCTCTCGAACGCCAGCAGACGCTGCTTGCGATCCAGACCGCCGCCATAGCCGACCAGGCCGCCCGAAGCGCCGACGACCCGATGGCACGGGACGATGATCCCGACCGGGTTCCTGCCGTTGGCGAGGCCGACGGCGCGGGCGGCGCCCGGTCTGCCCAGGGCCTGGGCCAGGTCGCCGTATGAGCGGGTCTCGCCGTAGGGGATCTTCCGGAGCTGCTCCCAGACGCTGCGCTGGAACGGCGTGCCCTCCAGGTGCAGGGGGAGGTCGAACTCCGTGAGTTCGCGGGCGAAGTAGGCGTTCAGCTGCTGGATCGTCTCGTCGAAGGGGCGCGGGTCCGGTTCGCCGAAGGTCTGCTCGGGTGGACGGTGGCGCTGGTTCTCCATATGGAGGCGGGCGAGGACCCCGTCGACGGCGACGAGAGTCAAGAGGCCGTAGGGGCTGTCGATGACAGTGTGCTGACGGGAGCTCATGAGAAGGTCCTTACACCGGAAGGAAGTTGATGGGGTGGCTGTCGGCCGCCCACAGGTACTGGACTGCGTAAGCACGCCAGGGCCGCCAGGCCGCCGCACGGGCGGTGAGCGCGGCGGGGGTGGACGGCAGGCCGAGTTCCGCGGCCGCGCGGCGAATGCCGAGGTCGGTGGGGAGGAAGGCGTCGGGGTCGCCCAGAGCCCGCATCGCGATCACGTCGACGGTCCAGGGGCCGAAGCCGGGGAGCGCGGCGAGCTGGTGGCGGGCGTGGCCCCAGTCGCTGCCGGGGTCGAGGGACAGTGTGCCGTCTGCCAGTGCCGCGACCAGCGTGGTGAGGGTGGTGCGGCGGCTGCGCGGCAGGGCGAGGCTCTCCGGGTCGAGCGCGGCGAGCCGGCGCGGGGGCGGGAAGAGGTGGGTGAGTCCGCCTTCGGGGTCGTCGACGGGCTGCCCGTGGGCGGCGACGAGTCGGCCGGCGTGGGTGCGGGCCGCGGCCGTGGACACCTGCTGGCCGAGGACGGCGCGGACGGCGAACTCCGCGGCGTCGACGGTGCGCGGCACCCGCCGTCCCGGCTCCTTGTCGACGAGCGGGGCGAGCGCCGGATCGGCGCGCAGCCGGTCGTCGACGGCGGCCGGGTCGGCGTCCAGATCGAGCATCCAGCGGCAGCGGCTGATGGCGATGGTGAGGTCGCGGTGGTCGGTGAGGGAGAGCCGGCAGGCGATATGGCCGGGCTGCGGGGCGAGCGCCACGATGCCGTGCCCGTACGGGAGGGTGAGTGTGCGCCGGTATGCGCCGTCGCGCCACTCCTCGACTCCGGGGACGGCGGTGGCGGCGAGATGCCCGAAGAGGTTCCCGGGGGTGAGCGGGGTGCGGTACGGCAGCCGCAGGGTGATCACTCCGGGCGTCTGGCCGGGCGCGGCGCCCGGGGAGCGGCGGGCGGCGCGGGTGCGCAGCTCACCGGGGGTGAGGGCGAAGACCTCGCGGACGGTGTCGTTGAAGGTGCGGATGGAGGAGAAGCCCGAGGCGAAGGCGATGTCGGCCATCGGCAGCGGCGTCGTCTCGATGAGCAGCCGCGCGGTCTGGGCGCGCTGGGCGCGGGCGAGCGCCAGCGGCCCGGCGCCGAGCTCGGCACGGAGCTGCCGTTCGATCTGGCGGGTCGAGTAGCCGAGGCGGGCGGCGAGGCCCGGGACGCCCTCGCGGTCGACGACCCCGTCCCGGATCAGCCGCATGGCGCGGGCGACGGCGTCGGCGCGGGCGTTCCATTCGGGGGAGCCGGGGCTGGTGTCCGGGCGGCAGCGCTTGCAGGCCCGGTAGCCGGCCTGTTGGCAGGCGGCGGCGCTCGGGAAGAAGGTCATGTTCTCCGGCTTGGGCGGCACCGCGGGGCAGCTGGGGCGGCAGTAGATCCCCGTGGTGCGCACGGCCGTGAAGAACCAGCCGTCGAAGCGGGCGTCCTTCGACTGGACGGCGCGTACACAGCGTTCCGTGTCGGTGTGCATGGCTCAAGCATGGTCCACGGCGCCGAGCCCCGGCTGGCGGAAAAACGACATCACGCTTTGCCTGCCTGTGCCGACGTGAGCCGCGGTGTCGGCGCTCCTTCCGGCAAGACTGTGCCCGGCGCGCGCGAGCACGGCCGATCGGGCAAGCCCGGCCGGCCGCGGCGCTTCCGGTCCGGCGACGCGCTCAGCCCATCTCGTCCATCGGCGCGGAGGGCTCAAGGCCGGGCAGGAGCCAGCTCTGGAACGGGGCGAGCACGGCGAGGACCAGGAACACCGCACCGACGGCGACGCTGAACAGCGGGCCGAGCCGCCACAGCTTCTCCACCAGGATGACGACCGAGACCGCGGCCATGGCCGCGATGTTCATCGTGCCCAGCGGAATAAGGACGATCATCAGGCCCCAGCAGCATCCGACGCAGTAGAGCCCGTGGTGCAGGCCGACGCGCAGATCCCGGGCCCAGGGCCGGAAGCCCGCATAGCGCACCAACTGTCCCATGGGGCTGCGGCAGTGGGTGAGGCACATGTCCTTCAGCGGGCCGACCTGCTGGAGTCCGGCGAGCAGGAAGGCCCCGGCGCCGATCCACCGTCCGGCCTGGGGGTGGCCGGCCACGAGGTTGCCGGTGCCGACGAGGATCCCGTAGGTGAGGAGTCCGTAAGCCGTCCAGGCGATCAGATAGCCGCTGGTGAACTGGGCGATCCGTGCCGCGCGGGCGGCTCCGGACGACTGGCGGCCGATGCCCCGGACCCAGGTGACGGCGACCGGGGCCATGGAGGGGAACATCATGGCGATCATCATGACCACCCAGAGCAGCAGAAACAGCGGCAGGCTCATGCCCATCGTCCCCGCGCCGACGCCCATGCCGCCGGCCTGCTCGGCCACCAGAAGCCACGCGAGCAGCGCGATCAGGACCATCAGGGTCCAGGCGACGGTCATCTGGCGGGCGGTGAGCAGATTTCCCGGACGCATGGGTGCGGACAAGGAGGCGCGCCTGAGGAACAGCACGCTTCCAGGTCAGCACAGAATGCGACGGGTCGCGCGGCGCCGGGCCGTCTTCGTCCGCTTGGCTCGGCAGAGCGGCGGGAGGACACTGGGAGACGAGGGCCCGCGTTGCCGGGCGTCTGTTCCCCGCGACCGGTGCAGGGCCGTGAGGAGGCAGTGAGATGCCGGAAGCGACGACGATTCCCAAGTGGCACGTGTCCGGGGACTGGTTCGACACCTGCAAATGCGATGTGCCGTGCCCCTGTTCGTTCGCGCAGCCTCCGACCTACGGGCAGTGCGACGGTGTCCTGGTCTGGCATATCCGTGAAGGGCACTACGGCGATGTGACGCTGGACGGCCTCAATGTGCTGATGCTCGCCTCGTTCGTCGGCAATGTGTGGGCAGAGCACAGCGACGCCTATGCGGCTGTCTTCCTGGACGAGAGGGCCGACCAGGCACAGCGGGAGGCTCTGCAAATGATCTTCGGGGGTGAGGCGGGCAGCTGGCCTGCCGAGATGATCAGCATGTTCGGCGCGGAGATGCGCGGCATGGGCTTCGCCCCCATCGAGTTCTCGGTCGACGACGACCTGGGCAGCTGGCGGGCAGCCATCCCGGACCGGGTGGAAGCGAGCGCGATGGCGCTGACCGGGCCCACCACGCCGGAGGGCGCACGCGTCCAGACATACAACCTGCCGGGCTCCGAGACAGGACCCGGCCAGGTGGCGACATGGGGCCGGTCGACGGCCGACCGCGCGGACGCCTTCGGCTTTGAGTGGAGCCGGGAGGGCCAGTCCAGCAAGCACATCACCTTCGACTGGACCGGCCCTGAATAGGCCCCTCTCGGGCAGCCCCGCCCTGCGCGGCGCCGTTCAGCGGGGCAGCGGGTCAGCCGATGTACGCGGCGAACGCCCGGTACGCCCGTTCGTCGAAGGCGACGAACCGCACCTCCTGCACCGCCGTTCTCGTCTGTCGCACGGTCTCGACCGCGATGCGGGCCGCGTCCTCCATGGGCCACCGGTAGACACCGGTCGAAATGGCCGGAACGGCGACGGTCCGCGCGCCCAACTGGTCGGCCACCCGCAGCGCTTCGCGGTAGCAGGAGGCCAGCACCTCGGAGCGGTCCTCGGAGGCGGACCACACCGGGCCGACGGTGTGGATCACATGGTCGGCGTCAAGGTTGCCGGCGGCAGTGGCGACGGCCCGGCCTGCGGGCAGCCCCTTGCCGTAGTGGGAGGCGCGCAGGGCGCGGCACTCGGCGAGGATCTCGGGGCCTCCTCGGCGGTGGATGGCCCCGTCCACTCCGCCTCCGCCGAGGAGGGAGGAGTTGGCGGCGTTGACGATGGCGTCGGCGCGCTGGCGGGTGATGTCGCCCTGGACGAGCGTGATGGTGGCCATGGCTCCATGGTCCCTCTGCCGTTCTCAGTGCGTGGTGCGCAGCCTCCGCCAGACCGCCTTCGCCGCGTGGTGGCCGGACATTCCGTGCACGCCCGGGCCGGGCGGGGTGGCGGAGGAGCAGATGAAGACGGCGGGATGCCGGGTGGCGTACGGCACGCGGGCGAGCCGCGGCCGGATGACCGTCTGGAGCCCGGCGAACGCGCCGCAGGCGATGTCCCCGCCGACGTAGTTGGCGTTGCGCCGGGCCAGTTGCGGCGGACCGGAGACGGCGCGGGCCAGGACGAGGTCGCGGAAGCCGGGGGCGAAGCGCTCCAGCTGCCGTTCGATCGCCTCGGTCGCGTCGCCGTCCCAGCCGGCCGGGACATGCCCGTACGCCCAGAGGATGTGCTTGCCCTCCGGGGCCCTGGACGGGTCGACGACGGTGGGCTGCGAGGTGATCAGGAACGGGGCCTCCGGCGCGCGGCCGGTGACGGCGGCGGTGAGGGCCGCCTCGATCTCCTCGGCCGTGGGGCCGATGTGGACGGTCCCCGCGGTGCGCGCCTCCCGGGCGGTCCACGGCACCGGCCCGGAGAGCGCGTAGTCGATCTTGAAGGCGGCCGCTCCGTAGCGGTAGTGGCGGTAGGCGTCGCCCAGTCCCGCGATACGGGCGAGTGCGGTCGGGGAGGTGTCGAAGACATACGCCCGTGCCGGGGGCAGTTCGTCGAGCCGCTTCACCTCGACGCCGGTGTGGATCCGGCCGCCGTGGTCGCGCAGACAGGCGGCGAGGGCGTCGGCGATGGCCTGGGAGCCGCCGCGGGGCAGCGGCCAGCCCTTGGCATGGGCGGCGAGCGCGAACATCAGGGCGATGCCGCCGGTGGCGGGCCCGCTGGTGGGGGCGATGGCGTGGGCGGCGAGCCCGGCCAGCAGGCCCCGTGCCCGCGGTCCGCGGAACCGGCGGGCGAGCCAGCTCGCGGGCTGGATCGCGGCGAGGCCGAAGCGTGCGAAGCGGTAAGGGTCGCGGGGCGGTCCGTCCCAGGGCGTGCGCAGGAAGTCCCGCGCCAGGGAGTCCCAGTGGCCCAGGTAGGGCTGGACGAGCCGGCGGTACGCCCCTGCGTCCTCGGCCCCCAGCGACATGGCGCTCTCCCCCAGCGAGCGGTTGAGCACGGCCGCCGTGCCGTCCGGGAAGGGGTGGGCGAGCGCCCGCTCGGCGTGCAGCCAGTCGAGGCCGTACCGCTCCAGGGACAGCTCCGCGAAGACGGGCGAGCCGATGCCCAGGGGATGCACGGCGGAGCACGGGTCGTGGCGGAAGCCGGGCAGGGTCAACTCCTCGGTCCTGGCGCCTCCGCCGACCGTGTCCAGAGCCTCGAACACCTCCGTCCGCAGGCCGCGGCGGGCCAGTTCGACGGCTGCGGTCAGCCCATTGGGTCCCGCCCCCACCACGACGGCGTCGAGCATCGACGGCACCTTGGGACTCCTTCGTCTGCCGATGGCCAAGAGGTTCCCAGGATAGGCCGCCGTCGAGGAGGGCGGGACAGCGCATCTGTCAGGGCGTCAGCCCTCGGCCGTCCGCGGTCCCCGTCGGCCTCCCGCCCCGAGCCGTGGGGTCTCAGCCCGCCAGCAGCTCGCGCACCCGCCGGGCCGTGGCCGCGTCACGCGCCGCCGTGAACGGCAGGGCGTTGCCCCCGGAGAGGCGGAACGGCTCGCCCGCGAGCGTCAGATTCGCCCCGCCCGCCTCGGCGACCAGCAGCAGGCCCGCCGCATGGTCCCAGGCAAGCTCCCAGGAGAAGGCGACCGCGTCCAACGTGCCCCTGGCGACGTTCAGATACTCCAGCCCGGCCGAGCCGCACACCCTGCTGTGCACACCCGGGGCCCGCAGCCCCAGCAGGGCGCGCTTCTCCTCGTCCGTCGTGAAGTCCGGGTGCGACATGGCGACCTCGAGCACCGCGCCGGGCTCCGGAGAACCGGCCTGCAGCGCCGTGCCGTTCAGCTGCGCGCCGCCGCCGCGGACCGCGACGGCCATCTCGTCAAGCACCGGGGCGTACGTCCAGGAGGCCAGCGTCTCGCCGCCCTGCGCGAGGGCGACGAGCGTGCAGAACTCCGGCTCGCCGTGCACGAACTGACGGGTGCCGTCGACCGGGTCGACGATCCACACCGGGGCGTCTTCGTGCAGCGCCTCGTACACCGAAGGGTCCGCGTGCACCGCCTCCTCGCCGACCACGACCGAGCCGGGGAGCAGCTTGGTGAGCGAGGCGGTCAGGTGCTCCTCCGCACTGCGGTCGGCGATGGTCACCAGATCGTGCGGCCCGCTCTTCTCGACGATCTCGTGCTCGGCGAGCTGCCGGAAGCGGGGGGTGATCTCGGCGGCGGCCGCCTTGCGGAGCGCCTCCTCGACGTCGGTCAGATGGGCGCTTACGAAGTCATCGATCATACGTCCAGCTAAGCACGGTCCTCTGACAACCGTCGGCACGGTCAGCGTCCCACCGCGTAACCCTGCATTCCCCTGGGGTTCGCCGCGGCGGACAGGACGCCGGTGCGCGGGTCGCGGGCGACCACGCAGAGCCGTCCCTCCGACCAGGGGTCACCGATGGTGACGTCATGACCACGCTGCCGCAGGTCGGCGACCGTCCCGGGGTCCATGCGCGACTCGACGGTGACACTGCCGGGGCGCATGCCGCGCGGGTGGAAGGAACCTGGGAAGGCGTCGTTGTGCCAGTTCGGGGCGTCGATCGCCCCCTGGAGGCTCAGACCGCCGTGGGCGAGCGCCAGGAAGAAGTGCAGCTGCCACTGGTCCTGCTGATCGCCGCCGGGCGTGCCGAAGGCCATGACCGGCTCGCCGTCGCGCAGCGCCAGGGACGGCGTGAGCGTGGTGCGGGGGCGGCGGCCGGGGGTGAGGGTGCCCGGCAGCCCGGGGTCCAGCCAGGTCATCTGGAGCCGAGTGCCGAGGGGGAAGCCCAGCTCGGGGACGACGGGGTTGGACTGGAGCCAGCCGCCGCTGGGGGTGGCGGCGACCATGTTGCCCCAGCGGTCGACGACGTCGACATGGCAGGTGTCGCCGCGGGTCGCGCCGGTGGCGGATACGGTCGGCTCGCCCGCGCCCGGGCCGCCGGCCGGACCGGGGAGCGCGCTCGCGTGGGGGCTGAGGCGGGGGGTCCGGCCCCCGGGATGCCCGGGCCGGAGCTCGTACGAGGCCTTCTCGCCGATCAGCGCGCGGCGGGCGGCGTTGTACGACGGCGAGAGCAGATCGCCGAGCGGGACGTCGGCGGCGTCGCCGTACCAGGCCTCGCGGTCGGCCATGGCGAGCTTGCAGCCCTCGACCAGGAGGTGGACGTACTCCCCCGAGGCGTACGGGGGCAGTTCGTCCGGGAGCAGGGCGAGTTGCTGGAGGAGCACCGGGCCCTGGCTCCAGCCGCCGGCCTTGCACAGGGTCCAGCCCCGCCAGTCGTAGCCGACCGGGGGCTCGTAGGCCGCCGACCAGCCGGCCAGGTCGTCGGCCGTCAGCACACCGGTGTGGCGTGCGCCGCTGGTGTCCTGGGTGGGCCGCGCCGCCTGCCGTATCAGCGCCTCTGCGATAAAGCCCTCGCGCCAGGCGGTGCGCGCCGCCTCGATCTGCGCCTCGCGGCCGGGACCGGCCGACTCGGCTTCGGCGATCAGCCGCCGCCAGGTGGCGGCGAGCGCGGGGTTGCGCAGCAGCCGCTCGGGGGAAGGGGCGCGCCCGCCGGGCAGATAGATCCCGGCGGACGAGGTCCACTCGGTCTCGAACAGCTCGCGGACGGTCTCGACGGTCTCCCCGATGCGGGGGACCGGGGGATGCCCGTGGTCGGCGTACTCGATCGCGTACCGCAGCACCTCGGCCACGGACCTGGTGCCGTGGTCGCGCAGGAGCAGCATCCAGGCGTCGAACGCGCCCGGCACGGCGGCGGCGAGCGGCCCGGTCCCGGGCACCAGGTCGAGGCCGAGCGCCCGGTACGCCTCGGCGCTCGCCCCGGCGGGCGCGGGCCCCTGCCCGCACAGCACCCGCACCTCGCCGCCCGCCGGTGCGACGATGACCGGCACCTCCCCGGCGGGCCCGCACAGATGCGGCTCCACGACATGCAGCACGAATCCCGCCGCAACGGCGGCGTCGTAGGCGTTGCCGCCGTCTTCGAGCACGGCCATGGCCGACTGGGAGGCGAGCCAGTGCGTCGACGACACCATGCCGAAGACACCGGTGAGGGTGGGGCGGGTGGTGAACACGGGGGCGGGGCTCCTGGGGATGCGGGCGGCTTGGGGGTTTCTCCCCTGCCCCGCCCCTCCCCGAAACCGGGGCTCCGCCCCCGGACTCCGCTCCTCAAACGCCGGAGGAGCTCAGATGAGCCCGTCTGGGGGCAGCTAGCTCTGTCGGGGTACCCCTGGGGGCGCCTCCGTGGGGGTACCCCGGCCGGAGTCTGGGGGAGGTAGCCGGGAGGTAGGTGGGAGGTAGCCGCAGGGAAGTCCGGGGAAGCTTGAGGACACCGCCGAAGGCCGTACAGTGGCGGGGCGGGGAAAGGCCCGCCGCAGGCGGTCAGGTCGTCGGGAGCGCGCCCCGCGCCAGGAGCAGCAGTGCGTCGACCAGGTCCTCCGCCGGGGAGCCCGTGGCCAGGCGGCGGAGTTGGAGACCCATCACCAGGGCGACCGTCGTCGCCGCGAGGCGCTCCGCGTCGGGGACCCCGAGGCCGCCGAGGATCTGGGCGGCCAGGCGGTCGTACGCGGCGAACGCCTCCGCCGCCGCCTCGCGCAGCCGCGCGTCCCGCCCCGCCTCCACATAGAGCTCGAACGGCGCGATGTGCTCGCTGTCGAAGGCCGTGCCGCCCGCCACCTGCCCCGCCAGCTCCGCCGCGCCTTCGATGTCGATGCCCTCCTGCTGGCAGGCGTCGGCGAGTTCGGTGAAGCGGCGGGTCTCCTCGCGGACGAAGTGCAGCAGGCTCTGCCTGAGCAGTTCGTGCTGGCTGGAGAAGTGGTACGTGACGGAGCCGAGGGAGACCCCGGCCTCCTTGGCGATGCGTCGGTTGGTGACGGCCGCGACGCCGCCCTGCCCGATGATGTGCAGGACGGCGGCGATGATGCGCTGCCGGGTGACAGGGGCGGAGCGAACGGCGTGGGACATGCGGGTCATTGTCCCACCGGTGCGCTCCCGGTGATCGCGGGGGCGGTCGGCCGCTTCTCGTGCCAGCGGAGTTCGGCCTCCAACTGGGCCGCCAGCGAGATCAGACCTTCCTCGCCGCCCGCCGGTCCGAGCAGCTGTGCGCCGACGGGCAGGCCGTCGCGGGTGAGGCCGGCCGGCACGTTGACGCCCGGCCAGCCGAGGACGTTCCAGGGCCAGGCGTAGGGGCAGGAGGCTGCCATGGTGGAGTCGGTGCGCCACGCGCTGAGGCCGTCGAAGGTCCCGATGCGGGGCGGCGGCGCCGCTGTGGTGGGGGTGAGCACCACGTCGTACGCATCGAAGATCGCACCGATCCTGCGGTGCTGCCGGGCCTCGGCGGCGCGCGCCGCCCGCACCGCACGGCCGGAGAGACGGGGCCCGCCGAGCGCCCTGCCGTGGCGTGCCGCGGTGCGGGTGCGCGGGTCGAGGAGTGCGGGGTCGGGGTGGAGCGCGGCGACCTCCGCCACGCCCGCGGTGGCCCGGGGTACGAACGCCAGGCCGATCAGACCGTACCGGGGCCGCGCCTCCTCCACGTGGTGACCGAGGCGGGCGAGGGCCTCGGCCACCTCGCCGACAGCGCGGCGCACCTCGGGGTGCGGGCCCGTGCCGGTGAGGGTCAGCGGGGGCCGCCAGGCGAGCGCGATGCGCAGCCGTCCGGGCTCGCGCCGTGCGGCCCCGGAGGCGTCGACGACGCCGGGCCGGTGCCGGTCCTCGGGCCGGGCGCCCTGGACGACGTCGAGGAGCAGCGCCGCGTCGGCGACCGTGCGGGCGAGCGGCCCGTTGACCGCGAGCCCTTGGAAGGCGTCGGCGTACGGATGCAGGGACACCCGGCCGCGCTGTGGCTTGATGCCGACGAGATGACACCAGGCGGAGGGGATGCGGATGGAGCCCGCGCCGTCCGAGCCGAGGGCCGCGGGCACGAGTCCGGCGGCGACTGCCGCGGCGGAGCCGCCCGATGAGCCGCCGGGCGTGTGGGTGAGCGACCAGGGGTTGCGGGTCGCGCCAAAGGCGGGCCCCTCGGTGAAGGCCCACTGGCCCAGCTCACAGGAGTTGGTCTTGCCGACGATCACGGCTCCTGCCGCGCGCAGCCGCCGCACCGCCTCGCCGTCCGCGGCGCTCGGCGGGAGTTCGCCGCGGCAGCCGAAGAGGGTGGGCAGCCCGGCGACGTCGGTGTCGTCCTTGACGGCCACCGGCACTCCGAGGAGCGGCAGCCGCTCCCCCGCCGCGAGCCTGCGGTCCGCGTCCCGGGCCTCTTCGAGGGCTTCCTCCCCCCGTACCCAGCGGAAGGCGTTGACCGTGCTCTGGCTGGCCTCGATGCGCCGGATCGCACGCGCGGTCAGCTCTTCGGAGGTCGTGTGACCTTCCTTCAGCTCCTCGGCGCTCTGCGCCAGTCCGGTGAATGCCTCAGTGGACACGACCGCCCCGCCTCCCTATTGTTCGTTCGAACGAACAGAACTGGAGGGTAACCAGATGCGCATCACCGGAGCAACCGTTCTGCTCACCGGGGTCACCGGCGGCATCGGCAGCGCACTCGCCGCCGAACTGCACGCCCGCGGAGCCGAGTTGATCCTCTCGGGCCGTCGCAAGGAGGCGCTGGATCCGCTGGCCGCGGTCTACCGCGCGCGCACCGTCACGGCCGACCTGGCCGACCCCGACGATGTCGAGCGGCTCGCCACCGAGGCCTCCGGCGCCCAGATCCTGATCGCCAACGCCGCCCTTCCCTCCAGCGGCGATCTGCTCGACTACACCCCGGACCAGATCGACCGCGCCCTCGCCGTCAACCTCAGGGCGCCCGCCATGCTGGCCCGGCTCCTGGCGCCCACCATGGCCAAAGCGGGCCGGGGCCATCTCGCCTTCGTCGGCTCCATGTCCGGCAAGACGGCCACCAAGTCGGCCGCGCTGTACGGCGCGGCCAAGTTCGGACTGCGCGGTTTCGCGCTTGCGCTGCGCCAGGATCTGCACCACACCGGGGTGGGCGTCTCCATCGTCCAGCCCGGTTTCGTGCGTGACGCGGGGATGTTCGCCGCGACCGGCGCCGCGACTCCGGGCGGGCTGCGCACGGTCTCGCCCCGCGCCGTCGTCGGCGGGGTGGTGCGCGCCATCGAGCAGAACCGGGCCGAGGTCAACGTCGCGCCGTTCGAGATGAGGCTGCTTACGGCGATAGGGGGCCAGTTCCCGTCCCTGTCGGAACGCGTCCAGCGGCGGATGGCGGGAGCGGACCGCACGATGCGTCAGATCGTGCAGGCCCAGCGGCACACCCGCTGAGGGGGAGTCGCCGCCCGGAGCCTGCTCGCGGACGTCCGCTCGCCCCGAATGTGCGCGCCGCCGCCAGGACTCGGGGTCACCAGAGCCAGCGGTGGTCCCGGACCCAGGGCAGACGTTCCCAGACATGCCCCAGACCCCATGTGCGGCCCGCGCCGAGTACGGCGAGCAGGATCAACAGGGCGGCGTACAGGACGTGGTAGTCCACCAGCGGGTTGGTGGACATGCTCGGGGCGCCGTCCGAGAGGTGCCGGGCGAGCGGCCATTCCGCGGCCCACATCAGCGCCATCATCGCCGTGCCCGCCACGGCGGCGACCCGGAGGGCGACACCGCTCGCCAGGGCGACGCCGATGCCCAGCAGGCCCAGCATGAAGGTCCAGTCGGCCCACGCGGCGCCGGCCCAGGAGTGGAACATGCCCTCCATGGGACCGCTCGCCACATGGCTCAGGAAGCCCTCGGTCGGTGATCCCCCGTCGAGCCACGCCTTGCCGGAGGGGGTGGCGTATCCCCAGCCGAAGGCCTTGTCCCCGAAGGCCCACAGGAAGGTGAAGGCGGTCAGCAGGCGGGCGGCGGCGGCCGTGCGGGGCGCGGCCGCGGCGCCGGCGAGGGTGTCGGCGGATGAGGCAGGCACGCTGCCGCCCTCCGGGGCGAAGTGGTCCTCCGGCTGCCGGAACCGGAGCCAGTGCTGGTGCAGAGCCATGGGTGCGTCCTCTCGTCATGAGCACGTCTGGTACGTGTCCATGAGCAATCTGCACCCGGCGGCCGTCTGTGCACCCGGGGGCGAACGGGCCCGCGCACCACCGCCAACGTCCCTGCGTTCCGGGACTGTTGACCCATGGGTCGGTCACCCGGTCACCCGGTCACCGTCCGGTCGCCGTGCGCTCGATCACCGTCCGTCCGGTCGCCGCGCGCGGCCCGAGGCCATCAACAGCAGATACAGCGCAAGCGAGGCGGCGAGCCCCACCGCCCAGCCGTAGTCGGCGAGCGGCTTGAGGAAGGGGATCAGCCCGTCCTCGGGGAACGGCCCCCTGCCCGGCGCGGAGTACGAGCCGCCCACCGCGAGCACCGCTCCCACGGCGAACGCGGTGACCGCCCTCGGGTTCCAGCCGGAGGAGTACCAGTAGACGCTCCCCTCCGTGTAGAGCCCGGCCAGTTCCAGACGGGTGCGGCGCAGCAGCCAGTAGTCGGCGATGAGGATGCCGGCGACCGTGCCGAGCAGTCCGCCGACGGTGCCGAGCCAGGTGAAGATGTAGACGTCCGGGTTCTCGATCAGCTTCCAGGGGAAGATGACGACTCCGACGACGCAGGCGATCAGCGCGCCGGTGCGGAAGCTGATGAGTCTTGGCGCGATATTGGACAGATCGTAGGCCGGACTGACGAGATTGGCGGCGATGTTGGTGGACAGTGTCGCCAGCAGGATGACGAGAAGCGCGAAGACGACGCCGGCCGTGCTGTCCATCCGTGCCGCCAGTTGGCTCGGGTCCCAGATCGGCTCCCCGTACACCGCCTGCGAACCGGAGGTGACCAGCACCGACAGCAGGGCGAAAGCGGCCATGGTGGTGGGCAGCCCGAGGCTCTGGCCCCACACCTGGGCGCGCTGCCCCGCGCCGAAGCGGGTGAAGTCCGGGATGTTGAGGGAGAGCGTCGACCAGAAGCCGACCATGCCCATCAGCGCCGGGAAGAACACCTTCCAGAAGTCACTGCCCCAGCCCAGCTGCGAGGGCTGGTCGAGGAGCGGGCCGAAGCCGCCGGCCTTGGCGGCGATCCACCACAGCAGCGCCAGCGCGCCCGCCAGCATCAGCGGCGCGGCCCAGTTCTCCAGGCGGCGTACGGCTTCCATGCCGCGCAGGATGATGACGATCTCGATCGCGAAGAACAGCAGGAAGCACAGCCACTGGGTCCAGGGGTACCCGGCGGCCGTGCCCGCCTCGGTCCACCAGCCGCCCGCGCCGAAGATCCTTCCGGCCAGGAAGTAGATGGACGCCCCGCCGATCCAGGTCTGGATGCCGAACCAGGCGCAGGCTGCCAGGCCGCGCAGCAGGGCGGGCAGATTGGCCCCGCGCAGCCCGAAGGAGGCGCGGGCCAGCACCGGGAAGGGGATGCCGTACTTGGGTCCGGCATGGCCGGTGAGCAGCATCGGCAGCAGCACGATCACATTGCCGAGCGCGATGGTGAGCACCGCCTGTTTCCAGTCCATGCCGAGGGCGACCAGACCGGAGGCGAGCGTCCAGGAGGGGATGTTGACTGCCATCCCGATCCACAGCGCGGCGAAGTTGTAGGTGGTCCAACGCCGTTCGGCCAGCGGCACGGGGTGCAGATCGGCGTTGGAGAAGGGGCTGTCGGCCGGGTACGCCCCGGGGGCGAGCTCGACCCGGCCGTCGGCGGCGGTCGTCTGGGGGGATATGGCGGTCATGGGCATGCCATTCGCTCGTACGTGGCGGGGACGGGGCCGACGGGGTCGCGGACTCAGCAGAACGCGGGGATGACCTGCTCCCCATACGCGTCGATCACGGCTTCGCGTGCGTCGTGCATGGCGTACAGCGCGAACTGGTCGACGCCCAGCTCCCGCAGCGTCTGAAGCTTCTCGATATGCGCCTCGGCAGGACCGAGCAGACAGAACCGGTCGACGATCTCGTCGGGGACGAAGTCCGTGGACGGGTTCCCGGCGCGGCCGTGGTGGCTGTAGTCGTAGCCGTGCCGCTCCTTGATGTACGCGGTGAGGGCCTCGGGCACCATGTCGGAGTGCTCGCCGTAGCGGGCGACGAGGTCCGCGACATGGTTGCCGACCATGCCGCCGAACCAGCGGCACTGCTCCCGGGCGTGCGCCGGGTCGTCCCCGACGTACGCGGGGGCGGCCACACAGATCGTGACGTCGGACGGGTCGCGGCCCGCCTCGACGGCAGCGGCCCGCACCGCCTTGACCATCCATTCGGTGAGGAAGGGGTCGGCGAGCTGGAGGATGAAGCCGTCGGCCTTCCGTCCGGCCAGCGCAAGCGCCTTCGGCCCGTACGCCGCCATCCAGACGGGCAGTCTGCCCTCCCGTACCCAGGGGATGCGAAGCCGCTGCCCGTCGACCTGCGCGTCCCGGCCCTCCGCGAGGTCGCGGATGACGTCGATCGCCTCGCCGAGCCGGGCGAGAGTGTTGGGCTTGCGCCCGGCGACGCGCATCGCGGAGTCGCCGCGTCCGATGCCGCAGACGGTGCGGTTTCCGAACATGTCGTTGAGGGTGGCGAAGGTGGAGGCGGTGACCTCCCAGGTGCGGGTGCCCGGGTTGGTCACCATCGGCCCGACGGTCATCCGCTGGGTGTGTTCGAGGATCTGGCTGTAGATGACGAAGGGCTCCTGCCACAGGACCGCCGAGTCGAAGGTCCAGCCGTAGCGGAAGCCGTTGCGCTCCGCACGGCGCATCAGGGAGACGACCGACGAGGCGGGCGGGTCGGTCTGCAGGACGAGTCCGAAGTCCACCGGGACCTCCTGGTTCGAAGTTCTTTGATTCGAGGTTCTTTGATTCGCAGACAGCAGTCAGCAATCAGGGGTCAGGGGCCAGCAGTTCGACTGGGGCGCGGCGGTTCAGCTGAGGTACTGGCAGGTGGAGCGCGGCGTGTAGACGCCGTGTCCGGCGCGACCGGTGAACTCCCTGCGGTCGATGACGACTTCGCCGCGGGAGAGCACGGTCTCCACCTGGCCGGTGACACGCTTGCCTTCGTAGGCGGAGTAGTCGACGTTCATATGGTGGGTGGCGGCCGAGAGGGTCTGCTCGGCGTGCGGGTCGTAGATCACGACGTCGGCGTCGGCGCCGGGCGCGATGGTGCCTTTCTTGGGGTAGAGCCCGAACATGCGCGCAGGGGTGGCGCAGGCGGTCTCGATCCAGCGGCGGCGGGTGAGATGGCCGTCGAGCACGGCCTGATGGAGCAGGTCCATCCGGTTCTCCACGCCGGGCAGCCCGTTGGGGATCTTGGAGAAGTCACCGCGGCCCAGCTCCTTCTGTCCGCTGAAGCAGAAGGGGCAGTGGTCTGTGGAGACGACCTGGAGGTCGTTGGTGCGCAGTCCTCGCCAGAGCGCCGCCTGGTGCTCGCGCGGACGCAGGGGCGTGGAGCAGACGTACTTCGCACCCTCGAAGTCCGGCTCCGCGAGATCGTCCGTGGACAGGAAGAGATACTGCGGGCAGGTCTCGCCGAAGACGTTGAGCCCCTTGTCGCGGGCGGCGGCGAGTTCGGCGACGGCCTCTTCGGCCGAGACGTGGACGACGTACAGCGGCGCGCCGGCGACCCGGGCGAGCTGGATGGCGCGGTGGGCAGCCTCCGCCTCCAGCAGGACCTTGCGCACCTCGCCGTGGTGGCGGGGGTCGGTCTCACCGCGTGCCAGGGCCTGTTCGACGAGGACGTCGATGGCGATGCCGTTCTCGGCGTGCATCATGATCAACCCGCCGTTGGCGGAGGAGCGCTGCATGGCCCGCAGGATCTGTCCGTCGTCGCTGTAGAAGACGCCGGGGTAGGCCATGAAGAGCTTGAAGGAGGTGATGCCCTCCTCCACCAGGAGATCCATCTCCTTGAGCGTCGACTCATTGACGTCGGAGAGGATCATATGGAAGGCGTAGTCGATGGCGCAGACGCCGTCCGCCTTGGCGTACCAGGCGTCCAGCCCTTCCCGCAGGGCCTTTCCGACGGTCTGGACGGCGAAGTCGACGATGGTGGTGGTGCCGCCCCAGGCTGCGGCCCGGGTGCCGGTCTCGAATGTGTCGGAGGCGAAGGTCCCGCCGAACGGCAGCTCCATGTGCGTATGGGCGTCGACGCCGCCCGGGATGACGTACTTGCCGGTCGCGTCGATGGTGCGGTCCGCGGTCCAGGCGTCCGCGGCCGCCGTGCCGTGTGCGGCGAGCGCCGCGATCCGGCCGTCCTCGATGAGCACGTCGGCGTGGGTCTCGTCGGCCGCGGTGATGACCAGGCCGCCGCGGATCAGGGTGCGGGTGCTGCTCATGCTGTGCGCTCCCTCTGGGTCGATCTAGGCTTGGTTCAGATCTCGTGGAGGGCCTGTTCGAGGATGGCCGCGCCCTCTTCCGCCTCGGCGACGGTGAGGGAGAGCGGCGGTGCGATCCGCAGGATGGTGGTGTTGTGGCCGCCGCCCTTGCCGATGAGCAGCCCGCCCTCGCGGGCCGCCTCGAGAACGGCCGCGGCCGCTTCGGGGTGCGGGGCGTCGGTCTCCGGCCTGGCCAGTTCGACGCCGATCATCAGCCCGCGGCCGCGGACCTCGCGTACGGCGGGGACGGTCGCGCCGATGGCGCGCAGCCGCTCGATCAGCAGTCCGCCGACCCTGCGGGCATTGCCCTGGAGGTCGTGTTCCAGCAGATAGGAGAGGTTGACCAGGCCTGCCGCCATGGTGACCGGGGAGCCGCCGAAGGTGGAGATGGAGTTGGCGTCCAGACAGTTCATGATCTCGGCGCGGGCGACGACCCCGCCGACGGACATGCCGTTCCCGATGCCCTTGGCGAAGGTCAGCATGTCGGGCGGGCCGCTGTCGGCGTGCGCCTGCCAGCCCCAGAAGTGGTCGCCGGTGCGGCCCCAGCCGGTCTGCACCTCGTCCGAGATCCACAGCGCGCCGTGGCGCTTCAGGACCTCGCGGAAGGCCGCGTACAGCCCGTCCGGCGGGGAGGTGAAGCCGCCGACGCCCTGGATCGGTTCGGCGATCAGCGCGGCGGGGTCGCGGGTGTGGCCGAGGAGGTCTTCCAGATCGGCGACGCACGCCTCGATGAACCGGTCGTCGGTGAGCTGGGCGTAGGGGCCCCGGGTGCGGACGCCCCCGTGCACATACAGCGTCTGCAGGGGGGAGAGGCTGGTGGTGGACCAGGAGCGGTTTCCGGTGACGGAGACGGCGGAGAAGGAGCGGCCGTGGTAGCTGTTGCGCATCGCCAGGATCTGGTTGGAGCCGCGGTAGGCGGTGGCGAGCAGCAGGGCCGTGTCATTGGCCTCGGTGCCGGAGGTGGTGAAGAACACCCGGGCGTCGGGGATGCCGGAGAGGGCCGCGATGCGCTCGGCGAGTTCCACCATGGGGCGGTTGAGGTAGAGGGTGGAGGAGTGGATGAGTCGCCCGGCCTGTTCGCCGACCGCCTTGGTGACCTCGGGCAGGGCGTGGGCGGTCATGGTGGTGAGGATGCCGCCGAAGAAGTCGAGATAGCGGTTGCCCTCGGCGTCCCAGACATGGCGGCCCTCGCCGTGGGTGAGTTCGATGGGGTGCTCGTAGAAGAGGGCGATCCAGTCGGGGATGACGGCGCGGTGGCGCCGGTAGAGGTCGCTCACGGCTGCACCAGCCCCTCGTACGCGTCGGGCCTGCGGTCCCGGTAGAACGCCCACTGCTGCCGTACTTGGTCGATGAGGTCGAAGTCGAGGTCCCTGACGACCAGCTCCTCCTGCTTGTCGCTGGCGACCTCGCCGACGAACTGGCCGCGCGGGTCGACGAAGTAGCTGGTGCCGTAGAAGTCGTTGTCGCCGTACTCCTCCCGGCCGACGCGGTTGATGGCGGCGATGAAGTACTCGTTGGCGACGGCGGCCGCGGGCTGTTCGAGCTGCCAGAGATAGGCGGACAGGCCGCGGGAGGTTGCCGAGGGGTTGTAGACCAGCTGCGCCCCGCCCAGGCCGAGCTGTCGCCAGCCCTCGGGGAAGTGGCGGTCGTAGCAGATGTAGACGCCGACCCTGCCGACGGCGGTGTCGAAGACGGGCCATCCGGCGTTGCCGGGCCGGAAGTAGAACTTCTCCCAGAAACCCTTCACCTGCGGGATGTGGTGCTTGCGGTACTTGCCGAGGTAGGAGCCGTCGGCGTCGACGACGGCCGCGGTGTTGTAGTAGAAGCCGGCGTCCTCGATCTCGAAGACCGGCACGACGATCACCATGCCGGTCTCGCGGGCGAGGTCCTGCATCCGGCGGACGGTGGGGCCGTCGGGGACGGGCTCGGCCCAGCGGTAGTGCTCCGGATCCTGGACCTGACAGAAGTACGGGGCGTTGAAGACCTCTTGGAAACCGATGACCTTGGCGCCCTGCCGGGCCGCCTCCCGGGCGTGTTCCTCATGCTTGGCAATCATGGATTCGGTGTCGCCGGTCCAGGTGGCCTGGACGAGCGCGGCGCGTACGACATGGGCCATGGGTCGCTCCTTCGACGGCGCGTCAGAGAGCCTCTACGCACGTAGACAGTGCGTAGGAGGAGAACGTAAGCCCCGTCACACAGCGGGGCAAGACCATCGTCGTTAACCCGCCGAGTCGATCATGTTTCGACACGGATAGGTCAGAGGTATGCACGGACGGACGGATTCCGTCAGGCCGGTTGGCCTTCAGGCGAGATGGCCCGCCACACGCAGCGCGTGCACCAGATCGCGCTCGCGTGCCGAGGAGACCGCGCGGGCGGCGTCGAGCAGACGCGGCACCAGCCGCCGCGGGGCGCTCTCGGCGATGCTCGCGGTCTCCTCGGGCGTACGGCTCCGCGCGAAGGCGGTGAGCAGCGCATGGGCCTCGCGCCCGCCGCCCTCGTCCTCCAGGGCGAGCGCGGCCGCGGCGATGTCGGCCGGCGGGCGCGCGACGCCCTGGCGCAGCAACTGGCGGCTGTCGTCTGCCCGCCCGGCCGCGGCCAGGGCCGAGGCTGCCGCCGCGAGCCGCGGCGCGGGCTGCGAAGCGGCCTCCCACAGGAGGGTCGCCCAGTCGGCGGAGAGGCCGGCGCCGCACAGCTCCGCGGCGAACACCGGGAGCCAGTCGGCGGGGCGGGCTGCCGCCTCGCACAGGACGACGTGCGCCTCGCCGCTGCGGCCCTCCGCGCGAAGCCGCCCGAGAGCGGCCACGGTTTCCCGGGCTGCCTGCCGGGCCGCTTCGGGAGCGGGGGGCGCGGCGGGTGCGGGTGCGTCGGCCGGCGAGCCCCCGAAGCGCGCGCCGCGGGGCGTCGCCGGCGTAGCGGCCGACAGCACGGGCGCGACGGGCGCCGCCGGCGCGGCGTCCGCCGTCTCGTCCACCCCGGCGAACCGGGCCCCGCGTGGCCGCCGCGGCTTGCGCGGACGTGAGGGCTCGGGGCGGGGCGCGGGGTCCGGCTGGGGCTGGGTCCGGTTCTCCGGTGCGGGATGCGCTTCCGGCGAGGGATGCCCCCCTGGTCCGGGCCGGACTCCTGGGCCGAGCGGGGCCTGTGGCGCGAGCGGGGCCGGGCGGAACCAGTCGGAGGCTTCAGACACGGCGGACTCGGGCACGGAAGGCCCGGGCGCAGACGGCCCGGGCGCGGAGGACTCGGACACGGCGGACTCGGGCACAAAGGGCCCAGGCGCAGACGGCCCGGGCGCGGAGGACTCGGACACGGCGGACTCGGGCGCGCCCGCCGCCGGGGCCGGAACAGCCGTGGCGACCGCCGCGTCCGGGTGAGCGGCAAGCCGACCGCGGAACTCCCCGACTCGGGCGGTGGCCCGTGCGTGGTCGTCGCGCACCCAGGCGAGCTCGGTCGCGAGCCGCTCGCCCTCGGGCCCGCCGCCGGGTTGCACGCCCATCCGGTGCAGCAGCTCCTCCGCACGGTGCGCGGCATAGGCCTGCTCTCGGAGCATCAGCTCCAGTCGCTCCACCAGCGCCTCGCGACCGCCCGGGAGCCGGTCGTACGCCGCGGCCGCCGCGGAGTGCAGCTCGCGCGCGAAAACGGACGTGAGCTCCGCGGCCTCCGCGCCCCGAATGCCCGCGAGGTCGTGCAGGAGGGCCTCCACCACATCCCACGGTGGGACCTCGACGCCGTCGAGACAGGCCCGCATGCCGTCGGGGTCACGCTGCCAGAAGACTCCGCACCAGCCCGCGGACTGGTCGAGCAGTGCGCTCAGCTCACTGAGGTACCGCGAGAAAACCTGTGCTTCCAGCGGGAGTTGATGCTGGGTCATCGCCGTCCCTGCCTTCGTCGGAACCGCAGGCATTTGACCGCATCCGTGTTACAGGACGGCTACACGGCGTTTTCGGATGTGCTCCCAGACACACACGGGCGCGCAGGAGCCCCGGAGAGACGGCCGGTGTGCGGATCGATCCTGGGGACACGCACCGGTCTCGCCGCACGGGCGACGCTTCCGCTTCTGCCGTCGCGGGGCCGCGATCACGTTGTCGCGGGGCCCCGATCACGCTGCGGACGGAGCGGTCCGGAGGCCGTCCGGCTCCGCGGCCCGTCGCACTCGTCACTCGGCATGTCGAGGCGTGGCTCGGCGAACTACCGGCCGAAAAGGAGGAGTGCGACAACCGCGAACACACCCACGCCCACGGCTACGCATACGGCAGCAGCCAGACACACCGCCACGAGTACGATCTTCCACGCGTTCCGGTTGCGCCACGCGACGGCCTCGGGGTCATAGCCCATGGCTCTGACCGCTGCCAGCACATCCTGCTGGGCGCCGCCAGAGTTGCGCCTGCCATCGTCCGGGAACCGGGTTTCCCCCACCGTGGTACCTCCATAGCGCTTCCTCCGGAGAGCGAGCGTCTCCATGAGCACGCCTGCCTCCGGCCCCTGATTGCCGGGAGGCGACCCCATCCCCACCGGAGGCGGACACGCTAGGGTCGCCCGGCGCGGGCAGTCAAGCCTCCGCACGACTGAGTCTGCGGCGCATTACTGAGCCTCCGGCCGGGCGGATACGACGCATCGGCCCCGTCCGGAACGACGCCTGACCGCGACAGCCCGCGCACCTCACGATCGCAATCAGTCCGCTAGGCCGACGTGAGGACGCAGCGGGCGACCAGGTCGTCCATGGAGAGGCCCAGTGCGGACGCGAGTGCCGCGACCGTGAAGAAGGCGGGGGTGGGGGCCCTGCCGGTCTCGATCTTGCGCAGCGTCTCGGCGGAGATGCCGGCGGCCGCGGCGACGTCGGCCATGCTCCGGCCCGCGCTCGCCTCGCGGGCCTCGCGCAGCAGCCGTCCGAGCCGCTCGCCGCGTTCGCGCTCTTCGGGGGTGAGAGGGGTGCGCACCATGCCCCGATTCTAATCACGGTATTATTATCCCGTTATTCAAATAACGGAGTCATCAGTGGAGGCGTGGACATGGTGGAGCTGAAGAGCGATGCGTCGATCGAGGCCATGCGTGAGGCGGGCCGGGTGGTGGCGCGGGCACTGGCCGCGACCCGGGAGGCTGCCGCGCCGGGCGTCAGCCTGCGCGAGCTGGACCGTGTGGCGCGGGCGGTGCTGACCGGGGCCGGAGCGGGGTCGCCGTTCCTCGGGTACCGCCCGGCCTGGGCGCCGACACCCTTCCCGGCCGTGGTGTGCACATCGGTGAACGACGCAATCGTGCACGGCATACCCGACGGATACCGGCTGCGCGACGGCGATCTGGTGAGCGTGGACTGCGGAGCGGCGCTGGACGGCTGGACCGGCGACGCGGCCGTCAGCTTCACGGTGGGACGCGGACGCCCGGAGGACGAACGCCTGATCGACGCCGCCGAGAAGGCGCTGGCCGCGGGCATCGCGGCGGCGGTCGTCGGCAACCGCGTGGGGGACATCGCCCATGCGGTCGGGCAGGTGTGCCGACGAGCCGGCTACGGCATCCCGGACGGAATGGGCGGCCACGGCGTGGGCCGGAGCATGCACGAGGATCCGGCGGTGCCGAACGAGGGGCGCGCGGGGCGGGGCATGCCGCTGCGCCACGGCATGGTGCTGGCGATCGAGCCGATGCTCATAGCGGGCGGGAGCGACGAGTCCCGTACGGCGGGGGACGGCTGGACGATCCGCTCGGCCGACGGCACCCGGGCAGCCCACGCGGAACACACGATCGCCGTAACCGCCTCGGGCCCACGGATCCTCACGGCCCTCTGACACGGCGACACACGGGCCGTTGCACCCCGGAAGCGGTGTCCCGCCCGCACCGGCGACGCGCCCCAGCCCGCCTGATGCGGTGTCTCAGCCGCCTGCGGTCGCGCATTCTCGGCTCCTGTGCGGCCGCGATGCGGGGGCTTTGCCGGGCCCCCGCCCGGGGTCACTCGTCCGCCAGGAACTCCCGCGCAACCGCCTCCCCCACCCGCGCCGCCTCCGCGTGATCCTCGATCGGCGAGACCCGTGTGTCCTTGAAGACGATGTACGTGACCCCGGACGGGACGCCCCCGCTTCGGGGATCCGGGTTGATCCCCAGCGCCTTGGCCATGGCGTAGGACGCCTCGCCGATGGCGGTCGTCGGGCCGGTGTCCCCCACCACCGCGTACCGGACGCGGTCCCCGTAGACCACCGCCGCGACCGACCCGCCGCGGACGCCGTGCGCACGGTAGTCCCAGGTACGGCTCGGCGCGGGCACCACGATGAACGGCAGCGTCGCGGCGTTCAGATGGCGGCCGTCGGACTGCCGGAACGCCGTGGTGGGGTGGAACCACGGGTCCGTCCGGCTGTTGCACTCCTCCGTGCGCACCCCGTCGCAGTCGATGTCCATGTCGGCCTTCCAGAACACCACCCGGTCCGTCCCGCACACCGGGACATCCGCCCGGGCCCCCGGGTCCGTGCGGTACCTCCCCTCGGAGATCTGCCGGCAGCGCTCGACCTTGCCGAGCAGAGCCCTCGCCTCGGCCGGGCCGGCCGCGCCCCCTTCCGCGTCCTTTGCCCAGCTGTCATCGGTCAGGTCGGCGGTCCGGTAGGACCACGGCCCCGGCTCCGGCGGGGCCACGGCAGGCACGGCGGCGGCGGGCATTGCGGCGACGGCCGTCAGCACGGCGCCGCCGGCCAGGGCGAGAGCGAATCGTCGAGTGTGCACCAAGGACCCTTTCTATAGGGAACAGGTCAATACCCGGTTATAAGGGGACTTTCCCGATGCACCTGCCGTACGGAGTAAGCTCACGCGCACCACCGCTACCATGCGCGCCCATGAACGACGACATACGCAATATCGTCCTCGGTGTGGTCGCGGCCGGCGTCAGCGCAAGCCTCGGCTGGCTGGCCCGCACCTATCTCTGGCGGCGCAGGCTCCGCCGCAAGCAGGCGTTCTTCGGTCTCCCGGGGCACTCCGAGTCACTGCTCGTCGTCAACCGCGAGGCCGCCCGGGACGGGGCCGTGGACCGGTTCGACGTCTCCGCGCTGCTGGAGCTGTCCGCGCTGATCAAGGAGTGCGGGGCGCACGCCCAGATCGTCTGGCACGACCTGGCCCGCCAGGGGTTCGGCGAACGCACGGAGTTCTGTGTGGGCGGGCCCTACTCCAATCGCCGTACCGCCGCGCATCTGCAGGCGCTGCTGCCCGGGGTGGACATCGACACCGATGCCGAGAAGGGGCCCGACCGGGCCGCGATCCGGGTCGGCTCCGAGGTCTACCGGATGGACCCGGGCATGACGGAGTACGTGCTGCTGGCCCGGCTGACCGGCGGACCGGAGCAGCGGGGCGACGCCCGGCCGGTGTTCCTCTTCTGCGGCCAGCGGGCCATCACCAATCAGGCCGCGGCCCGCTATCTGGCCCGCCATCACGCACGGCTGCGGCGCAAGTACGGCACGGGCTCGTTCTGTCTGCTGCTGAAGGTGATTAACTCCGAGGCCTACGGGCCCGATGTGACGGAGCTGGTCGCCGATGTCACGCGGGATGCACTCACCCCGCGCCCAGAGCCGGCGGAAGCGACGTGACGCCGTCGCGCCTCAGCCGTCCGCGCGCAGGAAGTCCTCGACGGTGCGGACGAGTTGCAGCGGAGTCTCGTCCATGGCGTGGTGGCCGGCGCAGTCAAGTTCCGCCAGCTCCGCTTCGGGGTAGCAGCGCATCCAGGTCTGCCGCATGAGGGCCGCGGTGATCGCCGGGTCGAGGGCGCCGGTCACCGCCAGCGCGGGTGTGCGCACTCCCTCGACCTTCGTCCGGAAGTCCTCACAGGCCCAGGAGTCCAGCCAGGCGCGGAACGCCTTGGGGTCGGTGCGGGTCTGCGAGCGGTAGACCATCCGGTCCAGCCAGGCGGCGGGGCGGCGGGAGCCGGTGGTGAGATCGATGATGAGCCGCCGGTTCTCCGGCTTCTCGGCGGCCGAGGCGAACAGCTCCCACTGCTCTGGCGGCATCTTGAGCCCGCAGGCCGGCACGGGAGAGACCCCGACGAGGCGTCGGACGCGCTCCGGCGACACCGCGAGGACCCGCTGGGCCACCGACGCGCCCATGGAGTGGCCGATGAGCGAGAAGGTCTGCCAGCCCAGGCCGTCGGCGAGAGCGACGATGTCGGCCGCCCCTTCCGCGGTGCTGTACTGGCCGGCGGTGGCGCGCGCCTCGCCGTATCCGCGCAGATCGACGAAGACGTAGGTGAAGCTCTCCCGGTCGAGGTCCGGCAGTGTGGCGGCGTAGTCGGCGCGGTCGGCGAGCCAGCCGTGTACGGCGATGATTTTGTGCGGGCCGGAACCGTGGAGTGAGTAGGGCAGGGGAAAAGGGGCCACGGCTTCTCCGATCGCCGGCACGGTCATACGCCTTCACCACGTTGGCCGCAACCTCGCGAGTGGGCAAGTCCGGCCTCGCGCCGGGCTGTTGCCGCTGGCGCATTTCGCGCGCCTCAGGGGGGCGCCACCGGCGCGTTCGGCCGGGTCCCCATGGGCAGTTCGGCTGGTTTCCGGCCACGCGCGGGTGTCTCGAAACACCGCCTTGCGCGCCCTGCAGCGGGACGGAACACGGTTGCCGGTGGGCCGCCCGCTCCCCCGCCGCGGCCGCCGTCCGGGCCGTCCGGGCCGCACCGCCCGCGCCGGTCCGGCCGCTTCGGCGGCGCCCCTGGCCATGAATGAGCGACGCCGACGCCGAGTGGGTCTACGAAAGCGTTCAGGTCGGCGATCCCTTCGAGGTCACGGGCGAGGACGCCAAGGGCACGCAGGCTCTCAACAACGGTTACGGCGAGTGGAATCCGAGCTGGGAGGAGTGGCAGGCGAAGAGCGCGCTGCACTGAGGGGACGCGAGCGACCGCATCCATGATTGTTACTCTCACGTAACATACCGACCAGTTACCACGAGTAAGTCGCTGCGGTTACCGTCGGGTCACTTTGCTGACACGAGCGAGGAGTGACCCGTGACACTGATGCGCACGGCTTTGCGTACGGCCGCGATCGGCATGGTCTCAGCGGCACTTCTCGCCGGGCCGACCGCGGCCGGCGCAGCCGCCGCCCCCGCTCCGGCCGTGTCTCCGGATGCTTACGGCGCGTCAGGGGCGACGGGCGTGCGGTTCGTCGACATCGAGGGCGACGGCGGCACGGTCCTCAAGGCCAATGCCGTCGTCCCCTCCGACTGGGACGGCCGTCGCCGCTACCCGGCGATCGTGCTGCCGACGAGTTGGGGCCTGCCGCAGACCGAGTATCTCGCCCAGGCCCGCAAGCTCGCCGACTCCGGCTATGTGGTGGTGAGTTACAACACGCGCGGCTTCTGGCAGTCCGGCGGCCGCGTCGAGGTCGCGGGGCCCCCGGACGTCGCCGACGCCTCCGCGGTCATCGACTGGACGCTGGCCAACACCCCGGCCGACCCCCAGCGCGTCGGAGTGGCCGGGGTCTCCTACGGCGCGGGCATCAGCCTGCTGGCCGCCGCACACGACAAGCGCATCAAGGCCGTGGTGGCGATGAGCGGCTGGGCCGATCTCATCGACTCCATCTACAGCGGCCGCACCCAGCACCGCCAGGCAGTGGGGCTGCTCGGCGGGGCCGGTTATCTCACCGGCCGGCCCAGCGACGAGATGAAGCAGATCCTGAAGGACTTCCTCGGCTCCAACCTGGCCAGGGAACAGCAGATGATCGACTGGGGCTGGAAGCGCTCACCCGCCGCCTACCTCGACCGGATCAACGACAACGGCGCGGCCGTGATGCTCGGCAACGCCTGGGGCGACACGGTCTTCCCGCCCAACCAGTACGCGTCCTTCTACGAGAAGCTCACCGGCCCCAAACGGCTGGAGTTCCGCCCCGGCGATCACGCCACCCCCGAGGGGGCGGGACTGCTCGGACTGCCCAACGACGTATGGACCAGTGCCCACCGCTGGTTCGACCGCTATCTCAAGGGCGTCGACAACGGCATCGACCGGGAACAGCCCGTCCAGCTCGCCTCCCGATCCGGCGGCGCCTACGAGGGCTATCCGGACTGGAAGTCGGTCGGCGCGACCGAGCGGAAGATCGCACTGGACGGCCGCAAGAAGATCTACGCGAACCTCGACTCGGGAGCGAACGGCGGGACGGTCATCCTCTCCAGCGCCCTCGACCAGTTCCTGAAGCTCCCGCCGATGGCCGTGGTCCCCTTCCTCCCGCGCTCCTTCGCCGCCGTCTGGCAGTCCGAGCGGTACGGCTCCGAGCAGCGGCTGCGCGGCGCGGCGAAGCTGCACACCACGGTCACCAGCACCAAGAAGAGCGGGACTCTCGTCGCCTATCTGTACGACGTGGGCCCCCTCGGCATCGGCAGGCTCATCAGCAATGCGCCGTACACCTTCCACGGAGAGACACCGGGCCGACCGTTCAACGTGGATCTGGAGCTCTTCGCCACCGCGTACGACGTGCCGGCGGGCCACCGCCTCGCCCTGGTCGTCGACACGGTCGACCCCCTCTACATCGAGCACAACCCATCCGGCGCACAGCTGACCTTCTCCTCGTCAGCAGCCGATCCGTCGTATCTGTCGGTCCCGCTGCGCAAGAAGTGATCACCGGCTGCCGCCGGAGGGTCGGGGCGATCTGTCCTCCGCAAACTATCCATCCCGAAAAGGGACTTCGATCAGGACACGCATAAAGGAGGCATAAGCCGTATTAATCCTGGCCCACCCGGCGGACCCTGCGGCCCCGGTCCACCCGGCGGGCCCGGTGCGGCAGGCCCTACGCTTCGGCTGCCTCCGCATAGACCAGTGACAGCTCCGGCGCGCCCGCCACCGCCCAGTCGAGCCCCGCCTCGACCACGTTGACGGTGCGGCCGGAGGCCAGCTCCACCACGGGGTGACCCCCGGGGCGGAGGCGCCAGTGCGCACCGGGCACCCTGCGGACGATCACCGTGCCGAGGTAGAGACCCGCGTCGTTGCCCAGCCAGGGCAGCTCCTCCGGGTCCTCGCGCCAGCGTGGCGGGAGCTGGTCGAGGGCCGCCAGCGAGTCCGGTGAGTCGTCCAGTGCGAGCCCCGCCTCCCCCGCCCGGACGCGCAGCAGCTCGCACTCCGCGAGCAGTTCGGCCACGGTCGCCGCGTACGCGGGGTCGTCGACTCGCTGAGGCGCGGCCTGGGTCGGGGTCCCGTCTTCCTGGTCACCGCCGAGACGCTTGAGCCAGCTGTCCAAGAAAGGGATGTTCATACCACTCACCCTTGCATCCCGGCGGCCGCGCGCACCACCAGGCGCGCGTCGGCGAACGTCAGACGTCGAGATCGACGACGACGGGCGCATGGTCCGACGCGCCCTTGCCCTTCCGCTCCTCGCGGTCCACATAGCTGTCCTTGACGGCCTCGGCGAACGGGCCGTTCCCGTACACCAGGTCGATGCGCATGCCGCGGTTCTTGGGGAAGCACAGCTGGCGGTAGTCCCAGTATGTGAACGGGTGGTCGTACTTGAGGGGGCGCGGCACCACATCGGAGAGACCGGCGGACCGGAGGGCCTCCAGGGCGCTCCGCTCGGCGGCGGTGACATGGGTGGAGCCCTCGAAGGCGGCGATGTCCCACACGTCCTCGTCGGCGGGGGCGATGTTGAAGTCGCCCAGCACGGCGAACGGCCGCTCGGCCGCCGCGTCCTGTGCCACGGCCGTCTTCAGCGCCTGAAGCCAGCGCAGCTTGTAGGCGTAGTGGTCATGGGCGACCTCCCGGCCGTTGGGCACATAGACCGACCAGAGGCGGACCGGGCCGCAGTCGGCGGAGATCGCCCGGGGCTCCTGCACACCCTCGTACTCCGGGCCGCCGGGGAGGCCGGTGACGACGTCGGACAGACCGACCCGGGAGACCAGCGCCACCCCGTTCCACCTGCCGTCGGCGTGGACGGCCGACTCGTAGCCGAGCTCGCGCAGCTCGTCGGCGGGGAACTGCCCGGCCGTGCACTTGGTCTCCTGGATGCACAGCACATCGGTGCCGCTGCCCTCCAGCCAGGCCAGCAGCCGGGGCAGCCGAGCAGTGATCGAGTTGACGTTCCAGGTGGCGATGCGCATGGACCCCACCCTAACGGCGGGGTCCGACAGTCACCGGTGCGCGGCCGGCCGGGGAGCCCCCCGTCACAGGTCCGTGCTCTCCCCCGGCGTCAGCCGACCGTGCTCCGCACCGCCGAGCGCCCCGATCTGGCTGTCGTAGATCGGCCGCGCCAGATCGGTGAGCAGGGCGTCATGGATGTCGACGGCGCGGCGCGGCTTCACCTCGCGCACATAGTCGATCACTTCGGAGATCTTGTTCCAGGGGGCGTGCACGGGCAGCATCAGCGTGTCGACCGGGTGCTCGGGGACGGTCAGCGCATCGCCCGGGTGGAAGACGGAACCGTCCACGAGATAGCCGACGTTGGCAATCCTCGGGATGTCCGGGTGGATCACGGCATGCAGCTCGCCGTGCACCTGTACATCGAATCCGGCGGCGGTGAAGCGGTCGCCGTGGCCGACCGTGTGGACCCTGCCGGGGAAGGCCGCCGCCATCTGGTCGGCGACGCTGCGCAGGGTCCACAGGGCGGCGGCCGGATTGGACTCCAGGGCCGCGCGCAGCCGCTGCTCGTTGAAGTGGTCGATGTGCTCATGGGTGACGAGGATGACGTCGGCGCCGAGCGCCGCGTCCTCCTCGGTGAAGGCGCCGGGGTCGATGACGAGCGTCTGCCCGTCCTTCTCCAGGCGGATGCAGGCGTGCTTCTTCTTCGTGAGCCTCATGCCCCCATCCTGCTACGGACGGGGCCCCGTCTCCTCCTGGACGACCGCCTGTGCGACACGGAAGGCCGAATTGGCCGCGGGGACCCCGCAGTAGACGGCCGCGTGCAGCAGCACCTCGCGGATCTCGGCGGGGCTCAGCCCGTTGCGCAGCGCGGCACGGGTGTGGAAGGCGAGTTCGTCCAGATGACCGCCCGCGACGAGCGCGGTGAGGGTGATGCAGCTCCGGGTGCGCCGGTCCAGGCCGTCGCGGGTCCAGATCTCCCCCCAGGCATAGCGGGTGAGAAGGTCCTGGAAATCGCGGGTGAAGTCGTCGGCGGCAGCGTTCGCCCGGTCCACGTGGGCGTCGCCCAGCACATCGCGGCGTACCCGCATCCCCGCCTCGTACGGATCGGGGCGCACGGGCCCGGTCGCACCGTCGGCGTTCACGCCGACGCCGGTCGGGGCCGGGCCGGGCTCGGCTGCCGGGGGTGCGGGCGCGGCGGGCTCGGGCGCGGCGGACGCCTCGGGCGCGTCGGATGCGGGCTGGAACACGGGGACGGGCACGGGCACGAAGGGGGGCACGGGCGCGGGCGGCTCAGGCACGAAGGGGGACGCGGGCGCGGCCGGCTCAGGCACGAAGGGGGACGCGGGCGCGGCCGGCTCAGGCACGAAGGGGGACGCGGGCGCGGGCGGCTCAGGCACGAAGGGGGACGCGGGCGCGGCCGGCTCAGGCACGAAGGGGGACGCGGGCGCGGCCGGCTCAGGCACGAAGGGGGACGCGGGCGCGGCCGGCTCGGGCGGAGCGGCGTGGTGCGCGGGTCCCATGGGGGCGTTCATGCCCGGGGCGCCGTCGGAGGCGGGCTGCCAGGCGGTCGCGAAGTGGTGGACGAGCAGTTCCGTGACGGCCGCGGGCTGTTCGACGGGGGCCAGGTGGGAGGCGCCGGGCACCAGGGCGAGGCGGGCGTCGGGGATGCCCTCGACCAGAGTGCGGGCCTCCACGGGCCCGGTCAGCTGGTCCTCGGAGCCGACGGCCACCAGGGTGGGGACGGCGATCCTGCCGAGTTCCGCGGTGACGTCGAAGGCGGCGAGCGCCTCGCAGGCGGCGACATAGCAGCCGGGGTCGGTGGTGCGGACCATCTGCACCGCCCACTCCACGATCGCGGGCTGGCCGGCGGCGAAGGCCTGGGTGAACCAGCGCTCGGGCGCAGTGCGGGCGATCGGGTCGAGGCCGTTGGCGCGGACGACTCCTCCGCGCCGGCGGAACTCGTCGGGGGTGCCGAAGCGCGGCGAGGCGGCGACCAGCGCCAGCGCGGCGATCCGGTCGGGGCGGCGCAGCGCCAGCTCGATGCCGATCGCTCCGCCCACCGCACAGCCCGCGTATCCGAAGCGCTGCACGCCCAGTTCGTCGAGCGTGGCGAGCAGCCGGCCCGCGAGGTCGGCGATGGAGGCGGCGGGGTGGGCGGGCGCTCCGCCATGGCCGGGCAGATCGAAACGGAGCACTCGCCACTGGCGTGTCAGCTCGGCTATCTGCCGGTCCCACATATGCCAGGTGGTGGCTAGCGATGGCCCGAGGACGAGTACGGGGGCGTCGTCCGGGCCGTCCCACCGGTGCTGCAGGGTCTGCGGGGGCGTATGCGTCTCACTCACCCGACCCACGGTAATGACTTCAGTGGTGTGGTCCGTTCAGGGGCCGGGCATTCATGGGTTGGTGGTGGACACCACGTACACCCAAGGGCGTTGGGGCTCGGTCAGATCGACCGTGATGTCCCGGGTCGGCCGGGGGTCCTGCTGCCGGTGAGTGGTCCCCCGCCAGTCATGGTCCGGGACGTCGAAGTCCCAGCCGACGGTCGCCGCATCGCGGTCGCTGATGGTGACCTCGCCGTCCGCCAGTTCCCCGCTGTCGGTCCCGACGTCCTTCAGGAAGGCGTCCAGACCCTCGGGGGTTGTGCTGAACTGCACATAGAGCCGGCTGGTCTTCCAATTGCTGGTCTCGTAGTAGGCGACGTGCGCGGAGCCTGCGGGGATCGGCACTTCGAAGACGCGGCGCTTCATCAGCGAGGGCCAGAAGTCGCGCAGACCGGTGGCCGAGGACTCGGCCTCCTTGTCGCGGCCGCTGGCCCGGCTCTGCTCCGCGGACACCACGAGATAGCCGGCCGGGATGCCGATCAGCAGCACGATGATGACGAGCGTCAGCAGACGGCGGAGGATCATGCGGCGATGGGGCTCGGGCGCCGGGAGCCGAGGGGACTCCGGGAGGCGGGCGGACTCCGCGTGCAGGCCGGACTCCGCGTGCAGGCCGGGCTCCGGGAGCCGGCCGGGCGAGGGAGCGGTGGGCGGCTGGTGGGGCAGGGTCATGGCTACGGTTCCTGGGTGGGGCGGGCAGTGCTCGGGTTGCGGAGCGCCTGCGCATAGCGCTCGTACCGCTCATGGCGCTCCACCCGACGCCGGGTGGCCCGGCGGAAGCGGCGCGCCACCAGCCTGGCGAGGTCCGCGGCGCCGACCATACCGGCTTCGGGGCCGAGCTGGGCCTTGGCGATGCGTGCCTCGGGGCGGTAGCCGCGGCCGGTGAGATGGCGGCGGAAGGCGTCGCGGGCGGGACCGATGAGCAGATCGTCGGCGGCGCTCACGCCACCGCCGATGACGAAGCAGGAGGGGTCGAGGGCGGCGGCGAGGTTGGCGATGCCGACGCCGAGCCACTGCCCTATGTCCTCGAGGAGTTCGATGCACATGGCGTCGCCCTCCCTGGCCAGCTCGGTGATCAGCGGGCCGGTGATATCCGGGATGTTCCCCTTGACCCGTTCGATGATGTTGTACGCGACCGGGGAGTCGGCGGCGGCCAGCTCACGGGCCTCTCGGACGAGGGCGTTGCCCGAGCTGTACTGCTCCCAGCAGCCGCGGTTGCCGCAGGGGCAGCGGTGGCCGCCGGGCACCACCTGCATATGGCCGAACTCACCGGCCACGCCGTACTTGCCGCGCTTGACCCGGCCGTCCTCCAGGATCGCGCCGCCGATGCCGGTGCCAAGCGTGATCATGACGAGATGGTCCTCGCCGCGGCCCGCGCCGAATCGCCACTCCGCCCAGGCGGCGGCGTTCGCGTCGTTGTCCACCAGGACGGGGACGGCGAGACGGGCGGAAAGCGCGTCCCGCAGGGGCTCGTTGCGCCAGGCGAGGTGGGGGGCGAAGAGCACGCTGGCGCGGTCCGCGTCGACCCAGCCCGCCGCGCCGATGCCGACGGCGTGCACATCGTGGCGGTCGGAGAGGTCGAGCACCAGCTCGCAGATGACGTCCTCGACGACCTTGGGGCTCTTGGACTTGTCCGGCGTCTCCGTGCGGACCTTCTCCAGGATCACCCCGTCGGCGTCGACGACGCCCGCCATCACCTTGGTGCCGCCGATGTCGATCCCCACGGTGGGCACCCGCGGCGAGGACAGATGCGAGCGGCGCTCGCGTGTCCCCACGGTCCGCAGGACGGTGGCGCGGGCGGAGCCTCGGTTCGCGAAGTCGCGGTACGTACTCATGTCCCCTGGAGGGTTGGGGGCGGGTGCGGTCAGGAACCGATTCTGCCATTGGGCGGGGGCGGGAACGGGGCGCGCCCGCGGCGGGCCGCCTCCGAACCCGGGGCTTCGCCCCGGGACCCCTCTCCTCAAGCTCCTCCGGACTCCGTCCGGGGGTACCCGCATGGGGCTGGATTGTCGGGGGTTCTGCCCCTGGACCCCCTGTACGGCCTTCGGCCGTGCCATCAACCTCCCCCCGTCTGCCTCCCCCGGACTTCGTCCGGGGGTATCCCCACGGAGGCGCCCCCAACGGGCTGGATCTTCCAGCCCCGCCTGGGGGTACCGCCCAGCGGTAGCCGGGGGAGATTGAGACGCGGGGGTCCGGGGGCGGAGCCCGTGAAACGGAGCCCGGGGCGGAGCCCGTGAAACGGAGCCCGGGGCGGAGCCCGTGAAACGGAGCCCGGGGCGGAGCCCGGTGGTCGCCGTTACCGCTCCAGCTCGTGCCGCAGGTCGTCCAGCTCGCTCCCACCCGCCATCTGCCGCGTCAGCTCGTCGAGGCTCACCGAGTCCTTCGTGTGGCTCGCCGTCATCGCGCCGCGCTTCAGCAGCACGAAGCGGTCGCCGACCAGGTACGCGTGGTGCGGGTTGTGGGTGATCAGCACCACGCCCAGCCCCGCGTCCCGCGCCGCGGCGACGTACTTCAGCACGACGCCGGACTGCTTGACGCCGAGCGCGGCGGTCGGCTCGTCGAGGACGAGGACCTTCGCGCCGAAGTAGACGGCGCGGGCGATCGCCACACACTGGCGCTCCCCGCCGGAGAGCGTGCCGATGGGCTGGTCGACGTCGCGGAGGTCGATGCCCATCCGCAGCAGTTCGGCGCGTGTGGTCTCGCGCATCGTCGCGACGTCGAGGCGTTTGAAGGGCCCCGCGCCCTTCGTCGGCTCGGAGCCGAGGAAGAAGTTCCGCCAGACGGGCATCAGCGGCACCACCGCGAGGTCCTGGTAGACGGTGGCGATGCCCCGGTCCAGCGCCTCGCGCGGGTTGGCGAGGCGGGTGTCCTCGCCCTCGATGCGAAAGGCGCCCGCGTCATGCTGGTGCAGACCCGCGATGATCTTGATGAGGGTGGACTTGCCCGCGCCGTTGTCGCCCAGCACACAGGTGATCTGCCCGGCGTCGACCGCCAGGGAGACGCCTTCGAGGGCGCGGATGTTGCCGTAGTACTTGCTGACGTCGGTCAGCTCGACAAGGGGGGCCGAGACAGCGGTCGTGGTCATTTCGTCGCCTCCGCGCGCTTGCGGACCCATGCGTTCAGCAGGGTGGCCAGAAGGAGCATCGCTCCGAGGAAGAACTTGAACCAGTCCGGGTTCCACTCCGCGTAGACGATGCCCTTGCTGGTCATGCCGAAGATGAACGCGCCGACGGCCGAGCCGATCGCCGACCCGTAGCCGCCGGTGATCAGACAGCCGCCGATGACGGCCGCGATGATGTACGTCAGCTCGTTGCCGACGCCCTCGCCGGACTGGACGACGTCGAACGAGAACAGCAGATGCTGCCCGGAGACCCAGGCGCAGAAGCCGACGCCCATATAAAGCCCGATCTTGGTCCTGACGACCGGCACGCCGACCGCGCGCGCCGCGGGCGCGTTGCCGCCGACCGCGAAGATCCAGTTGCCGAAGCGGGTGCGCAGCAGGATCCAGGTGGCCAGGGCCACCAGCGCGAACCACCACAGGATCGTCACCTTGAGACTGACGTCGCCGATGGTGAGCTGGGAGGCGAACAGCGCCTTCGCTGATTCAAAACCGTCCATGTCGGCGATGGACTTGGTGGACACCGTGCCGCTGATCAGCTTGGTGAACCCGAGGTTGAGGCCGGTCAGCATCAGAAAGGTGCCGAGTGTGATGATGAAGCTGGGGAGCTTGGTGCGGGTGAGCAGCACTCCGTTGAAGACGCCGACCGCCAGGGTGGCCAGCAGCGACACCGTCACCCCGACCCATACGTTCGCGGTCAGCTGGTAGCTGACCATCGAGGAGACCAGCGCCGAGGTGGTGACCAGGACGCCCGCCGACAGGTCGAACTCCCCGCCGATCATCAGCAGCGCCACCGGCACGGCCATGATGCCGAGCGTGGAGGCCGCGTACAGGACGGTCGAGAAGCTGGACGTCTGCAGAAACGAATCCGCGACGACCGAGAAGAAGATGAAGACCGCGACGGCGCCGACGACCGAGCCCAGTTCCGGGCGGCCGAGCAGTCTGCGCAGCGGTGAGGTGTGCAGCAGCCGCTCGTCCTCAGTCTTCTGCGGTGTGGCGGCAGGTGGTGCGGTCGCGCTCATCGGGTTCCCCGCTCCGTGTAGTCCCGCAGCTCGGCGGCGTCGTCGCGGGTGACGATCTGCGGCCCGGTCAGCACCGGGCGCCCGCCGCCGAGCACCTCGGCGTTGTACTTGTAGAGCCACAGCAGATCCACGGCCTGGTAGCCCTGTAGATGGGGCTGCTGGTCGACGGCGAACCCGAGCGACCCGGCCTGAAGGGCTGTGGCGACCTTCTCGTTGAGGTCAAAGGTGTCGATCTCGGCCTTGCTTCCCGCGCTCCGCTTGGCCTGGACCGCGGCGTCCGCGAACGGCGCGCCCAGGGTCACAACGGCGTCGATCGAGCGGTCGGACTGCAGCTTGGCCTCGATGGCCGCCCGCACGTCGGGCATGTTTGCGCCCTCGACGTAAAGGCTCTGCATTTCGCCGTCGAAGGCCTTCTCCGCTCCGGCGCAGCGCTGCTCGTGGCCGACGTTGCCCTGCTCGTGCAGCACGCACAGGGCCTTCTTCCTGCCGCGCCGGTCGAGTTCGTCGCCGACGGCCTCGCCGGCGATCGTCTCGTCCTGGCCGACATGGGTGAGGGCGCCCAGTTCCCGCGACTCGGCGGATCCGGAGTTCACGGTGATCACCGGAATGCCGGCGGCGACGGCCTTGCCGACGACGGACTTCATCGCATCGGGCTTGGCCAGCGTGACGACCAGGCCGTCGACGTCCTTGTCGATGTACGACTGGACGAGCTGGGCCTGCTGCTGCCCCTCGTCGCTGTGCGCGTACAGGAAGTCGACGTTGTCCTTGGCGGCGGCCTGCTCGGCCCCGCTCTGCACGATGTCCCAGAAGGTGTCGCCGTCCCCGGAGTGGGTGACCATGGCGAAGGTCCACCGGGGGGTGGTGACGGCGGCCCGCCCGGCGGCCTGCTGCGCCTTGCGGGCGTCCTCGGCGCGCTTGCCGCCGGTGCTGCTGCAGGCGGTGAGCGTGGCTCCGAGTACCGCCGCGAGCACCGCGCCGAGCGCGCGTACCCCTGTCCTTGCCCTTGCCACGACGCCGTGCCCTTCTTGCTGTGCGGCCATGCCGGCCTGTGCTCCTCGGTGCGGCCGGGGGTCGAAACGTCCCGGTCCGGCCGCCCAAGTATGGTTCACGGCGATGGTGAGCGCGGTCATCGGGTGCCGTCGGCCGTGAGCTTCTCCAGCGCCGGCACATCCTTCTCGGTGACCAGGGCGGGCCCGGTCAGCACCGGCTTGCCGCCTCCGATCACATTGCCGTTGACCTTGTGGAGCCAGAGTTCGTCGACGGCGAGGTAGCCCTGGAGGTAGGGCTGCTGGTCGACGGCGAAGCCGATCTCCTTGGCCTTGAGCCGCTTGACCACCTCGGCGTTGAGGTCAAACGTGTCGATCTCCGCCTTGGAGCCCGCACCCTCCCTGGCCTGGACGGAGGCGGCGGCGAAGGGCGCGCCCAGCGTGACGACGGCGTCGATGTCCTTGGAGCTCTGCAGCTTGGCCTCGATGGAGGAGGTGGAGGCGGGCATGTTGGTGCCCTCGACGTTCAGGTTCTCCACCGTGCCCCGGAAGGTCTTCTTCACTCCGGCGCAGCGGGCTTCGAGGGAGACGTTGCCCTGCTCGTGGATCACGCAGAGAGCTTTCTGCTTGCCGCGCCTGTTGAGCTCCTCGCCTACGGCCTCGCCCGCCACGGACTCGTCCTGGCCGATGTGGCCGAGCGCGCCCAGCTCCTTGGAGAACTCCGCTCCGGAGTTGATGGTGACCACGGGGATGCCCGCGGCGACGGCCTTCTTGACGACGTCCTGCATGGCCTCCGGCTTGGCGAGGGTGACCACGATCCCGTCGACCTTCTGGTCGATGTAGGTCTGGACGAGCTGGGCCTGTTCCTTGCCCTCCTTGTTGGCGGCGTAGAGGAACTCGACGTTGTCCTTGCTCGCGGCGACCTTCGCACCGCTCTGGACGATGTCCCAGAAAGTGTCGCCCTCGCCGGAGTGGGTGACCATCGCGATCTTCATTCGCTCGGTGGCGGCGGGCTTGCCGCCGGCCGCTGCCCCGTCGGAGGGCTTGTCGTCGGCCCCCTTGCCCCCGGAGCTGCTGCATCCGGCGGTCGCGGCGAGTGCCAGTGCGGCGAGCAGAGCTGCCGCCGTACGGGCTCGATGGGCTCTCAGGACTGTTCGGGCATTGCGCATGGTGGGTCCCGCCTTCTCTCCCGGCCGCCCCGTGGCGGCTGAGGAGAGTTTCTACGCAGGCAGCCCCGAGCCGTCAATACTTTGTCCGAACATTCTGACGCGGATTGGCCGAGACGGTGACGCCGCTACGGGCGGACGAGGAGCTGGAACTCGAAGGCGTAGCGCGACGCGCGGTAGATGTGCGTGCCGAACTCCACGGCCCGGCCGGTGTCGTCGAACGCCGTGCGGCCCATGGTGAGCACCGGCGCGCCCGGCTCCTCGGTGAGCAGCTCGGCCTCGGCGGCGGTGGCGGCCCGCGCGCCGACCGACTGGCGGGCGCTGTGCAGGGTGATGCCCGCGGCCCGCATCATCCGGTACAGGCCGGTGGCCTCCAGCCGCTCGCTGTCGCAGTCGACCAGCCCGGCGGGCAGCTGGTTGCGCAGCAGGGCCATCGGCTCGCCGTGCGCATAGCGCAGCCGCTCGATCAGCTGGACGTCGCTGCCCTCGGGGATGCCGAGCGCCGCCGCGGCCTCGGCGCCCGCCGGTTCGAGGGCGTTGCGCAGGACGACGGTGGCGGGGCGCTGGCCTGCCGCCTCCAGGTCGTCGTAGAGGCTGCTGAGCTCCAGGGGCCGCTTGACCTGGCTGTGCACGACCTGGGTGCCCACGCCGCGGCGGCGCACCAGCAGACCTTTGTCGACGAGGGACTGTATGGCCTGGCGGACGGTGGGGCGGGACAGGCCGAGGCGGCTCGCCAGCTCTATCTCGTTGCCGAGGAGGCTGCCGGGCGTGAGACTGCCCCGTTCGATGGCCGCCTCGAGCTGCTGGGCGAGCTGGAAGTAGAGCGGGACCGGGCTGGTGCGATCCACGCTGAGCTGGAGCGACAGCGACGCGTCCGCCGTGTGTCTGGGCTGCTTGGGCACGGGAGTGAGCGTAGTCGTCGGAGATGTTGACGGGAAGTCGTGAAGTTCGGTTGTCAGGACAAAGTCTTGACACGGCGGCATCACGGGCCCCACCTTTGGGCGCATGCGCATCGGACTCATCGGAACGGGACGTATCGGGAGCTTCCACGCGGGCGTGCTCAGCCGCCATCGCGATGTGGGCTCCCTGGTCGTGGCTGACACGGACGCGGGACGCGCGGCCGAGGTCGCCGAACGCACCGGGGCGACGGCGGCCCCGGGACCGGACGAGATCTTCACATGGGGCGTGGACGCCGTCGTGATCGCCTCCGCCACCGCCGCACACGCCGAACTGATCGCCCGCTCCGCACGCGCCGGGCTGCCGACGTTCTGCGAGAAGCCGATCGCACTCGATCTGCCGGGCACGCTGGCCGCGCTGAGCGAGGTGGAGAGCGCCGGCACGCTCCTCCAGCTCGGCTTCATGCGCCGCTTCGACGCGGGGTACACGGCCGCGCGCGAGCTGGTCCGCTCCGGGCGGCTCGGCCGACTGCACACCGTACGGGCCGTCACCTCCGACCCCGCACCGCCGCCCGCGGCGTATCTGCCGCTCTCCGGCGGGCTCTACCGGGACTGTCTGGTGCACGACTTCGACATCCTGAGGTGGGTGACCGGACGCGAGGTCGTCGAGGTGTATGCGTACGGCTCCGACGCCGGCCCCGAGATGTTCCGCGAGGCGGGCGACGTGGACACCGCGGCGGTGCTGCTCACGCTGGACGACGGCACGCTGGCCACGGCGACGGCCACCAGGTGCAACGGCGCGGGCTACGACGTGCGGATGGAGCTGGCCGGCGAGCTGGACCAGGTGGCGGTCGGCCTCGACGACCGCACCCCCATCACCTCGACCGAGCCCCAGGGCCCACCGCGGGCCGACAAGCCGTGGCCCGGCTTTCTGGAGCGGTTCGCCCCGGCGTACGAGGCCGAACTGGACGCGTTCGTGCGCGCGGCGCGCGAAGAGGCGGACAACCCGTGCGACGGGCGCGAGGCGCTGACGGCCCTGCGGATCGCGGAGGCGTGCGAGCTCTCCCGGCGGGAGCGGCGGCCGGTGCGGCTGGAGGAGATCCCGGGGGCGTAGGGGCGGGGGCCGGTCGGGGTGACCGGACGGGGCTGGGTGACCCGGCCGACCCGGGTGCGGCCCAGCCACCCCAGGTGACCAGCCAGCCCAAGTGACCCGGCCGGTTCGGGTGACCGGCGGCCCAGCCGACCCGGGTGTGGCCCAGGGGCCGCCGGGCGGCTCGGGCCGAGGCACGACCGGCACCGGCAACGCCGAGCCTAGAGATCCGGCCCATCGCCGCCCTGCCCGACCCACCCTCAGAGGTCCGAGGCCGGCACGGCCCCGGCGGTCCCGGTCGCAGGAGCCGACGGCACGGCGGCCATCCGCAGCGTCGGCCGCCGCTGCGGCGTCCGGCGGCCGGGGACCGCTCGCCTACCAGGCGACCGGCAGGCGCTGCGGGCCGCGGATGAGCATCCCAGGGCGCCAGGTCAGGGCGGCGGGGTCGGCGTCGAGACGCAGGCCCGGAAAGCGTTCCAGCAGGGAGCGGAGCGCGGTCCGGGCCTCCAGCCTGGCCAGCGGCGCGCCCAGGCAGTAGTGGATGCCGTGGCCGAAGGCCAGATGCCCCCGGCTCTCGCGGCGGATGTCGAAACGGTCCGGGTCGGCGAAGCGCGCCGGATCGCGGTCGGCGTCGCCCAGCGCGACCAGGACCAGTTCGCCGCCGCCCGGGATCACCGTGTCGCCGACCTGGTACGGGTCGGTCGTGAAGCGGTACGTGGGCGTCTCCAGCGGCCCGTCATAGCGCAGCATCTCCTCCACGGCCCCGTCGAACAGCGAGAAGTCAGCGCGCAGCGCGTCCAGTTGAGCCGGGTGGGTGAGCAGCGCGAGCACGCCGTTGGAGATGAGGTTGACCGTGGTCTCGTGTCCGGCGACCAGCAGCAGCCAGGCCATGCCCAGCAGTTCGTCCTCGCTGAGCCGGTCCCCGTCGGCGTCCTCGTCCGCGGTATGGATCAGGGCGCTCATCAGGTCGTCGCCCGGCCGTCGCCGCTTGTCCTCGACGAGGTGGACCAGATACCGCTTCATCGCCGCCGAGGCGTCGGCGCGGTCCTGGGCGTCCGCCCCGGACAGCGCCGTGTTGGACCAGGCGCGGAATGCGTCCCGGTCCAGGAAGGGCACACCCAGCAGCTCGCAGATGACGGCGATGGGCAGCGGGAACGCGAAGGCGTCCACCAGGTCGGCCCGGCCCGCCGGAGCCATCGCGTCGAGCAGGCCGTCGGCGATCTCCTGCACGCGGGGCGCGAGCCGCTCGACGCGCCGCGGGGAGAACTCCCGGGCCACCAGCGTGCGCAGCCGGGTGTGCAGCGGCGGGTCCGCACTGAGCATGGTCACCCCGGCGGCGATCCGCCGGACCGCCAGGTCGGGCGCGGCCTGCCGGAAGTCCTTGGCCAACCGCGGATCGGCGAGCGCGGCGCGCCCGGCCTCGTAGCCGACGATCAGCCAGGCGCTCCTGCCTTCGGGCATGTGGATGCGGTGGACGGGGCCTTGTGCGCGTAAGGCGGCGTAGACGGGATAGGGGTTGCGGGTGAAGTCCTCGCCGAGGGCGGCGAGGTCGACGAGGTGGGTGTCGCTGACGGTCACGGGGGCCTCCTTGGGTGCCTTGGGCACCTTTTACCTTGCGGCGGGGCTCTTCCCCTCCCCGCCCCTTCCCGAAACTGGGGCTCCGCCCCGTTCGCCTTGCCAGTGGTGAGTAGTGCTGACCTGGGGAAACGATTGAATCTCCGCGTCAGCCCACCCAAAAGCGTTACCTATCCGTAATCATCTACTGTCGTTCTCGTGGGCCACAGCACCCAAGGGGGAGCCCTTCGGCGACCGGTCGTACGCGTCGAGCGTTCCCCCTGTCAGACGCCTACTGGGCCGGAAACACGACAGCCCCCGCCGCGGCGGGGGCCGATCGTGGGCGTCTGGCGGCTCAGGCGGACAGGTCCCCGCCCTTGATCGCGCCGACGAACGACGACCAGCCGTTCAGCGGGAAGATCAGCGCGGGACCGTGGGGGATCTTGCTGTCACGCACGGGGACGACAGCGGGGAGACTCTCGGCTACCTCGACGCAGTTGCCACCCTCCTGGTTGCTGTAGCTGCTTCTGCGCCACACTGCGGCGCTGAGGTCGTGACGGGACGCGCGCAAGGCCGTTTCCCTCCATCAAGGATCGGATCGTGTCCAGTGACACGTCTGGGGGTAGGGCGAGAGCCCGAAGGTGATCGTAGGTCACAGCGTATGACTTGACTTCCTCGGGTTCTTCAATGAGTTGCCCATAGTCAGCACCTTCGGTGTAAGCCACTTCGGAGCCATCCGGGAGGTCCAAGAGCGTCAGTGAGCCGCCCATGGCCTGGTGCTCTCCGCTGCTGAAGGGGAGCACCTGAAGGGTGATGCGCGGTTCTTGTTCCGTTCTGAGCAGCCGGGCAAGTTGATCGCGCATCACTGTCCTACCGCCCACCGGACGCAGGAGGACCGCTTCGTCCAGTACAACCCACAGGTCGGGCCCGTCGGGGTCCCCGATACGCCCTTGTCGCCCGAGCCGACCTGCTAGACGCTCTTCGAGCTGTTGGGCCGTTCTGAGTGTGCGCCCCTTGAGGAGCACAGCGCGCGCGTAGTCCTCGGTCTGTAGGAGTCCGGGCACCGTGTGCGCCGCGTACTCCCAGATTGCCGTTGCCTGTGCCGAGTGGTCCATGAACGCTCGCGACCAGTCAGGGAACGCCTCGCGGTACACATGCGGCCACAGATCAACAAGCAGGCTGTCGGCCTGGAGCGCATCGTCCAGAGCTTGGGCAAGCGCGAGCGTCGGCTTATGCCCCGTCGTCCGCTCAATCTGATTGATGCGCGTGCTGTGAGTGTGAGCTCGCTCGCCTAGCTGAGCCTGCGTCAGCCCAGCTGTTAAGCGCAGTCTGCGGACTCGGGACCCGAAGAGCGCAGCCATAGACGCTGAGGGGTCAACTTCATTGGCCATAGGTTCACTTCCATCCTTATGGCTTGAGAGATAAGGACGCTCCCTCTGTCGAATCGTATGCCCGTAGGGCAACGATCGGGATACCAAATCTGGTTGATCGCCTACGTCGATCGCCGATGACGACAGACCCCCGCGACCGCTGGTGACGGTCCGGGGGCGTGGCCAACGCTTCGAAGGAGCGTCGACATGACTGACCTTATCCGTGTGCTCGCCGTGTGGGCGAGAGTGGCCTTTGGGCCCCGTGGCGGGGGGCGGCATCGTGCCTGCCGGGCCGTTCGGGCGCATCGGCCCGTGGCGAACAGTCCGGCCGTGCCGACGGCCGCTGAGCGGCGTGGGGACCGTCCGGCGGGACTTCCTGCGGCGCGGTCCCCGTACGGGCTGGATGAGCCGTTGGACGGCGGCGCGGTCGCGCTGGTGCGTCCGTATCTGAACGAGCATGAGCGGCGGCGGGAGCGGGCTCGGCAGCAGCGGCGGCGGCTGACGCTGATCCTCGCTGCGGATTTCGGCATCGACCTTGACGCGCACGTGGTCGGCGCGGGGGGTGCCCGATGAACGACTCCTGTGAGTCTCCTGCGGCGGAGGCGTGTGAGGTGTGCCGGTCGACGGCGGGCCCGCTGGCGACCGTCACGACGGGTACGGCGGGCGGTGCGTGGCATCGGCAGGTGTGCCAGTCGTGCGCGGCGGGCGGTGTCGGCAGGCTGCCGGTGGGGGTGCGGCGGGCGGTGCGGATGTGCGTGCGGTGCAACGCGCTGACGTCGCGGCCGGTGGTCGTCTCCGAGGTGCACGCAGGATCGGGCCCTGGTTTCAACGTCTACGCCTGCCCGGAGTGCGCGCCGCGCTTCCCGGTGGTGCCCGACGCGCTGGATCTGCTGGAGTCCGGGTGGCGTGAGCGGATGGAGGGTGAGCGGTGAACGCGGGACGTTTCCCTGCGCCGGGACGTTCCCGGATGACCGTGCGCGCCTACCGCGTCGAGCCGGACGGGCGGCGGGCGGAGGTGTCCGCGCCTGTGACGGTGCGGCCGGGCCGGTCGCGGCCGGTGCCGCTGTCGCTGGCGTGGCCCGCGTGCCGGTGCCGCCGCTGCACCATGGGAGGCACGTCGTGAGCGCGGCACGCACGGTCGCCCAGGTGCGGGCGGATGCGGAGCGCTTCGGGCGGTCGGGTGAGTGCGAGTTGGACGAGCACTCCTTCTGCCACCCGCAGGACGTGTACGTCAGCGGGACCCCGTTCCCTGGTGAGCGGCCGGTGTTCTCGTTGCGGTGCGCGTGCGCCTGCCACAACGCGCCGCCGCCGGAGGGCCGGTAGCGGCCCCAAGGGTCAGCTGCCTGTCCCTCGTGTCGGTTCCTTCCCCTCCAGGCGGAACCAGTGGGGCGGGCGGTCACAAGGAGACAGCCCCCGGAGGATCAACTCCGGGGCTGTCTGCTGCCCACAGCTGGTCACGCAGAGTGCTGGCGGTTGGGCTTGGTACGGCGATTGTCGAAATTTGTCAGCGCGAGATTCAGCTCCCCCCCGCGTTCCGCGGGTCCCCGGGGCCGGAGATTTCCACCCCCCTCCCGTGACGGTGTGTGGTCGGGGCGGGGTGGGTGTGTGGCCGGTCGCGCGGGAAGATCCGTGAGAACCGCGCGACCGGCCGTTGCCCGCACGGGCGATGGACACGGGGACGTGCTCCGGGTGACGACAGCCCCGCGGCTCGTCCCGCGCCCGCGCGGGAGCCGGTCACCTCAGCCAGTGTTGTTGCGCGTGGCGGAGGCGTTCGGCGCGTGCGGTGTGATGGTGGTGCTTCAGGCGCTGTGCCCGCTCGTCGTCGTGGTCGGTGTTCAGAGAGCGCAGGGCTGCGTGTCCGTCGCGGTCTGCCTCGGTGAGCGCCTCGGGGTCGAGGGGGAGGGGGACCACGCTGACCTCGAAGAGCTCCCATCGTGCGGGCACGCCGTCGTGGTCGACGTCGTGCACGTCGAATCCGGCGGACACGGCGTTGAGGAAGCCGTCCCTGATCTTCCGCTCGATCGCCGCGGCGAATTCGTCCTTGGCGTCAAACACGACGTCGACCATGAGTCGGCCGCCATCGATCCACGTGTGGTCGGCGCGGCCGATCGGCAGGGACTCACGCCCGTGGTAGTTGTGGCCGTACCCGATGACGGGGTTGCCTGCGAACCGGGTCAGGTCGGCTCTGTCCATGCGCAGGTCGAGCCCGTCGCCCTTGCGTCCCTCGGTGACGGCGACGAACCGGATGGGCCCGCCCTCATCTGCGGCGGCGCGGTCGACGTACCCGCGCAGATAGGTGCGCTGTGTCGTGGTCATCAGGGGGTCTCCTGGATTCCGGTGATCAGCGCGATGCCGCTGGGGCGGGCGATGGCGAACGCGAACCTGCCCCAAATGCGGATCTTGACCTGGAGGCGGTCGAACGCGTCGGAGGCGGTGCGGGTCGCTTCCAGCCGGAGCCCGGAGCGCACTCCGAGCATGACCCCGGCACCGCCAAGGGTGAGGTTGCCTACCACGCTGATGGATTCGTCGGTGCCGGCCCCGAGGTCGGTGGGTATCTGGCTGGAGCGGATGTGCCGCAGGGCGGCGACTTCTGCGGGCTGGCTGAGCTGCATCGCGTCGCCGGTGCCGCGCTGGAGCTTGGCAAGGTCCCGTGCGGTGCGCGGGGAGTCGACGCGCACGGCCGGTTCGATGTTGCTGCCCCAGATCTCGCCGATGGCGTCGAGCCACGGGCTGTAGTCGGTGGGCGCGGCGTTGAGCGCGACGGTGTGAACGTCGGCGTCGTCGAGCAGACCCGTGCCGATCGGGGAGGGCAGCCCGCCGGACTCACCGCGGACAAACGCGCGGTCGAGCTGGGAGGCAACCGCGGCAGACAACACGCTTTCGACCACGGCCGGGGCGTTGGGTGCGTCCATGGCCAGTTCCTCGGAGAGAGTGACCATGGCGGCCAGCGTCTTGGGGCGCAGGCTGATACGACCCAAGGTCAGGTCCGTCTCGGCGATCGTGGCGTGCTCGGAGCGCCAGGCCGCGGCGGGATCACCGGTCACGCGGACGATCTCTGTCGACCCCTCGATCGGGACCGTCAACGCGCCCGCCATGGTCATGATCGACTGTGCGCGGGCCTGATCGATGAGCATGGCCGACAGCTTGTCGTCGACGAAGAACCCTCCCGACGGGGCCACGGCGACACCCATGTCACGCTCGTAGGTGTGTCCGGTGACGGCCCCGAGGATGGCGCGCCCGACCGGGTGTTCCCCGGTGTCCGGGCCTGACATCCGCTCGGTGGGCAGGAAACCGCGCAGTTCCTTGCCGTCTGCGGTCTCCAGCCGTACCGAGCCCCGCCCGCCTGCCCGGCGGTCGCGGCCGGTGAACCGGTCGTCGTCCGGGATGTCGTCCAGACCGTGCCGGTCGGCCTCAAGGGCCCGCTCAGCACGCTGGATCTCCGCGTCGGCCTTGTCGGCCTGGTTCATCAGGCGGTCGAACTCCCGCGCCTCCTCGCCGGACAGCTCACGCCCAGCGCGCTCGGCCTTGTCGTAGATGCCCTGCGCCTGAGTGGCCAGCTTGGTGCGCTCAGCCTTCAGCTCGCGGATCTTCAGTGCGGTCATCGCAGTTCTCCTTCAGTTCAGGCCACGGTGCGGCCAGGGTTGGGTGTGTGGTCGGGGGCGCAGGTCAAAAGTTCAAGGGGGCCGACGTCTACGGCCCACGCTTGGATGCCGCGGCACGGCCAGCGCTCCACGGTGTGCTCACCGCGGGCGACGATCCCGCGCGCCCACGCCGCCTCGGCCTCGGGCAGTTCGTCGATGGCCTCAGAGATCTCATTGGCCAGCCACGACGGCATGTCTGGGGTGGGCATTGCTGCTTCCTTCCTGGCGGGCTCTGCCACCTGCCACCCCATAGGGGGGTGGCAGTGGCAGGCAGACTTGTCGGGTCTGTCATGGCAGTGGTTGGCAGACTTGGCAGTCATGGCGTTGGCTCCATTCCGGCGAGGAAGTACCGGGAGCGGTGCGGAGTTCCGATCCGCGCGATAGAACCCCTGTCGACCAGGGCTTTTACCTCTCGGTAGAGTGTTCGCTCCGGGATTTCCGTGACCTTGATCAGTTGTGAGACGGAAGCGCCGACACTGCCAAAGGACTGCCGCAGTGCTTCCAGGATCTTGTTCTGTGCCTCGGTCGTGGCAGCGACGTCGTCAGCGGTCGTGGCAGACAGAACGACGCTGTCGGCAGCCGGAGTCATGCGCAGCCGGATCGAACCGAACGGCTCAACGTCCTTCTGCTTCTCGCACGTGACGTCGACCCATCGGCCCCCGTCTTTGGACACCTTGATCACGCTGGTTGCCGCGCCCTCGATCGCTGATGCGCCGCGCATGTCCAGACCGTTCTTGCCAGAGTGATGGACCATCAGCACGCAGGCTCCGGCCGCCTGCCGGATCGCGTCCGCCACAGCGACGACACGGCCCATCTCGCCGTTGCTGTTCTCGTCCATCCCGACCGTGACCCGCGCCTGGGTGTCGACGATCACCAGGAGGGGGCGCACCTCAGCGACAAGGGCGAGCAGCGCCGCCCTGTCGACGCCGTTGATGAACTGCACCGCGACGGGCAGAAAGGTGACGTCATCCATCGTCTGCCGAAAGGCGCTCTCCCAAGCGCGGACCCGCTTGCGGATGCCCGAGACGCCTTCGGCCACGAGGTAGAGCACTCTGCCGCGCGCGGTCTCCCGAAGCTGCCACGGCATCCCGGCCGCGACGCACCCCGCCCAGTCCAGGGCGAGGAACGACTTGCCCGAGCCCGGTTTGCCGTACAGCCACGCGAGCGAGTCACGAAACAGCACACCATCGATCAGCGGCACCGGATCGGGGATCGCATCGAGTCCGGCCGAGCCGACCAGTGCCGCGCGAAGCTGCGCTAGACGGTCCTGGGTCGGGTTGCCGCTGGTATCCGGCTGCGCGTCGTCTCGGTCGACTGGACCGGGGCGGTCCGGCATCCAGTCCGGGGCATCCAGCGCATCTTCCGCGGGCGGGGTGAACGGGTGCCCCAGCATGTTCCGACCGTGGCTCGCGGCCAGCATGTCGCAGGCCCGTCCCTCGACCGGATGCACGCAGAACCGCGCCGCCTCAGTGCCGATCATCAAGCCGCCTTCCGGCCATGCCGGCAGCATGGGCAGTGCTGGCGACGCGGCTGGACATCGAGCCGCCGGCGCACCTCCCACAGCTGCCATCCGCACATCAGGGCAAGCCGGTTGGCCTCAGTACGCAGTTCTTCGCCATCAAGGCCATAGGTGCCAGGGCCGTGCAGGGTGGCAGCATCGTCGAGCGGGTCACGCAGGCCGGTATCGAGCGGCGGCAGGCGGTAGGCCGCGGTTCGGCGTCGACGGAGCTGCTGTGCAGTGCTGTCGGAGTGTGGGAAGATGCTGACAGACTCACTCGCCCCAGTGGTCTTCTGCCCCTCGGTTGCCGCCGGGGGGTTCTTTTGCGCGCTCATGCTGCCGCGCCCCTGCTCTGGCGGTCAGCAGGAGGGAGCAGCTCACGCAGCCGCTCAACCTGCTCCGGGGTCGGCCTGGGGGCGTCGGCCAGCCACTCGGCCACGAACGCCTCAACGCGTGCTGCTTTGAGTTCGCGCCGTACCTTCTCGGCCGCGTCATGGTTGCCGTGACGGATGTAGCCGCCGAGTCGGCGCTTGAGTTGCTGGACATCGGGCGCAGGCGTTGTTCCGGGCACTCTGGACTCTCCGTGTGTGACGGATGAATCGCAGGTGCTGTCCTGCGCTTTACGGGCTCAAGTTGCGATCCTTCAACCAGGTGTCCCTAGTGGATCTCCCCATACACCCCAGCTTGGGCCCTAGCTTAGCTCTTTGTGATTGTGTGGTGCTACCCGCATGTTGACTGCGTGATCCCTCTCCAGCGCCACGCTCACCTTCTCTTCAATCTTGGCCCAGCTCACGTCCAGAGGGCCGTGATCGGGGCACTGCACGGCCGCCAGCGTGTACCGGTAGCGGCGTCCTCCAGCAACGATCTGCCTGGCGGTTCCCTGGCCTTCTACCGTCGCCACCTTGACTCCACAGACCGCACATAGAAGGCGCACTGCCTGGGGCCAGGGTGTACCGCCCTCGCGACCGGCCATCTCCAGGTGAATCTCAAGCGTTTCTCGCGCCGCGTCAATAGCAGTCCGGTCTGGGAGGAGAATGCCATCCAGACCTGACGAGTCCGGGATACCCAATGGCCAGTCGGCGGGGTCCGGAACCTCGTCGATGCCTTTCATGACCGCCTCCGCTTGATTCGCTTCGCTGCGGGCACTCCGCGGCCGCGCATGATCCTGACCTGCCCGAGCCAGTCAGCAGAGAACAGCAGTCGGGCGACCTCCCGGCGGGCGGTGATCGGAGCGGCGAACCAGCGGGCAGCCACATCGGCACCGGGGCGAATGAGATCAGTGAGAACAGCGGGCGCGGTCAACTGCCGCTGCTCTGTCTCCAACTTGCTGATCTTCTTGTCGAGCCCCTCGATGCCCTTGCCGATCATCCTCGCTTCGGACAGCGATTCAGGCTCAGCGCGCTCCATTTCCGTCTTCTCCACCCTCAGTCGCTTGATCTCGGCCGCGATGCGCTCCACCTCGGCCGCGTCCTCTGGCGTGGCGCTGAAGTCCTCATAGACCGTGTCGCTGGCAAGGTACGACAAGAGCAGTCCCGGCTGTTCCGCGTCACCGATGAGAAGTTGGTCGACGTCAGCCTTCTTGATCTGGACACAGCTCTTGTCACGGCAGAGGTAGTTGTCCCCAATGGCGGAGATCGGCCCGCCGCACACGTCGCACCGCATGGTCATGGTCAGTACGTGCTTGGCACGGCCCGTGCGGGTCGTACGGCGCTCCGGAGCGAGCAGCATGCGGCGCACAGCCCAGAACGTCTCTTCATCCACGAGTGCCGCCCATGTGGCTTTGCTCAGCGTCGATTCCTCTTGCTGCGCCTTGACTGTCCGCCCGCGGGACTTGGGAGCATGCACCCGGTATCCGCCATAGGCGGGGCGCAGTGCCATCGAGCGCAGGTGCTCGGGCGAGAACGGGCGGCCGGACCGGTTGACGTAGCCCAGCTCCGTAAAGTCCCGCGCGATCCGCTTCAGGGCGTGCCCCTCGCGGAGCCGCTTGAACAACTCCTTCGGCACTGCGGACTCGTCGGGGTTCTCCACCCAGTTGATCAGCTTGCCGGTCTTCTCGTCATAGAGCGCCTTGTAGCCGTGCGGGGGGACCCCGTTGGGTCGTCCCTGCTCGGCCATGGCGGCGGCGGTGCGGCGATTTCGCATGCTGATCTTGTCGCTCTCTGTCTCGGAGTCGGAAGCATCCTCCCGGAGATTCCGACGGTCCTTCCAATGAGACAGGTCATAGAGCCGGTTGTCGGCCGTAATGAAGATCTTCTTGCCCCGTCGCTCGCACACGTCCATCAGCTGGAGCCACTCCAGGGCGCGACGGGAGTAGCGGGAGTTCTCCCACAACACCAACACATCCGCACCGAACGCCCCGGACTCCAGATCAGACACCAGGCGCGCGAAGCCGTCCCGCGCCTTGGACGCGTACCGGCTCGCAGACCGGTCGTTGTCCACGTACGGCTCGCCGCTGATCGTGATCTGGTGATGGACGGTCGTGCGCTCGTTGTCGTCATGCTGCTCCGTGACAGAGCGCTGACGGCCTGACTTGTCCTGGCTGACTCTCAGGTACTCGCGACCCCGGAGCATGGAAGGGGCGGCGGATACGGCACCGATGGAGCGGGCTGCGCTGTCGATGTAGGCCATGCCAAACAGCATGACCTACAACCCATCACTTGCAAAGTGAACCGCCCCAGCCCCCGTCGGGGGCTCCGCCCCCGGACCCCCGCCTCCTCATACGCCGGAGGGACTTGATTGCGCTGCCCTTCACTCTTCAAACGCCGGAGGGGCCGGAGCGAAGCCCTCGATCACGAACTGCTGCAGAAGAACGTCGAAGGCGCCCGCGTCAAGCAGAAATGTGAGGCTAGTCCCAGGGCTGGCCGATTCTGCCCTCCAGTACGCGCCAGTTCTCGTCTGCCTCATACTCCGTGGCATTGGCCTGGCAGGCGCCGAAGCGCGCTTTCAGATCCGCCGGTTCAGGCAGGACGGCGGCTTCTCCGGTGGCTTCCTGAGCGCCCATTACGATCTGGTAGCCGAAGGATCTGAGGTTGGCCAGCTCCCTCCCAAAGACCTTGAGTTTCGGTACCAGGTAGAGGTTTTCCTGTCGTCGCTCAGAGGCGAGGTAGAAGGGCACACCCGAGTGGACACCGGCGAGAAGCCAGGAGTCGTTGACGAGGATTGACCAGTTCCTGGTGTGGAGAATCGCACCCTGATCGACACCCGGAACGCGTTCATCGATGGTCTTGAGATTTTCACGCAGAATGTCATCGATGCCAGCTCCTCCGGGCTCGCCTGGCCGCCCCGACCGGAGACCGCCCGCGATGAGACCCTCGATGGCGTTCGACCGACATGCCCGAAGCGTGCTGTCGTACACCCACCACGCCACGTCCACCCATGGCGTCTCGAACGAGTCTCTGCCATTGATCACCGCCGTGCCCGCTTTGTCGTACAGGTCCCGTGCTTCCATGGCGGCATCCATGAACTGTTCTCTGTTCCAACCACGGGTCATCGTTCACCTCTCGGCAATGGCGTGCACATGGGGGAGATGAAGCCAATGATGCACGTCACTGACCGGGAAATCATCCAGCGGCCAGCTAAACCACCCCAACCGGCAAAGGTGATGGCCGGTGCGCACGGGGAGGGCTGGCATGAGCACTTTCACTCTGGGGGTGTGCGCCAAGCGCACACCGAGAGTGCGCATGCGCGGGTTCATGCACCTTCACGGCCAGCCCGGACACGGGCCCCTTCACCTTCGCCCCGGAACAGAAGCCGCGCAGGCCTCAGGCCTGTTCTGGCGCGGCGGCGGCAATGGGAAAAGGTTTCTTCTTTCGAAGCTGACCTCACGTCCCCCCGAACCCAGCGGGCGAACCCCTCATGCGGGCAGCAACCGGAAAAGTGAATGTGCGGCGTGGTTGGTTTGCACTGGCGCAGACACGAGCATCGATCCCTCTGCGAGGCATCACTGGTGAAGTGAATGGAGTTGCGATGTCCGTCATCAGTGCCATCCGTAATGCACTCAACACCTCAGACGCGGACCAGAGGAGGCAGCAGGAACAACTCGACTTCATGCTGAACGCCGCGAAGAACAAGGGGGAGGTGTTCGATAATGAGCTTCGACTCTCCTACAGCGACCCCGAATCCCAGCTCATCAAGATCGTGGGCGTTCCCACATACTACGACCATGGGTATCTGGCAAATGTGCACGAAGGCGCGGACGCAGGGATCTCCAGCGCCGTCGACACCTTCTTCGCGGGAAAGGATGGAGCCGTAAAGAGCGGCATCCATTCGCTCGTCACCACGGCCGTGAACGCCATCCTCGGGAACTCCTCCTTGGGGGAGCAGCTCGACAACAAGACCTTCATCGCCCTGGAACACAACGCCATCGTCCGAGTGGACGTCAAGTTCTGGCGCTATAACTTTTCCGACAAGGGCGTGATCGGCAACACTCAGAACGTCTTCTGTTATTCCTTCGGGCGCTCTGTCGTCGATCACACGGCGGTCCCGATCGACGTGCTGATTAACCTCGTCAGTGAGGAGATCGGCGACGATGCGGCGCCAGCTTACCTGGAAAAAATGGAGGAGATCTACCAATTCCAGCAGCGGATGGACCCCGTCACCGCACACAAGGAATACCAGCACCAGAGTATCGATCACGCCGTCGACCGGAAAGTCCTCACACCTGAGGAGGCGGAACAGCATCACGGGGCAGTGGATCAGGGAAAGACGGTCCTAACGCCTTCGGGTTCCACTGGCGTCGACCCTGGGGATGACCGCTCGGAGACCCAGCCCTGAGGCAGCGCCGCCTACGGTCCTCCCTGGCGCGCCGCCCTGACGAACAGGACCCGCCCCGTGGGCGCCTCAGGCCGACTCCGAAGTCGGTGACATGGGCGCCCCGGGCGAAGGGGAGTTTGCCGACGCAGAACACCCCTCACGACCTCTGCGCCGCCACCACCGTCCCCTGCGCCACCGCGCACAACGTCCCCTCCCCGCCCCCCTCCCCGTCCTCGCCCACCACCCGCAGGTCGCAGCGCACGACCGCCTGCCTCCGCCCCGCGTGGGCGACGGCGGCGTGGGCGACGAGGGTGCGGCCGGCGGCGGGGCGGAGGTACTGGATGGAGAAGCCGCCGGTCAGCACCGCGGGGCCGAGGACGGAACCGGCGGCGAAGGTCAGGGAATTGTCGGCGGCGTAGGCGATGACCCCGCCGTGGAGGTAGCCGTTCTGCTGCCGCAGCTCGTCCCGGGCGTCGATTTCGAGGACGGCCCTCCCCTCGCCGAAGGCTGTGATGCGGGCCTTGAGGAGCACGCTGAACGGCTGGCTGTCCAGGACCTTCTGGGCCAGTTCGAGGTCAAGTTCCGTCACTGTGGGGCTCCTTGGCTGGGTTCGGGATGTCCATGCACTGTGAACCTATGGCCTTGGCTCGTCCTCGTCGAGCAGCCCCGCGTCATGCACCAGCAGCGCGATCTGCACCCGGTTGTTGAGCTCGAGCTTGGCCAGGATGCGGGAGACATGTGCCTTGACGGTGGGGACGCTCATATAGAGCTCCGCGGCGATCTCCGCATTGGAGCGGCCATGGCCGACGGCGACGGCCACCTCGTGTTCACGTTCGGCGAGCGTGTCCAGCCGCGCCCGTGCGCGGAGGGCGCGCTCGTCGCCCGCGCTGTCGGCGACATGGGTCATCAGCTGCCGGGTGACGGCCGGGGAGAGCACCGGCTCTCCCGCCGCGACCTTCCGGACCGCGTCGACGATCTGCCCGGGCGGAGTGTCCTTGAGGACGAACCCGGCGGCCCCGGCGCGCAGTGCCCGGAGCACGTGTCGATCGGCGTGGAAGGTGGTGAGGACCACCACTTCGGGCGCCTTCGGCCTGCGGCGCAGTTCCTCGGTGGCGGTCAGGCCGTCCACTGTCGGCATCCGGATGTCCATCAGCACCACGTCGGGCGTCCGTTCCTCGACGAGCGCGGGGACCTCCGCCCCGTCGGCCCCCTCCCCCACGATCTCGATGCCGTCGGCGCCGCCGAGCATCAGGGAGAGTCCGGCCCGTACGAGGGGGTCGTCGTCGACGATGAGCAGCCGGATGGGAGGGGTGGTCTGAGCGGTCATGAGGGCCACGGTAGCCAGGCGTGGACGCGGAATCCGCCGTCCGGGTCCGGTCCGTGGTCGAGACGGCCGCCCGCGAGGGCCACGCGCTCGGTCAGTCCGATCAGCCCCTGCCCTGAGCCGGGCACGGCCTCGGCCGCGCCGGCGGGGGCCGGGTTGACCACCTCGACGGTCAGCCCCTGCCCCCGCTCGCCGCCGACGCGGACGGCGACCTCCGCGCCCGGGGCGTGCTTGCGTGCATTGGTCAGCGCCTCCTGGGCGATGCGGTAGACGGTGCGGCCGGTGGCCGCGGACACGGCCGAGGCGTCCGGAACGCGGTTGTCGAGGGCGACCTTCATCCCGGCCTCCCGTGACTCGGCGATCAGCGCGTCCAGGGTCGTCAGAGTGGGCTGCGGACGTTCGGCGACAATGCCGTCGGGGGGCGCCTCGCCGGGGGCGCGGAGCACACCGATGATCTCGCGCAGGTCCTGCAGGGCTTCATGCGCGCTGTCCCGGATGACTCCCGCCGCACGGGCGATCTCCGCGGGCTTCGCGTCCGGCCGGAACTCCAGCGCGCCGGCATGCACGCTGAGCAGGGTGAGCCGGTGGGCGAGCACGTCGTGCATCTCGCGGGCGATGGCCTCACGGGCCAGCCGCTGGGCGCGTTCGGCGCGCAGTTCCGCTTCGCTCTCCGCGCGCAGTGCCCGCTCCCGCAGGGCGATCACCAGTTGTCGGCGGGCGCGTACGAGCATGCCCCAGCCGATGGCGAGCAGCACGAACACGGCCCCCAGCACGATCGAGCCCCAGAGGGAGAGCGTGGGGTCGGGACGTGCGAACGGCTGGACGATGCCGGCGGCGATCGCCAGGGCCGCCACGGCGGCGACCGGCTTGAACGGCCGGTGCACCGCGACGCTGAACAGGGCCACCAGCATCGCGCCGCCCGCGGCCGGGGCCAGCGTGCCCACCACCACCAGAGTCACGGCCAGCCCCATGGGCCACCGCCGGCGCAGCCAGACCGCCAGACAAGAGGCGAGCCCGACGATCTGGTCCAGGAAGACGAAGGTCTCGGCGTTGTCCGCTTCGAGGACCGACTCCAGGGCGACAAGGCCGATGAACGCGGCGACGGCGAAGGCACAGGTGTCGACGACCCAGTCGCGTACGGTCCGCCGCGGCCGCTGGCGACCGCCCCGGTCGCCCGGCAGCTCGGGGTCGCTCAGGGCGGAGGGGAGCAGCCAGGGATACTCCGTACGGGAGAAGCCAGGGGCGGGGGCGGCGCGAGTCATATCGATAAATCTACGCAGGTGGGGGCAGGGGCCGGGGCAGCGGAGAGAGATGCGCTGCTTGAGTCGCGGACAGTGCGGACTTTCGTCGGGCTCTCGGCGGACCTTCGGACCGGGACCGTGTTCCGACGGCCGAAGCGGGGCCGTGCGCACCGCATCCACCATCGCCCCATGAAGAAGATTCTGGAGTTTGCCGGGACGGCGCTGCTCGAACCCGAACACAAGATCACTTCTCAAAGACCCTGGATGCGGCCGACGTAGCCGACGTGTGGCTGCGTTCCTTCGCTACCACGCTGCCGACCGTGCGCCGCGCGCACAGCGACGACGAGGCGCGGAACTGGTTCTCCTACGTGGTCGTGCCGCAGTACGAGACCTGGGCAGCGGTCGCCAAGGAAGCTTCCCCTTGATCGTGGACCCCGGGTTCCATGCAGGGAGGCTGAGGCTACCGAAAGTCGATCAGCCGCTGTTCGAAGTCGACGGGCATGAGGTACCGCACGGCCGCAATGCCGACGCTGGTGATTGTCCTACGCTCCCCGGTCACCCGTCCTCTCGGCGCCGTCCGGGCCGGCCCGGACGGGCACGGCTTGCCCCCGGAACGCCTCCCCCTCGGTCCGCCGTCGTTTCCTGCCGGGCGTCGGCGTGGGGTCGGCACACCGCACAGGGGTTGGCCGCTGTGACGTGAACGCGCCGCGCAGTGACACGCCTCGCGCCGGGGCGACCCACTCCAAAATTTACACACCTTGTACAAATATGCTCGTGGCGTGTAAATTTGAGAAGTGCCTGCAGACGAGAGGAGGCGAAGCGGTGCCCGCTGCAACGAACCGGACACTGAGAGCCCGGGAACGCAATCGGCTGTCGATCCTGAACGCCGCGAGGAGCGTGCTGGCCGCTGACCCTGACGCGAGCATGGACGACATCGCCGCGGTGGCGGGGGTCGTGCGCCGCACCCTCTACGGCCACTTCCCGACCCGCCAGGACCTGGTCGCCGACCTGGTCCGGGCCGGTGCGGAGCAGTTCGTCGCGCACTTGGGTCACATCGACGTCCATGCCGACGACCCCGGCGTGGAGCTGGCGGCGATGGTGCTGCGCACCTGGGGCGCGGCACGCGAGTTCGCCCCGGTGATCGAACTCGCCCGCCGCGGCGCCGCCGACGCCGTGACCTTGGCGATGGACCCGTTCAACGCGGTCGTCGCCGAGTTGATCCGGCATGGGCAGCGACGCGGCATCTTCGGCAACGACCTCGACCCCGGGGTGCTGTCGCGGGCGCTGGAGAGCACCGCGCTGATGTTCCTGTCCACCGGGCCCACCGATCGCTGGGACGGCGACGCCGCCGACGTGGCCTTCACCCACCTACTCCTGCTCGGGACTCCCGTGGACGCAGCCCGCGCCGCGATTCGCACCGCACAGACCCGCGAGGGAGAGGCCTGATGAGATACGAGCCCAGCGCCGCCGACCGGGCGCCCAGACCGGCCAGCTACACCGGCGAACCGCGCTACCTGGGTTACCGGGAGGCCGACTGGTCCCAGCCGTACGCGAGCTACTTCCAGGCCCGGACCCGGCCCGTCCAGGAGCATGTCGTGCACGCCCTGGTCAGCGGGATGGCGCCGACCGAGTACGGGTATGGGGTCGACGAAGTCGCCGACCGGCTGGCTCGACCCGGATACGAGGCCGTGGAGACCGGCTGGACCCGCCTCTCCGCCGGGGGCGTCATGGTCGGCATCCACACCCCGCTGCCCGGCACCACCGCCGACATGTGGGACTGGTGGTTCGGCTGGCACAGCCGTGAGAGCGCGCGGTACAAGCTGTGGCACCCCGACGCCCACCAGTACTGCGCCCTCGGCGAGGACCGCGGCGCCGACCGGGCGCTGACCGACCGGCAGCGGTACATCGGCAACGTCTCCTACGTGGATGAGTACATCGGCGGCCGGATGCAGCCGCTGGCGATCCGGTTCCTGGACCCCGAGAAGATGGGCATCGCCCCCGTCACCGGGACCACCCACATCTGCGCCCGCGTCGGCCTGAGCTCCCACCCGTTGGCATTCGGGTGGCTGGTCCACCAGGTCAGACCCACCGAGGACGGTGCCGAAATGCGGTCCCGGTTCTTCCTCGGCGACGGCGCGCTGCTGAACCTGCCCGCCCGTGCCCTGCCGCCCGGCCTGGCCACCCGCGCCCTCACCTCAGCCCCCGGCCGCGCGGTCGGCCGCCTGGTCGCTCCCCGTGCCGCGCCGCGGCTGACGCCCGCCACGATCGGCACCGACATGATCCACCACTGCGCTGCGGAGATGAACCACCTTGCCGCCTTCCTTCCCCAGCTCCACGAGGAATTCCAGGCCAGCCCATAGGCGTCCGACCGACCCAACCTGCGCATGCACCTGGTCGAACCGATGCCCAAGCTCATCGCCGACCATGCGGACTGGCTCACCGTCTTCCAACTTCCCGATTACTCGCCGGACCTGAACCCGCAAGAGGGCATCTGGTCGCTGGTCAAGGCGCGACATCGGCAGCCTCGCCGCAGCCGACCTCGGCCAGATCACCCGCGCCGTCAAGCGCAAGCTCAAGATGTGCAGTACCGACCGGAGGTCATCAACGGCTGCCTCGCTGGCACCGGCCTGGCGCTGGAAGCGATAGCCTCGCCGAGGCCGACACCGGCAGCTTCACCGGGAGGCAGTAGCCGACCAAGCACCTCGGTCTGCGGAATCGCCTCAACCTCGCCGGGAAACGCACAACACCTCACGAACTGCTGCTCTCTGCGGTCTGGGGCTGTTGTTGGGTTGCGCAGTGGATGCCGCCGCCGCCTTCGGCGACGGTGTGGATCTCCAGTTGGAGGATCTCGCGGTTTGGGTAGAGGTCGCCGATGACGGCGGCGGCCTGCTGGTCGGCTTTGCGGTCCCCGAAGCGGGGGATGAGGACGGCGTCATTGGCGATGTAGTAGTTGGCGTAGGAGCCGAGGAAGTCCTCACCGCGGCGGCCGAGCCTGGCGGGGTCGGGTTCGGGGAGATCGATGATCTCGAACTTCCTACCGCGGGCGTCGGTCGCGTTCTCCAGGACGCCGCGGGCCTGATCGTAGGCGCGGGTCCACACATCGGGTCCGTCGCCTGCCCAGGCGCGGCTGAGCAGGACGACGCCGTTCTCTGCGAAGCGGGCCAGCGAGTCGACGTGGTAGTCGGTGATGTCCTGGCCCTTGACGCCCTTGAACCAGATCACCTTGTCGGCGCCGACCAGCTGCTTGAGGGAGGTTTCGATCTCGTCGCGGCTCAGGTAGGGGTTGCGGTTGGAGTTGACCAGAGAGCTCTCAGTGACCAGGAGGGTGCCGTGTCCGTCCACCTCCAGTGAGCCGCCTTCCCCGACCAGGGGTGCGTCCACGCGGGGGGCGCCGGCGTACTCCAGGACGGTGCGGGCGACCTTCGCGTCGTGCTCGTGTTCCTGCTTGCCGCCCCAGCCGTTGAAGTGCAGGTCGATACCCGCGAGGCCCTCCGGCCCCTGGACGAAGGTCGGGCCGCTGTCGCGCATCCACAGGTCGTCGGTGGGCACGGCGATCACCTCGACTCCGGAGCCGCAGGCCCGGCGGGCGGCCTTGGCCTCCTTGGGGGCGGACAGCATGACCACCGGCTCAAACTCGGCCAGCGCCCGGGCGATGCCCGCGATATCGCGCTGGACGTCCCCGGCCATGTCCTCCCAGGCCGAGTCCAGAGGCGGCCACGACATGAACGTCCGGACGTGCTCTCGGGTCTCCGCCGGCATGAACAGCCCGGCCTGCTCCCGACTGGGCGCCGCGGTCTCCCTCGTCCCGGCCGGTGCGCGACCCGCCTTCTTCTCCTGGTCCTGGGCGCAGGCTGTCAGCCCTGCGGCGGCCAGTACGGCAGCCACGCCGCCCCCCAGCACGCTTCGGCGGTTCGGTCTCCTCATGACACGGCTCCCCTCCTGGTCGGAAACAACCCTGACTGAAATTTCAGTCAGGAAGAGACGGTAGCATTGCCTCTGTCACCGCTCTGAACGCTTCAAGGGAGCCGCACCCGTGTCCGCCCGCCGCACCGCCATCCTGGAAGCCGCCGCCCGCGTCATCGCCCAGCGCGGCATCAGAGGCCTGCGAGTTGAGGAGCTGGCCGAGGAGGCCGGCGTGTCGACCTCGCTGATCTACTACCACTTCCGCGACCGGGCCGGCCTTCTTGCCCGCACACTCGACTTCGTCAACACCCGCGCCGAGCACTACACCCACCCCACTGCCGATCCCGGCGCCGACCCCCGCGGTCACCTGGAAGAGATGCTGCTCCTCGAACTCCAGGACACCCCTGCCGTCGTCGAGAACAGCACCGCCTGGGGCGAACTGCGCTCCACCGCCGTCTTCCAGCCCGAACTGCGCGACCGGCTCCGCACCACCACCGACAGCTGGAACGACTACGCCAGCGACCTCATCCACCGCGCCCAACAGATCGGCCGCGCCGCGCCCGACATCTCACCGGACGACGCCGCAGACCGGCTCACCGCCCTCGTCGAAGGGCTCAGCAAGCGCTGGCTCAGCGGCACACTCACCCTCGACCGCGCCCGCCACCTCCTACGCGGCGCCATCGCCGCGGAACTCGGCCCATGACCCCGTCACCAGCACGACCCTCGCCCCGACCTCATCCGAAACAGGGCATCAACCCACGAACCGCCCTCTGAGCCCGGGAATCAGCGCCCCGGCTCACAGCCGGGCTCAGGGCCCGGCTCAGGGCCCGGGAATCAGGCGCCGATGGTGCCGAACGTCGCACGCCCCGCGGGCCGGTAGCTGTGAATGGCGACCCCGGCCGCCGTGGTGCGGTGGTCCGCCAGTTCGAAGGCGGTGGGCAGCGGCAGGTCCTGGAAGAGCCGCTGCCCCTGGCCCACGGCGACCGGATAGACGAGCAGGTGGCACACGTCGATCAGGTCGCGGGCCAGCAGGGACCGCGCCAGTGTGGCGCTGCCGTGGATCTGGAGTTCGCCTTCCGGCTGTTCCTCCTTGAGCCGGGCCACCTCTGCCGCCACGGCGTCGTCGCCGCCGCCGACGATCGTGGAGCCCTCCCAGTCGGCGTGCCGCAGCGTGCGGGAGACCACGTACTTGGGCAGGTGGTTGAGGCGGGAGGCGATGGGGTCGTCCTCGTCGGTCACCCGGGGCCAGTAGGAGGCGAAGATGTCGTACGTCCTGCGGCCGAAGAGGAAGGCGCCGGCCCGGTCGAAGACCTCGTTCACAAAGCGGCCCATGTCGTCGTCGGCGAAGGGGACGAGCCAGCCGCCGTGTTCGAAGCCTCCGCTGCGGTCTTCGTCGGGTCCGCCGGGCCCCTGGTAGACACCGTCGAGGGTGAGGAACTGGGTGAACGTGAGCTGAGCCATGGCGGGGCTCCCTTGTGTGGAGTGGCAGTCGGTGCGGTGCCGACTCCACTGTCGCCCCTGACTCATCGGCGGGCGCGTGCGGCGCGCGGGGCGCGCCGGTGCTGTCAGCCGGTGCGCCCCGCGTCTTGGGGCCTTTTCGTTCGCGCGAAAGGCCCGGCCCCCGCGACCACAGCGGGGGCCCGGGCGGTGTCGCCGCCGCCCGGGTCTTCGGCGGTGGGCCGCGGTGGTCAGCCGCCGAGCTCCTGGTGGCGGGCGGCCAGCCGGTTCGCGCCCTGCTCGGTCAGCGACCCGTACAGCCGCAGCCGGGAGAACCCGCCGTCCGGGTAGATGTCGATGCGGATGTGGCGGCCGACGGCCGGGGTGTCCAGTACGAAGCGGTGGTTGGTGTCCGGCTGGAGCCGGGTGCGGGGCAGCACCTCGGTCCACTCGCCCGCCTCGCCGTCGCCGCCGTCCCGTACGGAGAGCGCCGCCCAGCCCGCGCTGTTGCCCTTGAGGTAGGCGGTGTCGATCTCGACGGCGCGGATCTCGGACTGCTCGGCGAGCCGGTAGCGGATCCAGTCGTTGCCCTTGTCCCGGCGGCGGCGGGTCTCCCAGCCGTCGTCCATCTTGCGGGAGCGGCCGGGCTGGATGGTGTTGGCAGCCGGGGAGTAGAAGCGGTCTGAGGCGTCCTCGACCTGCCCGCCGTTCTCCAGGGCCGCGAGGTCGAAGGTGCCGAGTGCCTTCAGCCAGGCGGGGTCGGGCGCGACCTCGCCGTGGACGCGGAGCCGTGCGATGCCCCCGTCGGGGTGCTGGTTGACGCGCAGGTGTGTGAAGCGCTGCTCGACGTCGACGGCGAAGCCGTTGGCGGCGTGGCCGCCGATGGCGGTGCGGGGGACGAGGGTCGTCCATGTGACGTCGTCGCCGAGGAGCTGCTCGGGCGAGGGGGTTCCGGGGACGGACGCGGCCTCGATGGAGACCGCCTGCGGGTAGTTGCCGCGGAAGTGGGCGGTGTCGACGACGATGCCGCGGATGACGCCGGGCGCGCCGAGCCGCACGAGCGCCCAGTCGTGGTCGTCCTGAGCGGGGTGCGGCTGCTCCGCGGAGACGCCGCGGCGGCGGCGGGTCTCCCAGCCGTCCATGATCTTGCCCTTGTGGCCGAAGTGCTCCGGGTCGAACTCCGCGGGCCCGGGCTTGAGGAGGTTCTCCCGCTCGGCGAAGAACTCGTCGTTGGCGGCGATCACGCCCGCGCCGAGCCTCCGGTCGGCGAGATCCGCGAGGTGGGTGAAGGGGAACTCGGCCGTGCGGTAGTCGGCGTACGGGTCGCCGCCGCCGTAGGGGGCGGCGTCACCGGTGAAGGAGGGTATGGACACGGTTTCAGTTGTTCCTTTCGAGCAGCCGGCCGCTCGGCGCGGCCAGGGTGCCGTTCTCCACGATGCGTCGGCCGCGCAGCCACGTCGCGGTGACGACGCCGTACAGGGTCTTGCCCGCGTAGGCCGTGACCTGGTTGCGGTGGTGGAGTCCGGCCGGGTCGACGGTGAAGGTCTCGTCGGGGGCGAGGACCGCGAAGTCGGCGTCCCGGCCCGCTTCGATGGCGCCCTTCCGGTCCAGTCCCGCGAGTTCGGCGGGGGCGGCAGCCATCCATCGGGCGACGTCCTCGAGGCTGTGGCCGCGTTCGCGGGCAGCGGTCCAGATCGCCGGCAGGCCCAGCTGGAGGGAGGAGATGCCGCCCCAGGCGGAGGCGAAGTCGGGGGTCTTGAGGTCGGTGGTGCACGGGGAGTGGTCGGAGACGATGCAGTCGATCACGCCGTCGGCCAGGCCCTGCCACAGGGCGTCCTGGTTCTCCCGCTCGCGGATGGGCGGACAGCACTTGAACTCCGTCGCCCCGTCGGGGACCTCTTCGGCGGTGAGGGTGAGGAAGTGCGGGCAGGTCTCGACCGAGATCCTGACGCCTTCGCGCCGGGCGGCGGCGATCATCGGCAGGGCGTCGGAGGAGGACAGATGCAGCACATGGACGCGGGCGCCGAGCCGCCGGGCGTGGCCGATGAGGCTCTCGACGGCGGTGTTCTCGGCTTCGCGCGGGCGCGAGGCGAGGAAGTGGGCGTACTGGGGGCCGGTCCTCTGGGGGGCGGAGGCGAGGTGGTGCGGGTCCTCGGCGTGCACGATGAGCAGTCCGCCGAAGCCGGCGATCTCGGCCATGGCGCGGGCGAGCTGCTCCTGGTCGAGTTCGGGGAACTCCTCGACTCCGGAGGGTGACAGGAAGCACTTGAAGCCGAAGACGCCGGCGTCGTGCAGCGGCCGCAGATCCTTGAGGTTGGAGCCGACGGCCCCGCCCCAGAAGCCGGTGTCGACATGCGCCTTGGGTCGGGCGACCTCCTGCTTGGTGCGCAGATGGCCGACGGTCGTGGTCGGCGGGAGGGAGTTCAGCGGCATGTCCAGCAGGGTGGTGACGCCGCCCGCGGCCGCTGCGCGGGTGGCGGTGAAGAAGCCTTCCCACGCGGTGCGGCCGGGGTCGTTCACATGGACGTGGGTGTCGACGAGACCGGGCAGCAGGACGTGGTCCCCGAGGTCCTCGGCGGTCGCTCCGGCGGGTGGCTCCGCGTCGTACGGGAGGACCGCGGCAATCGTCTCGCCGGCTACGGCGACCGAGGCCGGCCGCATGCCTTCCGGGGTGATGACGCGTGTCGAGCGCAGCACCAGATTGACGTCCACCCGTACTCCTCCCGAATTTCAACGAACTGTTGAAGGAGTCTTCATCCACGGGACTGCGGAGTCAAGGGTCACCGGCCGCACCGGAACAACCCTTGTGCGCTTCCACAAAGCGAAAGTACAATTCCACTAAGCAGAAGGTTGCTTCCGCCAAGGAGCGGGCGCGAGACCGGCCGGTACGCTGCTGCCTCGCCCTGCCTGCCCGAAAGGACCGCCCGTGCCGACGTCCAGCGCCAGCACCACCGACGCCGCCAAGACCGCCAACAGCGGTGGCGTGCAGTCCCTGGAACGCGCCTTCGACCTGCTCGAGAGAATGGCCGACGCGGGCGGCGAGGTCGGGCTGAGCGAGCTGTCCGCGGCGAGCGGGCTGCCGCTGCCCACCATCCACCGTCTCATGCGCACGCTCGTCGCGTGCGGCTACGTCCGCCAGCAGCCCAACCGGCGCTACGCCCTCGGCCCCCGTCTGATCCGCCTCGGCGAGTCCGCCTCCCGCCTGCTGGGCACCTGGGCGCGGCCCTATCTCGCCCGCCTCGTCGAGGAGACCGGCGAGACGGCCAACATGGCACTGCTCGACGGCGACGAGATCGTCTATGTGGCGCAGGTGCCGTCGAAGCACTCCATGCGCATGTTCACCGAGGTGGGCCGGCGTGTGCTGCCCCACTCCACCGGCGTCGGCAAGGCACTCCTCGCCCACACCCCGCCCGACGAGGTCCGCGCGCTCCTGGCCCGTACGGGCATGCCCGCCGCCACCGAGAAGACCATCATCACGCCCGAGGGCTTCCTCGCCGCCCTGGAGCAGGTCCGGCAGGTGGGTTACGCGGTCGACGACAACGAGCAGGAGATCGGCGTCCGCTGCCTCGCCGTCTCAGTCCCCGAGTCGCCGACGGCCGCGGCGATCTCCATCTCGGGTCCGGCGGGCCGGGTGACGGAGGCGGCGACGGAGAAGATCGTCCCGGTGCTGCAGGAGGTCGCCTTGGACCTGTCCGCGGCACTGGCGAGCACGGGGGGCCAGGGCTGATCCGCACGCCCCCGACGTCTCAGGAGACCGAGCGCGGGGTCCCGATCAACGGGGTCCGCACCGGTTCGGCGATCCCCACGAAGACCACCATCTCGTGTCCTCCGGGATTGGTCTGCAGCGGCACGGTCTCCCAGTTGTTGGCGACCCAGACATTGCCCGACGGGTCGATCTGCAGCCCGGTGTTCCGCGACAGGCCGTCGCTGGTGTAGCCGGTGTCGGCCGGGGAGATCGGCTGTCCCGTGCGGTGTCCGGGCGGGCAGCCCTCGGGCCGGGCCCCGCACAGCTGGGCCACCCGCTGTCCGCCGAAGTTGGCGACCCAGACGGTGTCGTTCCCGTCGACCGCGATGCCCCAGGGCAGGAACAGGCCGCCGTCTTCGAACGGGCGGCTCGTCGAGCCGTCGGGGCGGATCAGGGTGACGGAGGCGTCGGCGGCCCCCTCGACCGGGTCGACGCCGTCGGTCGGCGGCAGCGGCGACGGAGTGCCTGAGCAGGGCGGGTCGGCCAGCGCCGAGTTGGCCACCCAGACGTTCCCCAGGCTGTCCGAGGCGAGACCCATGGGAGCGCTGATGCCGCCGCCGCTGACCGAGCGCCGCGGCTGCCCGTCCGGGGAGAGCATCAGCACGCTGTCGGTCCTGTTGCTGGACACCCAGGCCCGGCCCCGGGTGTCGATGGCGATGGAGAACGGCTTGACGAGCGTGCCTTCGGGCGGCGCGATGTTCCGCGCCCGCTTGGGCCGCCCGTCCGGGATACGCGTCACCGTGTCGTTGCCGCAGTTCGCGACCCAGATGTTCCCCTTGCGGTCCGAGACGGTGCCCATCGGCCGGGAGATGTCCCCCTGCCGCCAGCCGACCGTGGGCGACAGCGCAGTCCCGTCTTCCCGGAACTGCGACACGCTGCGCGACAGGAAGTCCTGGTCATAGGTGCAGCCACGGCCCTGGAAGCCGAAGTTCCCCACCCACACGTGCCCCTTCGGGTCAAGGGTGACGCCGTATCCGGCCCCGTACAGACCGCCGCCCCGGAACGGCGCGCCCGGGGCGTCCCCGCCCGTGGGCGTCAGCTTGGTCAGCTGCTCGCCGCCGCAGACGGTGATCAGCGGATCGCGGTTGTAGTGGTAGTTGTTGATGATCCAGGCGTTGCCGTCGGCGTCGAAGGCGACGTTGCCCGGCCCGTCGAGCTCATGGCCGTTGCCGACATAGCGCAGGGCGAGCGTCCAGGCGTCCGGCGGCGAGGTGAGGTGCGGCTCGTAGGAACTTCCGGCGAGCTCCGACAGCCCGTACAGAGCCGCGGCGTTCCGGCCAGGGGCGTGCGCGATGTCGACCGCCGCCTGGAAGGTGTCCCGAGGCGCGTCCCCGCCCGCGGGCGTGGCCAGCTGGAACAGCTCCTCGCAGGTCTCGCCCGCGACACAGCCCGCCAGGATGTTGGCCAGCGAGTTGAAGGCCCGGAGGGTGGAGGTCTCCGCACCGTTCGGCGGCGCGTCGAGCACGGCGGAGACCTTGCCGGTCTTGACGTCGGCGAGGTTGTGGGAGGTGCCGGCCGCGTTCTGCAGCCCCGGATGGCCGCCGGCGATATGCGGGCCGTGGGTGAAGCGGGCCATCGCGTACGCCGCGGCGACGGTCGTGCGCTCGTTGACGGTGACCGGGGTCGGCTGCGCCTCGGGCAGCAGCACGGCGGCCAGGCGGACCGGCCCGTGCCCGCGCGCCTGCTTCCCCTCGCTCTGCTTGCCGCCGTCCTGCCGCCCCGCGTCGGCGATCAGGTACAGCACCGTGCCGGGCTTCTTCGGCCGCTCGTACTCGACGGTGAACCGCCCCTCGCCGTCCGCCCGCGCCCGCCCAAGCTGCCTGGCCTCGCCGCCACGCCGGTCACCCGCCTGATAGAGCGTCACCCAGGCGAAGGGCACGGCCGCGTCCGCGCTGGTGACCACGCCCTGCTGCCGGCTGGGCCCGCCGCGGTGCACAGGCCCGTCGCCGTCCGCGAACGACGTGGCGGCCGGCAGGGCGGCGAGCAGCGCCCCCAGCAGGAGGGCGGCGGAACGACGAGGGGGACGACGCATCGGGCAGCTCCTCGGGGGCGGGAGGATCGGGCGACGCACGGAGACTGCCACGGGGGGCGGGGCGGTGGGGGGAGGACGGGGCGGGGGTCACCGCATTGGCGGGAGAGTTTCCCCCGCGCCGCCCTTCCCGAGACCGGGGCTCCTCCCCGGACCCCGTTTTGCGGGGACTCCGCCCCCGGACCCCCGCTCCGCGATCTCCCCGGCTGCCTCCCCCGGGCTCCTCCCCCAGCTACCGCTGGGAGGTACCCCCAGGGGCGCCTCACGGAGGTGACCCCAGGGGCGCCCCCACGGAGGTGACCCCAGGGGCGCCCCCACGGAGGTGACCCCCGCCGGTGCTCGATGTGAGCCCGTCCGGCGTTTGAGGACGCGGCCGTCAGGCCGTCCCCGCCGTCAGCCGCCCGTCCCGCATCGCTCCCACCCGGTCCGCCCTCCCCGCGTGCCCCGTGTCATGGGTGACGACCACGGTCGCGACCCGCCGCTCCCGCGTCAGCGCCAGCAGCAGGTCGATCACCTCCGCGCCCCGCTCCCGGTCCAGCGCGCTGGTGGGTTCGTCGACGAGCAGGACCGCGGGGTCGTTCATCAGGGCCCGTGCGATGTTCACACGCTGCCGCTGGCCGCCGGACAGTTCACGCGGGCGGCGCCGGGCCAGGGCCGCGAGGCCGACGGCGTCGAGGAGGTCCTGGGCGCGACGCCGTACCGACGGGGACATGCGGCCGGTCAGATGGGCCATGACCTCCAGCTGCTCAGCCGCCGTCAGCGACGGCAGCAGGTTCGGCTGCTGGAAGACGATGCCGATGCGCTCGCGCCGCAGCGCGGCGCGGGCCGTGCGGTCCAGGCCGCCGGCGTCGACGCCGTCGACGAAGACCCGGCCGCGGTCGGGGCGCACGAGCGTCCCGGCGACGGCCAGCAGACTGGACTTGCCGGAGCCGGAGGGGCCGACGACGGCCGTGAGCGATCCGGCGGGGACGTGCAGGCCGACCGCGTCGAGGGCGGTCAGCCGCCCGTCGCCGTCGGGGTAAGTGAGGGTCACCTCGTCGATCAGCAGGGTCATCGGGCGCTCCCGAGGGCGGTGAGGGGGTCGACGGCGGTGATCCGCCGGATGGCGAGCGCGGCCCCGCAGGCGCCGAGGGCGATCAGCACCCCCGCGGGCAGCAGCACCGTCGCCGCGTCGAGTACGAAGGGCACGTCCGTGCCGCTGATCAGGACCCCGGCCCCCGCGGCGAGAGCGGCGCCCGCGAGGGTCCCGCCCACGAGCAGGGCGACGGCCTGCCCGAGGGCGTCACGCAGCAGATAGGGCGTGGACGCGCCGAGCGCCTTGAGCACGGCGACGTCGGCGCTGCGCTGGATCGTCCACACCGTGAAGAACGCGCCGGTCACCAGCGCCGAGATCACGAAGAGGAAGCCCCGCATCAGCTGCAGCGAGCCGTTCTCGGCCTGGTATGAGCCGATGGCGGTCAGCGCGTCGTCCACGGAGAGGGCGGTGGTGCCGGCGGCCTCGTCCCCCGCGGCCAGGTCCGCTCCGCTGCCGGTCCGCAGAGCGATCACCGTGGCGTCGTCGCCGTCGAGCGCGGTCCACACCACCGGGGTGTGGCTGTACGATGCCTCGCCCGCCACCGCCGCGACCGCGGCCTCCCGCTCCCCCAGGCGTACGGCGTCCCCCGCTCCGACGCCCAGTTCCTCGGCGGCCTTCGCGGAGAGGACGACGCGGCCGGGGCCCACGCCCCGCGGCGCGAGCCCGGAGTCCGGTTCGGCGGCGAACGCCGTCACCGACGCCGTACGGTCCCCGGCCGCGGCCCGCAGCGTGCGGATGGCCAGCGGCTGCGCGCCGGTCACGCCCGGCTGCCGCTCCCAGGCCTCCCACTGCTCGCGGGACACCTTCGAATCGGCGAAGGACACCGCCCGGCCGTCCGGCGGGGCGGCGAAGGCGAGCCGGTCGGCGGGCAGGCCGGCCACGGCGGAGACGTTCTCCCGGGCGAGCCCTTCGGCCAGCCCGGACACCAGCCCCACCAGCAGGGTCATCAGCACGACGACCGTGCCCATCAGCGCGAACCGCCCCTTGGCGAACCGCAGATCTCTCCATGCGACGAACATGCCGATCAGCGTGCGCGCACCACGGGCCGCCCGGCATCGAGCCTGCGTGCACGCTGGTATCAACCTTTCGGTTGACCCGGCGCCCGGGCGGTCCGCTTACGCTGGACGGGCCATGGATTCCCGTCCCCTCACTCCCGTACTGCGCGCGCTCCGCTGGTGTCTGCACGCCCTGCTGCTGGGCTTGCTGGCGCTCACGGCGGTCCGGTCGGCGGCGACGCCCCACGCGGTCACGGCAGCGGCGACCGCGGCGGCGATGGCGGGCGTATACGGGTACGGCGTCCGCTCCCCCGCCGTGGACCGCTCGGCGAGGGCGGCCGGACTCTGGCTCGCGGCACTCGGCACGGTGTGGCTGGTCCTGCTGGCACTCTCCCCCGACGCGCTGTGGGCGGCCTTCCCGCTGTACTTCCTCCAGCTGCATCTGCTGCCGGTCCGCTGGGGGCTGCCCGCGGTGGCGGTCACCGCCGCCGCGGCGATCGGGAGCTTTGTGCTCCATGCGCAGGAGGTGACGCCGGGGGCGTTCCTCGGACCGCTGCTCGGGGCAGCGGTGGCCGTCGCGACCGTCCTGGGCTACCAGGCGCTTTACCGGGAGAGCGAGCACCGCCGCCAACTGATCGAGGAGCTGGTCTCGACGCGCGCCGAGCTGGCCGACGCGGAGCGGGCGGCGGGGACGCTCGCGGAGCGGGAGCGGCTGGCTCGGGAGATCCATGACACCCTCGCGCAGGGGCTGTCGTCCATTCAGCTGCTGTTGCGCGCCGCCGAGCGGGCGCTGCCCGGGGACGGCCCGGCCGCCGTCGTGCACGTCCGGCAGGCGCGGCGGGCCGCGCAGGACAATCTGGCCGAGGCCCGCCGCTTCGTCCGCGCCCTGACCCCGCCGGACCTGGCGAACGGCTCGCTCACGGGCGCGCTGGAGCGGCTGTGCGCCAAGTCGCCGGGGCCGCCCGCCGTGCGGTTCTCGGTGAGCGGCACACCGGTGGAGCTGCCGACCGCCTACGAGGCGGCCCTGCTCCGCACGGCCCAGTCGGCGCTGGCCAACGCGGTCCGGCACGCACAGGCCGGACGCGCCGAGATCACCCTCAGTTTCATGGACGCCTCCGTCTCGCTGGACGTGGTCGACGACGGGCGCGGATTCGATCCGCCGGCCGTCGCCGGGGGCGAGGGCTTCGGCCTGCCGGGCATGCGGTCGCGGGCGCGCACGCTCGGCGGGACCCTGAGCGTGGAGTCGGCCCCGGGCGAGGGCACGGCGGTCGCGCTCACCCTGCCGCTGCCCGCGCGGGCGGCCGTATGAGCGCCCCGCCGATCCGGCTGCTGCTCGCCGACGACCACCCCGTCGTACGGGCGGGGCTGCGGGCCGTCCTGGACACCGAGCCGGATTTCGCGGTGGTCGCGGAGGCCGCGACCGCTGAGGAGGCCGTCCTGCGGTCTGCCGGGGGCGGCGTCGATGTGGTGCTGATGGACCTTCAGTTCGGGGCGGGGCTGCACGGCTCGGAGGCGACGGCGCAGATCAGCGCCCTGCCGGACGGCCCACGGGTCCTCGTGCTGACCACGTACGACTCCGACGCCGACATCCTGGCCGCGGTGGAGGCGGGTGCGGCGGGGTATCTGCTGAAGGACGCCCCTCCCGAGGAGCTGGCCGCGGCGGTACGCACGGCCTCGTCCGGCGGCTCGGCCCTCGCGCCCGCGGTCGCGCACCGCCTGATGCACCGTATGCGCGCCCCGGCGGCGGCGCTGACGAAGCGGGAGCTGGAGGTGCTTCAGCTGGTCGGCGACGGGTTGTCGAATCTGCAGATCAGCAAGCGGCTCTTCCTGAGCCAGGCCACGGTCAAGTCCCATCTGGTGCATATCTACGCCAAGCTGGGCGTCGACTCGCGTACGGCGGCGGTGGCGGCGGCAACGGCCCGCCGCCTGATCCGCCGCTGAGTGCCGGCTGCCGCACGGGCTGAGCGCAGGTCGCCGCACACGCTGGGCGCCGGGAGCCGCAGGCGCCGAGCGCCGGTCCCCGCACGCACTGAGCGCCGGTCCCCGCACGCACTGAGCGCCGGTCCCCGCACGCGCCGAGCGCCAGTCCCCGCACGCGCCGAGCGCCAGTGGCCGCATGGGCCGGGTGC
>NZ_JADWYQ010000003.1 GCF_022414575.1 Streptomyces sp. MUM 178J | reverse complement strand
GGCGAGCACGGTGCCGACAGGCACGGGCGGCTGGCGGCGTCGCGCGACGCTGTGGCAGCGGGCGGCGGCGGGCGTGACGTCGCGGCTGCCGGCAGGCACGGGCGGCCGACGAGCATGCTGCCGACGAACGGTGCCGGCAAGCACGCTGCCGACGGGCGCAGGCGGCCGGCGGCGGGCGTGACGTCGCGGCAGCAGGCGGCGGCTGTCGACGGGCATGGGCAGCCGGCGGCGTTCCGCCGACGCGCGGGCGGGGTGGGCGGACCTTACGATGGGAAGGTCCTGTCCGCCCCTCTCGGACAGGGGGCACACCATGACTTCTCCCCGTCTTGCCGAGCCGTCGCTGGAAGCGCTCCGCACACGCCTCACCGGGGATGTGATCCTCCCCGACGACCCTGCCTATGACGAGGCCAGGACGATCTTCAACGCCATGATCGACCGCCGTCCGGCGGTGATCGCACAGTGCGAGACGGCCGCTGACGTGTCGGCCGCGGTGCTCTTCGCCAGGGAGCAGGGCCTCGACGTGGCGGTGCGCGGGGGCGGCCACAGCGTCGCGGGACTCGCCCTCAACGACGGCGGACTGGTGGTCGATCTGCGCCGGATGCACGCGGTCACGGTCGACCCCGAGGCGCGCACGGCGCGGGTCGGCGGCGGCGCCACGATGAGCCATCTCGACCGCGCCACCCAGCAGTTCGCGCTTGCGACGACCGGCGGCCGGGTGTCCACCACCGGGGTCGGCGGCTTCACGCTCGGCGGCGGATCGGGCTGGCTGGAGCGGAAGTTCGGGCTCGCCTGCGACAACCTGGCCGCCGTCGACCTGGTGACGGCGGACGGCCGGGAGGTGCACGCGGACGAGGACGAGAACCCGGAGCTGTTCTGGGCGCTCCACGGGGGCGGCGGGAACTTCGGCGTGGCCACGGCGATCACACTGCGGCTGCATCCGCTGCCGGTGCTGTCCTTCGCCCTGCTGATGTTCCCGGCCGCCAAGGGCAACGAGGTGGTGCGGCTGTACCGGGACTTCATGGAGGCAGCGCCGGACGAGGCCGGGGGCGGTCTGCTCTACATCACGGGCCCGCCCGAGGAGTTCGTCCCCGAGCATCTGGTGGGCACGGCCGTCTGCGCCGTGCTGATCACCTGCACCGGCCCGGAGGCCGACGTGCGCCGGCTCGCCCGGCCGCTGCTGGCTCTGGGCCCCGAGGTGGAGATCATCCAGGAGACGCCGTACGCGGAACTGCAGTGCATGCTCGACGACCCGCCGGGCATGCGGAACTACTGGTCGGCGGAGTACCTGCGCGCCTTCCCTGACGAGGCCGTACGGCGCTTCTGCGACCGTGCCGCCGACATGCCCGTCCCCACCAACTCCCAGCACGTCCTCTTCCCCATGGGCGGCGCGGTCGCCCACGGCGACTCCTCCTTCCCGGTGCCCTGGCGCACGGCGTCCTGGGCCGTCCACCCGTTCGGCGTCTGGGCCGACCCCGCAGACGACGAACGGGCCAGGCGGTGGGTCCGCGCCGTGCGGGAGGACGCACAGCCGTGGGCCATCGGACGCGTGTATCTGAACTTCATCGGCGACGAGGGTGAGGAACGGGTGATGGCGGGGTTCGGGCCGGAGAACTACCGGAGGCTGGCGAAGGTCAAGGCGGAGTACGACCCGGAGAACGTGTTCCGGCGGAACCACAACATCAAGCCGGCGGTGTGAGAGGCCGGGGGCTGTTCCCCGCCCCGCCCCCTCCCGAAACCGGGGGCAAACCCCCGGATTCCCGTACGGTCTGAAGGCCGTGCCCTCACCGCCCGGCTGCCGCTGGGAGGAGCCCCTCCCGCGTTTGAGGAGCGGAGGTCCGGGGGCGCGGTGCTGCACCCCGGCTCGGGGCCCCATCCCGGCTCGGGGCCCCACCCCGGACCCCGGTACGGCCTTCGGCCATGTCCTCAATCGCCGGACGGGCTTGAACTGCCCGCATGTCGGGCAACTTCAAGCCTCGCCGGCGATTGAGGCGCGGAGCGCGGGGGCGGAGCCCCCGGAAAGGCCCTACCCCTCCGTCAGACCCGCCACCAGTTCGTCCGCCGCCGCGTACGGGTCAAGGTCACCCTCGACGATGCGTTCCGCGAGGGCGCCGAGGCGGCGGTCCCCGTGCAGGTCGGCGATGCGGGCGCGCAGGGCGGTGACCGCGATCGCCTCGACCTCGTCGGCCGCGCGGCGGGCGCGGCGCTCCGCGAGGACGCCGTGCTCCTCCATCCAGGCGCGGTGCTTCTCCAGGGCTTCGACGACCTCGTCGACGCCCTCCGCCCGCGCCGCGACCGTCTTCACGATCGGCGGCCGCCAGTCGCCGGGCGTGCGGGCCTCGCCCAGGCCCAGCATGTGGTTGAGTTCACGGGCGGTGGCGTCCGCGCCGTCGCGGTCGGCCTTGTTGACGACGTACACGTCGCCGATCTCCAGGATGCCGGCCTTCGCCGCCTGGATGCCGTCGCCCATGCCCGGCGCCAGCAGCACCACGGAGGTGTCCGCCTGGGAGGCGATCTCCACCTCGGACTGGCCGACGCCGACCGTCTCGACGAGGATCACGTCGCAGCCGGCCGCGTCCAGGACGCGGATCGCCTGCGGGGCGGCCCAGGCGAGGCCGCCGAGATGCCCGCGGGTGGCCATGGAGCGGATGTAGACGCCGGGGTCGGAGGCGTGCTCCGACATCCGCACCCGGTCGCCCAGCAGCGCGCCGCCCGAGAAAGGCGACGACGGGTCGACGGCGAGCACGCCGACCCGCTTCCCGGCCCGCCGGTACGCCGTCACCAGCGCCGACGTGGACGTGGACTTGCCGACGCCCGGCGAACCGGTCAGCCCGACCACATAGGCGTTGCCGGCCAGCGGGGCGAGCGCCGCCATCACCTCGCGCAGTTGCGGGGACGCCCCCTCCACCAGGGAGATCAGCCGGGCGACGGCCCTCGGCCGGCCCTCCCTCGCCTGAGCGACCAGCTGGGGGACGTCCACCATCACACAGCTCCCTGTTTCGCGTACCGTCGCGTCTCTTACTTCACCGGCACCCGGACGATCAGCGCATCGCCCTGGCCGCCGCCGCCGCACAGCGCCGCCGCGCCCACTCCGCCGCCCCGGCGCTTGAGCTCCAGTGCAAGGTGGAGCACCAGGCGCGCGCCGGACATGCCGATGGGGTGGCCGAGGGCGATGGCGCCGCCGTTGACGTTCACCTTTTCCGGGCTTGCCCCGAGCTCCTTCATTGACTGCACCGACACCGCGGCAAACGCCTCGTTGATCTCGATGAGGTCAAGATCCTCGACGGCGATGCCCTCCTTGCCGGCCGCGTGGCGGATGGCGTTGGACGGCTGGGAGTGCAGGGAGCTGTCCGGGCCCGCCACATTGCCGTGCGCGCCGATCTCCGCGATCCACTCCAGGCCGAGCTCCTCGGCCTTGGCCTTGCTCATCACCACGACCGCTGCCGCGCCGTCCGAGATCGGCGAGGACGAGCCGGCCGTGATCGTGCCGTCCTTGGCGAAGGACGGGCGCAGCTTGCCGAGGGTCTCCGCCGTGGTCTCGGGCCGCACGCCCTCGTCCTTGGTGACCAGCACCGGGTCGCCCTTGCGCTGGGGCACCTCGACCGGGGTGATCTCCGCCTCGAACAGGCCGTTCTTCTGTGCGGCGGCCGCCCGCTGGTGGGAGAGCGCGGAGATCTCGTCCTGCTCGGCGCGGCCGATGCCGAGGCGCGCGTTGTGCTTCTCCGTGGACTCGCCCATGGCGATGCCCTCGAAGGAGTCGGTGAGGCCGTCGTGCGCCATCGAGTCGAGCACCTGCATCGAGCCGTACTTGACGCCCTCGCGGGACGGCAGCAGATGCGGTGCGTTGGTCATGGACTCCTGGCCGCCGGCCACGACGATGTCGAACTCTCCGGCGCGGATCAGCTGGTCGGCCAGCGCGATGGAGTCCAGGCCCGAGAGACACACCTTGTTGACGGTGAGCGCGGGCACGCCCATCGGGATGCCGGCCTTGACGGCTGCCTGCCGGGCCGGGATCTGGCCCGCCCCGGCCGTCAGCACCTGGCCCATGATCACGTACTGCACCTGGTCGCCGGAGATGCCCGCCCGGTCCAGCGCCGCCTTGATGGCGAAGCCGCCGAGGTCGGCGCCGGAGAAGGACTTGAGCGAGCCGAGCAGACGGCCCATGGGCGTACGGGCGCCCGCGACGATCACTGAGGTGGTACCGGTCGTTCCAGACATGAGGCGCGATTCCCCTTCCAGCGCGACGGCTGAGGAGTGAACGAGGGTTTACCTCAAATGTACTGAGCGGTACGCGGTCGGGTCACCGGCCGACCGGTGTGATCGCGCGCACGTTGCGTAACCGTGTCCGGAGCGCTGCACTGGGGGCATGCTGACGCGAATCGACCACATCGGGATCGCCTGTTTCGACCTCGACAAGACCGTGGAGTTCTACCGGGCCACGTACGGCTTCGAGGTCTTCCACACCGAGGTCAACGAGGAGCAGGGCGTGCGCGAGGCCATGCTCAAGATCAACGAGACCTCCGACGGCGGGGCCTCCTACCTCCAGCTGCTGGAGCCCACCCGCGAGGACTCCGCGGTCGGCAAGTGGCTGGCCAAGAACGGCGAGGGCGTGCACCACATCGCGTTCGGGACGGCGGACGTAGACGGGGACGCGCAGTCGATCCGGGACAAGGGCGTACGTGTGCTGTACGACGAGCCCCGTATCGGTTCGATGGGCTCCCGCATCACGTTCCTGCACCCCAAGGACTGCCACGGGGTGCTGACGGAGCTGGTCACCTCGGCCCCGGACGACTCTGCGGAGCACTGACCGCACACATCCCCGGCCCGGTAGAGTGGGCTGTTCCGGGCCGGGGCCGGGTTCGGGGCCGTGCCGCGTCCCCGCCGTTGATCTGTCACCATTCCCCGGGGGGCCGTTCGCCGTCGGACGGTGCTCGTGTGGAGAATTGTTAACCAGGGGACGGATGGGACCGCGCAGTGCGGGGCTACGAACGCCAGGAGAGCCACCGAGCTGACGACGACCACCTTTCGCGGTTCGAAGCCGAGATGGACCGGCTGAAGACCGAGCGGGAGAAGGCCGTCCAGCACGCCGAAGACCTCGGCTACCAGGTCGAGGTGTTGCGCGCCAAGCTCCATGAGGCGCGGCGCGCTCTCGCGTCCCGTCCTGCCTACGACAGCGCGGACCTCGGCTACCAGGCCGAGCAGATGCTGCGGAACGCGCAGCTCCAGGCCGACCAGATGCGCATGGACGCCGAGCGCGAACTGCGCGAGGCCCGCGCCCAGACCCAGCGCATCCTCCAGGAGCACGCCGAGCACCAGGCCCGGCTCCAGGCAGAACTGCACGCCGAGGCCAACCAGCGCCGCCAGCAGCTGGACCGGGAGCTGGCCGAGCGCCGGCAGACCGTCGAGGCGCATGTCAACGAGAACGTCGCCTGGGCCGAGCAACTCCGCGCCCGCAGCGAGTCCCAGGCCCGCCGGCTGCTGGAGGAGTCCCGCACCGAGGCCGAGCAGGCCCTGGCCACCGCCCGCGCCGAGGCCGCGCGGGTGGCGGAGGAGACCCGCAGGCGGGTCTCCTCCGAAGCGGAGACCGCCCGCACCGAGGCCGAGGCGATCCTGCTCCGCGCCCGCAAGGACGCCGAGCGGCTGCTGAACGCCGCCTCCAGCCAGGCGCAGGAGGCCACCGCCCACGCCGAGCAGCTGCGTTCGTCGACCACGGCCGAGTCCGAGCAGGCCAGGCAGCAGGCCGCGGAGCTCAGCCGTTCCGCGGAACAGCGCATTCAGGAAGCGGACGAGCGGCTGCGCGAGGCGCGCACGGAGTCCGAGAAGGTCCTCACGGAGGCCAAGGAGTCGGCCGCCAAGCAGCTGGCGTCCGCCGAATCCGTCAACGAACAGCGCACCCGCACCGCGAAGGCCGAGATCGCCCGGCTGGTCGGCGAGGCCACCAAGGAGGCCGAAGCCCTCAAGGCCGAGGCCGAGCAGGCCCTGGAGGACGCCCGCGCCGAGGCCGAGAAGCTGGTCGCCGAGGCAGCGGAGAAAGCGCGCACGGCGGCGGCCGAGGACTCCGCGGCCCAGCTCGCCAAGGCGGCGCGCACCGCGGAGGAGGTGCTCAGCAAGGCCTCGGAGGACGCCCAGGGCACCACCCGCGCGGCGGCCGAGGAGGCCGAACGCATCCGCCGCGAGGCCGAGGCCGAGGCGGACCGGCTGCGCACCGAGGCCGAGGAGCGGGCGGACCAGCTCAAGGGCGCCGCCAAGGACGACACCAAGGAGTACCGCGCCAAGACCGTCGAGCTGCAGGAGGAGGCGCGGCGGCTGCGCGGCGAGGCCGAGCAGCTGCGCGCCGAGGCAGTGGCGGAGGGCGAGCGGATCCGCGGCGAGGCCCGCCGCGAGGCCGTGCAGCAGATCGAGGAGGCGGCCCGCACCGCCGAGGAGCTGCTGACGAAGGCCCGCACGGACGCCGACGAACTACGGGCCGCGGCCGGCTCGGACAGCGAGAAGGTCCGTACGGAGGCCATCGAGCGGGCCACGACGCTGCGCAGGCAGGCCGAGGAGACCCTGGAGCGGACCCGCGCCGAGGCCGAGCGGCTGCGCACCGAGGCCGAGGAGCAGGCCCAGGCGGTGACGGCGGCGGCCGAGGAGGCCGCGGCGCAGCTGCGCGAGGAGACCGAGCAGGGCGTCGAGGCGCGGCGTGCGGAAGCCGCCGAGGAGCTGAACCGGCTGCACGCGGAGGCCGAGGAGCGGCTTGCCGCGGCGGAGCAGGCGCTGGCGGAGGCGCGCGGCGAGGGCGAGCGGATCCGGCGCGAGGCGGCCGAGGAGACCGAGCGGCTGCGCACCGAGGCGGCCGAGCGGCTGCGGGGGCTGCGGGAGCAGGCCGAGCAGGAGGCGGACCGGCTGCGCACCGAGGCCGCGGCCGACGCCTCGGCGGCGCGTGCGGAGGGCGAGACGGTCGCCTCCCGGCTGCAGAGCGAGGCGGCCGCGGAAGCGGAGCGGCTGCGTACCGAGGCGCAGGAGAACGCGGACCGAATCCGCTCCGAGGCGGCCGCGGCGGCCGAGCGGGTGGGCGCGGAGGCCGCGGAGGCACTGGCCGCCGCCCAGGAGGAGGCCGCCCGGCGGCGCCGTGAGGCGGAGGAGACCCTCGGTTCGGCCCGTGCGGAGGCCGACCAGGAGCGTCAGCGGGCACGCGAGCAGAGCGAGGAACTGCTGGCCTCGGCGCGCAAGCGGGTCGAGGACGCGGAGGCCGAGGCCCAGCGCCTGGTCGAGGAGGCCGAGCACCGGGCCTCGGAGATGGTCACGGCCGCCGAGCAGACCGCGCAGCAGGTGCGGGACTCGGTCGCCGGTCTCCACGAGCAGGCCGAGGAGGAGATCGCCGGGCTGCGGTCCGCGGCAGAGCACGCGGCGGAGCGCACGCGTACAGCGGCGCAGGAGGAGGCGGACCGGGTCCGCACCGACGCCTACGACGAGCGGGAGCGCGCCTCGCAGGACGCCACCCGGCTGCGGGAGCGTGCGCACGAGGAGACGGAGGCGGCCAAGGAGCTGGCGGAGCGCACCGTTTCGGAGGCGATCGCCGAATCCGAGCGGCTGCGCACCGAGTCCTCGGAGTACGCGCAGCGGATGCGCACCGAGGCGTCCGACGCGCTGGCCTCCGCCGAGCAGGACGCGACGCGTACCCGCGCCGAGGCTCGCGAGGACGCCAACCGCATCCGCACCGACGCGGCGGCCCAGGCCGATCTGCTCATCGGCGAGGCGACGTCCGAGTCCGAGCGGCTGCGCACCGAGGCTGCCGAGGTGCTGGCTGCGGCGGAGGCGGACGCCGCCCGGCTGCGCACCGAGGCCGAACAGGTCAAGGCCGACGGCGAGACCCGGGCCGAGCAGCTGCGCGCCGCCGCCCGCGCCGACGGCGAACAGGTCCTCGACGAGGCCCGCGAGGCGGCGGCCAAGCGCCGCGCGGACGCGGCCGAGCAGGCCGACCAGCTCATCGCCGAAGCCGCCGGCGAGGCGGAGCGGCTGCGCGCCGAAGCCGCCGAGACGGTGGGGTCGGCGCAGCAGGCGGCCGGGCGGATCGCGGCCGAGGCGGAGAAGGTCAGGGCGGACGCCGAGGCGGCGGCCGAGAAGATGCGCTCCGAGGCGCGCGAGGAGGCCGACCGCACCGTCGACGAGGCCCGCAAGGCGGCGGCCAAGCGCCGCGCGGACGCGGCCGAGCAGGCGGATCAGCTCATCTCCAAGGCCCAGGAGGAGGCGCTGCGCGCCGCCACGGAGGCCGAGGAGCAGGCCGACACGATGGTCGGCGCGGCCCGCAAGGAGGCCGAGCGGATCGTCTCCGAGGCGACGGTGCAGGGCAACACCCTGGTGGAGAAGGCCCGTACGGACGCCGACGAGCTGCTCGTCGGCGCACGCCGGGACGCGTCCGCCATAAGGGAGCGCGGCGAGGAGCTGCGGGCCCGTACCGAGGCGGAGGTCGAGGAGCTGCACGAGCGGGCCCGCAAGGAGACCGCCGAGCAGCTGAAGACCGCGGGTGAGCGGGCCGACCAGCTGGTGAAGGCCGCGACCGAGCAGCAGGAGGAAGCCGAGGCCAAGGCCAAGGAGCTCATGTCCGAGGCCTCTTCGGAAGCGAGCAAGGTGCGGATCGCCGCGGTCAAGCGTGCGGAGGGGCTGCTCAAGGAGGCGGAGCAGAAGAAGGCCGGGCTGGTCAGGGAGGCCGAGGCGGTCAAGGCGGAGGCCGAGCGGGAGGCGGACGAGCTGATCGCCGAGGGCAAGCGGGAGCTGGAGGTGCTGGTGCGCAGGCGCGAGGACATTCAGGCGGAGATCTCCCGTGTCCAGGATGTGCTCGAGGCGTTGGAGTCTTTCGAAGCCCCCGGGGGCGGCGGCAAAGAGAGCTCGGGAGTCAAAGCGGGCGCCACGGCCGGAGTTACACGTTCGAGTGGCAAGTCGCCCGACGGCTAGCCACTCAAAAGGCTGGACATTCTCCAGATCAAACGGGCATACGCTCGATGACACGCCGCTTCGACCCCTAGGATTCCCCCTAACACCTCACCGGTCTCATTCGACAGGAACCCCATGAGCGACACTTCCTCCCCCTTCGGCTTCGAGCTCGTGCGGCGTGGTTACGACCGCGGTCAGGTGGATGACCGCATTACCAAACTCGTCGCAGACCGAGACAGTGCTCTGGCCCGCATCACTTCTCTGGAGAAGCGCATCGAGGAGCTCCACCTCGAGACGCAGAACGCCCAGGCCCAGGTCAACGACGCGGAGCCGTCGTACGCGGGCCTCGGTGCGCGCGTGGAGAAGATCCTCCGCCTCGCCGAGGAAGAGGCGAAGGACCTCCGCGAGGAGGCCCGCCGCGCTGCCGAGCAGCACCGGGAACTCGCCGAGTCCGCCGCCCAGCAGGTACGCAACGACGCCGAGTCGTTCGCCGCGGAGCGCAAGGCGAAGGCGGAGGACGAGGGCGTCCGCATCGTCGAGAAGGCCAAGGGCGAGGCCAGCACGCTGCGCGCCGACGCGCAGAAGGACGCGCAGTCCAAGCGGGAGGAGGCGGACGCGCTCTTCGAGGAGACCCGCGCCAAGGCCGCCCAGGCCGCTGCCGACTTCGAGACGAACCTCGCCAAGCGGCGCGAACAGTCCGAGCGCGACCTGGCGTCGCGTCAGGCGAAGGCGGAGAAGCGGCTGGCGGAGATCGAGCACCGCGCCGAGCAGCTCCGGCTGGAGGCCGAGAAGCTCCGCACGGACGCGGAGCGCCGGGCCCGTCAGACGGTGGAGACGGCGCAGCGCCAGGCCGAGGACATCGTGGCCGACGCCAACGCCAAGGCGGACCGCATCCGCAGCGAATCGGAGCGCGAGCTGGCGGCGCTGACGAACCGCCGCGACTCCATCAACGCCCAGCTGACCAACGTCCGCGAGATGCTGGCCACGCTGACGGGCGCCGCGGTGGCCGCGGCGGGCGCGCCCGCGGACGACGAGCCGATCACCCGGGGAGTTCCTGCTCAGCAGTCGCGCTGACCGCCGAGCTTTCAGGGGCTCCGCCCGGACCCCGTTCCCCGAGCGCCGGAGGGGCTGAGAGATCAGCCCCTCCGGCGTTTGTGTCCGCAGCTGAGTCCGCACCCGAGTCCTCACCCGAGTCCGCAGCGAAAAGCGGCGCCGCCCGGTGGCGGAGGGCAGGCTTCCCCCTTAGCGTGGCCGCATGATCGAGCTCGAGGGTCTCACCAAGCACTTCGGCGCGAAGGTGGCGGTCGACCATCTGTCCTTCACGGTGCGGCCGGGCGTGGTGACGGGATTCCTCGGGCCGAACGGCGCGGGCAAGTCGACCACGATGCGCATGATGCTGGACCTCGACAATCCGACCAGCGGCACAGTCCGCATCGACGGCAGGCACTACCGGGACCTCGCGGAGCCGCTGAAGTACATCGGGGCGCTGCTGGAGGCGTCCAAGGCGATGCACGGCGGGCGCAGCGCCTACAACAATCTGCTGTGCCTCGCCCAGTCGAACCGCATCCCGGCGTCCCGGGTGCGCGAGGTGCTGGACCTCGTCGGTCTCACGGCCGTGGCCCGGAAGAAGTCCAAGGGCTTCTCGCTCGGTATGAACCAGCGGCTCGGCATCGCATCCGCGCTGCTCGGCGATCCCGAGATCCTGATGTTCGACGAGCCGGTCAACGGCCTTGACCCCGAGGGAATTCACTGGATCCGCAATCTGATGAAGCAGCTCGCCGCCGAAGGGCGGACGATCTTCGTCTCCTCCCATCTGATGAGCGAAATGGCCCTGACCGCCGATCACCTGATTGTGATCGGGCAGGGAAAGCTGCTGGCCGACACGTCGATGGCTGATTTCATCCAGGAGAACTCGCGCAGTTATGTGCGGATGCGTTCACCGCAGCGGGAGCGGGTGCTCGACGTGCTGCGCGCCGAAGGGCTGGCCGCCGTCGAGGCGGGCAGCGGTGTGCTGGAGATCGACGGTGCGACTGCCGAGCAGATCGGGGAGCTGGCCGCCCGGCATCAGATCACCCTGCATGAGCTGAGCGCGCAACGTGCCTCTCTGGAGGAGGCGTTCATGCAGATGACCGCCGCCTCGGTGGAATACCACGCGCACGCCGCGGGCGAGCACAAAGTCCCGGCCAAGGCGCCTCCAGGCGCACCGGGCGCGCCGGGCGCCCCGGATCAGCCGGGACAGCCGGGGCAGCCGGCCGTGCAGTGGGGCCGGAGCTACGAAGAGCGGCGGCGGCGTCGCAGCAGCCGCAAGGGAGCGTGACCGATGGCCTCCGTACCCGCCGTCCTGCAGTCCGAGTGGACCAAGGTCCGTACGGTCTCCTCCACCGTCTGGACGCTGGTGAGCGCCCTGGTGGTCACCGTCGCGATGAGCGCCGGGATCAGCGCCCTGATGAAAGCCACCTTCGACGAGCTGTCCGAGCTGGAGCAGGCGACGTTTGACCCGACGTTCGTCAGCTTCTCCGGGATGATCCTCGGCCAGCTCGCCATGGTGGTCTTCGGTGTGCTGGTCGTGGGCACCGAGTACAGCTCGGGCATGATCCGCACCTCGCTGGCCGCGGTTCCACAGCGCGCCACGTTCCTCTTCAGCAAGATGGCGGTGGCCACCGCGCTGGCGCTGGCCGTCGGCATGGTCACCAGCTTTCTGGCCTTCTTCGCCGGCCAGGCGCTGCTGGGCGAGCACCGTACGACGCTCGGCGCGGACAACGTGCTGCGCGCGGTCATCGGCGGCGGCCTCTACATGGGGCTGATCGCGCTGTTCTCGATGGGTGTGGCGACGATGCTGCGCTCCTCGATCCTGTCCCTGGGCATTCTGGTGCCGTTCTTCTTCCTGGTCTCCCAGATCCTGATCTCCGTGCCAAAGGCGAAGACGGTCGCCCAGTACTTCCCCGACCAGGCCGGCTCAAAGATCATGCAGGTGGTGCCGGACGCCCTGGGCAGCGATGTAGCCCCGTACGGACCCTGGGGCGGGCTGGGGATCATGTGCGCGTGGGTGGCGGCGGCACTGCTCGGCGGCTATCTGGTGCTGAAGAAGCGCGACGCCTGACCAGCCCGGGAGGGGCGTTGCGACCCCGTCGGCCATCTGCCGGTCACTTTCGGCTTGGCCGGAACCGTCAAGGCACGGCTATCCTCCTAACTCTTACGGGGGCGTACGGCCGGATGGCGGCGTGTGCCCGACGACCCGCAAAGTCGATGGGGCTGGAGAATGATCGAGGCAGTCGGCCTGACCAAGCGCTACGGCGCGAAGACGGCCGTGTACAACCTTTCCTTCCAGGTGAGGCCGGGGCTGGTGACCGGGTTCCTCGGACCCAACGGCGCCGGGAAGTCGACGACGATGCGCATGATCCTCGGGCTTGACCAGCCCTCCGGGGGCCATGTGACGATCGGCGGCCGTCCGTTCAAACAGCTGCCGAACGCGCCGCGGCAGGTCGGCGCGCTGCTGGACGCCAAGGCCGTGCACGGCGGGCGCAGCGCGCGCAACCATCTGCTGTCGCTGGCCCAGCTGTCCGGCATCCCGGCCCGCCGGGTCGACGAGGTGCTCGGCGTGGTCGGCCTGCAGGAGGTCGCCAAGAAGCGCTCCAAGGGGTTCTCGCTCGGCATGGGCCAGCGCCTGGGCATCGCGGCTGCGCTGCTGGGCGATCCGCAGGTGCTGCTCTTCGACGAGCCGGTCAACGGCCTCGACCCCGAGGGCATCCTCTGGGTCCGCAATCTGATGAAGCAGCTCGCCGCCGAGGGCCGTACGGTCTTCGTCTCCTCCCATCTGATGAGCGAGATGGCGCTCACCGCCGACCATCTGATCGTGATCGGCCGTGGCCAGCTCCTCTCGGACATGAGCGTCAAGGACTTCATCTCGGCCAACTCGGCCGACTTCGCCCGGGTCCGCACCCCGCAGACCGAGGCGGAGCAGCGCGAGAAACTGTCCGCGGCCCTCACGGAGGCCGGCGGCCAGGTCATGCCGGAGCCGGACGGCGCGCTGCGGGTGACGGGGCTTCCGCTGCCGCGCATCAGCGACCTCGCCCACGAGGCCGACGTACGGCTGTGGGAGCTCTCCCCGCACCAGGCCTCGCTGGAGGAGGCCTATATGCGGATGACGCAGGGCGCTGTCGACTACCGCTCCACCGCCGACCAGAAGGCGGGTCTGATGCAGCAGCCGCCGATGGGCGCCATGGGGCCGGTTCCGGGACACGGGCAGCAGATCCCCGAGGTGCCGCAGCAGGGCTTCTACGCCCCGCCGCCGCCCCAGCCGGGCCAGCACCCCGATGCACAGGGGACTCCCGCGCCGCCCGCTGCCGCTCCCGGCGGCCCCGCCCCCGCTGCTCCGCCCGCCGGCCCGACCACGTCCGAGGACGCCCGATGACCACCCCGTACCAGCAGCAGGGCGCACCCGGCGCCTCTTACACCTCACCGATCCCGGTGCGCAACACCCACCTCGGCGACGCCCTCGCCTCCGAGTGGACCAAGATCCGCTCGGTGCGCTCCACGATGTGGACGCTCGGCGTGATGATCGTGCTGATGGTCGGCCTCGGGCTGCTCACGGCGAGCCTCGTGGCCGCCGCCGATCCCGACCTCGAAGGCCAGTCGGTGCTCTCCCTCGGCTTCTCCGGGGTGCTGCTCGGCAGCATCTGCGTGATGACGCTGGGCGTGCTGACCATCTCCTCGGAGTTCGGCACCGGGATGATCCGCACGACGCTGACCGCCTGCCCCAGCCGCGGCCGGGTGCTGGCCGCCAAGGCGATCGTCTTCTTCCTGCTGGTCTTCACCCTCACCACGGTCACGACGGCGATCGTCGGCGCCTTGCAGGTCGGCATCGTCGGCGGCGAGCCGTCGGGCGAGGACTGGTTCCGCGCCACCGTGGGCGTCGGCCTCTATGTCGCGGCCCTGGGTCTGCTGGCGCTGGCCGTCGGCGCGCTGATCCGGCACTCGGCGGGCGCGATCACCATCATGATCGGGGTGATGCTGCTTCCCCTCGTGGTCGCGATCTTCATGTTCTCCGAGTCGCTCCGCGATGTGCAGGAGGCGCTGTTCCAGTACTCGATCCCCAACCAGATCGGCGTGCTCTACGACTCCGCGGTGACGACGTCCGGGCCGACCGGCTGGCAGCCGCTGTGGATCGTCATGGGCGTGACGGCGGTCGCGATGGCCGGCGCGTTCGCCCTGCTCCGCACGCGCGACGTCTGACGGGGCACGTCGACCGGACACGTCTGACCGGGCACGTCAAAACCGAGCAGCTCAGAACCGAGCACGTCGACCGGGGCCGGGCACGTCTGACCGGGCAGGTCTGACCGGGTCGGGCACGCGGCCCGTCAGTCTGCCGGCCTGCTCAGTGCCTCGGCGCGTTACGGGACCGCTGCACCCGCGCGGTGCGGCGGTCCTTCGCGTTCCAGCACGCCTTGTGCCAGTGCCTGCGGTCGTCGACGCCGCCGTACTCCGGCCACGCCACCACATGCGGCATGCCGGACGGGATCTCCTGATCGCAGCCGGGGCAGCGGTACGTCTTGCCCGCGGCACTCGCCCCGGCGACATGGCGGACCGACCACTCCTCGCCCTGCCAGGACTCGCTGCGCCCGAACCCGCCGTACCGGCCGGCCGTTTCACTGCGGCGTTCGTCGGATCGCTCGCCCCCACGGGGGCGGTTGCGGCGCGGGGACACGTGACACCTCACGGGGCAAGTCCGGACAGTTCCCCTCCAGCCTACGGTCCGTGTCCGCGGGTACGTGTACCGCAGACCCTCCACGGTGACGACCGTCATCATGAGTTACCGGAAAATCGCAAGAACTTCACGGATGGCCGTGCCCATGGCACGTGTCAGACGTTAATGCGGTCAGGGGGAGTGACGCGTCGGCCGCAAGGAGGCAGAAGGCGATGCGCGTGGGAACGTTCGTACTGGGGGCCCAGTTTCCGGGCCAAGGGCAGGGGGAGGCGCTGCATCGAGCGGTGCGGAGCGCCGAAGTCGCGGAGGAGGCCGGGCTGGACTCGGTATGGCTGGCGGAGCACCACTTCGTGCCGTACGGAGTATGCCCGTCGGCCGTGACGCTCGCCGCGCTGCTGCTGGGCCGCACCCGGCGGATCAGGGTCGGCACCGCCGTCAGCGTGCTGCCGACCGTCCATCCGGTGGCGCTGGGGGAGCAGTCGGCACTGCTGCACCTCACCTCCGGCGGGCGGTTCACCCTGGGCGTGGGCCGCGGCGGCCCCTGGGTGGACCTGGAGGTGTTCGGCGCGGGCCTGGAGGCATACGAGAAGGGCTTCCCCGAATCTCTCGACCTGCTGCTGCGCTGGCTGCGCGAACCCCGTGTCGGACACGAGGGGGAACGATTCAGCTTCCGCGAAGTGACCGTCGTGCCCAGGCCCGACGAACTGATCGCCGACCCGCACTCCGCCGCCGACGGGGCCGCCGGGGCCGGCAGCGGCTCCGGGCCCGAGGTGGTCATCGCCTGCACGTCTCCCAAGAGCGTCGAGCGGGCCGCGGTGCGCGGCCTCCCGATGCTGCTGGGGATGCACTGCGGCGACGAAGAAAAGGCGGACATGGTCGCACTATGGCGCAAGCAGGCGCTTGCCGCGGGCCGTTCACAGGAAGAAGTGGACAAAGCCGCACATGTGTCCGCCGGAGTGGTACAGATCGAGGACGGCCGGGAGGAGGCCACGCAGACTCTGGTGAAGGCCATGCCGGGCTGGCTCAAACAGGGGCTTGACGCCCATGTCACCGTCGACGGGCGGCACCGCGCGATGCGCGATCCGGTGTCCTACACCGAACTGCTGTGCTCCCTGCACCCGGTGGGCCCGCCCCGCCTCGCCGCGGACCGCATCGCGGCCACCTCGGAGCGCACCGGCATCACCCGCTTCGCCCTGCTCGCCGAAGGCTCCGGAGATCTGGCGGCCACCGAGGAAAACATCCGGCGGCTGGGCGCCGAGGTGCTGCCACTGCTCGGCTGACGCTGCCCGACCGACTCTGCTCGGCTGACGCTGCCCGACCGACTCTGCTCGGCTGACGCTGCCCGACCGACTCCGCTCGGCTGACGCTGCCGCCCCGCCACCAGATGCACCTCCCGCGATGCGGAGCGGCAGCAGAAGTTCAGCAGTCGCGCAGTTCCGGCGACTGGTTGAGCAGCTGGGCCCGCGGGGAGGTGAAGCGGGCGAGCCGCTTGTCCACCGAGGGGTCCAGAGGGAACACCGCGACGCGGTGACAGTTCTGGAACGCCAGACGTACTCCGAAGTGCCTCTGCAGCGCGCCGCGTATGGCGTCACTCGCGAGCGCGCGCAGCAGCTGGCCGCGGGCCTGCTCGTCCGGCGGAGGCGTCTGGTTGTCGGCGAAGTCGCCGCCGTCCACCTTCAGCTGAGCCACCAGAGAACTGATCATCTCCCATGCGAAGGGCAGGGAGGTCCGGACGCAGTCGACGAAGGCGGCTTCGTCGACCTCGCCTCGCTCGGCCTGATCCAACAGCGCCGGTGAGACGTCGAGCGACATGAGTTCTCCTCTCGCGGCCCCCGAGTGAGGACGGAGGCCTTACGGGCAGGGAAGGAGGCGCCGACGTGCGCGGCGGATCGACGACGCGCAGCGACGCAGAGTGCACAACCGACGACCTCCCGTCTCCACGGTAAGTGCGCTGTCCAGAGGGCACCAGAAGATTGGGAGTACAACCGGCCATCGGCGAACGGGGCTTCCAGGGCGAATCGCGCGCGACCGCGTCCGTCGAGTAGCGTTGCGGACCATGCGTCTCGTCATCGCCCGCTGCTCCGTGGACTACGCGGGCCGGCTCACCGCCCATCTGCCCTCCGCCCCCCGTCTGATCCTGGTCAAGGCGGACGGCAGCGTGTCCATCCATGCGGACGACAGAGCGTACAAACCGCTCAACTGGATGTCCCCGCCGTGCACGCTGAAGGAAGACGAGGACAGCGTGTGGACGGTGGTCAACAAGGCAGGCGAGAAATTGATCATCACCATGGAGGAGGTTCTCCATGACTCCTCGCATGAACTGGGCGTGGACCCCGGACTCATCAAGGACGGCGTGGAAGCCCATCTCCAGGAGCTGCTCGCCGACCGGATCGAGACACTGGGCGAGGGCTACAGCCTGATCCGGCGTGAATACCCCACCGCGATCGGGCCGGTGGACATCCTCTGCCGGGACGCGGACGGCGGGACCGTCGCAGTGGAGATCAAGCGCCGCGGTGAGATCGACGGTGTGGAGCAGCTCACCCGCTATCTGGAACTGCTCAACCGCGACCCGCACCTGGCGCCGGTGAAGGGCGTCTTCGCGGCCCAGGAGATCAAGCCGCAGGCGCGGGTGCTGGCGACGGACCGCGGGATCGGCTGTGTGGTGCTGGACTATGACGCGCTGCGCGGCATCGAGGACGACAAGCTGCGGCTCTTCTGAGCGCGACGGGCGTGCGCATGGCCCCGGACGGCATCGCCGTCCGGGGCCATGCGCGCTCAAGGGGCGTCCGCCCCGGCCGGACCGTCAGATGACGGGGCTGCCGGACCCCGAGCCGGAGGGCGAGCCGCTGCTCGGCTCCGACCCGGTCTCGGCGGGCGAGTCGGCGGAGCCGGAGGCGGCCGACGAGGTCGCGGTGGTGGGGGTGGCGTGGGGGGCGCTGGCGGTGGTGTCCGTACCGCTGCCGCCTCCGTCACCAGGGTCGCCGCCGGAGTCCTCCGTACCCGTGGGCGGCGGGTCAGGCGTCGGGCTCGTCTGCGTCTGTGTGGGGGTGGGCGTCGGCGACCCGCCAGAGTCCGTCGGCGAGGGCTTGGGCGTAGGCGACGACGGCGAACCGGTGCCCGGCGTCGTCTGGGTCGGCGTCCGACTCGGCTGTCCGGGGGTCGTCGGATTCTGCCCCGGCTGGGACTGCCCCGTCGTCGGCGTGGAGCCGCCGCCCGCCGCCGGGGCCGAGGACGAGGAGCCGGGGCTCGGCGTCGTCTCGTCCGAGGAAGAGGACGAGGGCGCGTCGCTCGGGGCGTCGAGGGTGCTGGGGGTGTCGGCGACCGGCACATCCGCGTCGAGGCCGGTGTCGGTGTCGTCCTCGTTCGCCGACTGGCCCTGGCGCACCTTCTCCCCGGGAGGATTCTCCTGCTCCGAGGTCGCGCCGAGCGTCACCACGGTGCCCAGGACGGCGGCGAGCAGAGCGCCCGCGCCCACGGCCACCAGATTGCGCCGGGCCCCGCTGAGGAGCGACAGCCGGGACGCTCCGGACACACCGCTGGACAACCGGTCCTTGAGGCCCGCGAGGGGCGCGAGCCGGCTCGTCATGACGGTCATGGGCTCGTCGTCCAGCGATCCCCGGGACGCCGCCCCGCCCGGCGGCAGCACCGGCCGCACCGACCCGGGATAAGGTCCCGGAGCAGACGCGGACGCGGGCTTCCGGTCGGAGGTGGAGAAGGTCTGCGAGACGATCGCCGGGAGGCCCGCGGTCGGCGCCTCGGACGAGTCGTACGGGGGACGGGGGGCCGCAGACCTGTCGTCGCCCACGGTGAGCGGGGGCGCGACGGCGCCGGAGTCGCCCCGCGCCTGGTCGGAGACGAGGGCGAGCGCCCTGCGGCCGGCGACCGTGCCGCTCTTGTCGGCGAGGGCGCCGCGCATGCCGATGGAGGCTTCCAACTCGGCGCGGGCCCGGTCGACATTGCCGTTGCACAGCGCCAGCACGCCCAGTTCATGGTGGAAGTAGGCGTCTTCGGCCACTTCGCCCGCTATTCGGGCCGCCTCGGAGCCCAGTCGGAGCGTCTTCTCCCAGACGCCCCACTGCATGCCCGCCGCGAAGGCGGGGGCGGCGCTGCGGGCCAGCAGGACGGCCGCGCTGGCGTGTCCGGCCTCCTCGCTGGGGACGAGTGCCCTCAGGGCGGCGAGCATCGCGTCCGCCTCGCCCGCGGCCCGTTCGGGGCTGACCGAGGGGTGGCCAGCCCACCAGGCGTAGTGCTGGGCGGCGGTGTGGGCGTGGGCCGTGGCGTCGTCGGCGTAGCCCTTCTCCGTGAGCTGGGCGGCCACTCCGGGCGCGAGCCGGTAGCGGCCGCCGACGGCGGAGAGCAGCCCGCAGCTCATCAGCTCGCCGAGGGCCGCGTCCGCGTGGGTGTCCCCGACGAGTGCCGGCAGATGCGCCTGGTGGGGCACCTCGTCGCCGAGCGCCACGGCGAAGCGCAGGGCCTCGCGGGCGGAGGCGCTCATCCGGGAGGCCAGCCGGCCGGCCGGGGCCGCGCCCTCGCCGAGGGTGGGCAGCGGCACCTCGATGGCGCCGACGGATTCGAAGGGGCTGGCGTCCTCGACGGCCTCGGGGTCGGCGCGCAGGCTGTCGCACTGCCGCAGCAGGGCGCCGGCCTGTACGAAGCGCAGGGGCAGCCCTTCGGACTCAAACCAGAGGTCGCCCGCCCAGTTGGTCTCGTCCTCGGTCAGCGGCCGGTCCACGGCACGCTCCAGCAGCTCCAGCGAGGAGCTGCGGCCGAGGCCGGTGAGCACCATCTCCTCGATGTGCGAGTCCGAGGCAGGCGCGGCGACGTCGGGGGCGGCGGCGAAGAGGAAGGCGCACTCGGGCGCGGCGTCGAGCAGTTCGTCCAGGGTCGCGCCGCCGAACTCCAGGTCGTCGAGGACGACGATCGCACCGATCTCCGCGGCGTAGGTGAGCAGTTCGTCCCGTTCCGGGCGGTGCCGGGGGGCGCGGAAGACCGCGGCGAAGAGGTCGTACAGCAGCTCGGCGGGGGTGCGGCCGAGGCCGTTGAGCCGTATGACTCCGTCGGGGGCGAGGTCTGTGCACTCCTCGGCCACGACATTGAGAAGAGTGGTGCGTCCGGAGCCGACGGGGCCGGTGAGGCGTATGGAGCGGCCGCGGCCAAGCAGGCGGACGAGCTGGCCGCGCTTCTCGTCCCGCTCCAGCAGGGGGAGCCGCGGGGCGGCGGGGCCGGGCGGCACGGGCGGCTGGGCGGCGCGGCGCAGTTCGGCGCGTTCGGCGGGGCTGTGGCGCTCGGGGCGATCGGGCCGCTCACCGGGCGGGCAGGGTTCGATCTCGCTGCCGTCGACGGGGTTGACGGTGAGGAGGAAGTCGCCCGACACCAGCTGGACGGTCCTGGCGGGCGACGCCGCCCCGGACGGCCCGAGATCGGGGGCGGCGGCGTCGCGCGGGGCACGTGGCAGGCCGCCGCCCGCGTCCTCGCGGAAGCTGTCGTTGTCCATGGTCCTAGCCCCCCAGATGCGGTTGCTCGGCTTCGTCACCGTCGAGCTCTGGACCGATCCGACGGTGAGGCGTTCCGGAACCCTAGACGTTCGCTCAGTATTGCCGAACGGGCGGGGTGCCGCCCCGCCCGTCACGTCACATTCTCATGATGATTGGGCGCGTCGGGAGGTTCCCGCCCGGCTTCGACCAGGTCACACCGGCACGGCCCGGCTTACCCCGGCACGGGCCGGCTCGCGCCGATCAGACCCGAGGGACCGTTTCCGCTGCGAGGCCGCCTTCGACGGCGAGGATGCGGTGCAGCCGAGTGGCCACCAGCAGGCGCTGCATCTGCGGCGGCACACCGCGCAGGACGAGCCGGCGGCCGCAGCGGCCGGCCCGTCGGTGCGCGCCCATGATGACGCCGAGTCCGGTGGCGTCCCATGAGTCGAGGGCGGTCAGATCGAGCACGAGGTCGCCGTGTCCGGCGTCGACGGCGGAGTGCAGGGCCGTACGGGCGTCCGCCGCGCTGCGGACGTCGAGGCGACCCCCGACGACGAGCTCGGCGTGGTCGCCCCTGATGTGCATATGCGCTCCCCGAGAGTGCTCCGCTGGTCCGTGACAGGTGTGTGCGTATGCGCGCGGTGCTGGTGCGTACGCGTGGCGTGGCGCCGAGCGGCGCCGGATCGTGCTGGTGACTCTTTTCTTTCAACAACTGACGGCCCCGTAAGCCGGGAAGTTGCCGTCTGTAAGCGAACCGATACCGAATTCACTCCAGAGGGTGATCCGGACTCGGCGGCAGCGGGTCAGTGGGTGTAAAAGCCCTGCCCGCTCTTACGGCCGATGTCGCCCGCATCCACCATGCGGCGCATCAGCTCCGGCGGGGCGAACTTCTCGTCCTGGGTCTCGGTGTAGATGTTCGAGGTGGCGTGGAGCAGGATGTCGACGCCGGTCAGGTCGGCGGTGGCCAGCGGGCCCATGGCGTGGCCGAAGCCGAGCTTGCAGGCGATGTCGATGTCCTCGGCGGAGGCGACGCCCGACTCGTACAGCTTGGCGGCCTCGACGACGAGGGCCGAGATGAGCCGGGTGGTGACAAAGCCGGCGACGTCGCGGTTGACGACGATGCAGGTCTTGCCGACCGACTCGGCGAACTCCCGCGTGGCGGCCAGGGTTTCGTCGCTGGTCTTGTGGCCGCGCACCAGCTCGCACAGCTGCATCATCGGGACCGGCGAGAAGAAGTGGGCGCCGACGACCCGCTCCGGGCGCTCCGTCACGGCCGCGATCTTGGTGATCGGGATGGCGGAGGTGTTGGAGGCGAGGACCGTCTCGTCCCGTACAAGCTTGTCGAGCGTACGGAAGATCTCGTGCTTGACCTCGAGCTTCTCGAACACGGCCTCGACGACGACGTCCACGTCCGCGACGGCGTCCATGTCGGTGGTGGTCGTGATGCGGGCCAACGCGGCCTCGGCGTCTGCGGCTTGGAGCTTGCCCTTGGCGACGAAGCGGTCGTACGAGGTCTTGATGGCGTCCTTGCCGCGTGCCAGCGCGCCGTCGGTGACATCGCGCAGCACGACCTCCCAGCCCGCCTGGGCGGAGACCTGCGCGATTCCGGACCCCATGAGTCCGGCTCCGATGACGGCGAGCTTCCTGGCCACTGCGGCACCCCTTCGGCTGTGTGTGAACGACTGTCCCGTACGGCCGTACAGTCGCGCGACCGTGCGACAGTGCGACCGTACGTATACGTATGGACGCTCTGCCGGAGGTTAGCGGTCGCGCGCCGCCAAGTGGCGGTGAAGAGATGCGCGTCACGTCTCAGATGACGGACATCACACCGGTACGGCGCAGCGGCCGCCCGTCGGCGCGCCCATCAGCCCTCGCGGACGGCGTACTTGAGCACCTGTTCCCCCAGCATCCCCTCCATGTCGTCGAGGAGGGCGAGCGCGCCGCGCGAGACTTCGGCGGCCTTGCGGCCTTTGACCATCTCTGCGCCGATCCACCCCATGAGGGCGGACTGGATCCAGGCGAGCTGACCGGCCATGAGGGCGGGAAGGGGGTCGTCGTCCGCCGCGCCGGTCTCGGCACGGAGGGTCTCCTCCAGCCGCAGGACGACCTCCTGCTGGATGGCCCAGAGCCGGGAGCGGAGGGGGTGCGCCTCCATGACCACGCGCATGAAGTCGGCATATCCGTCGATCAGGCCGACGACCGGGGAGACGGCCTCGACTTCCCGGTGCAGTTCGCGCAGCACGGCGGCGGAGACCAGGAGCGGACCCGTCACAGCGGTGCGCGGCATCGACCTGGCCGTGCCCAGCGGCGAGAACCTCGGCTTCCTGGGCCCGAACGGCGCAGTACGCCACGGCCTCCACGCTGCAGGGGGCCCTGGTCTCCGCGGGCTTCGCGGTCCTCGCCGTGACGGTCGGCACACGGGTGTTCCGCAGCGCGGAAAGCTGAGCCGGGCGGCCCTTCATCAGTGCCCCTCCCGGCAAGCTTTGCCCTGTCGCGCCGCCCTGCACGCTCCCCCACGGCCTCCGGCCTGGGCGGGACCCCCACCCCCTGGGCCCTGCGGGCCCGAGAGGCGCCCCCACGCCGCGTTGGCCAAAAGCCCAAGTAGCTCCGCTACGAGAACTTCCGGCCGCCTTGCGATCTCCCCCGCAGCCCTTCGGGCACGGGGCGCCCGAAGGCGCCGGACGACGCTCCTCGACGGGCAAACACTGCCGGTCGCGGCACTAGGCTGGCCGCATGGTCAATCTGACGCGCATCTACACCCGCACCGGCGACACCGGCACCACGGCGCTCGGTGACATGAGCCGCACCGCCAAGACGGACCTGCGGATCGCCGCCTACGCCGATGCCAACGAGGCCAATGCCGCGATCGGCACCGCGATCGCGCTGGGTCGGCTGGACGAGGCCGTCGTCAAGGTCCTGGTCCGCGTCCAGAACGACCTCTTCGACGTGGGCGCGGACCTGTGCACCCCGGTCGTGAAGGACCCCGAGCACCCGCCGCTGCGGGTCGAGCAGTCGTACATCGACAAGCTCGAGGCCGACTGCGACGTCTTCCTCGAACCCCTGGAGAAGCTCCGCAGCTTCATCCTCCCCGGCGGCGCCCCCGGCGCGGCCCTGCTGCACCAGGCGTGCACGGTGGTCCGCCGCGCGGAACGGTCCACATGGGCGGCGCTGGAGGTGCACTCAGAGACGATGAACCCGCTGACGGCGACGTATCTGAACCGTCTGTCGGACCTGCTGTTCATTCTCGCCAGGGCGGCGAACCGGGAGGTCGGGGACGTGCTGTGGGTTCCGGGCGGCGAGCGCTGACTCCCGAAGCCGGGGGCTCCGCTCCCGGCTTCCGGAAAGGCGGGGCAGGGGAACAGAACCCGAAGCCGTTACCTTCCTGGCCTGCGAAAACGCCGGAGAACCCAGACAAGTACCCCTGTTTCCATCCCCCTGAGTCCACGGTGCTACCCACGCGCCACACACCTATTCGGCACGCAACAGCCGTCGGCACTACTGCCCCTCCGCTTCTGCCCCGCTTAGACTGAACGCGGGAGGTGTGTGGTGACCGTCACTGAGGACCGGCCGCAGATGCTGGCCGAGGAGTTCGAGCGCATCGCCGCCGCCGCCGAGCGCGAAGGCGTCCGGATGGAGTTCATCCACGGCAGGCTGGGAGTCAAAGCGGTGCCGGACGGCGACCACGACGAGATCATCCGCTGGCTCATGGAACGCTGCATGCAGCACCGCCCCGACTTGTGGCTCTACCCCGAACGCGGCCTGCGCGTCGAGCGCTACCGCAAGGGCCACGCCAAGCCCGACGGCACTCTCGCCCCCAAGGGCAGCTTCGCAGGCCACGGCGAATGGGCCGATCCCAGCCAGGTGGTCATGATCGTCGAGGTCACCTCCTACGACAGCGATACCGACAAGCGAGACCGCGAGGAGAAGCCGAGCGCCTACGCCCAGACCGGCATCCCCGTCTACCTGCTTATCGACCGGGACACCTGCGAAACCCTCGTGTACACCGACCCCGACGGCGACACCTACGCCAACCTCGCCCGGCGCCCCTTCGGCCGCACCATCCACCTCCCCGACCCCGTCGGCATCACCCTCGACACCGAACCCCTCAAAGACTGGGTCTGCTGACCCTCCCCTCGGCGTTCGCGCCGCATCATCGCGTGCGGGGAGGTCGGCCCGGGTGTCCTGCGAGGACCGTTCCCGTATCTAGGAGCATGCGATGGCCGACGTGGCCTTCGTCCTCACCACCGTCGCGATAAGCCGGATAGCAGCCAGCTCAGGAGTCGAACCCCCGGAGCGACGCCCCTAGCGGTCCACCCTCACCGGCGGACGCCGCTCCGCGCCCTCCTCCCCCTTCGGCGGCTTCTTCTGCCAGATCGTGTAGCTCAGCGCGATCAGCCCGTGGATCGCCACCGCCCGCCCGGCCGTCGTCTGCCAGTCCGTCAGCGACGTCGTGCGGCCGGGGTCGTCCACGTACCAGATCGCGAACTGGAGCAGCACGGCCGCGACGGCCGCGGCGAGGAGTGTGCGCAGCCACAGCTTCGCCTCGTGCCTGGCACGGGCGGAGCCGTACCGCGGGGCCTTGACCGGAGGGGGGCCGCCGGCGAAGCGGTGGGCGAAGTGGCCGTCGACCCACTTGATCGTGTAGTGGCCGTAGGCGACCGTGAAGCCGATGTAGAGCGCGGCGAGCCCGTGCTTCCAGTCCGGTTCCGCGCCGTTCTTCAGGTCGACGGCCGTGACGACCAGCAGCACGACCTCCAGCAGCGGCTCCAGCAGCAGCACGCCCGCGCCCAGCCGCGGCAGCCGCGCCAGATAGCGCAGCGAGAGCCCCAGCGCCAGCAGCACCCAGAAGCCGACCTCACAGACCACGATCAGCGTGACGATCACAGCGCTCTCCCGTCGTTCCCCCGTGACTTCCCCGGTGTACGCGTCCCAGGTTCTCGTCCGGCGGGCGGGAAAGCGTCGTCGCCAGTGACGAGGTGGCACTGCATCCTTCGATGTAGTCGCAGGTCACCCCCTGCGAGGAGGCCCCGGTCCGACCCGCCGTGTTTGATGGAGCGGTGAGACTCCCCCGTCCCCACCGCCATGACGTGCTGATCGCGCTGACCGGTCTCGTCGGCGGTCTGGTCTTCTGGGCCCTCGGGCTGCACATGGCGCCCGTGGACGAGCGGCCGCTGAAGGGCGCCTGGGTGCTGCTGCCGCTCGCCGTCATGGCGGGCGCGGAGCTGTTCCGCAGAACCTGGCCGCAGACCGCCCTGGTGACCGGCGCCGCGGCGATCGTGGCCGATCAGTTCACGCAGAGCAATCTGGTCACCATCGTGATGTTCACGGACGTCATATACGCGGCAGTGCTCTATGGCACCCCGGCGGCCGCGCGGCGCATCCCCGTCAGCTGCGGGCTGATCACTGTGGCGGTGACCATCGGCTTTCTGGCCTGGTTCCGCACACCGGAAGCGCTGGTCATCGGCGTCGTCACCGGGCTGGTGTCGCTCGCTCCCGCCCTGACCGGGGTCGCAGTGCGCGACCACCGCGACGCCGCCGAGGCGGCCCGGCTGCGTGCCGAGCAGACCAAGCTGCTCGCGGAGATCGACCGCACCCAGGCGGTGGTCGCCGAGCGTGCCCGGATGGCGCGCGAACTGCACGACATGGTCGCCAACCATCTCTCCGCGATCGCCATCCACTCCACGGCCGCGCTGTCCATCGGCGACCCCGGGACCAGCCATGAGGCGCTCTCCGTCATCCGGGAGAACAGCGTCGAGGGGCTGGCCGAGATGCGCCGGCTGATCGGGCTGCTGCGCGACAGCGGCGGCACGGATCCGGCGGCTGCTTCGCCGGCAGCGGCCGCGCCGAGCCTCACCGCCGTGGACGCGCTGATCGAGCAGGCCGAGGCCCATGGCGCACCTGCGGGGCTGCGTTTCGCCCTGCACGACGCCCGGGACGGGCAGGGCCCGCTGCCCGCGCCGGTGGAGCTCGCCGCATACAGGATCGTCCAGGAGTCGCTGACCAACGCCCTCAAGCACGCCTCGCCCGGCGAGGTCACGGTCACCCTCACCCAGGACGCGCGGAGCCTGACCGTCCTGGTGACCAGCCCGTACGAGAGGGACGACGGCGCGAACGGGCCGCGCGCGCCGGGCTCCGGCGCCGGGCTGGTGGGCATGCGCGAACGGACGACGCTGCTGGCGGGCCGCTTCGACTCGGGTCCGACGACCGCGGCGGACGGCGGGAAGATCTGGCAGGTGCGGGCGGAGCTGCCCATGGACGAAGGGAAGAGCGTTCTATGACGATCCGGGTCGTGGTGGCGGAGGACCAGAGCGCCGTACGCGCCGGACTGGTGCTCATTCTGCGCAGCGCACCGGAGATCGAGGTCGTGGGCGAGGCGGCGGACGGCGAGGAGGCGGTGCGGCTCGCCCGCGAGCTGCGCCCCGATCTGGTGCTGATGGACATTCAGATGCCGCGTCTCGACGGGGTGTCGGCGACCGCCCTGATCGTCGTAGAGCGGCTGGCCGATGTACTGGTGCTGACGACCTTTGATCTGGACGAGTATGTGTTCGGGGCCCTGCGTGCCGGGGCCGCGGGCTTTCTGCTGAAGAACACCGAGGCAAGGGATCTGCTGGAGGCGGTGCGCACGGTGGCGCGCGGCGAAGGCCTGATCGCCCCCGCCGTGACCCGGCGACTGATCGCGGAGTTCGCCGCCCCCACAGCCCCGAAGACAAAACCCGCGGACGCGCCCGGCCCCGGGGTGCTCGACGCGCTGACCCGGCGGGAGCGGGAGGTGCTGTCCTGCCTCGGCGAGGGCCTGTCCAACGCCGAGATCGCCGTACGCCTCTCGATGGCCGAGGCGACGGTCAAGACGCATGTCAGCCGGCTCCTGGGAAAGCTGGAGCTCCGCAGCCGGGTGCAAGCGGCGGTGCTGGCACAGGAGTTGGGTGTGTAAATCCGGCCGACGGAGACCTCCCCGGCTATGGTCTGGACCTATTGACGATTGGTCCAGACCTCCCTACTCTCACCGGACACACCCCGCGGTGAGCCCCGCAGGGTGCGCAGTGATGCACGGACACCCCCTTGAACGTCCGGACCTCGTTGAGGAGCACCTGTGAAACCGCACTCCCAGCACCCCCCGCACCCCCGGCACGGCGCCAGAGGCAGACGCCGCTCCCGGCTGATCGCCGGTCTCACCGCGCTGGCGCTGCCGCTCGCCGCCATGGTGGGCCTCGCCTCCCCCGCAGAAGCCGCGGCCTCCGCCACCGCCACATATGCCAAGACCCTGGACTGGGGCACGGGCTTCGAAGGCAAATGGACGGTGAAGAACACCGGCACCACGACCATCAACTCCTGGACGGTGGAGTGGGACTTCCCCTCCGGGACCTCCGTCACCACCGCCTGGGACGCCGACGTCACCAGCTCCGGCAACCACTGGACCGCCAAGAACAAGAGCTGGAACGGCGCCCTCGCCCCCGGCGCCTCCGTCTCCTTCGGCTTCAACGGCGCGGGCCCCGGCTCGCCCACCAACTGCAAGCTGAACGGCGGCTCCTGCGACGGCGGCCCGAGCGAGCCCGGTGACAACCCGCCCTCCGCACCCGGCACGCCGAGCGCCTCCGGAATCACCGACACCTCGGTACAGCTGAGCTGGACCGCGGCCTCCGACGACAACGGCGTCAAGAACTACGACGTCCTGCGTGACGGCGCGGTCGTCGCCACCGTGGCCGCCACCTCCTACACGGACACCGGGCTGAGCGCCGGGACCGACTACTCCTACACCGTCCGGGCCCGTGACACCGCCGACCAGACCGGACCGGTCAGCGGCGCTCGCGCGGTCCGCACCACCGGCGGCGACCCGGGCCCCGGCCCAGGCCCGGGCGACACCGTCAAGCTGGGCTACTTCACCAACTGGGGCGTGTACCAGCGCAACTACCACGTCAAGAATCTGGTGACCTCCGGCTCCGCAGCCAAGATCACCCACATCAACTACGCCTTCGGCAACGTACAGAACGGCCGCTGCACCATCGGCGACTCCTACGCCGACTACGACAAGGCCTACACCGCCGCACAGTCCGTCGACGGCGTCGCCGACACCTGGGACCAGCCGCTGCGCGGCAACTTCAACCAACTGCGCAAGCTCAAGGCCCAGTACCCGCACATCAAGGTGCTGTGGTCGTTCGGCGGCTGGACCTGGTCCGGCGGCTTCGGGCAGGCCATGCAGAACCCGGCCGCCTTCGCCGACTCCTGCTACCAACTGGTCGAGGACCCGCGGTGGGCCGACGTCTTCGACGGCATCGACCTCGACTGGGAGTATCCGAACGCCTGCGGGCTGAGCTGCGACTCCAGCGGCCCGGCCGTGATGAGGACGATGATGCAGGCGTTCCGCAACCGCTTCGGCCCGAACAACCTGGTCACCGCAGCGATCACCGCCGACGCCTCCAGCGGAGGCAAGATCGACGCGGCGGACTACGCGGGCGCCGCGCAGTACGCCGACTGGTACAACGTCATGACGTACGACTTCTTCGGCGCCTGGGCGGCCCAGGGCCCGACCGCCCCGCACTCCCCGCTGACCTCCTACCCGGGCATCCCGCAGGAGGGCTTCAACTCGGCGGCGGCCATCGCGAAGCTCAAAGCCAAGGGCGTCCCCGCGGAGAAGCTGCTGCTCGGCATCGGCTTCTACGGCCGCGGCTGGACCGGGGTGACCCAGTCGGCCCCGGGCGGCAGCGCGACCGGGCCGGCCTCGGGCACGTACGAGCAGGGCATCGAGGACTACAAGGTGCTCAAGTCCCGCTGCCCGTCCAACGGCACGGTCGCAGGCACGGCGTACGCCCACTGCGGCAGCGAGTGGTGGAGCTACGACACCCCCTCGACCGTTGCCTCCAAGATGGGCTGGGCCAGGAACCAGGGCCTGGGAGGGGCGTTCTTCTGGGAGTTCAGCGGTGACACCGCCAACGGCGAGCTGGTGAGCGCGATCGACAGCGGCCTCGGCGGCTGAGCGCTCCGCGGGAAGTGACGCGATCGGCCGTCGGGAGTGTGCGGGCACCTCGCGGCCGGTCCCGCCCACGCGGCGCAGCCGCATATCGGCACGGCCCCGCGAGCCCTTCGGGGCGACGCCGACCGCGCCGGACTACCCCGGACCCGCCGAGAACGCCTTCGTACACAGGCCGTACGCCGAACGGGCCCGGGAGACTCACTCTCCCGGGCCCCCTCATGTCGTACGACGATCAGGCCGCACTCGCCCTCCCCGAGGCTTCGGCCGGGGCACCGCCCATCCGACGAGAAGGACCAGCTAAGCCGGATGCCCCTCCCCCAGACTCCTCCCCCAGCTACCGCTGGGAGGTGCCCCCAGAGGCACCCCCAACCAACGAGCAGACTAATCAAGCCACATTGACTCTCCCCCAGACTCCGTCCGGGGGCACCCCCAACCAACGAGCAGACTAATCAAGCCACATTGACTCGTTGGCCCGGTGGGGCCGCCTCCAGCCAGGCCAGGAAGCCGGTGAGCGCGTCCTCGCTCATCGCCAGCTCAAGCCGGGTGTCATCGTGCCGACATTCCAGGACGACGGCGTCGGACAGCAGCGCCAGCTCCTCCTCACCCTCCGGGGTGCGGCGGGCGACGACCTCCACCGACGCCCGCTCCAGGAAGTGGCGGGGACGCGGCGCATACGAGAAGACCCGGAACCACTCCACGCGGTCGCCGTTGTAGCGGGCCACCCCGTAGATCCAGCCCTTGCCGGAGGCATCGGGCTCTTCGGGAACGTTCCAGCGCAGGCTGCAGTCAAAGGTGCCGCCCGAACGCTGGATCAGCCGTCGGCGCAGTCCGAAGACGAACAGCCCGACCACCACCAGCGCGATGACCAGGCCGCCCACAAGCAGAGCGAGGAACATCTCCACCGACCTCCTCGCATCGTCCCGTACCTGCTATCCGTCTATGGAACACAGATACACGCTGTATCACGTGCATCTGCATCGCCTCAGCCGCGGCGCGGCCCGGAGAGTCCGGGCCGGCCGCGGCTGAGGGTCGAACCGTCGGCGGGGCGGCTCAGCGCACCGCCACCGCGCGCAGCCGGACCTCGGCGCGGCGCTCGGCGCCGGCGTCCGCGTCCGACTTGGCACGCTCCAGCGCACGCTCGGCGCGCTGGACGTCGATCTCATCTGCCAGCTCGGCGATCTCGGCGAGCAGCGAGAGCTTGTCGTCCGCGAACGAGATGAAACCGCCGTGCACGGCGGCGACCACCGTGCCGGACCCGTCCGCGGAAGACGTACGAATGGTCACCGGGCCCGACTCCAGCACACCGAGCAGCGGCTGGTGACCGGGCATGACGCCGATGTCGCCGGACGTGGTGCGCGCGACGACCAGGGTGGCCTCGCCGGACCAGACACTGCGGTCCGCCGCTACCAGCTCGACGTGCAGCTCAGCAGCCAAGGTGGGCTCCTCGGGTCACCACCCGGCGGGTTGTGCCGGGTGTTGGACAAATTCTAGGGGGTTCTCGATGGGGCGTTGTGAAGGGGGGCGGGACGCGCCCGCCCCCCTTCACCAGTCACGGGGACTTCAGGAGACGCCCAGCTCCTTGGCGTTCTTCTTCAGGTCCTCGAGACCACCGCACATGAAGAAGGCCTGCTCGGGGAAGTGGTCGTACTCGCCGTCGCAGATCGCGTTGAACGCGGAGATCGACTCGTCGAGCGGCACGTCCGAGCCGTCCACACCGGTGAACTGCTTCGCCGCGTGGGTGTTCTGCGACAGGAAGCGCTCGACGCGACGGGCGCGGTGGACGACCAGCTTGTCCTCCTCGCTCAGCTCGTCGATGCCGAGGATCGCGATGATGTCCTGGAGGTCCTTGTACTTCTGCAGGATCCCCTTGACACGGCTGGCCGTCTCGTAGTGGTCCTGGGAGATGTAGCGCGGGTCCAGGATCCGGGACGTGGAGTCCAGCGGGTCCACGGCCGGGTAGATGCCCTTCTCGGAGATCGGACGGGAGAGCACCGTCGTCGCGTCGAGGTGGGCGAAGGTGGTGGCCGGGGCCGGGTCGGTCAGGTCGTCCGCGGGGACGTAGATCGCCTGCATCGAGGTGATCGAGTGACCGCGGGTCGAGGTGATGCGCTCCTGCAGCAGACCCATCTCGTCGGCCAGGTTCGGCTGGTAGCCCACCGCGGACGGCATACGGCCGAGCAGGGTGGACACCTCGGAGCCGGCCTGGGTGAACCGGAAGATGTTGTCGATGAAGAAGAGCACGTCCTGCTTCTGCACATCGCGGAAGTACTCCGCCATGGTCAGACCGGCCAGGGCGACACGGAGACGGGTGCCCGGGGGCTCGTCCATCTGGCCGAAGACCAGCGCGGTCTTGTCCAGAACGCCGGACTCCTCCATCTCCGCGATGAGGTCGTTGCCCTCACGGGTGCGCTCGCCGACGCCCGCGAAGACGGAGACGCCCTCGTGGAGGTTGGCGACACGCATGATCATTTCCTGGATCAGCACGGTCTTGCCGACGCCGGCGCCGCCGAACAGACCGATCTTGCCGCCCTTGACGTACGGGGTCAGCAGGTCGACGACCTTCAGGCCGGTCTCGAACATCTCGGTCTTGGACTCGAGCTGGTCGAAGTCGGGGGCCTTGCGGTGGATCGGCCAGCGCTCGCCGACGTTGGCGTTCTCCTCGGGGAGGTTCAGCACCTCGCCGAGGGTGTTGAACACCTTGCCCTTGGTGAAGTCGCCGACCGGGACGGTGATGCCCGTGCCGGTGTCGGTCACCGAGGCCTGGCGGACCAGACCGTCGGTGGGCTGCATGGAGATGGTGCGCACCAGGCCGTCGCCGAGGTGCTGGGCGACCTCGAGCGTCAGCTGCTTCTTGGTGCCCTCCTGCGCCGGGTCGTCGACCTCGACGTGCAGGGCGTTGTAGATCTCCGGCATCGCGTCGACGGGGAACTCCACGTCGACGACCGGGCCGATCACCCGGGCGACGCGGCCCGTGGCGGCGGCCGTCTCAACAGTGGTCGTCATTTACTTTTCACTCCCCGCGGTCGCGTCGGCCAGGGCGCTGGCGCCACCGACGATCTCGCTGATTTCCTGGGTGATTTCGGCCTGGCGGGCCGCGTTGGCAAGGCGGGAGAGCGTGTTGATCAGCTCGCCCGCGTTGTCGGTCGCCGACTTCATCGCCCGGCGGCGGGCCGCGTGCTCGGAAGCGGCGGCCTGCAGCAGGGCGTTGTAGATGCGGCTCTCGACATAGCGCGGCAGCAGGGCGTCGAGGACGTCCTCCGCCGACGGCTCGAAGTCGAACAGCGGCATGACCTCGCCGCCCTTCGCACCGCCCTGCAGGGCGGCCTCTTCAAGGCTGAGCGGCAGCATCCGGCGGTCGACGGGCGTCTGCGTCAGCATCGACACGAACTCCGTGAAGACGATGTGCAGCTCGTCGACGCCGCCCTCGGAGGTGTCCTGCTGAACCGCCTCGATGAGCGGCTCGGCCACCATCTTGGCGTGCTCGTAGCTCGGGCTGTCCGTGAACCCGGTCCACGACTCGGCGACCTTGCGCTCACGGAAGCCGTAGTAGGACACACCCTTGCGGCCGACGATGTACGTGTCGACCTCCTTGCCCTCGCCGCGAAGCCGCTCGGTGAGCCGGTCGGCCGCCTTGATGGCGTTGGAGGAGTAGCCGCCGGCCAGACCGCGGTCGCTCGTGACGAGCAGAACCGCGGCACGGGTCGGCTGGTCAGCCTCCGTGGTCAGCGGGTGCTTGGTGTTCGATCCGGTGGCCACCGCCGTGACCGCGCGGGTCAGCTCGGTCGCGTACGGCGTGGAGGCCGCCACCTTGCGCTGCGCCTTGACAATGCGCGAGGCGGCGATCATCTCCATCGCCTTGGTGATCTTCTTCGTCGCGGTGACGGACCGGATGCGACGCTTGTAGACCCGGAGCTGCGCTCCCATGAGTCAGGTCCCTTCCGTCGTCACTTGGAGGCGTTGACGGCCGCCGGAGCGTCCTCGCCGAGCAGCTTGCCGTCGGAGGTCTCGAACTGCTTCTTGAAGGCGGCGATGGAGTCCGCGACCTTGGTCAGCGTGTCGTCCGACATCTTCCCGCCCTCGCGGATGGAGGTCATCAGCGTGCCCTCCTCGCGGTGGAGGTAGTCCAGCAGCTCGCGCTCGAAGCGGCGGATGTCCTGCACCGGGACGTCGTCCATCTTGCCGGTGGTGCCGGCCCACACGGAGACGACCTGGTTCTCGGTCGGCATGGGGTCGTACTGCGGCTGCTTGAGCAGCTCGACCATGCGCTTGCCGCGCTCCAGGGCGGACTTCGAGGCGGCGTCCAGGTCGGAGCCGAAGGCGGCGAACGCCTCCAGCTCGCGGTACTGGGCCAGGTCCACACGCAGTCGGCCGGAGACCTGCTTCATGGCCTTGTGCTGGGCGGAGCCACCGACTCGGGAGACGGAGATGCCGACGTTCAGAGCCGGGCGCTGACCGGCGTTGAACAGGTCGGACTCCAGGAAGCACTGGCCGTCGGTGATGGAGATGACGTTGGTCGGAATGAACGCCGACACGTCGTTCGCCTTGGTCTCGACGATCGGCAGACCCGTCATCGAACCGGCGCCCATCTCGTCGGAGAGCTTCGCGCAGCGCTCCAGCAGACGGGAGTGCAGGTAGAAGACGTCACCCGGGTAGGCCTCACGGCCCGGCGGGCGGCGCAGCAGCAGCGACACGGCGCGGTAGGCGTCGGCCTGCTTCGACAGGTCGTCGAAGACGATCAGGACGTGCTTGCCCTCGTACATCCACTGCTGGCCGATGGCCGAGCCGGTGTAGGGGGCGAGGTACTTGAAGCCGGCCGGGTCGGACGCCGGGGCGGCGACGATCGTCGTGTACTCCAGGGCGCCGGCCTCCTCCAGCGCGCCGCGCACGGACGCGATGGTGGAGCCCTTCTGGCCGATGGCGACGTAGATGCAGCGGACCTGCTTCTTCGGGTCGCCCGAGCGCCAGTTGTCGCGCTGGTTGATGATCGTGTCGACGGCGAGGGCGGTCTTGCCGGTCTGCCGGTCGCCGATGACCAGCTGACGCTGGCCGCGGCCGATCGGGGTCATGGCGTCGACGGCCTTGTAGCCGGTCTCCATCGGCTCGTGCACCGACTTGCGCTGCATGACCGTGGGGGCCTGCAGCTCGAGGGCGCGGCGGCCCGAGGTCTCGATCTCGCCGAGGCCGTCGATCGGGTTGCCGAGCGGGTCGACGACACGGCCGAGGTAGCCCTCGCCGACCGCGACGGACAGGACCTCGCCGGTGCGGGAGACCGACTGGCCCTCCTCGATGCCGCTGAACTCACCGAGGACGATGGCACCGATCTCGCGGTCCTCGAGGTTGAGGGCGAGGCCGAGGGTGCCGTCCTCGAACTTCAGCAGCTCGTTTGCCATGGCCGAGGGAAGGCCCTCGACCTTCGCGATGCCGTCGCCGGCAAGGCTGACCGTACCGACCTCCTCGCGCGAGGCCGCGTCCGGCTTGTACGCCTGGACAAAGTTCTCCAGCGCGTCCCGGATCTCCTCCGGCCGGATCGTGAGCTCCGCCATCTGGGTTCCCTGCTCTCCTTGTTGGGCCCGAAGTTTCTTTGGGGGTCTGGGGGCGGCCCCCAGGAATCTTCTGCAATCTCTGCACGGCCCAACCGGGCCGCTAGCTGATGCTTGTTGAGTTGGTGGCTGATCAGCCGGCCATCCGACGGGCCGCCTCGTCGAGGCGCTCCGCGATGGTGCCGTTGATCTCCTCGTCGCCGACTCGCACCGAGATCCCGCCGAGGACCTCGGGGTCCACGTCGAGGTTGAGGTGCATCTGGCGGTCGTACAGCTTCGCCAGCGCGGCGCCGAGGCGCTGCTTCTGCGTCTCACTCAGCGGAACCGCCGTGGTGACGACCGCGACCATACGGTCACGGCGCGCCGCGGCCAGCTTGGACAGGGACTCCAGTCCCGTCTCCAGGCTACGTCCTCGCGGAGCGGTCACCAGGCGGACGACCAGCCGCTCGGTGGCCGGATCGGCCTTGCCGCCGAGCAGGCTGCGCAGCAGCTCGCCCTTGGCGGACGCCGTGGCGGCCCGGTCCGTGAGCGCGGCACGCAGCTCGGTGCTGGACTGGACGACGCGGCCGAACCGGAACAGCTCGTCCTCGACGCCGTCCAGGGCGCCGGCCCGCTGCGCCGCGGTGAGGTCGGCGGTGTTCGCCAGCTCCTCGACCGCGTCGACCAGGTCACGCGAGGCGGACCAGCGGGAGCGGACCATGCCGGAGACCAGGTCGACGGCCTCGCCGCCCACCTGACCGGTCAGCAGCCGCCCGGCCAGCTCGGCCTTGGCCTCGCCGGCCTGCGCCGGGTCGGTCAGGACCCGACGCAGCGACACCTCGCGGTCGAGCAGCGCGGTGACGGCGGCCAGCTCCTCGGCGAGCCTCGCGGCGTCGACCGAGGTGTTGTCGGTCAGCGCGTCGAGGCGCTCACGTGCGGCAGCCAGTGCCTCGCGGCTCGCTCCGTTCATCGGGCGGCCTCGGCCTTCTCCTCGAGGTCATCGAGGAAACGGTCGATCGTGCGGCTCTGCCGGGCGTGGTCCTCCAGGGACTCGCCGACGAGCTTGCCGGCCAGGGCGGTGGCGAGCTGGCCCACGTCCTGGCGCAGCGCCGCGGCCGCGGCCTTGCGGTCGGCCTCGATCTGGGCGTGACCGGCCGCGATGATCTCCTCACGCTGCCGCTGGCCTTCCGCCTTCATCTCCTGGATGATCGCGGTGCCCTGCTCGGTCGCCTCCTGGCGGAGACGCGCGGCCTCGTGGCGGGCCTCGGCGAGCTGAGCCTTGTACTGCTCGAGCACGCTCTCGGCTTCGATCTTGGCCGCCTCGGCCTTCTCCATGCCGCCTTCGATGGCCTCGCGGCGCTCTTCCAGAACCCGGTTGATGTTCGGGAGGAGCTTCTTGGCGAGGAAGAAGAAGACGATGGCGAAGGCGATCGTGCCGACGAGCAGCTCGGGGCCCGGAGGAACGAGCGGGCTCTGCTCCTCCTCGGCCGCCAGCTGAACGAGGTTGGCGATCACATCAATGCCTTTCGTCGAAAAGTGCCGGGTAGCTGTTAATTAGCGACCGAACACGAACGGCATAACGATGCCGATGAGGGCGAGCGCCTCACAGAAGGCGAAGCCGAGGATCTGGTTGGCACGGATCAGGCCGGCAGCCTCGGGCTGGCGGGCCAGGGCCTGGGTGCCGTTACCGAAGACGATGCCGACGCCGATGCCGGGGCCGATGGCGGCGAGGCCGTAGCCGATGGAGCCGAGCGAACCGGTGACGGCGGCGAGGGTCTCAGTGGCAGCCATGCTGATTCTTCCTTTTCTTTACGGACCGGTGGGGGTTGGCCACCGGACGTTTCTGGGTGTTGCGGGCGGGATTGACTCAGTGGCTCTCGGAGAGAGCGCCCTGAATGTAGGAGCAGGCCAGCAGAACGAAGACGTACGCCTGGACGGCCTGGACGAAGAGCTCGAAGACGATCATGGCCATCGTCATCGCGAACGAGACGCCGGCGGCCGGGATCATGTAGCTGTTCAGCAGGTACCAGGAGGCGACGGTGAACATCACCAGCATCAGGTGACCGGCGAACATGTTGGCGAAGAGCCGCACCGCGTGAGTGAAGGGGCGGACCAGCAGGTTCGAGAAGAACTCGATGACCACCACAAGCGGAAGAACCGGGCCGAGCTGCTTGTCGTAACCGGTGATGTTCTTCCAGCCGCCGACGAACCCGTGGCGCTTGAAGGTCAGCGACACCCAGATCACATAGACGATCAGCGCGAGGACGATCGGGTACGCGATGATCGAGGAGACGGGGAACTGGGCCAGCGGGATCACGGACCAGATGTTCATGATCCAGACGAAGAAGAAGATGGAGACCATGAGCGGGACGTACTTCTCGCCCTCGCGCTTTCCGATGGTCTCGTAGACGATCCCGCGGCGCACAAAGTCGTAACCGGCCTCGCCGATCATCTGCACCTTGCCGGGAACCACCTTCGCCTTGCCGAATGCCACCCAGAAGAAGGCGACCACAAGGACGGAGGTGACCAGGGCAAGCAGCATCACCTTGTTGAACTCGTAGCCGCCGACGGTGAAGAGGGGCTGGAAGAGGAAGGAATGCAAGCCCGGCGCCGGAAAACCACAGCCGTTGTCGGCCATGATGCGGCAGCTCCAGTCAAAGGCGAGCGTGGTCTGTTCAGCACTCACCGCGGGCTCCTTCGGCGTGACGCATGGGTTCGGCAACCTCGGTTTGTCGGCGCGGCGCGCAGCCGCGAGTCGGCACCGGACTGGTGTTTCGGATGTGGGAGCGGCGATCAGGCATCGAGGCCTCGCGATCGAACAGGCGTCAGCTCAGATGCCCGCGCCCGCAGTGCCGCAGTTGGCACCGGACGATAGCAGGATCTCGAACGAGCACTTATCCCGGCCCTACCTGTCACGACGACAGGCCTGTCTTCTCACCGGCAGGGGGCGCGGAGGGTTCGGGTTCGACGTAGAGAATCTTGGCCTTCATATAGGCACGGGCCTGGGCCGCCACCCAAGCGAGCGTCGCAGCGACGATCGTTGCGGCAAAGACCTTGGGATCGAAGAGGGTCGTGTCCTTGAAGACGGCGACGAAGACGAACAGCAGCAGAAGCTGTGTCGTGTAGAGCATCAGCCCCATCGCCTGGAAAAGCTGGGGGAAGTTCTTGGCGGTCCGCTGGAGGACGACGAGCCCGATCCCCATGAAGACGATGACCACCAGCGCCCCGACGACCGCTCCGAGCGCCCCCTTGCCCCCCGCGACCACCCCGCCGACGACGGCTGCGACCGCGCCGACGGCAGCGGTGGGTAGAACGGTGTGCAGGAGAGTCCGGGCGTCTTGGGACGTCGGCATGGCGGCAGCTCCGCATACTGGTGGGGGCAGTGGTGTCGTCATGGACGAGCGTAGATCCGGTCCGAGGCAGATCTCGGGGCCAGTGGACCGTCGCACTACGGTCCCTCGGCGCTGTCTCCGGTTCTCGTGAACGGTATCACAAACTATTTGATGAGGTCTTTACCCACTGGGTGTGCCGACTGTCACACATGAGAGTTAACGCGCCCGTGTGTGCATGACGTTGGGTGCCTATGTCTGGTATAGGCGCTCATAGCGGGACACACTGCCGGAGGGCCTCCCAGCCGTCAGCCGCGAGTTTCGGCCTTCCGCCGATCCGGGAAGCGCGAACGGGGGCCGATGGCGGTCGCTCCGTTGACGCCCGAGACCCCGACGGCCACCGGGACGCGTTCCTCGTCCTCGTCCCGGGCTTCCGCAGCGGCGTCGGCCGTGGCCTCGCAGGGGAACGAGGGCGCGGGCGGCGTCTGCCCGGCAAGGGCCCGGCGACGGCGGTAGCGCGGGGGGACGAAGGCTTCCGCCCAGCGCGGCGCGCGCGGGGTGAAGCGCGGAAGCAGCAGCAGGACCAGGCCCACCGCGCTCAGCGCGACGACGACCAGCACGATCCACATCGACGCCGAGTGCACCGAGTACGCCACGACCCCGAAGGCGATCAGCGCCGACCAGAAGTACATGATCAGAACGGCCCGGCTGTGCGAGTGGCCGATCTCCAGCAGTCGGTGGTGCAGATGGCCGCGGTCCGCGGCGAACGGCGACTGGCCCTTCCAGGTGCGGCGCACGATCGCCAGCACCAGGTCGGCCACCGGGATGGCGATGATGGTCAGCGGCAGCAGCAGCGGGATGAAGACCGGCAACGCCGCGTGAGTCGCCTCCCGGGTGCCGCCCTCGAAGATCTTCAGCGCGTCCGGGTCCACCTGTCCCGTCACCGAGATCGCGGCCGCCGCAAGCACCAGGCCGATCAGCATCGAGCCGGAGTCGCCCATGAAGATCCGGGCGGGGTGCATGTTGTGCGGCAGGAAGCCCAGGCACATGCCCATCAGGATCGCCGTGAACAGCGTCGCGGGCGCGGCCGCCTCGATCATGTACCCGAACCAGATCCGGTACGAGTAGAGGAAGAACGCGGCCGCGGCGATGCACACCATGCCGGCCGCCAGGCCGTCCAGACCGTCCACGAAGTTGACCGCGTTGATGGTGATGACCACCAGGGCCACGGTCAGCAGCGTGCCCTGCCACTGCGTCAGGGAGACCGTGCCGACACCCGGGATCGGCAGCCACAGGATCGTAAGACCCTGCATCACCATCACACCCGCCGCGATCATCTGTCCGCCGAGCTTGATCAGCGCGTCGATCTCGAACTTGTCGTCGAGGACGCCGATGATCCAGATCAGGGCCGCGCCGGAGAGCAGCGCACGCGGCTCGTTGGACAGCTCGAACACGCTGTTCAGGTTCTGCAGATGGTCCGCGACGAGCAGCCCCGCGCACAGGCCGAAGAACATGGCGATCCCGCCGAGCCGGGGCGTGGGCTCCCGGTGGACGTCCCGCGCGCGGATCTCCGGCATCGCACCGGTGGCGATGGCGAACTTGCGCACCGGCCCGGTGAGCAGATACGTCACCGCGGCCGTGACACACAGTGTCAGCAGGTAATCACGCACGGGCTGCCCCACAGGAATCGCTGGCCATCTCAGCCCCACACCCTAGCTCTGGTCGCCGCATGGATGAGGACAACCGGAACCAGCGCGGTGGTTGCACCGCCGCCGGCTACCCCGGATAGGGGGGAAATCTACCGGTCAGCTCGCGGACTTCCGCACGTACCTTTCCGATCAACTCCCCGCCCTCTTCGGCCCCGTCCCTGACGGCCTTGGCGAACAACGTGGCGATACGCCCCATTTCGGCCTCCCCCATGCCCTGCGTCGTCACCGCGGCCGTGCCCAGACGGATGCCGCGCCCGTCCCCGTACGGCAGGGCGCAGGTGTCGAGCACCAGACCGGCCGCAGCGAGCCGGCCGCGGGCGGTCCTGCCGTCCACGCCGAGCGGAGCCGGGTCGACGCCGATGAGATGGGTGTCCGTGCCGCCGGTCAGGACCTCCAAGCCCTCCGCGGCGAGCGCATCGGCAAGCACGCGCGCATTGGCGACCACCTGATGCGCGTACTCCCCGAACGCGGGTGTCGCCGCCTCCCCGAAGGCGACGGCCTTCGCCGCGATCGTATGCATCTGCGCACCGCCCTGACTGAAGGGGAAGACCGCCCGGTCGATGCGCTCCGCGAGATCCGCCCCGCACAGGATCATCCCGCCGCGCGGTCCGCGCAGCACCTTGTGCGTGGTGGCGCACACGACGTCCGCGTACGGGACCGGGCTCGGGGCCGCGCCGCCCGCCACCAACCCGATGGGATGGGCCGCGTCCGCGATCAGACAGGCCCCCACCTCGTCCGCGATCTCCCGGAAGACGGCGTAGTCGGGGTGGCGGGGGTAGGAGATCGAGCCGCAGACGATGGCCTTCGGCCGGTCGCGGTGGGCCAGTGCGTCGACTTCGTCGTAGTTGATGAGACCGGTCTCGGCGTCCACGCCGTACCCGACGAAGTCGAACCAGCGGCCGGAGAAGTTGGACGGCGAGCCGTGGGTGAGATGCCCGCCGTACGCCAGTCCCATGGCGAGCACGGTGTCACCGGGCCGCAGCAGGGCGGCATAGGCCGCGAGGACGGCGGAGGAGCCGGAGTGCGGCTGCACATTGGCATGCTCGGCCCCGAAGAGGTCCTTGACCCGCTCGACGGCGATCCGCTCGGCCGCGTCGACCAGCTCGCAGCCGCCGTGGTGGCGGGCCCCGGGGTAGCCCTCGGCGTACTTGTTCGCCAGCGGCGAGCCGAGCGCGGCCAGCACGGCGGGCGAGGTGAAGTTCTCCGCGGCGATGAGCTGGAGCCCTTCCGCCTGCCGGGCCGTCTCGCCGAGGATCACCTCGGCGATCCTCGGGTCCTGCCGGCGCAGCGCCTCGAAGTCCGCGGGGGCGGGGGCGGCGGTTGCCGCGGCGGTCACCGGCATGGCGGGGCTCCCGGCGTGGACGGTGCGGTTCCGGCCTCTCCAATGTAGGCCGAGGGGGCGGGGGCCGCCTGGTGTCGGCCGGGGGGTGTTTTCCCCTCCCCGCCCCTTCCCGCAACTGGGGGCAAGCCCCCAGACCCCCTTCCGGGGAGGAGCTGCGGGCTGCCGCCCCGCGCCCCCTGTGCGGCCTTCGGCCGTGTCCTCAAGCGCCGGACGGGCTGGAAAATCCAGCCCCGCCGACGATTGAAGGGCAGGGGCCAGAAACCCAGCCCCGCCGCAATCGAGGCGCAAGGGCCAGAAACCCAGCCCCGCCGCAATCGAGGCGCAAGGGCCAGAAACCCAGCCCCGCCGCAATCGAGGCGCAAGGGGTTCGGGGGCGGAGCCCCGCCGGCGATTGAGGCGCCAGGACCCGCACCACCCAGCCCCGCCGGCGATTGAGGCGCAAGGGGTCCGGGGGCGGAGCCCCGGAAAGGGTCAGCCCCGCCCCGCGACCCCCGTCAGCGCCGTCACCACCGGATCCAGCGCCTGCTGAATCTCGTCGCCGATCGAGCGGAAGAACGTGATCGGCGCGCCGTAAGGATCGTGGACCTCGTCCGCGTCGGGGTTCGGCGCCAGCAGCCACCCCCGTAGCGCCGCCGCGGCCTGCACCAGGGACCGGGCGCGCTGGACGACGCCGTCGCGGGGGTCGGGGAGGGTGGCGGGGTCTATGGCCCGGACCAGCCGGGTGAACTCCTTCAGCGTGAAGGTGCGCAGTCCCGCGGAGTGCCCCATGGAGATGACCTGCGCCCGGTGGTCCCTCGTCGCGGTGAGGACGAGATCCGCGCGGATCACATGCTCGTCCAGCAGCTCCCGCCCCGTGAACCCGCTCGCGTCCGCCCCGAAGTCCGCGAGCACGATTTCCGCGTTGGCCTCCATCGGGGCCCCCTCGTGCCCCCAGGTGCCCGCGCTCTCCACGATCAGGCCGCCGGTCAGGCGGTCGCCGAGGCGGTTGCTCAGGGCATGCCGCGTCAGCCGCTCGGTGATCGGCGAGCGGCACACATTGCCGGTGCTGACGTGGAGGATTCTGAACGTGTCGCCCGTGGCGACCGCCGTACCTATGCCACGCCCCTCAGGGGCGGTCAATTCGCCACCTCGAGGTCGGGTACGACCTTGCGCAGCTCCTCCGGGGACAGCGCGCCCTCGCGCAGCAGCGCCGGGACGTCCCCCGTCACATCGACGATCGAGGACGGCACGATGCCGGGCGTCGGGCCGCCGTCGAGGTACACGGACACGGAGTCGCCGAGCATCTCCTGGGCCGAGTCGCAGTCCTCGGGCGCCGGGTGCCCGGTGAGATTCGCGGAGGAGACGGCCATCGGGCCCACCTCGGTGAGCAGTTCGATGGCGACCGGGTGCAGCGGCATGCGGATGGCCACGGTGCCGCGGGTGTCGCCGAGGTCCCACTGGAGGGACGGCTGGTGCCGGGCGACCAGCGTCAGCGCACCCGGCCAGAAGGCGTCGACCAGTTCCCATGCCTTCTCGGAGAAGTCGGTGACCAGCCCGTGCAGGGTGTTCGGCGAACCGATCAGCACGGGGGTGGGCATATTGCGCCCGCGGCCCTTGGCGTCCAGCAGATCGGCCACGGCCTCCGAGCTGAAGGCGTCCGCACCGATCCCGTAGACGGTGTCGGTGGGCAGCACGACGAGCTCGCCGCGCCGTACGGCCGACGCGGCCTCGCGCAGGCCGGTGGCGCGGTCGGTCGCGTCGTTGCAGTCGTATCGCCGAGCCATCAGCCGGCCCTCCTCATGTCGTTCGCATCGGTCATGGCGGTCAAAGGGGAAGCGGGGCGCGTCAGGGTCGCGGACGCGGTCACGGCGTGGCCTTGCGGGCCGTCGCGAACCGCGGCCGGTTGTTGAGGTCCGGGTGGTCCGCCGCATCCGCCCAGCCGCTCTCCTCACTGAAGATCCACGGCACCTGGCCGCCCTGGGTGTCCGCGTGCTCGACGACCACCAGGCCGCCCGGACGCAGCAGCCGGTGGGCGGTGCGTTCCAGGCCCCGGATGACGTCGAGCCCGTCCTCTCCGGAGAACAGCGCCATCTGCGGGTCGTGGTCACGTGCCTCGGGGGCGACATACTCCCACTCTGTGAGCGGAATGTACGGCGGATTGGAGATGACGAGGTCGACCTGCCCGTCCAGTTCCGGCAGCGCGGCCAGGGCGTCGCCGTGGTGGACGGTGACGCGGGAGCCTTCGGCGTTCTTGCGGGCCCACCTCAGCGCGTCCTCGGACAGTTCCACGGCGTGCACGCGCGAGCGCGGCACCTCCTGCGCCATGGCGAGCGCGATCGCGCCGGAGCCGGTGCAGAGGTCGACGATCAGCGGTTCGACGACGTCCATGGCGCGTACGGCCTGTATGGCCCAGTCGACGACGGCCTCCGTCTCCGGCCGCGGCACGAAGACCCCGGGGCCGACCTGGAGCTCCAGATAGCGGAAGAATGCGCGGCCGGTGATGTGCTGGAGGGGTTCACGGGCCTCGCGGCGGGCGACGGCCTCCCAGTAGCGGGCGTCGAAGTCCTCGTCCTTGACGCTGTGCAGCTCTCCTCGTTTCACACCGTGCACGAACGCGGCGAGCTCCTCCGCGTCGAAACGCGGCGAGGGCACGCCGGCGTCGGCCAGCCGCTGGGTGGCCTGGGCCACCTCGGCGAGCAGCAGGTTCACGCTGTTCCCTCCAGCACGTGCCAGTTGTTGCGCATTACCGCGCGTCGTTGCCCGTCACTGCGCGGCGGCGAGCTTCGCCGCGGCGTCCGCGTCGACGCACGCCTGGATCACCGTGTCCAGATCTCCGTCGAGCACCTGGTCCAGGTTGTACGCCTTGAAGCCGACCCGGTGGTCCGAGATCCGGTTCTCCGGGAAGTTGTACGTACGGATCTTCTCGGAGCGGTCCACGGTGCGCACCTGGCTGCGGCGGGCGTCCGCGGCCTCCTTCTCGGCCTCCTCCTGCGCCATGGCCAGCAGCCTGGAACGCAGGATGCGCAGCGCCTGCTCCTTGTTCTGGAGCTGGCTCTTCTCGTTCTGGCACGAGGCTACGACGCCGGTCGGCAGATGGGTGATGCGCACCGCCGAGTCGGTGGTGTTGACCGACTGACCGCCGGGCCCGGAGGAGCGGTAGACGTCGATCCGCAGATCGTTCGGGTTGATCTCGACGTCGATCTCCTCGGCCTCCGGGGTGACCAGCACACCGGCCGCGGAGGTGTGGATGCGGCCCTGGGACTCGGTGGCGGGCACGCGCTGCACGCGGTGCACCCCGCCCTCGTACTTCAGGCGCGCCCAGACGCCCTGGCCGGGCTCTGCGGCCCCGCCGCGGCTCTTCACCGCGACCTGGACGTCCTTGTAGCCGCCCAGCTCGGACTCGGTGGCGTCGATGATCTCGGTCTTCCAGCCGGCGCGCTCCGCGTAGCGCAGATACATCCGCAGCAGGTCGCCGGCGAACAGCGCGGACTCGTCGCCGCCCGCGCCCGCCTTGACCTCGAGGATGACGTCCTTGTCGTCGCTGGGGTCGCGGGGTACCAGCAGCAGCCGCAGCTTCTCGGTGAGCTCCTCGCGGTGCTTCTCGAGCTCCTTGACCTCGTCGGCGAAGTCGGGGTCGTCGGCGGCCAGTTCACGCGCCGTCCCGATGTCGTCCCCGGTCTGCTTCCAGGAGCGGTACGCGGCCACGATCGGGGTCAGCTCGGCGTAGCGCTTGTTGAGCTTGCGCGCATTGGCCTGGTCGGCGTGGACCGAAGGGTCGGCGAGCTGCTTCTCGAGGTCGGCGTGTTCGCCGACCAGTTCCTCGACCGCCTCGAACATCGGGGGCTCCTGATGGGGATGACGCGATAGGTGACGCGAAAGGGGGTGTAGGACGCCAAACGCCGGTCCCGGCCGCCCCGCGCAGGGACAGCCGAAGACCGGCGCAGTGGCTCGCTACTTCTTGGCGGAGCCGGCGGCCTTGCCGAAGCGGGCCTCGAAGCGGGCCACACGGCCACCGGTGTCGAGGATCTTCTGCTTGCCCGTGTAGAACGGGTGGCACTCGGAGCAGACCTCGGCGCGGATGGAACCGGCTTCGATCGTGCTGCGGGTAGTGAACGCCGCGCCGCAGGTGCAGCTGACCTGGGTCTCGACGTACTCGGGGTGGATGTCGCGCTTCAAGGTGTCTCCTAGATTCGGGAGGGCGCCGGGTCGCACGCGCGGGATGCGGGTGCGTGAACCGGAGCCGACGTACCAGTCTGCCAGTACCGGCCGCATCTCACCAAAACCGGGGGCGGCCCCCGTCTATTCCGGTTCACGCATGCCGGAATTCCGGCTCTGCTGCGTGATCGTCCGGTTACCCGGCGGGTGCCGGACTGCGGCGTCGGCGGCCATTTCGACTGCTCCGCCACTCGACTATCCGGCTATCCCGCTGTTCGGCTATTCGGCCATTCGACCGCTCGGTTGTTCGACCACTCCCGCGGCCTGCCCGGTCACGGCGTCCTCGGTGGCGGAGGCGGGGATCGGCTTGTCCTGTTTCAGGGCCGTCCAGACCTGCTGGGAGGCTCCGAGCAGCGGCACCACGCGGTTGGGGTCGACGGTGTCGTACCGGACCGGCAGCGTGATCATCTGGACGTCGTCCGCGCCGAGGCCGGACAGGGTCCTGGCGAAGCCGGTCAGCTCGTCGACCGAGTCCAGTTCGGAGTCGGGGGTGATGGCCTTGGTGGCGGTGTCGGCGAGGTCGAAGAGCTTCTTCGGGCTGGTGAGGACGCCGACGGACTTCACCTGGTCGATGAGGGCCTTGATGAACGCCTGTTGGAGCTGTATCCGCCCCAGGTCGCTGCCGTCGCCGACGCTCTTGCGGGTGCGTACGAGGCCGAGGGACTGCTCCCCGTCGAGGGTGTGGGCGCCCGGCTGGAGGTCGAGATGACTCTTGCCGTCCTCGATCGCCCGGGTGGTGGTGATCTTCACGCCGCCGAGTTCGTCGACGAGCCTCTTGAAGCCGGTGAAGTCGACCTCGATGTAGTGGTCCATGCGGATGCCGGACATGGTCTCCACGGTCTTCACGGCGCAGGCCGGCCCGCCGACCTCGTATGCCGTGTTGAACATGACGCGCGGCCGGGCGGGGACGGTCGCGCCCTCGGCGTCGGCGCACATGGGCCTGGTGACCAGGGTGTCGCGGGGGATGGAGACGACGGAGGCCCTCTTGTGGCCTTCGTAGACATGGACGATCATCGCGGTGTCGGAGCGTGCGCCCCCCTCGTCCGCGCCGTACTCGGAGTTGGCGCCGGATCGGGAGTCGGAGCCCAGGACGAGGATGTCCATGGAGCCGTTGTCGACGTCGTCGGGGCGGTCGGCGCCGAGGGCGGCGTTGATGTCGACGCCCTGGATGTTGTCGTTGAGAGTGACGTACACATAGCCGAGGCCGGAGCCGCCGATGAGGGCGATTCCGGCCGCGGACCAGGCGAGGATCGTCAGCGCCCGGCGTCCCCCACTGGGCGGCTTGCGGCGTTTGCCGCTGCTGCGTATTCGACTGCCGCTGCTGCTCTGGTCGGCCATAGTCCCCTCAGTTCGTCTCTATGAACAGCCGGTTGGCGCGGTTGCGTCCTTTTCGTCCCCCTGCAGTTGTCAGACGGGGCAGCGGGCCGAAGGGTTGCACGCGCAGGTGAGAACTCACTGAGAACGAACGGGGAAACGAGTCGGGAGTCGGGCCGGGAACGGGCCGGGAACGGGCCGGGAACGGGCCGGGAAACGAGCTGGGAAACGCCTCGCGCCCACCGCGGAGGCAGTGGGCGCGAGGCGTTCGCTTCGACGAGAGACCGTCAGCCGTCAGCCGTCAGCCGTCGGTCGTCAGCCGCTCAGTCGTTGCCGTTTCCGGCGGACGGCGTGGTCTTCTGGATCTGCAGCAGGAACTCCGCGTTGGACTTCGTCTGCTTCATCTTGTCCAGCAGCAGCTCGATCGCCTGCTGCTGGTCGAGCGCGTGCAGCACTCGGCGCAGCTTCCAGACGATGCCGAGCTCCTCGCCGCCGAGCAGGATCTCCTCCTTGCGGGTGCCGGACGCGTCCACGTCCACCGCCGGGAAGATGCGCTTGTCGGCGAGCTTCCGGTCGAGCTTGAGCTCCATGTTGCCGGTGCCCTTGAACTCCTCGAAGATCACCTCGTCCATGCGCGAGCCGGTGTCGACCAGCGCGGTGGCGAGGATCGTCAACGAGCCGCCGTCCTCGATGTTGCGCGCGGCGCCGAAGAAGCGCTTGGGCGGGTAGAGCGCGGTGGAGTCGACACCGCCGGACAGGATGCGCCCGGAGGCGGGGGCCGCCAGGTTGTACGCACGGCCCAGGCGGGTGATCGAGTCCAGCAGGACGACCACGTCGTGGCCCAGCTCCACCAGGCGCTTGGCGCGCTCGATGGCCAGCTCGGCGACGGTGGTGTGGTCCTCGGCCGGGCGGTCGAAGGTCGAGGAGATGACCTCGCCCTTGACCGACCGCTGCATGTCGGTGACCTCTTCCGGACGCTCGTCGACGAGGACGACCATCAGGTGGCACTCGGGGTTGTTGTGGGTGATCGCGTTGGCGACCGACTGCATGATCATGGTCTTGCCGGTCTTCGGCGGGGCCACGATCAGACCGCGCTGGCCCTTGCCGATCGGCGACACGAGGTCGATGATCCGCGTGGTCAGGACGCCCGGGTCGGTCTCCAGGCGGAGCCGGTCCTGCGGGTAGAGCGGGGTCAGCTTGTTGAACTCCGGGCGGCCGCGACCCGATTCGGGGGCCATGCCGTTGACGGAGTCCAGGCGGACGAGCGCGTTGAACTTCTCGCGGCGCTCGCCTTCCTTGGGCTGGCGGACCGCGCCGGTGACGTGGTCGCCCTTGCGCAGGCCGTTCTTGCGGACCTGGGCGAGGGAGACGTACACGTCGTTCGGGCCGGGCAGATAGCCGGAGGTCCGGATGAACGCGTAGTTGTCGAGGATGTCGAGGATGCCCGCGACGGGGATCAGGACGTCGTCCTCGGACAGCTGCGGCTCGCCGGCGAAGTCGTCGCGGCCGCGGCGGCCACGGCGGTCGCGGTAGCGCCCGCGGCGGCCGCGGCGGCCACCCTGGCCGTCGTCGTCGAAGTCGTCCTGACGGCCCTGACGGCCGTCGCCCTGCTGCTGACGGCCCTGGCCCTGCCCCTGCTGGCCGCCGCCCTGCTGGTCGTCGCCCTTGCCGCGGCGGCCGCGGCGGTCGCGCTGGCCGCGCTCGCCACGGCCCTGACGGCCGTCGCCGCCTTCCTGGCCGCCGCCGGAGGCCTCGGCCTGCGTGTCCGGCTTGGTCTCCGTCTGGGTGGCCGTCTTCGCCTCGGACCTGGTCTCGGTGCGGACGTCCGCCCTGACCTCGACGGCGGTGTCCACGCCGCCTTCGGCGCGGGGCTCGCCCTTGGCCTCCGGGCTGCCCGCCTGGGCGGTCGCACGGCGACGGCGGCGCTCGCCGACCGGCTGGTCGTCGCTGGCCGGCTGACCGGGGATCTCGATCTGCTGCTGTGCGACGGCCTTCTCGGCCCGCTCGGATGCGGCGGCGGGCTCGCGGGTCTCCGCCTTGTCGGCCTTCCTCGCGGCCTTCTCCGGCTTCTCGGCCTTCTCGGCCTTCTCGGTCTTTTCCGAGGCGGCGGCCTTGTCGGCGGCCTCGCCGGTGCGCGTCTTGGACGTGGCGCGCCGCTTGGGCTTGGCCGCGGCCTCGCCGGCCTCGGCGGTCTTCGGCGCGGAAGCCCCTCCGGCTGCCTGCGCCTCCTTGATGACCTCGATCAGCTGGCTCTTGCGCATCCGCGCCGTGCCCCTGATGCCGAGGCCGGACGCGACCTGCTGCAGCTCGGCCAGGACCATGCCCTCGAGGCCGGTGCCGGAGCGGCGGCGCCGTGAGGTGGTGCCGGAGGCAGCACCTGCGGCGGGCGCGGAGTTGTCGACGTTGTTGTCGGCGCTCACGCCCATCAGATCGGTGGTGTCGCTCACGAAGGGTCCTTCCCTGGAGCGGACGTCGGCCTTCTGGCTCGGCGACCGGTTGTGCTGTCCGACCGCAGTCCTTGTTGGTGCGGACCGTGTCGGGGCGGTGGTCCCGCCGGGGATTTCGGCGGAAGAGATATACGTGCAAGGCCCGGCCCGAGATCCCGCCGCGCTGCCCGCCGGCGGGAAGCGAGGGGTGTCGTGCCGGTTCCGGAGCGTGCTCAAAACTGCTCAGGCAGGCTGCTCAGGCAGTTGGGGAGGCTCCTGGAAGAAGGGTGGTCCCGAGAGGGGACGCACAGCACCGTGTCGTAATGACGACGGCTGCAGACTTGAGGTTAACACTACCGGCTCCAACAAACATTCCCCCTCTCCAACACCGGCAATCACGTGTCACTGCGTGGCCCTACGGGGCAAGCGGCAGAACGCTCGCTCCCGCGGCGTCGAAGGTGAGCCGGTTGGCCGCCCATCCCTCGCCCGCCAGCCGTGCGACCTTGTCGGCCACACCGTCCTCGGCCAGCGCGAGCACCGTGGGGCCCGCGCCGGAGATCACTGCGGGCACCCCGTCGGCGCGCAGTCTGCCCACCAGGGCGGCGCTCTCCGGCATGGCCGGGGCGCGGTACTCCTGGTGGAGCCGGTCCTCTGTGGCGGGCAGCAGCAGCTCGGGGCGTCTGGTCAGCGCCTCGACGAGCAGCGCGGCCCGGCCCGCGTTGGCCGCCGCGTCCACATGCGGGACCGTGCGCGGCAGCAGACCGCGGGCGGTCTCGGTGAGGAGGGGCTTGCTGGGCACGAAGACCACCGGAACGACGGAATCCGCGGGGTCCATCCTGATGGCCCGCGCAGCGCCGGCGTCGGTCCAGGCGAGCGTGAAACCGCCGAGCAGACAGGCGGCCACATTGTCGGGATGCCCCTCGATCTCGGTGGCCAGCTCCAGCAGCGCGGCGTCGTCGAGCCGGGCCTCGCCTCCTATCGTCACCGCGCGGGCGGCGACGATTCCGGCGCAGATGGCTGCGGACGACGATCCGAGGCCGCGCCCGTGCGGGATGCGGTTGGCGCAGACGACCTCCAGGCCGCGCGGCTGTCCGCCGAGCAGGTCGAACGCGGCGCGCAGGGAGCGTACGAGCAGATGCTCCTCGTCGCGGGGCAGCGTCTCGGCGCCCTCGCCGGCGATGTCGATGTGCAGGCCGGAGTCGGCGACCCGGACGACCACGTCGTCGTACAGACCCAGCGACAGGCCCAGGGCGTCGAAGCCCGGGCCGAGGTTGGCGCTGGTGGCGGGGACGCGCACCCGTACGGCGGCGGCGCGGAACGCTGGACCGGCCATCGCTCGACGACTCTCCTTGGTTCGGCTCTAAGTGATTCTGCTGGTGATTCTGCGTGGTGATTCTGCGTGACGAGGACTTCGAGAGGGAGGGGGAGGGCCGACACCCGCGGCCCGTCGTGACGGCAGGGCCAGCGGCGGACCTGGCCCGGACGACGACAACGGCGGCATCGCCGCGGCATATGCGGCGGGGCGGCCTCGGCACAGCCTATCGAAGGAAGGTTCTGTGGCGACATAGGGCGCACAGGAGGCGCACGATGCGTGTCGCGAGCCTGCTGTGCCCCTACGTACGCCGTTGTCCGGCTTGCCAGCCTTCGAGGGACCGGTTCTAGGTCGTTTCCAGTCCCTTTCCGGCCATAAACAGCTCGCCGGAACTCTCCGACCGATCAGATCAGGCCGAGGTGCTGCGCGGCCGTGGCGGCGTCCACCGGGACCGTGATGGGCTGAGGCGCACCCGCCACCGCCCAGTCGGGATCCTTGAGGCCGTTCCCGGTCACAGTGCAGACGATCCGCTGCCCCGGGTCCACCTTGCCCTGCTCTGCGGCCTTGAGCAGACCGGCGACGGAGGCGGCGGAGGCGGGCTCCACGAAGACGCCCTCCTGCGCGGCCAACAGCCGGTACGCCCGCAGGATCTCACGGTCCGTCACCTCATCGATGAAGCCGCCCGACTCATCCCGGGCCGCGAGCGCGTACTGCCAGGAGGCCGGATTGCCGATGCGGATGGCGGTGGCGATGGTCGACGGGTCCTTGACCACTTCGCCGCGCACGAGGGGCGCGGAGCCGGAGGCCTGGAAACCCCACATCCGGGGGGTGCGGGAAGCGGTCTTGTCGGCCGCGTACTCCGTGTAGCCCTTCCAGTATGCGGTGATATTGCCGGCGTTGCCGACCGGCAGCACATGGATGTCGGGGGCGTCGCCGAGCGCGTCGACGATTTCGAACGCCGCGGTCTTCTGCCCCTCTATACGGACGGGATTGACCGAATTGACCAGCGCGACAGGGTAGTTGTCGGACAATCCACGGGCGAGATCAAGACAGTCGTCGAAGTTCCCGTCGACCTGGAGGATGCGGGCGCCGTGGACGAGCGCCTGACCCATCTTGCCGAGCGCGATCTTGCCCTGCGGAACGAGGACGGCGCACACCATGCCCGCCCGGACGGCGTAGGCGGCCGCGGAGGCGGACGTGTTGCCCGTGGAGGCGCAGATGACCGCCTTCGCGCCCTCCTCCTTGGCGCGGGTGATCGCCATCGTCATGCCGCGGTCCTTGAAGGACCCGGTGGGGTTGGCGCCCTCGACCTTGAGGTGCACCTCGCAGCCCGTGCGCTCGGAGATGACCTGCGCCGGCACGAGCGGAGTGCCACCCTCACGGAGCGTGACGACAGGCGTGGTGTCCGTGACCGGGAGCCGGTCCCGGTACTCCTCGATGATGCCGCGCCACTGATGGGTGCTCATGGGTGTTTACTCTCCTTCAACCCGCATGATGCTGGCGACACCGCGCACGGTGTCGAGCTTGCGCAGCGCCTCGACGGTCCCGGAGAGGGCGGCGTCGGGCGCGCGGTGGGTGACGACGACGAGGGACGCCTCGCCGTCCTTGCCCTGCTGCCGAACAGTATCGATCGACACTCCGTGCTCGGCGAAGACCGTGGCGACCTGCGCGAGCACGCCGGGCTTGTCGGCCACGTCCAGGCTGATGTGGTAGCGCGTGACGACCTCGCCCATGGGGCTCACGGGCAGCTGGGTGTACGCGGACTCGCCGGGCCCCGTCGACTCGGCCAGCCGGTTGCGGCAGACGGCGACCAGATCCCCCAGAACGGCCGAGGCCGTGGGCGCGCCGCCGGCCCCGGGACCGTAGAACATCAGCTGCCCGGCCGCCTCCGCCTCGACGAAGACCGCGTTGTACGCCTCGCGCACGGAGGCGAGCGGGTGGCTGAGCGGGATCATCGCGGGGTGGACCCGGGCGGTCACCGACTGTCCGTCGGCGGCCCGCTCGCAGATGGCCAGCAGCTTGACGGTGCAGCCCATGCGGCGGGCGGAGGCCATGTCGGCGGCGGTGACCTCGGTCAGCCCCTCGCGGTAGACGTCGTCGAGGCGTACGCGGGTGTGGAAGGCGATCCCGGCGAGGATGGCGGCCTTGGCGGCGGCGTCAAAGCCCTCCACGTCGGCGGTCGGGTCGGCCTCGGCGTACCCCAGGGCGGTGGCCTCGTCGAGCGCCTCCGAGTACCCGGCGCCGGAGGAGTCCATCCGGTCGAGGATGAAGTTGGTGGTGCCGTTCACGATGCCGAGCACCCGGTTGACCTTGTCGCCGGCCAGGGACTCGCGCAGCGGCCTGATCAGCGGGATGGCGCCGGCGACCGCGGCCTCGAAGTACAGGTCGCGCCCGTGCTGCTCGGCCGCGGCGTACAGCGTGGCGCCGTCCTCGGCGAGCAGCGCCTTGTTGGCGGAGACGACGGACGCGCCGTGCTCGAAGGCGGTGGTGACGAGGGTGCGGGCGGGCTCGATGCCCCCGATGACCTCGACGACCACGTCGAGGTCGCCGCGTTTGACCAGGGCGGTCGCATCGGTGGTGATCAGCGCCGGGTCGATGCCCTCCCGCACCTTGGAGGGGCGGCGCACGGCCACCCCGGCGAGCTCCACCGGGGCGCCGATGCGCGCGGCGAGGTCGTCCGCGTGCGTCGTCATGATGCGCGCCACCTCTGAGCCGACCACTCCACAGCCCAGCAGCGCCACCTTCAGCGGACGCGTACGCATCATCCGACCTCGTTTCTCACTTCAAGCATGAATCGATCCAGTCTCACGCACCGGATGAGAGTTTCCACCCTCGGTCCAGATCGCGAGACGCCTATTCCATCATCCGATGTCGCCTCGATCGTCGGCCGACGGTTCAGCCAGCAGTTCAGCCGACGGTTCAGCCGGCAGTTCAGCCGACGTCGAGGCGCAGCAGGTCCTCCTCGGTCTCGCGCCGGACGATCACGCGCGCCCGGCCGTTCTTGACGGCGACGACCGGCGGGCGGAGCGCATGGTTGTAGTTGCTGGCCATGGAACGGCAGTACGCGCCGGTCGCCGGCACGGCGAGCAGATCGCCCGGCGCCACGTCGGCCGGCAGGAACGCGTCCTTGACCACGATGTCGCCGCTCTCACAGTGCTTGCCGACGACCCGGCTGAGCATGGGCGCGGCGTCGGACGTACGAGAGACAAGGGCGACGCTGTACTCCGCGTCGTACAGCGCGGTGCGAATGTTGTCCGACATGCCGCCGTCGACGCTCACATACGTCCGCAGGCCGTGCAGCGGCTTGATCGTGCCGACGCGGTAGAGCGTGAACGCGGAGGGCCCGACAATGGCCCGCCCCGGCTCGACGGAGATGCGCGGGGTGCGCAGCTTCGCGGCCTCGCACTCCCGGGTGACGATCTCGCGCAGCGCCTTGGCGATGTCGTGCGGCTCCCTGGGGTCGTCCTCGGAGGTGTACGCGATGCCGAGCCCGCCGCCCAGGTCGATCTCGGGCAGCTCGACGCCGTGCTCGTCCCGCACCTGGGCGAGCAGCTGCACCACCCGGCGGGCCGACACCTCGAAGCCCGCCATGTCGAAGATCTGCGATCCGATGTGCGAGTGGATGCCGATGAGCTCCAGGCCGTCCAGCTTCAGCGCCCGCCGCACGGCCTCGGCGGCCTGCCCGTCCGCGAGCCCGATGCCGAACTTCTGGTCCTCGTGGGCGGTGGCGATGAACTCGTGCGTATGCGCTTCGACGCCGACGGTGACGCGGATCTGCACGCGCTGCCGCCTGCCCTGCGCCTGGGCGACGTGCGCGACGCGGACGATCTCCTGGAAGGAGTCGAGGACGATGCGCCCGACGCCGGCGCTCACGGCCCGCTCGATCTCCTCCTGCGACTTGTTGTTGCCGTGGAAGGCGATCCGCTCGGCGGGCATCCCGGCGTCCAGGGCGGTGGCGAGCTCCCCGCCGGAACAGACGTCGAGGTTGAGCCCCTCCTCGGTGAGCCAGCGCACGACGGCACGGGACAGGAACGCCTTCCCCGCGTAGAACACGTCGGCGTCGGGCCCGAAGGCGTCGGCCCAGGCGCGGCAGCGGGCCCGGAAGTCGGCCTCGTCGAGGAAGTACGCGGGCGTGCCGAACTCCTCGGCGAGCCGGGTCACTTCCATCCCGCCGACGGTGACGACGCCGTCCTCGCCACGCTGCACGGTGCGGGACCAGACCTTGGCGTCCAGGGCGTTGAGGTCGGCGGGCGGGGCGGTGTAGTGCCCCTCGGGAAGCACATCGGCGTGACGGGGCCCGGCGGGGTGCGCGGATCGGCTCATCTGTCTCTCTCTTACCGCTGTTGCCTACGGCTGTTGCGTACGGCTGTTACACGTATTCGGGTGCACTGACGCCGAGGAGTCCCAGGCCGCCGGCCAGCACCGTCCCGGCGGCTTCGGCGAGGGCGAGCCGGGACCGGTGGGCGGCCGAGGGTTTCTCGTCGCCACGGGGCAGCACGGTGTGCTGGAAGGCAAGCAGGGCGTCGGCGAGCGCCTCCAGATGGCGGGCGAGCCGGTCGGGGGAACGGAGGCGGGCGGCTGAGGCGAGGACGGCCGGGTAGTCACGGATCCCCTGACTGACGTCGGCGCAGCGGACGTCCTCCTCGTACCGGCTCGCAAACCCCAGCTGAGCGGCGCCGCGGGTGAGGGCGCGAGCGCGGGAGGCCGCGTACTGCACCCGGAACAGCCCGTTCTCCTCCTTCTGCAGGAGGGGACTCCGGGTCTGGGGCCGATCTCCGGGAGCGGCCCGGAGGAGGGCCCAGCGCCCGGCGTCGTCGCCGAGCCGCCGCAGCAGATCCTGGTCGTCCACGCCCCGGACGCGGACGGCCTCCCCGGCGTCTCGGAGCTCGATGCTGCGGAGCTCGGCGTCGCGGAGCTCAGCGTCAGGGGTCTCGTCATCGCGGAGCTCGGAGTCAGAGATCCCGTCATCGCGGAGCTCGGCGGGGGCTCCCTGGCTGCGGAGCAGCCTCACAAGGGTCTCCGCCATCACGCGGGCACGCAGCTCACGCGGCGTACGGAGGACGACGGGCTGCCCGGCGAGACCGCCCCCGCCTCCGTAACCGTCCTTGTCCCCGTCTCCGTAACCGTCCTTGTCCCCGTCCCCATCCCCGTCCTTGTACCCGTAGCGCTCTCCCTGCTCGCGGACGCGGCGCAGCAGTTCGGGAACGGTCTCCCCGCCCAGGGTGAAGTTGAGGAACCCGACCCCGGTGATGTGCACGGCCTCGATGCCGGCGCCGCACTCGACTCGCTCCCGGAGCACCTCCGCCACCTCGCGCGGGCTCTTCCCCGCGGCGCCGGCCAGCCGGAGGGCGACGCCCGACGCATAGTCCCCGCGGCCGCCGGGACGGGACGGCTCGATCTTGACGCTGTCGGGAACGGCCACCCGCAGGGCACCCTCGTCGACCGCCCGACGCACGGCGTGCCGGACGGTGCGGGAGAGCTCAGCGGGGGTCACGGGACAAGCGTATGGGAGGCAGGGGGGTCAAACGCGAACCGGTTTCGCCATGCGGTCAGCCCCGCGCGCTCCCCGCCCGCCCGACTCCACTCCTGCCCTCGACGGGCGGCGGCCCCTCCCGAGGCACCAACTGCCGCACCGTCCGCACCAACTCGGCCGGCTCAAACGGTTTCGCAAGAAACGCGTCCACCCCGGCGGCAAGCCCGGTCTCCACCTCGTACTGCGTACAGGCACTGATGATCGCCAACGGCAGACGTCTGGTCCGCGGATCATCCCTGAGCCGCGCCGCGGTCCGCAGACCGTCGAGCCGGGGCATCACCACATCCAGCGTGACCACATCCGGCCGCACCTGCTGCACCACCTCCAGGCACTCGGCACCATCGGCCGCGGTCACGACCTCGAAGCCCTCCAGCTCGAGATTGACCCTGATCAGCTGCCGAATGACCCGGTTGTCGTCGACAACGAGCACTCGCCCGGACGCGCCTGACACAACTCGAGAGTAGGTCTCCGCAGCGCCCTGCGTCCGGGTTTTCCCCACTTCCGCCCCCGCCGGGGCACCCCGCCTCCCCTCCGCTGCACCAGAAATACCTGTTCACGGCCACCCTCCCGGAGCTGGTAGTGTTCTACCCGTCGCCGCGCAGTAGCGCAGCGCACGCCCCCGTAGCTCAGGGGATAGAGCAACGGCCTCCGGAGCCGTGTGCGCAGGTTCGAATCCTGCCGGGGGCACTTCGCATGGAGTGCCTGAAGACCCCGCCACCAGCTTGGATGCTGAGGACGGGGTCTTGTTGTATGTGCAGGGGGATGCCGCCGAACGCAGCGCCATGACAGTGATCACGTAGTGGCGACGTAGTGATCTTGGCGGGTCTTCTGGCAGGTCAGCCACCGTTTTGCGACTCCTTGAGCGATGCTTTCCGACACACCTTCGACACGACGAAAACCCCGGGTCCCTCAGGGGCTTACGGTCTCCCGGAGTTCTGCCACCGGCAGCGACGCTTTCTCGATCCACCTCACCGCCGCTGCGATCTCCTCCGGCCGTTCGCGGTCCCGTCGTGGCGAAGGCAGCACGTACGAGCGCAGCGCCCGCCGGAGGTCCGCCTGCTCCACCGCGAACGTGCACGGCGACCAGGCCGCCCCCCGGGAGTACATCGGCCTGCCTCTCGGCCGCCAGCGGTAGGCGGCGCCGTCGACAACGATCCGTCGTAATCCCTTGCGGACCAATGTCATGACTCCCCCTCCAGCAGCGAGGATGCCGGTAGTGGACCAGGCGCTACCGGCCGCCCGCGATCGACTCCAGCAGCGCCGCCGTCCGCTCGGGCTCGGCCAGTATGGCGTCATGTCCGCAGGCGATCTCCCGGATGTCCCAACCCGCCCGCACCGCACGGCCGTAGGACCGGTCGAGGCTCTCCAGCGGTGGCCGGGTGTGCCGGATGTAGGTGGCTGGAAGGGCCGCGAGCGGCGCGGGGTCGTAGTGCGCGGCATCGGTCTGGCACCGCAGCGGAAAGGCCGTCAGCCGCTCACCCACGTGGGAACGCAGGTCGTCCGGGATGCCCCACTGTTCCAGGAACGCCGGCGCCGGTGGGAGGAACCACCCCTCACCCCGCTCCCGGGCGGTCCGCCGGTAGCCGTCGGCGACCTCGGGCGGCTCCACGTCCAGCAGGCACTCCCCCGGCTCCACGAGGAAGGCCGCGAGGAAGGTCACCGAGGCCAGCCGTTCACCGACGGCTTCGGCGAGCGGACCCGCGAGCACACCGGCGTAGCTGTGCAGCACCAGATGCACATCGGTGAGGTCCTCGAACCACAGCAGTTCGGCAAGGTCACGTACATGGGTCGACAGACCGATCTCAGGAGTGAGCCCGTCACGCCGTTCGCCCTGTCCGGTCAGGCTGGGTGTGAACACCTCGTGCCCGGCCGCGGTGAGTCCCCGGCGTACCGGGGACCAGCACCAGCCTCCGTGCATCGCCCCGTGCACCAGCACAAATGTCGCCACCGACCGCACCGCCCGCCCGTCGTCCCGAGCCACCGCGGGTCAGCATACGAACGCCCGGCTCCGAGTACACCGCGCCACCACCGCCTGAGCCCCTGCCGTGCCCCGAACGCACCCGTAGCTCCTGCCGGCCGTCTCAGCGGCCGGCACGACTGGCTGGACCCTCGGGCTGGGCCGCCTTGCGCGCTCCGCAGCGGGGCGGGGTTCTCGGCCGGTGCGTGTTCGGGGCCCGAGACGACGCTACCGGGCGCTGGGCGTGGCCCGTGCCGTCGACCCGGGCGCCTGGCGGCTGCTGGGGGTCGTGCCGCTGGCCGACCCGCCCCGGGAGGACTCGGCCGCGACTGTCACGGCGGCCCGCGCGCTCGGGGTCGAGGTGAAGATGGTCACCGGCGACCAGGCCGCCATCGGCCGGGAGATCGCCCGCCGGATCGGGCTCGGCGACCGCATCCTCCCGGCCGGCAGCCTCGCCTCCCCTTCTCCGGAGCCGGAGGCCGCCTCTTCGGAGCCGGAGGCCGCCCCGGTGTCGGAGCGGCAGGCCGCTCAGGCACGGGGTGTGGAGTCCGCGGACGGGTTCGCGCAGGTCTTCCCCGAGCACAAGTACCGGATCGTGAAGCTGCTGCAGGCCCGCGGGCACATCGTGGGCATGACCGGTGACGGTGTCAACGACGCCCCGGCGCTCAAGCAGGCAGATGCCGGGATCGCGGTGTCCGGCGCCACCGACGCCGCCCGCGCCGCCGCCGACGTAGTCCTGCTCGCCCCCGGCCTGTCGGTCGTCGTCGACGCCATCCGCCAGGCCCGGGAGATCTTCGCCCGCATGGTCAGCTACGCCACCTACCGCATTGCCGAGACCATCAGGGTCCTGCTCCTGATCACTCTGGCCATCGTCACCCTGGACTTCTTCCCCGTCACTCCCGTGATGATCGTGTTTCTGGCGGTGCTCAACGACGCGGCGATCCTCTCCATCGCCTACGACCGTGTCCGCGGCTCGGACCGGCCCGCCGCCTGGGACATGCGGACCGTCCTGACCATCGCCTCCCTACTCGGTGTGACGGGCGTGGCCGCGTCCTTCCTCCTGTTCGCCCTCGCCGACGAGGTGTCCGGACTCGACCGGGAACTGATCCGCACCCTCATCTACCTCAAGCTCTCGGTCGCCGGCCATCTGACGATCTTCCTCACCCGCACCCGTGGCCCGTTCTGGTCCCGGCCCGCACCGGCGCCCCTACTCCTCGCAGCCGTGATCGGCACCCAGCTCATCGCCACCCTCATCGCCGTCCATGGCATCCTGATGCCTCCGCTCGGGTGGGGCCGCGCCGGGATGGTCTGGGCCTACGCGCTGCTCTGGTTCCTCATCAACGACCGCGTCAAATTGGCCGCCTACCACTGGCTCGACCGCCACCCCCGTGCCAGCTCGGCGGAAGCCCGGCCGAGTTCTTGAACGACACCCGCCCGGGAAACGACACAGTCCGCCGCTGTCGCCTTCCCGGCAGTCCGGGGGCAGGGGCGCCGAGCACCGGATGCGGGGCGGTGCGGGGCGGCCCGGGGCCGGGCCGACATGCGGGTGACCTCGCGCTTGCCCCAACATGGGAAGTGGGTCGCGTCCGTGTCCACGGAAGTGAGCGCGATGACGCAAGGTCATGTGCAGCAGACGGTGCGTCGAGCACGAGCGGGCGCGACCGCCCGGGTACCACGATGAGCCCGCCCGCAACGCCGACCCGCGCCACCGGCAGGAGGGCGGGCGGAGCAAGGAGCTCAGGGACGGAGGCCCGCGGACCGTCGGTGCTCACCTTGACGCTGAACCCCACCGTCGATCTCTCCTGGGAGGTCGGGCACCTGGCGGACATCGGCAAGAACCGTGCCCGGGTCAGGTCGGTGGCTGCCGGGGGCGGAGGGATCAACGTGGCCCGTGGCGTGGTGCGGCTCGGAGGACGGGCCACCGCCGTCCACACCGCCGGAGGCGAGGTCGGCCTACGCCTGAACCGGCTGCTGGACGAGGAAGGCGTCGACCACGTCTCCGTCGGCATCCAGGACGAGACCCGCGAAGCACTCGTGCTATTCGAAACCGAAACGCGTCACAGCTACCACATCGTGCCGCCCGGCCCACGCCTGCGAGAACACGAGGGGCTGCGGTGCCTCGACGCGCTGGAGCAAGCCGTCGGCAGTTGCCCGTACGTCGTGGCCAGCGGCAGCCTGCCCAGCGGCCTGCCCGCCGACTTCTACGCGCTCGTCGCCCGCCGCGTCAAGCAAGCCGGAGCCCGGCTGATCCTGGACACCTCCGGGCCGGCGCTCAGCGGAGCACTCGCGGAAGGCGGCTTCCTCCTCAGGTGCAACCGGAGAGAGGCCGCGAGCCTGACCGGCCGGGACGTCCTCGGCTTCGACGACGCCCGAGCCGTCAACGAGCACCTGCTCACCACAGGAGCCGCCGAAGTCGCCGTCACCACGGTGGGAGCGCTGGGCGCAGTGTGCTCGACCGGTCACGGCCACACCGAACTGCACGCGCCACCGCTGCCGGGCGAGCCGCTGAGCGATGCCGGAGCGGGAGACAGCATGGTGGCCGCCATCGCCGCACGACTGACCGCAGGCGACGCCCCCGTCAGCGCCTGCGCCCTGGGGGTGGCCGTGGCCGCCGCAGCGATGCTCACCCCCAGCACCGAGCCGTTCGACCCGGAGACGGCCCGATCCCTCCGCCACCAGGTGAGAACCGGCTTCCAGCCCCTCGGCTCCTCACATACCTGACCGCGGCCCCCTCGGCCGGGGCCCGGGGAGGACCAGACCCGGGCTCGGCGGGCGGCAGGAGCCGCATCCCCGTCCCACCGTGGTCAGGTGGTGATCTCCGCATGGTGGGCCTTGGCCGGCTGCGCTTTGGGAACGGTGACGGTGCGGATTCCGCCGGCGAGCGACGCGGTCACCTGCCCGGCCTTGACCTCGGCCGGCAGCAGTGCCCGGTACTCGAAGCGGCCGGTGCGGCGCGTTGTGCGGCGCAGGGTGCCTTCGTTCTCGCGTTCGGCGAGTTCGCCGGTGCTGGCCGGCTCCCTGTCGCCGGCCTCCACGTCGATGTCCTCGAGCTTCAGGCTGGGCAGCTCGCACGCGACCATGTAGGCGTCATCGGTTTCACGCGGTTCGACGAGGGGCGCCCGCGACGCCGCGGAGCAGGCGCGCTCGCGGCAGACGGCTCTCGCCGACACCAGCGTCCACCGGGGAACCTGTCGGCTGCGAGCCGTCGACGCGGGGCTCAGGACTTGGTTGTCGTGCCATGGAGCCGTCCGGCCGGTCCGCGCGGCGCACCGCTGCCGGGAGTTCGCCCGTCGTGTCGTCATGCCGTCATGCCGTCATGCCGTCATGCCGTCATGCCGGGAGTTCAGCGCGGTGCTGTGACGGCGAGGCGGGTGATGTCGACGGTGTCGGCGCCGGGCTGCGGGCGGGGAAGCAGGGCCCAGAGGGAGATGAGGGCGACGAGCGCGGCCAGGAGGGCTGCCGTGCCGGTGCGGCCGTGTGCCCAGCCGGCCCGGAAGCGGATGGGGTCTTCCACCAGGAGTTTGGTGAGGAGGGCGGCGACGAGGGAGATGCCGAGGAGGACCGCGGTGCGGCTCCGGCCGGTCAGCCCCAGCCGGTCCTCGGTGAGCAGGAGGAAGACCGGCCAGTGCCACAGGTAGAGGCTGTAGGAGAGCAGGCCGAGGCCGCGCAGCGGGGCTGTCGACAGGGCGCGGGCGACGGGTCCGTGCGGGGTGTGGGCGAGGCAGGCGATGAGCAGGGCCGCGGCCAGGGCGTGCAGGAACAGGCCGCCGTGGAAGAGGCCGGGTGCGTCCTGGCCGTCGGCGGTGAGCCAGTACGCGGCGATGCCGCCGGCCGGGGCCAGGCTCCACCAGGCCCTGGCGCGTCGGCCGAGTGAGCGGACGAGGCGGGCAGCGGGGGCGGTGGCGGCCAGGGAACCCAGGAGCAGGGAGAAGGCGCGGGTGTCGGTGCCTTCGTAGACGCGGGTGGTGTCGACGGGGTCGACGAGCGTGATCATGAGGGCGAGGGAGATAAGCGCCCCGGCCGCGGCCGCCGCCGCGACGAGACGCTCGCCGCTGCCTTTGCCGAAGCGGACGAGCAGGACGAGCAGCAGGGGCCACAGGAGGTAGAACTGTTCCTCGACGGCGATGCTCCACAGGTGGCTGAACACCTGGGTCTGGGACGATTGCCAGTAGCCCGCCTGGTCGGCGATGTAGTGCCAGTTGGCGAGGTTGGCCATCACCCAGGGAGCGTCGTCGAGGGCCTGGCGCTGGAGTTGCGGCGTGCCGAATGCCCAGGCCAGGATCAGCGTTCCGGCGATCACGGCGGCGAGCGCCGGCAGCAGGCGGCGTGCCCGGCGTCCCCAGAAGGCCGCGAGGTCGATCCGGCCGTCGCGGGCCCGGGCTTCTTTCAGGAGCAGGCCGGTGATGAGGAAGCCGGAGAGTACGAAGAACAGGTCGACGCCGAGGAATCCGCCGCCGAGGTGTCCGGCGTGGAAGAGGAGTACGCCGAGGACGGCCAGTCCGCGCAGCCCGTCGAGGGCGGTGATATGACCGGTTCCGGGGCCCGTGGGCGGCGCCGGGGTCTTGCGGCGGTGGGAGCGAGGGGCGGGGGGTGCGGAGGAAAGCATGTGGTCGGGGGCGGTCATGGGTCTCCTGGACGTGCGCGGCGGCTTCGGCCGGGCTTGCCGGCGGAAGCCGCCGCGTGCGCGGTGTGCGGGACGGGGGGAAGCGAGGTGTCAGGCGCAGCCGAGTTGGCCGTAGACCTTCTCGCCGGTCCATGTGCCGGTGGCCCACTGGTCCGGGGCGGCGGGGGTGAAGCCGTAGTGCTTGTTCAGTTCCTTGCCGAACCAGCTGGCGAAGGCGGCCGAGCCCTGCTGGCAGGAGTGGATGCCGTCCTTGCTGCGCTGGGCCTTGGCGGCGGCGCTGTCGGTACCCCACAGGGTGGAGGCGTCGAGGAAGGACACGGTGTCGGGGTGCTCGGCGGCGACCTCGCTCGCGGAGCGCGGCGCGGCGGTGATGGCGGCCTCGTGCGCCTGGTAGAAGTCGTCGAGCTTGAACGGCGGTGCGGAGACGATCAGAAGGTCGGCGCCGGCGTCGTTGACCGTCTTGGCCAGGCGTTCATACCCGGCGCGCTGCTCCTCGGGAGTGCCCCAGTCGTAGGTGGTGATCTGGTAGGCGACGACGTCGGGCTTGAAGGCGGCGAGTTCCTTGGGGAGGGTCTCCCAGGTGGGGGCTGCTATCTCGCCTATCACGCCGCCGCCGCCCGTTGCGGCCATCGAGGCGAACTCGGCGCCGCTCGCCTTCATCGCCGCGCCGAGTGCGGGCGCCTGGACCTCCCCGATGGAGTCGCCCATCCACAGGAGTCGACGCGGCTTGGCGTCGGGGGTGGTCTCGGCCTGCGTGGTCGCAGTGCCGGCGCCTTCCTTGGTTCCGGAGGTGGAGTCCTGGCAGGCGGTGAGGCCGAGCATCCCGGTGGCGGCGACGAGGGCGAGGGCGATCGTACGGGTCTTCATGGCTGTTGCGGAGCCTTTCGTACAAGGGGTGTGGTGAGGGATGGAGGAGGGGGCGGCAGAGGGCCGGACTGCCTCGGCCCGGGCTGCATCGGCCCGGACTGCCTCGGCCCGGACTGCATCGGCCGGGCTGCATCGGCCCGGGCTGCCCCGTCGGCTCGTCCTGTTGCTGCGCTGTGCATTGCCCATGCCCTCGACGGAACCGGCTTGCGGCGCCGAAGAGGCAGGCCGTCATCGTTTCATCACAGAAGGCGGAACCGCCCGTCATACGTTTCGAGCACGCTGGTCGAAGAGTCCCCAGACGCCGCCGGAGGAGTGCGACCCCACGCCATGCCACGAGTCCTGCTGATCGAAGACGACCTCGCAGTGCAGAAGGGGGTGACCCTCGCGCTGAAGCGCCGGGGGCACGCGGTGGAGGTGGCGGGCAGCGGTGAGACCGGTCTGCTTGCGCTGGAGCGCCACCGGCCCGACCTGGTGCTGCTCGATCTGATGCTGCCTGGGATGAGCGGTCTGGAGGTGTGCCGCCGCATCCGGGAGAGCAAACAGATACCGATCATCATCATGTCCGCCCGCGGTGATGACATCGACATGGTCGTGGGGCTGGAGGTCGGCGCCGACGACTACATCGTCAAACCGGCCAGTGATGAGGTGCTCGAAGCGCGCATCAAGGCGGTCCTGCGCCGGGTCGCCCCTGCCCAGGACGGCAGCGCGCAGGCCGCCCCCGCGCAGCCGGGTGCGGAACGGCACGGCGCCCTGACCGTGGACCGTACGGCGCTCATCGTGACCAGGGACGGGGCCGAACTCGCCCTGGCTCCCTCCGAGCTCAAGCTGCTGCTGTTCCTCTCCGCCGCGCCCGGGCAGGTCTACTCCCGCCAGCAGCTCCTGGAGCAGGTCTGGGAGCACTCCTTCTACGGCGACGCCCGCCTCGTCGACGCCTGTGTGATGCGGCTCCGGGCCAAGATCGAGAACGACCCGCGCGCGCCGGTGTATGTGATGACCGTGCGAGGTTTTGGCTACCGCTTCGGGCCGCTCGCATGACCTTTCGCAGGCCCTTTCGGCTTCGTCTTCCGCGCGGGCTGCGGGTGCGGCTGGTGGCCGCCTTCCTCTTCGCCGCCGCCTTCGGCGCCCTGCTCACCGCGGGGCTCACCTTCCAGCAGGCCCGCTCCGCGATCCTCGACCGCACCCAGGAGGCCGCCGTCGCGGATCTGCGGGCCCAGCTCGACTCCCTCGCGCCCGGCCTGCCCTTCCCACCGAGCACCCAGGGCCTGCGCGATCTGGCCCTCCAGCTCGACCGTGCCGGCGGCGCCCACACCTGGCACTCCGCCGCCGCCTACCAGGACGGCCCGCTCGTCTCCGCCGCCCCCACCGCCCCGCCCGTCCCCCAGACACTCCGCGAAACGACACAGGACGGGGCCGCGGCCGCATACCAGCGCATCGAGCACGAGGGCCGGCCCTGGCTGGTGCTCGCGATGCCGGTCTCCTACGCAGGGGCTTCGGCCTCGGCTTCCGGCGACTCGGGCGCCATGTCCCGTGCTCCCTCCGGCCTGACCGTCTACGCCGCCCTCCCGCTCGATGAGGACGAGGCGGACATCGCGGCCCTGCGCACCGCCGCCCAGGCGGGCGCCGTCCCGGCTCTCGCCCTGGCCCTGGTGCCCGCGCTGTTCGCCGCCCGCCGCGTGCTGCGGCCCGTACGCCGGCTGCACGGCGGCGCCGAACGCATCACCGCCGGCGAACTCGACACTCGCCTCGACGCCGAAGGGCACGACGAACTCGCCGACCTCACCCGTACGTTCAACACCATGGCTACGGCCCTGCAGCGGGACGACGCCGAACTACGGCGGATGGAGGCCAGCGCACGCCGCTTCGCCGCGGACGTCGCCCACGAACTGCGCACCCCTCTCGCGGCGATGACCGCGGTCACCGGAGTCCTCGACGAGGACGCCGACTCCGGGGCCCTGCCGCCCGACACCGCGGACGCCGTCCGTCTCATCAGCGACGAGACCCGCACCCTGGCCCGGATGGTCGAAGACCTCATGGAGGTCTCCCGCTTTGACGCCAGGACCGCGCCCCTGCGCGCCGAGGACGTCGACCTGCGCACCCTCGTCTCCAAGACCCTGCGACTCCGGGGGTGGGATGCCGGCGAACACGTCACCGTCGACCTCGCCGGCCCCGTTCCGGTCCACGCCGACCCGCGGCGCGTCGACGTGATCCTCGCCAATCTGGTCGGCAACGCCCTGCGCCACGGCAGCCCACCCGTGACCGTCCGTGTGCGCGCCGAGGGCGAGCGGGCGGTCCTCACCGTGACCGACCACGGCCCCGGCATCCCCGCACACGCCGTGTCCCACGTCTTCGACCGCTTCTACAAGGCCGACACGGCACGCGCCCGCTCCGAGGGCAGCGGCCTCGGCCTCGCCCTCGCCCACGAGAACGCGCTCCTGCACGACGGCACACTGACCGCCGCCAACGCCCCGGGCGCGGGCGCCGTGTTCACCCTCACCCTTGCCCTCGCCACCCCACCCGCACGGGAATCACGATGATCCGCCGCCTCACCACCCGCACGACCGCAACCGTCACGGCCTGCGTCATCGCCTCCACCCTGACAGGCTGCGGCATCACCCCCACCGGCCCAGCGCCCGCGGGGGCGCCGGCTTCCGGCATCCAGCGGCCCGGCGGCGAGGCCCGGACCGTCCAGCTCTACTTCGCCGGTCCCTACGGTCTGCGTGCTGTCAGCCGTCCCACCGACCGGCCCCTCAGCCCCCAACAGGCTCTCGACCTCCTGTTGGAGGGCCCCACCACGGCTGAACGCGACCGCGGCCTGGTCACCCAGGTCCCCCCGATGCCCGGCCAGCTCACCGCCACCGCCACCGACGGCGCCGTCGACGTCTACATCCCCCTCACCGTCAGCAGCGGCGACCTCGATGTCACCGCCGTCGCCCAGCTCGCCTGCACCGCAGCCCACGCCAACGTCCCCGGCGACCGCCCCGCCACCCGGATCGACATCCGCATCCACGAGGACCTCGCCCCCTCCCAGACCCCCTGGATCGTGCGCTGCGGCCCGAACGGCACCGTGGCACCGGTCACCGGATAGAAGCCGTGCCACAAGCGCCCGGGTCCTCCGAACACCAACAAGGCGCCCACGTCAACCGCCCTCCGGGCCCCGGCCGGTTTCCGTCCAGCAACCCAGGGCGCTGCGGTGTGCCGCCGGCGACCTCGATCTCTGCACACCAACGGCGCGAGCCGCCCGCAGCAGGGAACAGGCAGGCGGCTTCATGGTCATGACACAGCCTTCGCACCGCGAACCTGCCGTACGAAGGCCATGAGGGCAAAGAACAGTCCCCGGTAGTGCTGCTCGTGTCCTGGAGCTTCAGTCGTCACTGTCACTCCGGTATCGCGCCGGCTTGCCGGGGGCCTAAACCAAATCCTGTCCAAGTTCGCTCCGCCGACTAGACGTCCTCATCGACTTTGCGACTCTTTCGGTGTTATGGCCTATCAACCAGACTAAGCCCGTTATGCCCCGAGTCAAGATGCTTTGTGGAAGGTTTTCGGTATCCGGCGAGTGAAGGTGCGCGACTGCCCCGAGGCCGCTGTGTCGTGTCGGCCGTCCGGCACCGTGCCCCACTGGTTCGGGGCCCGGCGCTGAGATGCCGGGCCACGTACCGGTGATCGGAGTCAGGCGTCGCCGTTGAGCATGGCGGCGGTCAGGACGTTGCCGGCGACGCCCCAGCCGCCGTCGGCCACCTCGTCGACGAGTACGACGGTGGTGGGGCGGGCCCGCTCACCGTAGATCTCCGCGTACAGGTCGGTGGTGCGCTCGACGATCTTCTTCTTGTCCTCGGCGGTGATGGTGCCGGCAGGGACCTTGAAATGAGCGAAAGGCATGGATGCTTCTCCTTGAAGTGACTTGCTGCGTGGATGCGGGGCGCTCCCCGTTCGGCCGTGTCGTCACACCATGCCGCCGTTGACGCGCAGGATCTGGCCGTTCACCCAGTGCCCTTGTGGGCTGGCGAGGAAGGCAACCACGTCGGCGATGTCCTCCGGAGTGCCCAGCCTCTCCAATGGCGGGATCTTGGCGAGCCGGTCGATCTCCTCGTCCGTCTTGCCTTCGAGGAACAGATCCGTGGCCGTGGGTCCGGGAGCGACGGTGTTCACGGTGATGTCCCGTCCGCGCAGCTCGCGGGCGAGGATCAGCGTCATCGCCTCGACTGCGCCCTTGCTCGCGGCATACGCACCGTAAGCAGGGAACTGCGTGCCGACCACGGACGTCGAGAACCCCACGAACGAGCCGCCCGCCCGCAGTCGCCGCGCTGCCTGCTGGGCGACGACGAAGGCCCCCCGGACATTGGTGCGGTGCACGGCGTCGAGCACCGTCAGGTCGAGGTCGGCTATGGGCGACAGAGCGAGCCTGCCTGCGGCGTTGACGACGGCGTCCACGCCGCCGAACTCCTTTTCCGCCCAGTCGAACAGTGCGGCGACCGCGTTCTCGTCCGCCACGTCGCCCTGAACCGCGATCGCCCGCCCGCCGTCGGCCGTGATGGCCGCCACCGTTCCCTCGGCGACGGCCGCGTCATGGGCGTAGTTCACCACGACGGCCAGGCCGTCCTGGGCGAGTCTCCGGGAGACCGCCCGGCCGATGCCGCGTGATCCGCCGGTGACGATGGCGACCCTCTTGGCCGACGCGGGTTCAGCGGGTTCAGCGGGTTCAGCGGGTTCAGCGGGTTCAGTGGAAGGGGTTGCGTTCATGCCTCCATGGTGAACAGCGCTGACCAGCGGAACCAGGGGATGTCATCCCCTGTGTCCGCACCCCCGGACGAGCGCAGAATGGCGAACATGGGTTCTGCGAAATACACCGAACTGGGGTCCTTCCTGCGTTCGCGGCGGGAACGCATCCGCCCGGCCGAGGTGGGGCTCCCCGTCGGGCCCCGTCGCCGGGTGCCGGGGCTGCGGCGCGACGAGGTCGCCCAGCTCGCCGGGGCATCGGTGGACTACTACAACGAACTCGAGCGCGGAGCCGGGTCTCAGCCGTCCGAACAGATGATCGCCGCCCTGGCCAGGGCGCTCCGCCTGACCGCCGACGAACGCGACCACCTCTACCATCTGGCCGGTCGTCCGGTGCCCGTGCCTGGCGGAGCCGCCTCGCATGTACACCCCGGCATGCTCGATCTGCTCCAACGTCTGACGTCGACACCTGCGCAGGTCATCACCGACCTGCACGTCACCCTTGTGCAGAATCCGCTCGCGGTGGCCCTGCTCGGAGACCAGTCCGGCTTCCGGGGCGCCCGGGCGAGCTTCGTCTACCGGTGGTTCACCGAACCCCAATCCCGGCAGCTCTACCCGGAAGCCGACCACGAAGCCCAGTCCCGCGCCTTCGTCGCCGATCTGCGGGCGGCCGCCGCCAGGCGGGATGCGAAGGACGTCGAAGCCGGCTCGATGATCGGTGCACTGCTCGACCTCTCCCCCGAGTTCGCCGCGCTGTGGGCCCGCCACGACGTGGCGTTCCGGCGAGACGACCGCAAACGCCTCAACCACCCCACGCTCGGTCTGATCCAGGTCAACTGTCTCAACCTGTTCAGCGAGGACGGCCGGCAACGACTGCTCTGGTTCACCCCTGCGGTCGGCACGGACAGCGCCGACCTGCTCGACCTGCTCACGGTCATCGGCACACAGGAAATCGTCGATTAGACGCGCCGAAGGGCTGGCATGGGGCGGCCGTCGTTCGTCGTTCCCCGGCTTCGTTCCCCGGCTTCGTTCCCCGGCGTTGGGGGACCGCCCGCCCCGGTGGCCCTCGGGGAGAAGGGGTACCGGGATGGGCGGCCTGGCCACAGGGCCCGCTACTTGCCGCCGTCCCGAGGCGAGGGAGCCTTGTGGCACTCGCACGCGCACCTGATCGAGAACAGCGGCCGCTCGCCTGGGCCGAGACTGCCGGGCGCGTACACATCCTGCGGATGGCAGTAGCGATGGAACCCGGTCTCGCACTCCGCTGACCTGCCGGGCTTCTCCGCGTCTTCGACGGACTGGCGGATAGGACGGTTCGTGTTCACCGGGCATCCATCCCCTCGGCTGCGGGGATCGCCGCCGAGGCGTCCACGGCCACCGTGCGCCGGGCGGTCACTCTGCACCGTCCTCGTTCCGGCCGCGCCAGCCGTTGAGGAGGTCGTACGCGTCCGGCAGCGGCGGGAAGCACGGCGCACACTCCGGGCACGCATAGACGTTGAACCCGGGGCCGGAGCTCTGGTGCACCTCGGAGACGACCACGGGCGCGTCCGTGACGCGGCTGCAGCGCACGCAGAGACGGACCGGCTTGCGTGTCGTTGCACGGGGGGTCGGCTCGCTCACCACGCCACCCCCGCGGCGTGCACGTCCCGGGTGTCCAGGTCGACGCCGAAGTCCGCCGCCAGTACGAGGGTGAGGCGCCGCCACCGCTGGCGGGAGCGCTGCTCCTTCTTCTCGTACTCGACCAGGTACGGGCGGATGAGGGCCGTGTCCTCTCCCCTGAGCATCTCCGCGAGCCCGTATGGGGACCTGGGGCGCGCGGCCTGGTCCCAAGCCGGCCCGGACCGCTCGCCCAGCCGCTGGCGGGAAGGCTCAGCGGTCGAGCAGGTGGGTTTTGTCCGCCTGGCCGATGCCGTGGGCGCGGGACGCGCGCCAGCCCGGCGTCGCCGCCCGGTTCCGGGCGCGAACACGCCCGGCAGCCACGCGAGAAGCGCAGCGATAGGGTTCCACATAGCCGAAGCTCCTGTCTTCGGTGGGCCCCTGAGTGATCCCTCGCCCGGATCCTCGGGGGCGTTTTCATCTGTGCACTCTTAGTCTACGCACACTGTGCACAGTGTGCACTGCGTGCTGCCCAGAGTGCGGCTCGCGCAGTGTGCACAGACGATGGGAGTGTGATCTACGAATGGCAGCGGGTAGCAAACGACCTTGAGCGCCGCATCCGCGCTGGAGAGATCCCGCCGGGCGGACGACTTGAGAACGAGCGGGAATTGGCGGACGTGTACAGCGTCAGCGCGGGCACGGTACGCCGTGCCGTCCGAGAGCTGCGTGAGCGCGGCTTGGTCGGGACGTTGCCCGCGAAGGGCTCGTACGTCGTCGACGTACTGCCGCCCGTCAACGAGCCCGGGGACGACGCGTCCGTCGACTAGCGTGCGATCGACGCCCAGGCTGGGACGGCACCGAGTGTGCTGTGCGCCTGGAGCGCGCGCACCGAGCCGAGGTCTTCTCCCGCCTGACCAGCATGAGCGGGGCGGTGTGCAGTCGCGCGGGCGGTGCGAGACGCGATGGATGCGCGGGTCCGCCGGGGCGCCGGCCGGCTTACAGACCGTGGTCGTCCATCAGCCGCATCAGGTTCCGCTTGCGTCGCTGGGCGGCGCGCAGGGCGGTGACGTACGCGGTGAACTCCTCGGGTGTGCCCAGGCGGTCGTGGCAGTCCCGGATGCTCAGCAGCAGGCTGACCAGCCGCTCGTAGACGGTGTTGCCGGTCTGCAGGGTCAGCGGCTCGGCCAGGCGCAGGTAGACGGCGAGGGCGTCGGCGGGGCGGGTGGGCCGGGTCCGGTCGGCGAGGGTGCGCCACTGGGCGTCGTGGGCGCCGGAGTCGGCAGCGGCCTGCCAGGCGGCGTCGGTGTCCTTGTCGTCGAGCAGGGCGTCGACCAGGACGGGGCCGCCGTACCGGCCCTGTTGCCGCCCTGCGTCGGCGCGCAGCAGGGTGAGTGCGCCCTCGCGCTCGGCCGGCCAGCAGTCCGCGGCCCGGGCGGCGGCGCGGAGCTGCTGGTACGCGAGCAGGGAGCGGCGGGCACGGAAGTGGTCGCGGCGCAGGGCGACGGCGTCGGCAGGCCGGCCGGCCTGGGCGTAGCGGTCGCAGAGATAGTCGACGAGGGCGGTGTCGACGGCGGAGAGTTCCCGGGTGTCCCGGATGCCGCGTTCCGCCCAGCGCAGGGCGTCGTCGGAGCGCCGGGCGGCGTCCAGTTCGCGGGCGATGACCAGGTGGGTGTGGCCGTTTGGTGCGAGGTCGGCCGCATGCACGGCGATCACCGTGTCGACGTCTCCGCCCGCCTTGGCCAGACGCTCCATCAGGTACTTCTCGGCCCAGCCGCGGCGGTTGCCCCGCCATACCCCGACCGCCAGCTTCCGCAGGGCGGTCATTCCCTCTTCGCCGAGGATGTCCTCGTAGTCGAGCGGGTCGACGTCGGTGAGGTGGGCTGCGTCGTCGAGTGCCTGGCCGATCAGCCAGCGTGCCAGCTCCTGGGGGGCGGGGCGCGCCGCACGGCAGGCGTCGAGGTGGGCGTCAGCGAGGCCGTCGCCCACCTGTCCGAGCCATCCGTCGGAGTCGTCGACGCTCTCTGCCGCTTCGGCCAGCAGCCTCATCGCCTCCCGCGACAGCGTGATCGCGTCTTCGGCCCGGCCCGAGCCGGTGAGCCCGCGGATCGCGGACAGCGCCTGCCCGGCCTGGTCGGCATAGGCGCGGGCGTCGGCGTACTCGACGTACCCGTACTGCGCGAACGGTGAGACGTCCAGCAGCTCGTGGACGCGGGCCCGGACCCCGGCCAGGTCCCCTCGGGCGCTTGCGGCCCGCAGCTCCAGCCGACGCCGCAGCTGCCGGTCCTCGGCGATCTGCTCCTGTACGAGGGTGAGGAGTTCTTCCCTCGGCAGGCCGGACAGCCAGGCGTCGAGGTCCTGCGCCCGGCCGCGGGCCGCCTTCCGCTGCCGCGGCAGGCTCTCCCGCTGGGCGAGCAGGGTCAGACCGAGCGCGACCAGGTGCTTGCAGAAGTTGCCCTCCATCCCGTACGGGCAGTCGCACTCGCCGGCCACGCCCCCGGGCCCGTCCAGGGTGAGCTCCACCTCGTACCGCTCCGTGCCGTGGACGGTCGCGGTGACAAAGGCGTCGCCGACCTCGATCCCGGACACCGCGTCGAGGTATCCGAGCCCGCGCTCGAAGGAACGGGCGCCGGCCAACGCCTTGAGGTCCGCCTCGGTCAGGCCGTCCACAGCTCGCTCAACCCCCGCCCCCGGCGCCGTTCGTGACGAACCTCAGCATACGACCGAGTTCAGCGGCTGCGCAGGGCGGCGAGCGTGGCGTCGAGGTCGGCCGTGCGGGGGCGGTTGTGGGGCAACTTGCCGAGAGCGGCCGCCATGCCGCAGGTGTCGGTGACCGCGGAGAGGACGAGGCCTCCTGCCAGGCCCGCGGAGAGGAGCAGGAACGCCGGATGCGCGAGCAGACCCAGCAGGAGTCCGAGGAGCACGGCCGTTCCGGCCGTGAAGCGGACCTGGCGTTCCATGCTCCAGCCTCGGCGGGTGTCGCAGGCGGCGGGGCGGTGCAGGTCGTGGCCCTCGGCGGACCAGGCGCCGGTGCCGCCGGACAGGGTGGCCGTGGGGATTCCCTCCTCGGCCAGGAGCTTGCAGGCGCTCTCGGAGCGGGCGCCGGAGGCGCACACGACGAGGATGTCTCCGCGGTCGGCCGCGTGGCGGATTTCGGGCAGCGCACGGCGGATGCGGTCCAGAGGGAGGTTGAGGGCGCCGGGCAGGTGGCCGGAGGCGTACTCGGCGGGTGTGCGTACGTCGATGACCGTCAGTTCGTGCAGCCGGGTGCGGGCCTGGTCGGCGTCGAGGGCGACGGGGTGGGGGGAGCTGGTCATGGGGGTGTGATCCTTAATGGTCGACGTCGTCCCGAACCGGGACGTACAGTACCCCTAGGGGTATTCATAGAGGAGTGATCGTGGAACTGGAGCTTGCGGGTGCGGATCTGAAGGCCGTGCTCAACCGGCTGCGCCGCGCACAGGGCCAGATCTCCGGGGTGATCCGGATGATCGAGGAAGGCCGCGACTGCGAGGACGTCGTGACGCAGCTCGCCGCCGCCTCCCGTGCGCTCGACCGTGCCGGTTTCGCGATCATCGCCACCGGGTTGCAGCAGTGCGTGGCGGACATCGACTCCGGGCGCGAGAACGGTGAGGACACGGAAGCGATGCGCGCCCGGCTGGAGAAGCTGTTTCTGTCCCTGGCGTGATCATGCGCTGTGACCGCTTCCTGTCGCCGCGTCGATCAGCATGAAGGCGGCCACGACCAGCAGCACCACGGCGAAGATCCGCTGCAGCGTGTGTCCGGAAACCTTCGCGGCCAGCCGTTTTCCGTCCCATGCCGCGAGGATCGCGGCGCCGGCGAAGGGCCCGACGACCGCCCAGTCCAGTTCCTCGACCGTGCCGGCGCGCGTCGCCAGCGCGGCCACGGAGTTGACCGTGATGACCAGCAGGCTGGTGGCCACGGCGCTGCGCATCCGCATGCCGAGTACGCCTGCCAGCGCCGGTACGGCCAGAAAGCCGCCGCCGACGCCCAGGACGCCGGTGACCGCACCGAGCCCCGCCCCCGCGGCCGCGGCCTTGCCCGGCCGTATCGGGGCGGCGACATCCGAGGCGTCCGGGACGGCAGTGTCCGAGGTGTCCGGGACGGCAGTGTCCGAGGGGGTGGCGGCCGAGGCAGCGACCTCCGCCGCCGTAACGTCCGGGGCGTTGGCAGCCGCGGCCGTGGCATCAGGGGTCGTGGCATCAGGGGCTGCGGCATCCGATGTGGGGCGCAGTCGCAGCATGCGCAGTGCGGCGGCTGCCGCCACCACGCCGAAGGCCGCCGTCAGGGCCGCCTCCGGCAGTCTCCCGGCGAGCGCGCCGCCCAGCATCGCCAGACCGACCCCGGCCGCCGCGAACAGCAGCCCCGTACGCCAGCGCACATGGCCGTCGCGGGCGTGCGCGGACAGCGCGGCAGCCGAGGTGACCGCGACGATGACCAGGCTCGCGGTGGTGGCCGCGACCGGTGTGAAGCCGAGCAGGTAGATCAGGGCGGGGACGGCCAGGACGCTGCCGCCGCCCCCGAGCGCCCCGAGCGCCAGGCCGATCACGGCCCCGGCGGCCAGGGCGAGTATCACCGCGTTCACGCGACGGAGCCGTTCCGGCCGTGGGAGTCCACCACCGGCAGTCCCGCTCCGGCCCAGTCCTTCATCCCGCCGATCACATCCACGGCCTCAGCGCCTCTGGAGGTGAGCAGCGCGGCCGCCTGCCGGGAGCGGTTGCCCGAACGGCAGATCACGACCAGCGGCCGTGACTGGGCGTGACCGGGCAGCCCTGCCCCGGCGACCAGCGCGGACAGCGGCAGGTGTACGGCGTGGGGGGCGTGTCCAGCCTGCCATTCATACGGTTCGCGGACGTCGAGCAGCACGGCGGCGGCACCTCGCACACCGCCGCTCGCGCCGCCATGACCATGGCCGGTGCGCCCGGCCGCCTCCTGCACGGTCACACGGCCGGGGCTGCCCCGTCCTCGTCGGAAAACGCTCATTTCGCTTCTCGGGCTCCTGTTCCCGTCTCGGTGCGCACGCGTACGGAAGGGACGGTGAGTCCCGCCTTCTCCGCCGCGTCGAAGGAGTCGTCCACGGCGACGACGTCGCGGCCCGCGGCGTCCAGCAGGGAGGCGGCGACGGCGGCGCGCATGCCGCTCGCGCAGTGCACCCACACCTCACCGGCGGGGACCTCGTCGAGGCGGCGGTGCAGGGCGTGGATCGGGATGTGCACCGAGCCGTCGACATGGCCGCCGGCTCGCTCCGAGGCACGGCGGATGTCGAGGACGACGACGCCCCCCGCCGTGCGCCGACGGGCGAGGTCCGCGAAGGTCCCCCGTGGGAAGGAGGCCGGCGTCTCGCCCTCCCGCACCCAGTCGGCCGGGACGCCGACAGCCGCGGCGGCCGGGCGGTCGATGCCCACCCGGACCAGCTCGCGCTGGGCGGCGGCGAGCTGCTCGGGGGACTCGGCGAGCAGCGTGACCGGTTTGCCCCACGGGATCAGCCAGGCCAGATAGGTGGCGAGCTGCCCCTCGGCCTCGAAGTTGAACGAACCGGAGAGGTGCCCTTCCGCGAAGGCGACGCGGTTGCGCAGATCTACCACCCACTCCCCCGCTGCCAGCCGGGCGGCGATCTCCTCGGAGTCGGCCACAGCCGGGGGCGTCAGGTCGACGGGGGCGGGGCCGGCGGCGTTGGCCGGGCCGATGTGCGTGTAGTACGCGGGGATGTCGTCCAGACCGGCGAGCAGATCGGCCACGAAGGCGTCCACGTCACGGGTGAGGGCCTCGTTGGAGGCCTTCTCCTTGCCGATGGTCGTGTCACTTCCCTCGGCCTGGGAGGACGAGCAGAAGCTGCCGAAGCCGTGCGTGGGGAGCACCGCCGTCTCCTCGGGCAGCTCGGCGGCCAGCCGGTGCGCGGAAGCGTGCTGCGCACGGGCGAGACGCTCGGTCAGCCGCGGCTCGACGAGGTCCGGGCGGCCGACGGTGCCGATCAGCAGTGAACCGCCGGTGAACACCGCGACCGCCGTGCCGTTCTCCTCCAGCACATACGACGTGTGGTGCGGGGTGTGGCCGGGCGTCGCCAGGGCGCGCAGGGCCAGGCCTGCATCGGCGTCGATCTCCGTGCGGTCGCCGTCGTGCACCGGTACGCGGGCGAAGGAGACGCGGGCCCCGGCGGGCACGAGGTAGGCGGCGCCCGTGACCCGGGCGAGCTCCAGCCCGCCGGTGACGTAGTCGTTGTGCACATGCGTCTCGACGACGTGGGATATCCGCGCCCCACGCCGAGCAGCCGCCGCGATCACCTGATCGATGTCGCGCGGCGGGTCGACCGCCACGGCCGTCCGCTCGCCGCCCGCCAGATAGCTGCGGTTGCCGAGCCCCGGCACCTCGATCGTGTCGACGAAGAACACGAGGTACTCCCTTCCAGTGAAGAATTACCCCGGGGGGTATGTTGTCGACGGTAGCATGAGTACCCCGGGGGGTATTCCCAAGGGCGGGGAACTCCTGGGTACCCGAGCGACACCTCACGGGTACCTCGCACACGGCCGGACACCCGTCCCCCACCTCACGGGACGAGCCGAACGACCAGACGACCAGCCAGAGCGACCAGGGCGGCCAGAGCGGCCAGACGACCCACCAGACGACTGACCAGACCGACCAGACCGACCAGCCCCGCCAGACGACCCACCAGACGACTGACCAGACCGGCCAGACCGGCCAGACGACCGAAAGGGCAGGCCAACGCCATGCGCTACGACCGGACCATCCACCTCGACGCCGACTTCGCCACCGCCGTCGCCCGCACCCGCGAGTCCCTCGCCGAGCAGGGTTTCGGCATCCTCACCGAGATCGACGTCGCCGCCACCCTCAAGGCCAAGCTCGACCACGACATGGAGGACTACGTCATCCTCGGCGCCTGCAACCCGCCCCTCGCCCACCGCGCCCTGGACGCCGACCGCTCCATCGGCCTGCTGCTGCCCTGCAACGTCGTCGTCCGCCGCGACGGCGACCGCACCGCCGTACAGGCCCTGGACCCGAACACGATGGTGGCCCTCACCGAGCTCGACGCCCTCCGCCCGATCGCCGAGGAAGCCACCCGTCGCCTCGACGCCGCCCTCACCTCACTCACCGCACCCGACACAAGCAGCTGAAACAGGCGCTTGCTCGACGACGGCCGACATCGCCGCCGAGGGCCATGGCGCGCGCATGCGGGCTGAGGGCGGTAGAAGTAGGTGTAGGGGGTCGGTACGGCGTGGCGGACGCTTCGCGGGCCGGTGTTCCGCGGCTGTGCCGGCTGTTCTGCGGCAGCCTTCCCCAAGGCCAGGGTCCACGGGGGCCGGAATAGGCGATGATCGACATGCACGATGCCACCCCACCCGGCGACGGCGGCCGCGCGCTCCCGGATCCGGAACCGCACCCGGAACCACCACCGGAACCGCGCCCGGACCCGATCACGACGGATGAGGCGTTCACACAGTGCCACCTGCCCGTCATGGTGTTCGACTCCGGGTTGCGGGCCCTGCGCGCGAGCTCCGGCGCCGCACGGGAGCTGGGCTTCACCGAAGAGCAGATGTACGGTCGGCGCATCACCGAGATCCTGCCGCCCCACGCCTGCCGCACGGTCGAGGACGGCATGCGTCGGGTGTTCCAGACCGGTGAGCCCGAGCAGTTCCTGGTGCGGGGCAGAGCCCGGCCGGAGGCCGGGGAGAGGGTCTGGTCCGTGACCGTGTCCCCGATCAAGACTCCGGCGGGCCGGGTGCGGCATCTGCAGCTCTCCGCCCTGGACGTCACCGAGCAGCACCTGGCCCGGGAGCGGCTCGCCCTGCTGAACGACGTGAGCACACAGGTGGGCAGCACTCTGGACGTGACCCATACGGCGCAGGAGATGGCAGACGCGATGGCGGGTCGGCTGGCCGACTTCGTCACCGTCGACCTGCTGGACTCCCTGTTCCGCGGCGCCGAGCCGAGACCTGCCGCCACCGGCGCCGTCGCCCTGCGGCGCGCGGGGCAGCAGTCGGTGCTCCCCGGCGTGCCCGAGGCGATAATCCAGCCGGGCGAGGTGGACCACTATCCGCAGTCCACACCTCCCGTCCGCTGCCTGACCACCGGCCGGCCCTCGCTGCACCGCGCGGTCGACGAGGACTTCTCCAGCTGGCAGCGAGCCGATCCGGAGCGGTCCGAGGTGGTGCGGTCCTTCGGGATCCACTCGGTCATGGTCATCCCGCTGCTCGCCCGGGGCATCACCCTCGGCGTGGCCGTCCTCGCCCGCCATCGACGCCAGGACTCCTTCGACCAGGACGATCTGCTCCTCGCCCAGGAGATCGGCGCCCGGGCCGCCGTGGCCGTGGACAACGCCCGCCTGTACACCCTCGAACGCACAACCGCCCTGGGCCTGCAACGCAGCCTGCTCCCCCGCCGCCTGGCCGCCCAGGACGCCGTCGAGGCCGCCTACCGCTACTTCCCGGCCCTCACCAGGGCGGGGCTGGGCGGCGACTGGTTCGATGTGATCCCGCTGTCCGGCGCCCGGGTCGCACTGGTCGTCGGCGACGTGGTGGGCCACGGTCTGCGTGCCTCCGCCACCATGGGACGCCTGCGGATCGCAGTGCGCACCCTGGCCGACGTCGACCTCCCCGCCGACGAACTCCTCGTCCATCTCGACGACCTGGTCACCCACCTGGCCGCCGAGGAGGACCCCACCGCAGAGCCCGGCCTCGACCCCTCAACGGGTCTCATCGCCACATGCCTGTACGTGGTCTACGACCCGGTCTCGCGCCACTGCTCGGCCGCTGCGGCCGGGCACCCGCCGCCCGCCGTCGTCACACCGGGCGGCGCCGCGGAGTACGTCGACATTCCCCCCGGCCCCCCGCTCGGGGTGGGCGGTCTGCCATTCGAAACGGTCGAGTGGGAGCTGCCCCCCGGCAGCGTCCTCACGCTGTACACGGACGGCCTCGTCGCGGGGTCCGAGCACGACCCCGGCAACGGCATGACACTCCTTCTCCAATGCCTGGAGCGGCCCGCCGCCTCGCTGGACGCCCTGTGCGACGACCTGATCCACACCCTGCTGCCCGCAAAGCCCCAGGACGACGTCGCGCTGCTCGTCGCCCGCACCCGGGCCCTCGACACCAGCCAGGTCGCCACCTGGGACGTGCCGTCCGACCCGGCCGCGGTGGCCGACAGCCGCGCACGGACGCTGGCCAGCCTGGCGCAATGGCGGCTGGACGACCTGGGGTTCACCGCAGAACTGGTGGTCAGCGAACTCGTCACCAACGCGATCCGCTACGGGCAGCCGCCCATCCAGCTGCGCCTGATCCGCGACGCCTCACTTCTCTGCGAGGTCTCCGACAGCAGCAGCACCGCCCCGCATCTGCGGCGGGCCCGCACCTTCGACGAAGGCGGCCGCGGCCTGCTGCTGGTCGCCCAGTTGGCCCGGCGCTGGGGGACACGCCACCATGCCGGCGGAAAAACGATCTGGGCGGAACTGGACGTTGCAGAACACCGGATCGTTGACCTGTAAACAGAAGTGGCCTTCCACACGCGCCGACTGGATCGCCCCCTTTGATCTCAGATAATCTGACGCGGCCTATGCTGCAGACTCAGATCAATCACAGCCGGGAGGCCGTTGTGCCGGAGAACAGCCTCGGTGAGCGACTGAACAGGCTTGAGGGGGAAGGACTACCCCCGGGCTCGGCCGACAAGAGCGCGGGCCGCAAGCCGTGATACACCGGGACACCATGCGGCGGGACAGCCGCCGCTTCGTCCAGAGCCTCGACCTGCCCCCGGCGGGCAGCATCCGGGAACTGCTTCCGGCCATAGAACAGCGGACGGGCTGCCCCATCCACCTCCTGCCCGCACCCGCCGGCAGCGCATTCGGCGTGTGCGGCATGTGGATACGGACCGTTGAGGACATGGACTACATATTCATCCACGAGGACACCAGCCGGGCCCACCAGGACCATATTCTCGCGCATGAAATAGCGCACATCCTGCGCAACCACCATGAAAATCCAGCCTTTTCACCGGTCAGTCCGGTCCCCGAGCGACTGTTCCCCAATATCGACCCGGAGGTGGTGAAGATGATGCTGGGCCGCAGCGAATACACCTACCGGGACGAACGGGAAGCCGAACTGATCGGCTCCTACCTGCAGCGCCATGTCCACCGGCGTACCCGGCAGATAGCGGATCACGACCGCGCGGCAGAGACGCTGCTGCGCAGGAGGACATAGGAAACCCGTGCAGCAACTCCTCCACCCCATATGCCTGACCCTGGCCGTCACCGGATTCCTCCTGCTGTGCTGGCCCCCGCGGCATCTGCGCCAGGACCGCGCGCTGGCCGCGCTCGCCGGCGTCTACGGCTTCTCCGCCCTCTCCTTCCTGGTGTCCCTGGAACCGGTCTGGCGGCTTCTGGACGACATCACCGGACGGCCCTCCACCGGAATCCTCGGAGCGTTCGGCTCCGTCGTCGCGCTGCTGGCCCTCCAACCGGTCGTGCTCGCCTACTGGGCACTGCCCCCGGACAGAGCACGGAAGCGGGCGCGCGTGTGCCTGGCGGCCGGGGCCGGGGTCATCGCAGCCCTGGCGGTGCTCTTCTTCCAGCTCACGCCGGCCGGCCGGACGACTCCTCAGGGTTTCACCGCCAACTACATCCACACCGGCGTCTATCAGGCGTATCTGACCCTCTATATCGTCGCCTACACCGTCGGCGAGACCGTCCTCGCCGTGGGCTGCTGGACGGCCGCACGCCGCACGGACCAGGTGTGGGTGGCTCGCGGACTGCGAGTCGTGGGCATCGGCGCACTGATGACCTTCGGCTACAGCGCCGTACGCCTCGCCGGAGTCGGCGCCTCCCTGCTGGACCTCACCCCTCCGTCGGCGGACGCCGAGAGCTTCGCGTGGATCTGCGCGGACGGCGGCACCACGCTCACACTGGCGGGGTTCTTCATCCCGACCGTGGCGGTGCACGCCGTACCGAATGCGCGCGCCTGGATACGGGCGCACCGCGACTACCGGCGGCTGGCGCCGCTGTGGAAGACCGTGCACCGCGCCATGCCCACGATCGCGCTCCAGCCCGCCCGCACCGACGCCGTGGCCCGACTGCGGGTCTGGGACATCAACTGGCGGCTGTATCGGCGTGCCGTGGAAATCCGGGACGGCCAATGGGCCCTGCAGCAGCACCTGGACGAATCCGTACGCCGCGCGGCCGAGCAGCGCCACCGCGCCGCCGGCCTCACCGGCGCAGAACTGGCCTCCGCCGTCACCGCCGACCAACTCCGCGCCGCGCTCACCGCCTACCGCCGCGACGAATCCCCGCAGACCCCGACCGAGTACGCCGACGCCGAGACCCGCGACGACGTGCGCACCCCGGACGACGACGTCCGCGCGCTGCTGCGCATCGCCGCCCGTTTCGACACCGAACCCGCCCAAGAGGAAGCCGCCCCTTCATGGACCTGACGCACCACTCCGCCTCCGAACAGCTGCACGCGCTGGAACGCGGAGAGGTCTCCAGCCGCGAACTGACCACCGCGCACCTGGAGCGCATCGACCGCCACCCCGAGTACAACGCGGTCGTCACCCCCGACCGCGAGGGCGCGCTGGCCGCGGCGGCAGCCGCGGACGAGCGGCGAGCCGGAGGCCGGGCGGACGGGCCGCTGCTCGGCCTGCCGGTCGTCGTCAAGGACTCGCTGGAGACCGAGGGACTGCGCACCACGTGCGGAGCGACCGACCTGGCCAGCCATATACCGGCACAGGACGCCGACGCGGTGGCGCGGCTCCGTGCGGCCGGCGCCGTCATCCTCGGCAAGACCAACACCCCGCCGATGTGCCAGGACCTCCAGACCGGCAATCCGCTGTTCGGCACCACACCCAACCCGCACGACCCGCAGCGCACCGCCGGCGGCTCCTCGGGGGGCGCCGCGGCCGCCGTGGCGGCCCGTCTGAGCCCCCTGGGCATCGGCAGCGACCTCGCGGGATCGCTGCGGCTGCCAGGCCACTACTGCGGCGTCTACACCCTGCGCACCAGCCACGGAATCGTGCCGACCCGCGGTCATATCCCCCGCCCGCCCGGCTGGCTCTCGTCCTCCGACATGCTCACCCTGGGTCCTCTCGCGCGCAGCGCGGCCGACCTCGACCTCGCCCTGGGCGTCCTGGCCGGCCCGTCGCCCGAGGACGGCGCAGCCTGGCGGCTGGAGCTGCCCGCCCCTCGTCGCGGACGGCTGCACGAGTACCGCATCGGCGTCTGGGCCGACTCCTCGTACTGCCCCGTGGACTCCGAGACCCGCGCGCTGCTGGAGGACGTCTGCAAGTCCCTGCGCTCCATCGGCGCCCATGTCGACGAAACCGCGCGACCCGTGGACATGGCGGCCTCCGACCGCCTCTTCCAGACCCTGATGTTCGCTGGGTCGTCCGCCAGCGCATCCCCGGAGGCGTTCGCCGGAGAGGCGGCGGCCGCGCGGGACCTGGCCGCCGACGACCGGCGTCCCAACGCGGCGTACCTGCGGGCCCGCACCATGCCCCACCGGGACTGGCTACTGGCGAACGAGGAACGCCAGCGCCTGCGGAGGCAGTGGGCGGCCTACTTCGGCGACGGCGGAGTCGACGTGCTCATCACGCCCGCCGCGCCGACGGCCGCCGTGCCCGACCAGACCGATGTGCCCGTCCCCGAGCGGTACATCACGGTGGACGGCGAGCGCCGGGGCTACTGGGACCAGACGTCCTGGCTCAACCTCGCCGGACCCGCGAGCCTGCCGGCGGCCACCGTCCCGGCGGGTCGCACCGCCGACGGCCTGCCCATGGGCCTCCAGATCATCGGCCCGTACCTCGCAGATCGCACCGTCACCCATGTGGCCTCGCTGCTCGCGGAGGCGGGGTGCGCGCTCCCCGAGGCGCGGGGCTGATCCGGCGCACGGGCCGTGGTCCAGGCCCGGCTCCCGGTCCGCGGCCGGTGGGCGGCGCCGATCTCGCCCCGTCCCCGACCCCGGCCGCATCCGGCAGGGCCTGGGCAGTGCGCTCTTATGAGAGCGCACTGCCTCCGCAGGCTGCCTCTCCAGCCCATGCAGTCGCACCGACAGCCTCCAGGAGTGTCCGGCCCGTACGCCCCGTCGCGTCAGCTCCGGTGTGCCGCGGGCGTACCTGTCACATCGGCGTGAAACCGGGCGGTCTCGAAGCCGCCCCCGTACCGGCGTCCGTCCATCGCGGCCCCGTCGACCGAGACGTCACCGTGGAAAGAGGCCAGTCCGCCGCCCACATGCGCGGAAGCCAACCACATGCCGCTGACACCGAACCGGTCCGGCCGGGACGTCACTTCAGGCGTCGGGCGGCAGCGGCGACGCGGCCGGGTCGGCGACCAGGACGGAGCTGTGAGGGGAGCGGGACTTCGCGCCGGGCGGGGTGCCCGTCGAGGGGCGGCTCCCCGGAGGGTGGAGCACATCGTGGCAGCGGCGGGCCTCCCGCTCCGCGTCGGTACGGCGGACGAGGAGGTGGTCCGCCGCGCCGTCCTCGCCGAGGGCAGTGATCAGGCACAGGTCGTCGTGGAGCCGGGCCGCTGCAAGAGGCCCCTGCGGTGCGCCGGGTTCGCGTGGCGTCACCAGATATGCGCCGCTTCTGGTGTCGACCGCCGTCGTCCGCACGTCGCGGGTGTGGAGTGCGTCGGCCGCACGGCGGCGCTCGGAGGGGGTGCGGAAGCGCCAGACCTCGTCCGTCTGGTGCACGATCACGGCTGCCGCGGACGGGCCTCCCGGGCCCACGAGGGTGCCGGCGCCCTGGGCCGCGGCCCAGGGGAAGGGGCGGCAGTGGAGCCGGACGCCCGTGCGTTCGGCCCAGTCGACGGCGCTGTCGTGGACGACCTTCGCGCCATGGCGGGACATCCGCCGCAGGCCCGCGTAGCCGATCCGGTCGAGGGTCCGTGCACCCGGCACCAGATACGGGTCGGCGGTGCACACCCCGGGCACGTCGGAGTAGAGCTCGCACACGGCGGCGTCCAGCGCGCCCGCGAGGGCGACCGCCGAGAGGTCCGAGCTGTTGCGGCCGAGCATGACGGTGCGTCCGGCAGGGTCGGCGGCCTGCCCGCCCGGTACGACGACGACCCGGCAGCCGTCGCCGTCGGAGCCGTACAGGGCGGAGCGCAGCGGCCCGGGGTCGGCGCGGTGCAGATGCGCCCGGTCGGACAGCCGGTCGGCGAGCAGCCCGGTCTCCGCCGCCGACAGCGGACGGGCGGCTACGCCCTCGGCGTCGAGCGCCGCGGCGAGGAGGGCGACGCTGACCGTCTCCCCGCTGGTCAGCAGCATGGCGGCGGCGTCCGCGGGCGGATCGGGGGCCAGCGAGTCGAGGAGCCGGCGCAGCCTGCCGGTGGTTCCGGACATCGCGCTGACGACGACGATCAGCGGGCGTTCCCCGTCCGCGCGGCGTCGCGCCGCGTAGCGGGCCACCCGGGTGAACCCCTTCAGCTCCGTGAACGCCGATCCGCCGAACTTCATCACCAGGGGAACCCGCGCGGTCAACTCAGCCATCCCTGCTTGGCGGCGAGTTCGACGATCTGCAGCGCGTTCAGTGCCGCGCCCACCCGGAGGTTGTCGGCCACGACCCACAGGGCCACGGCCGTCGGGTCCTCGGGCTCGACCCGTATCCGGCCGACGTGGACCAGGGCCCGGTCCTCGGAGCGGGCGAAGACCGAGCGGGGCATGGGGTACGAGGGGCTGTGAGAGCGGCGGTAGGCCCGCAGGCCCGGCGTCGCGGCCAGCGCGTCCTCGACCGCTTCCGCGGTGACCGGTCGGCGCAGCCTGACGTGGACTGCTTCGGAGTGGCAGTGGAAGACCGGGACCCGGACCGCCGTCGCGGCGACCCGCAGGTCCGGCAGGCCGAGTATCTTGCGCGGCTCGCGCACGAGTTTGCGCTCCTCGTGGCTGAGCCCGGTCTCGTCCTGGAGGCCGATCTCGGGTACGAGGTTGAAGGGCAGCGGCTGTCCGAAGCGGCCGCCGGCCTCCTCCGGGGGCGCGCCGGGGTCGGAGAGCAGGCGCGACGAGCCCTGGGCCAGCTCTTCCAGTCCGCGCAGGCCGCCGCCGGAGGCAGCCTGGTACGTCGCCACCACGACGCTTTCGAGGCCTGCGAGTTCATGCAGCGGATGCAGCGCGCGGACCAGCTGGATGGTCGAGCAGTTCGGGTTGGACACCAGGTTGCACGCCGGGCGGTCCGCCAGGGCCCCAGGGTTCACCTGCGGCACGACGAGAGGGACGTCGGGCCGCATCCGGAACGCGGAGCTGTTGTCGACGACCAGCACGCCGGCCGCCGCCAGCCGCTCCGCCTCGCGCCTGCTCACCTCCGCGCCCGCGCACAGCACCGCCACGTCCACGGCGTCCGGATCGATGTCCTCGACGGCGGTCAGGGGGGCCAGCGGCAGGGACAGCCCCCACTCGGATGCCAGGTCGCGCCCGGCGCTCCGCGCCGACGCGGCCGGCGCCACCCGGGCTGCCGGCACGATCCCGCCGTCGAGCAGGGTCAGGCACTCCCTGCCGACGGCTCCGGTGGCGCCGATGACCGCGATGCGTAACATGCATGTCCTCCTGTGGGCGGCGCGGTACGCGCCATGGGTGGCGACCGCACCCCGTGTCAGGTGCGGGAGGGTCCCCGGAACGCACGCCGGTAGGCGTTGGGGGTCGTGCTGAGCGAGCGCACGAACTGGTGGCGCAGGGCGGCCGCGTTGGGGAAACCGGTCCTGGCCGCGACGGTCTCCACGGTCTCGTCCGTGTTCTCCAGGAGCCGCTGGGCGCTGAGCACCCGCTGGCCCAGCAGCCAGCGGTAGGGCGTGGTGCCCGTCTCCATCCGGAAGCGGCGGGCGAAGGTCCGCGGCGACATGCACGCGCGGGCGGAGAGCAGTTCCACCGTCAGCTCCCGGTCGAGGTTGCGTTCCATCCAGGCGATGACGTCACGGATGCCGTCCTCGCGGTACTCGGCCACCGGCCGCTCGATGTACTGGGACTGGTCGCCGTCCCGGTGCGGGGGCACGACCATGCGGCGTGCGATGGCGTTGGTGACCTCGCTGCCCTGAAGTTTGCGCACGAGGTGGAGGCAGGCGTCGATGCCCGCGGAGGTGCCGGCCGAGGTGATGATCGGATCCTCGTCGACGTACAGCACGCTCGGTTCGACGCATGCCTTGGGGTAGCGCTCCGCGAGCGCGTCGGCGTACCGCCAGTGGGTGGTGCAGCGGCGGCCGTCGAGCAGGCCCGCCGCGCCGAGGACAAAGGCGCCGACGCAGACGCTGAGCACCCGGGCCCCCCTTGCCACGGCCTGGCGCAAGGCCTCGAGAAGCTCGGGGGGAAAGTCCCGGGTGTGGAAGTCGTCTCCCACCGGAATGGTGATGAGGTCGGCTTCCGCTAATCGGTCGAGGCCGTGCGGTGTGCTGATGGTGAAGCCGGGGACGGCGCGCACCGACGAGGACTCTGCTGCGACGAGTACGAAATCGTAGGCGGGCAGGCCCTCGGCCCGGCGGTCGATGCCGAACACTTCGCACACGACGCCGAGCTCGAAGGGATGGACGTTGTCGAGCAGCACGGCGGCTACGTTCTTCAGCATGGGGCCCAATATGGCAGGGATTCGCTGTCCGGCGACAGTCCATCCACTGTCCATCGGCCATCGGCTCCCGCACACTAAAGACATGCCTCATGCAGAAGGTCCTGGTGGTTCGGCTCGCTCTTCGGGTGCACTGAACGGGAGTACGATGCCCGGGCCGTCGCTTATCGCGACGACTCCGCCACGGATGCCGAATACCACGGCCTGCGTCCGGTCGGCAGCGCCAATCTTCGAGAAGAGTGCGGACAGGTGATTCTTCACGGTCTTCTCTGATATACCGAGAGAGTTGGCGACTTGACGGTTGGATTTTCCCTGCGCCACCAGAACGAGCACCTCGCGCTCGCGCGGTGTGAGGAGGGCGAGCGCCTGCCGGCACCCCGAGTCGAGCACCGGCGCCGGCGGCCGGCTCTGTCCGGCGGCGGGGACCTGCTCGGCCGCGAGTCCGGGCGTGACGTCCGGGACGACGTCAGGCGTCGCGTTCGGCGCGACGTCCGCGGGCCGCGCGGCCCTTGTCGACGCGCCTGCCGGCGGAGCCGCCGAAGCGGGGACGACGACGGTGTCGCCCAGCAGGCACTCGATCATCCGCTCCTGGGCGTCCAGGGCGCTCTGCACCGCGCTCAGCGCCATATTGATGCGTTCGACGTTCTCGGCAAAGGCCGCGGCGGGCTGCGTGGCTCCGCCGCACAACTGACAGAAACTCCGGCCGCCGAGCTCGGCGACCTGCCTCGTTTCAGCACGCTTCATCGGGTCGATTCCCCCTCGACTAACGGCGAGCTCGTTGAATGACGAGGTTCTGTATGGAGCGCGACCGTCTTGCACCGCGTGTATTCCCGCAGCGCCTCGAATCCTTTTTCCACCCCTATGCCGGAATTCTTGTAGCCGCCGAACGGCAGCTCCACCCCGCCGGCCGCGCTGTAGTTGTTGATGAAGACCTGGCCCACTCGCAGCCGCTGGGCCAGCCAGTGGGCCGCACCCACGTCGGAGGTCCAGACACCGGCGCTGAGGCCGTATGTCGTGTGTTCCGCGAGTTCCACCGCTTCTTCGAGGGAGCCAAAGGACGATATGCACAGAACGGGGCCGAATATCTCTTCATTGAAAACCCGGTGCGCGGTGGTCACCCGGTCGAGAATGGTGGGCTCCACATAGAAGCCGTCGGCGTACTCCCGGCCCTCGGGCGCACCGCCGCCGGTGACCAGGGCACAGGTGCGCCGCGCCTCGTCCAGATATCCGAGCACCCGGTCCCGCTGCTTCGCGGAGATCAGGGGGCCCAGATCGGGGTCGCCGCTCCCGGGGCCGATCCGCAGGGCGTCGAAAGCCTTGGCGAGTGCCTCCACCAGCTCGTCGTGCACCGACTCGTGGACCAGCAGCCGGCTGCCCGCGGAGCAGTTCTGCCCGGCGTGTTCGGTGATCGAGCCGACGATCAGCGGCACCGCGCGCTCGGCGTCGAAGTCCGGCAGCACGATGTGCGGGGACTTTCCGCCGAGTTCCAGGGTCACCGGCACGATGTTCCGCGCCGCCGCGGTCATGACGGCCTCGCCGACCTCCCGCGACCCGGTAAAGGCCAGATGGTCCACGTCCGGATGGGCGGTGAGCGCGGCGCCGGCCTCCTCCCCGTACCCCGGAACAACGTTGAGCACCCCTGCCGGAAGGCCGGCGGCAAGCGCGATCCCGGCGAGTCGGAGCGCCGTCAGCGGCGCGTCCTCGGCCGGCTTGAGCACACAGCAGTTGCCGGCGGCGAGGGCCGGCGCGAGGGTTCTGGCGGCCACCTGCAGGGGGTAGTTCCACGGGATGATGTGGCCGCACACCCCATACGGTTCGCGGAGGGTGAAGGCCAGCAGTCCGCCGCCGGGAAGGAACGTTTCTCCGCTGAGCGCCTCCACTGCGCCGGCGTAGAAGTCGAAGTAGCGTGCGGCGACGTCGACATCGGTCAGCGACTGGCTGATCGGCTTTCCGGTGTCGCGGGTCTCCAGCGCGGCCAGTCCGGCGCGTTCGGCCCGCACCCCTTCGGCGATGCGGCGGCAGACGAGGGACCGCTCGGCGGGTGCGGTGAAACGCCAGGCGCTCTCGTACGCGGACCGGGCGGCCCGCACCGCCTCATCCATATGCGGCGCGCCGCACCGCGGCACCCGGGCGATGACCCGGGCGTCGGCCGGATCACGGACGTCGATCCACTCCTCGGCCGGGACTCTCCTGCCGTCGATGAAAGCCAAATGCTCAGGCGCAGCTTGCACTTGCCGTGGATCTCGTGCGTCCCGTGAACCTCGCGCGTCCCGTGTGCCTCGTGAATCTGGTGCTTCTGGTGAATCTGGTGAATCTCGAATGTCTTGGGTGTCCGAGGTGTCTACTGTTTCCGGTGCATCGGATTCGCTCACGAGGGCATCAGCCTCCTTGATGCCTGACCTGGGGGAGTCAGGGCTGAGTGCTCAGCCAATCTCAACGCGCGCTGCTCAGCCAGTCATGGAATCGGTCAGAATCCGCTCCAGGTCGCGGGCTGCGACGTCTCTGGGGCAGCACACCAGCAGCCGCTGCTGTTTGAGCGCGCCTTCGACGAGCGCCGGGAGATCCCTGCGCGAGTAACCGAAGCGGGACAGGCCCGTAGGCCCTCCGGTGTCCGCCACAATGCTCAGCAGGGTGGCGGGCAGCACATCCGCGCCATTGGCCGCCGTGATGCCGTTGAGATTCGCACCCAGCAACTCCGCTGCGCGCAAATGCCGTTCCGGAGACGTCGGATAGGTGAACTCGAATGCGGCGGCAGCGGTGGCCACGACGGCGGCGCCGTGCGGGACCAGCGCATGACCGGCCGGATAGCCGTCCGGCCGGTAGTCGCGGATCAGACCGGCGATCGGATAGGCGCAGGCATGCGGAATATGGGTGCCGGCGTTGCCGAAGCCCATCCCGGCGAAGCACGCCGCCTGGCTCATCCCCGTGCGCGCCTCGAGGTCGTAGGGGTTGAGCACCGCGCGTCTGAGGTGGCGGCCGACCAGCCGCAGCGCCTGTTCCGCCCAGATGTCGCTGATCGGGTTGGCCCCGACGTACAGCGGGCGGTCCGCCGGCGCGGGATACGGCGGACGGCGGTCGTAGGCACGCGCCGTGTAGGACTCACAGGCGTGGGTGAGGACGTCGTACCCCGAGGAGGCGGTCACGGCCGGGGGAAGTGTGAGCGTGTTGGCTGGGTCGACGACGGCCAGGGAGGGGAGCAGCCGTCTGTCGCTGATCCCGGTCTTCACCCGCAGACCGCTGACGCCCAGCGCCACCATGGCGGTGCACTCGCTGCCGCTGCCGGCCGTGGTGGGCACCGCGACCAGCGGCTTCAGCGGACCCGGTATGGGAGCTCCGGCGCCCACCGGCGCGTTCAGATAGTCCCGCACGGCGCGGCCGGGATGGCTGAGCAGGAGATTCAGCATCTTGGCCGTGTCGATCGAACTGCCGCCGCCCAGGCCGATGTAGCCGTCGACGTCGAGGGAGGACAGTTCCGCGGCCGCCTCCGCGCAGCTGGCGTCCGTGGGCTCGACGGCGGACCGGTCGAAGACGGATACCGAGACGCCCTCCTGCTCGACCGACTTGGCCACCTGGGAGGGGAGTCCCAGAGCGGCCAGCGAGGGGTCGGTCACCAACAGCACGGAGCGGATGCCGGCCCGGGTCAGCTCATAGCCGATCTCCCGGGTGGCGCCGACGCCGAACTTCAGCGGTGGTGCCTGCCAGCCGATGATCTTCTCGTGGTCTGGCGTGTTGCCGCCCAGTAACGCAACCGGCTCCACCGTCTGCCCTCGCTCTCGCAGTTGGACTCAGCGATCCCACCAGGAACAACAGATTCGATCAAGGTGCGGTTGTCGGGTCCGAGGCCGCGTGTTACGCGTGTTGTGCGTGCGTTCATGCGTTCATGCGTGATTCCGCGGCGGACTGAGGATTGACTCTAGTTGAAGGTGCTTCGTCCCCGACATAGGACTGATGTCCTATGCGGCCGTCAAGGACCTACGGCCTATGGCACAGCCTACGGCTCGACGATCAGCTGCGCCTCGATCTCCTTCACCCGGGCCGTGTCGGCGTCGACCGCCTCCTGGCTGCGCCCGCCCAGGATCACCCACCCGAGGCTGGTGAACAGATCCTCCGTGCAGGGCACCGGATCGCCCGAGGCGTACGGGGTGCCGAGCCGGTGGAAGGTCTCCAGCCCCTCTGCCGCCCTCAGCGCCTCGGCGTTGCGCAGGGTCCCGGCCCGAGGGCTGGACAGCCACACCACCCGGACCGGCCGGAGGATGTCGTACCCAGGGGTGAAAGCGCCGTCCAGGCAGTGCCGGACGGTGCGGTCGATCTGGGAGTCGCCCGTGGCCAGCCGCGCGGAGTACTGAAGACAGCTGCCGGCCAGCCTGGCGGCGATCTCGATCAGCCGCGGCCCTTCGTCCGTGAGCACGATCTCGGTGTGGGTGGAGCCGTTGCGCACGCCGACGGCTTCGGCCACCCTGCGTGTGTACGCGGCCAGTTCCCGGGCGACGGGGTCCTGCGGCGAGAGGTAGTCCAGAGCGTCGTAGATCCCGATGCGATCGTTCTTCGCCGACTTGCTGTAGCGGGAGACAGAGACCACTCCGAACGCGCCGTCGACCGAGTAGGTGTCGACGATGTACTCCGCTCCGTCTGCGAACTCCTGCACCAGCACGGTGTCATTGCGGATGTCGAAACGGTTGACGGAGCCGAGGAGGCGGTCGAAGTACGGCCGCCAGTCCTCCCCCGCGGCGACCTTGTGCACATCGTCGGTGCCTCCGCTGCGCCGGGGCTTGAGCACCAGCGGACGCCCCTCAAGTCCGGAGTCGGTGATCCATGCCGCGACCTCCCGGGGGTCGGCGGTGGCGATCTGCCGCAGATGCGGGATGCCCGCCTCCGCCACGGCCCGGGCCATGGGCCACTTGTCCCGGCGCGCCTCGGACAGTTCGAGCACATTGCCCGAGCCCGGCATCAGCTCCGCGACCAGCCGGTCCACCAGCATGACCGCGGACTCGTTGCCCGGAACGACGGCGACGGGGTCATAGCTCTTCACCGTAGCCACGAGATCGCCGAAGTCGCCGTCGAAGAAATGGGTGCGGAGGAAGCTGTCCGGCGCCCAGGTGCGCCGGTAGGAGTCCAGGGGGCCCGGCGTGCTCAGTACGGCGACGGGCTCGATGCCCCGCTCCCGGAAGGCCTTCGCATACTCGGCCGCACCGGAGTAGGGGTCGACGAGGATCACATGGCGCTGCATGGCGGTTCCCTTCTGGTGGTGCCGGCGCTCGGAACGTTCGTGTGTACCCGTACGGGCGCCTGCTGACCGGTGATGTGATGCGTGATGCCGTCTCATGTCTCGGCCGACGCCTCCGTCGGGCCCTTGGCCGTGGAGTCCGTCGGGCCCTTGGCCGTGGAGTCCGTCGGGCCCTTGGAGCCGGCTGGTTCAAGGGGACGGACGCCGAACCAGGCGGCGGCCACCGCGAGCAGGCCCACGGCCCCGCACCCCAGCCACAGCCCCTCCCCGAAGCGGTTCCAGAGCATGACGCCGACGAAGGGGCCCAGCGCCGTGCCGAGCCCGTACAGCGAGTTGGACGCGCCCAGATAGCGTCCGCGCAACTCGGGCGGGCCCGCCTGGGCGGGGTAGGCGAAGAAGAGGGTGGGATAGCCGACGATCTCGCCGAGCGACCAGACCAGGGTGGCGATCACCAGCGCCGCCAGGCCCAGAGGCAGGGCGTACAGACTCATTCCGACGCCGGTCAGCGCTACGCCCGCGACCACCGCGATCCGGGCCGGCCAGCGCTGCACCACCTTTGCCACGAGCAGTTCGCAGGTGATGACGAGAAAGCCGTTCAGCGCGACCAGGACGGCATACACCGTCGTGCTCATCCCCAGGTGGCGGACCGTCAGGGGCAGGGTCGACACATACTGGATATAGATCATGGAGCTGGCGAACATCGCCAGCAGGAACAGCAGATAGCGGCGGTCCGCCAGCACGGTCAGATAGCTGGCCTTGCGCGCCCTCACCGCTCCGTCCCGGCTCGCGGCCCCACCGTCCGCACCGCCGTCCGCACCGCCTTCCGGTCCGTCGGCCGGGTCGGCCCGCGGGTCCTCGCCGGAGCGGAGTCCGCGGGGCAGGGTGGCGGCCGCCACGGCGGCGAACACCAGGATGGCGAGGGACTCGCCCCAGAAGAGGAAGTCCCAGGACACCTGGACCAGCGCCGCGCCCAGGAGCGGAGCCGCCGTGGTGCCCAGATTGATCGCCAGCCGCACCATGGCGAAGATCATGACCTGGCGTTCCGCGGGAACGAGCTGGCTGATCATGCTGGTGGACGCCGGCCGGTACGCCTGGCTCAGCGCCCCGCCGACGCCGATGACCGCGAGGATGGCCGGATAGCCGTCCAGGTAGAGCACGGTGGGCAGCAGCAGCGCCGAGGTCACCAGGGTCGACATGATGGTCAGCCGCGGGCCGATCCGGTCCGACATCCAGCCGCCGGTGAGCACGCCCAGGACCGTCCCTGCGCCGTACACGCCCAGCGCGCCGCCGGCCTGCGCCGCGGTGAAGCCGCGCTGCGTCATGTACAGCACCATGAAGACCTGGACGAACCCGCCGAGTCTGTTCACGGCCGTGCCGACAAGCAGGGACTTGACGGCGGTCGGCGCCTCGCGCCAGACCTGCTTCACCCCGGCGTGGGCCGCCCCGGTGCTCTGTGTCGCATCTCCTGCGTCTCCCGACGTGGTGGACGTATCACTGCTCGCCATACGGTCACTCTGCGATGGAGATCGCGGGCACAACAGTGGCAAGACCGACCGGCAACCACGAATTACTGCCATGCGCCGGGCCGTCGCGTCGCGCCGTCGCCGCTCCTCCCCCGTCCGTCACCGGGGAATCTGAGTCCATGGGCCCAGACTTCCCGGAGGGGACCATCGTCCTATGGTGCGGAACAACTCCCGGAAGCCACAGTGATTCCCACGGCGAGGCCCGGCCGTGAAGGCCATGACGGGAGTGAACATGTCGGTACAGATTTCCATCGACCCCGGACGCTTCAGCCAGTTCGGTGAGGCCACTGGCAGTACATTCTGTCTGGTCACCAATCCCGAACTGGTCGACGGGATCGAGGTGGTGAAGACCGCCTCCTACGAGCGCTTCCTCACGATTCCCATGGGCACCGGAGACCGTTTCGAGGACCTGCTCGAGAAGAGCATCCCGGAGCCGTCGCACGTTCTGGTCATATCTCCGTACCGGTTTTTCGAATCGCCCGACCCGGCACTTGTCGGGCAGCGGAAAATCATGGGGATGGCGTGCAATTCGACACCCACGTCACTCGAAGAGATCCGGCATTTCCTCGGGGTGATGGAACGGACCTCGGCAACCGAGCAAGAAGCTTTCTGCGATACGTTCTTCGAGATCGCGGAAGAGTCCGACCACCTCGCCTACGTCGATCCCGTGCACGGCACGCGCGCGGTACTCGACCATCTGCGCGACGGCCTGGTGTGGAACCAGCAGGCCGGCCCGCTGGACTGGGGCGACCAGCAGATCGTGCCGTCCGGCGAGGTGAGCGTACTGCCCGTCGAGATCCGGGAGTTCGACGAGGCGCTCAAGCTCCCGCTCGAAGGGGAGATCACCCTCCGCGGCTACCCGATCCTGCACAACGGGACCCCGTCCTTCTCCCGCGCCGACCAGGCCCGTGTGCACTCCCGGCTCTGGACGATGAAGGACAACGCGATCAAGGCCGTCGTCGTGGACGGCAGGATCACCGCCCTTCAGGCGCTGGACGCGGGGGCAGCACCGGCCGTGGAGATGCTGGAGCACATGTTCGCCGTCGACTCCCGCTACCGCATCGTCTGGGAGATCGGCCACGCGCTGAACACCTCGCTGGACATCCTGCCCGGAAACCACGCCATGAACGAGGTGTACGGAGGCACGGAGGGCTGTCTGCACTACGGCCTCGGCCTCACTCCGTACACCCAGTACCACCTGGACATCATCTCGCCCGACACGCGTGTCCTGAGCAGCAGTGGACTCGCGCTGATCGGACACCCGGACCGCCCCACGGCAGAGCGGGTCGTCACCGCTGGCCAAGCGGCTGAGGGTCAGTGAACCGCCGTCGGGGTGAGCACAGAAACCGCTGCCGACAGGAGGTGAAGGGCATGAAGAAGATCAAGGTTCAGAAGAACCGCAACTACCTGGGCACGCTGCTCGGCTGAGTGGGCTGAGCACCGACCCGCGGCAGGGCGCTGCACAAGCCCTGCCGCGGGGTTCCCGCCATGTGTCGCATGAGCGGGTCGAGTACGAGTCGAGTCTGAGGGAGTGCTGTCGTGCCGTCGCCGCTGGAACTCACCGCGTCCTCCTTTGGCCAGTTCGGTGAACCGGCCGGGACCTTCTGTCTGATCACGAGTGAGGACGGCAGCGACGCCTTCGCCCTGGACACCGCGGCGGGAGGGCGCTCCGGCTATTCCGACGGCCTGATGCTGACACTGCCCGCCGGACGGAGCCTGGGTGAACTGCTCGCCCGGAGCGTGCCGCCGGACGCACATGTGCTGGCCGTCTGCCCCGGCCGGTTCCTGGACTCCCCGTCACCGGAGCAGCTCGGCAAGCGCAAGCTGGCCGTCCTGCCGGCCGGGTCCACGCCGCTCACCGTCGAGCATGTGCAGTACTACCTGCGGTCCGCCGCCGAGACCGCCATCGGCCTCCAGGCCCGTACGGCCGACGACTTCTTCGAGCGGGTCGCGACGAGCGAGCGGCTGACGATCGTCGACGACTCCAGCGGCAGCGAGGCGGAGTTCGACCACACCGCGGGCGAGTGCGTCTGGAACCAGCAAGCCGGGCCCCTGGAGCCGGGCGAGCAGCAGATCTTCCCGCCTGGCAAGCTCAGTGTCACGGCCAACGAGATCACCGCCTTCCGGCCCGATGCACGGCTCCTCGGGCTGAACGGCGAGCTGACACTGCACGGATGGCCGATCGTGCACCGCCACGCCGACCCCGCGGACGCCGCCGACCAGCAGAAGCTCTTCGAGGCGCTGTCCGCCGTCGTCTCCCACCCCGTGACCCTCCGGGTGGCCGCCGGCGCCGTCGAGCGGATCACCCCGCAGACCTCCGGGGGCCGGCCTGCCGCCGAGGCGCTGCAGCGGCTCCTCGACGACGATCCGCGCTACCGCGTCATCTGGGAACTGGGTTTTGGCATCAACGCCACCACGGAGGCCATCCCGGCGAACTGCGGCCCCAACGAGGTGTACGGCGGTCCCGCCGGGACAGTGAACCTGGGGCTGGGGATCACCCCGACCACACGGTTCGCCCTCGCCTTCCTCTGTCGGCGCAGCTCGCTGCTGACGTCGGACGGCACCCCGGTGCTGGGCGCCCGCAAGGCGGTGCGGCGGGGCCGGATGCAGCGGGTCTCCAGCGCCGGCTGCGGATGCCACTGACGCCGCCCGACGCTGCGGCGGCCTCACCGAGGCCGCCGAACGGCACCCCACGCGCGTCGCCCGGCGTCGCCCGCGCACACCCCGTCCCGCACCTCCCGGGCAGGCCCCGTCCCGTCCCGCACCACAGCGGGCAGGCCCCGTCCCACCCGCATGCACGAGCCTCGCCCCGTCCCGCACGCACGCCCGCACGAGCCACGCCCCGCACGAGCCACGCCCCGCACGAGCGTCGCCCGCATGCGCGGGCCACGCGCCCCGAGCCATCGGTTGCACCAGGAGGGAAGCAAGCCCATGACGACCAGCCCCGACCTGCGCCGACGAGTCGACGCCATCCTCGACTCCTTCATCAAGGACTTCTACGAGACCGTGCCCTTCGCCCGGCACCAGAAGGACGCGGCCGAGCTGAACCTCGAGTACTACAAGCGGCACAACATCGAGACGATCCTGCGCCTGCGCCGCAAGCGGACCGTAGACGCCCTCGCCATCAAGTACTTCACCAAGACGGACCCCGTCCAGGCGAAGGCATGGGCGCACTACACCGACGACGAGATGCTGCACGACCGGCTGTTCGCCGCCGACCTCGCGAAGGTCGGCGTGAGCAAGGAGGAGATCTACTCCACGGAGCCGCTGCTGTCCACCAAGCTCCTCACCGGCTACCTCCAGTACGGCATGGAGTTCGAGGACAGCCCGCTCGCACTGATCACCAGCGTGTACTTCGTCGAGTACGTGACCACCCGTACGCAGCCGGACTGGCTGGACAATCTGGAGAACGTCCTCGGCCAGGAGCATGTGAAGGGCGCCCGGGCCCACGTCAACACCGACCTCGACGACGACCACGACGACTTCGTGTGGCGGGTGATGGCCACGCTGATCTCCGACGAGGACGACGAGAAGAAGGTCGTCGAGCATCTGAACCACATCTACTGGCTGTGGAAGCTCTACTTCGTGGAGCTGCACCAGCTTACGGTGCTCGGCAAGACGGAGGCCCAGATACCGCTGCCCGGCACGGCGGACGTCTGAGGGGCCGCGCGGTGCGGGAGACCGACCGCCGGACGTCCCGGCCGGACGGACGCGGGAGCGCCGAGGTCCTGGCGCTGCCGCCCGGCCGGGAGCTGCCGCCCGGGACCGGGGCATGGATCGTCGACGGCCTGGTGGAGACCATGCCGGGCCTGCGCATGCGGGAGCTGTTCGCCCTCCGGCGCGACATGCTCACCAAGGCCGAGTACGTCGTCGTCGGGGTGGACCGCGAGCTGGACCGCGCCGTCTCCCTGCTGACCTCCCGGTGGGCGGAGCTTCCCTCGGGGCGGCGGTGCCTGCATGTGATGGTCCAGTTCGTGGGGGACGCGTACCGCCACGGCTCGCTGTTCGGCGAGAGCTGGTCCGCCCACTTCGCCCGGCTGCTGGCCGACGGCCGCCCGTTCCCGGAGATCATCGCGCTCAAGACGTACAACCCCGTGGTGCACTGCGCGATGGCGGCCTTCAGCGGCCACCCCGACATCACGATGTATCCGGACCTCGGGGGCCGGCACGCCTCCGGTGCGCCGCGGCTCGCTGCGGAGGTCGCCGACGCGCTTGCCCCCGGCGCGCCCTTCGACCCGGCGGGAGGCGTCCTGCGCGGCATCGGGCGGCCGGTGGACCTGTACCGGGAACGGCCCATGAGCTACGTGGCCGAGACGAACGCGTACTTCGCGGCGAACGCGGCGCCGGGCGACAGGGTGCTGTGCCTGCTGCACGTCCCCACCCGAGCCGGTGCGGACTCGATCCTCTCCGCCCTGGGCGTGCCCCTCCCCTCGGGGCGCGTCTGACAGGCCCTTATCTCCCGACGGCCCCTGGAAGCGAGAGACCGCGATGGCCTACGCCTTTCCCTTCGACTACGCCCAGGCACGCCAGGAGTTCATGCACGCCGCCGACTCCGCGGGCGCCCGGCTGCGCACGTTTCCGCTGCCCGGGCACCGCGGTCCGGACGGCGGCGAACTCCGCGTCGACACCGCGTACCTCGGGCCCGCCGCCCCGGCGACGCTGCTGGTGACGGTCTCGGGCACACACGGGATCGAGGGGTTCTGCGGCTCCGCGTGCCAGACGCGGATCCTGCTGGGAGAGGGCGTGGCTCGCACGGCGGCGGCCCAGGGCACCGGCGTGCTGCTGGTCCACGCACTCAACCCGTATGGCTTCGCCCATCTGCGGCGCGTCAACGAGGACAACATCGACCTCAACCGCAACTTCGTGGACCACGACCGCCCGCCGCACAACGACCCGTACGACCTGGTGCACTCCGCCCTCACCCCGCAGGACGGCGACGCCTTCCGCGCCGACGGCGTGGCAGCGGGACTGGCCCGACTCCGCGACCGGCTCGGCCCGCAGACGCTCCAGGAGGCCGTGACCCGCGGCCAGTACCGCCATCCCGACGGCCTGTTCTACGGCGGACGCGGCCCCTGCTGGTCGCAGCGGGTCTTCCGCACGATCGTCGCCGACCAGATCGACGGATCCGGCGCGGCGCACATCGGCTATGTCGATCTGCACACCGGACTCGGCGAACGCGGCCTCGGCGAACCGATCTTCCGCGGCGGCCGGGACGCCGGCGCCTACGAGCGGGCCCGCCGCTGGTACGGGGACGCGCTCACCGCGTCGGAGAAGGGCACCTCCTCCTCCACCCCGATCGTCGGCAACACGGCGACGGCGGTCGCCGACGGCCTCGGCCGCGACCGCCGGCTCACCGCCGTCACCCTGGAGTTCGGCACCCGCCCTGGACCGGAGGTGCTGCTCGCGCTGTGCGCCGACAACTGGCTCCATCTGCACCGGGAACCCGCGGACGCGGCACGGTCGGAGCTCAAGACGCTGATCCGTGAGGCCTTCAGTCCGGCGGACGACGAAGAGTGGCGCACCCGGGTGTTCCGGCGCACCCGGGAGGTTCTCGCCCAGGCGCTCGCCGGCCTCGCCTCGGACGCCGCGGACGCGGCTGACACGGCAGACACAGCAGACACAGCAGACACAGCAGACACGGCAGGCACGGCAGACACGGCAGACCGCGCGTAGCCCCCGTCGACGCCCGGCCGTCGCCGGCCCACACTCGCGATGTGGTGTGCTGACCCCCATGGATGGTGCTCTCTCGGCTCTCATCGCCGTCTTCGGCACGGTGCTGGGCTCTACGGTGGCGTATCTCTTCCAGCGCAAGACGGCGGCGCGGAACGAGGGTTTCGCCCATCGGCAGCAGTTGCGGGCGGAGCGGATGGCCGTCTACAGCGACTTCGCCGGGGCCGTGACCGAGTACCGGCGCAGCCAGTACGACCGGTGGCACCGCACGGACGAGGACCCGCAGGGCCCCGCCGCCGCGGAGGCGCGGCGGGAGTCGTACCGGCTCAAGGGGGCCGCGCAGCACGCGATGTTCCGGGTGCGCTTGATAGCGGGCTCCACCGCCGTGGCAGAGGCCGCTCGCGCCGCTCTCGACGCGGCGTCCGGCATGCATGAGGCGTCCGGCAGGACGCGGGTGCGCGACAGCGGCGACGAGGCCAGGGAGGCCGTGGAGCGCTTCGTCTCGCTGGCCTCCCGCGATGTCCGGTGACCCGGCGCCCCCGCCGGAGGGCTCAGGGCTGCAGCCGCTCCGTCCGCCAGTGGCCGTCCTGGTCCGTGTAGCGCAGGCGGCGGTGGAGACGGTCGGAGGCGGCGCACCAGAACTCGACGGCCTCGGGGGTGAGGAGGTAGCCCGCGAAGCGGAGCGGGCGCGGGAGGGGGCCGCCCGGTGCGGCGAGCCTGCCGGACTCGGCGCGCAGCGCGGCGGGGTCGGCGAGCGGCTCGGACTGGCGGGAGGCCGTGGACATGGGGTGCAGCGGGGTGGGGCGGGCGGACCACAGGGCCTCCGACTCGGCGGCGGGCAGCTCGGCCGTCGGGCCTGCGAGGGCGATCTGCTGTCCCGTCTCCCGCCAGTAGAGGAGTGCGGACGCCCAGCCGGTGGCGGCCAGATCACGGGCCTTGCGGCTGGTGGTGTGGGTGATGAACACCAGCCCGCGGGGCCGCACTTCCGTGATCGTGACGATCCGTGACGAGGCACGGCCCCGGGCGTCGGCGGTGGACAGGGCCGTGGACAGCGGTTCGCGCACGCCGCGTGCCGTGGCGTCGGCGAGCCAGCCGCGGAAGAGGTCCATGGGGTCGAACGGAGGGGTGTCGTACTCGGGGAAGGGGAGGTCGGTCTCGCCGCTGAGGGACTCGAATCGGCTGGTGTCCGCGGTCACGGGGCTCCCTTGGGTACGCATGGCTCCTGGAGTACCAGGCGGCGGGAGCAGCCGGGTCGAGAGTGCGTGGAGCGATGCGGCGCCGCGCTGCGGGCCGGTCTATGCGCTGCGCTTCCGCGACCGCGAGGCGGACTTCTTCGCCGGGGCCTTCTTGGCGGCGGCCGCCGCCAAAAAATGGGCGTTCTTCTCCCTGCCTCAGCGGCGTGGCAAAGTCATCAGCAGCATCCAGGACATCCTCAACGCGTTCGCCCTGCTGTCCGCAAGGACCTCCCGGCCGAGGTCATGCGGCAGATCTGCGAGCAGTTGCCTTCGTTGGCCGACCAGGCCCGCAACGGCAACGAGAACCGGGCTGCCGTCGAATTGCTGATCGACACCGGGAGGCGTCCACCGACCGACCAGTTGATGTTGCTGCCCATGCGGGACAACACCGGTGGTTGCTAGAAGTGGTCGGGCAGCCACGGCTCGAACTGTGTCGTGCTGCGAACGAGGGTCGCGAGCGTCTTCTCCGATACGGAGTGGACTCCGGCCATGCGGGCCGAGGTGGTGGACCGGTAGCCGCCGGCGTACCAGACCGCGAGCTGGTGCCGTGTGAAGGTCACCTGTCCCTGAACGTGGGTGGGGACGATCTCGGCCGTTCCGGCCTTGATCTGGAGCATCCACCTGCCCCGGTCGCCGTTCTCGTTCTCGATCTCGATCGGTACGGCGGTGGTGAGGTCGCCCGGCCAGCCGCGGAGCCGGATGGCCTCGGGGATGTCGAGGATGCGGAGCATCCAGGGGTGCCAGGCTTCGGCGGTGGCGCGGTGGTGGCGGAGTCCGTGGAGGAGGGTCGGGTAAGGGGGGAGGGCGCCGCGCCGGAAGGTGATGGTGCGGGCGCGGGTGTTGTGGCGGCCGAGGAAGGCGAGCATGGCGGCGGCGGTGGGCTGACTGTCGGCCCAGAAGTCGTGGACGGCCAGGCTCATACCGTGGCGCTCGTGCCGTGTGGTGGTGAGGCTGAGCAGGCCGGCGGTGGCGTGGCCGGGCTGGGCGAAGCGGTAGGTGGTGAGGTTGCTCTTGTCCTGCTTCCACCGGGTCCACCAGGTGGGCCGGTGGACGGGGCCGTTCCACTGGCGGGCGAGGTCGCGTTGGAGGGCTTCGGCTTCGTCGGTGAATCCGTGCTCGACCTCGAAGTTCTCATTGGCGAAGCTGCGCTTGAGGTCGTCGGTGGCCACCGCCCAGGCGAGAACGTTGGTGGGGGCTTCCCATCCGAGGCGGCGGGCGTAGCCGGTGGAGGAAGTGCTGATCGTGGAGATCACGGCTCCGCGCTCGATCAGGGGGCGCAGTCGTTCGGCCGTCATGTCAGTGGCCAGGTGCTCGCCGCGTTCCTCGGGGGCCACGCAGCCGTCGCCGAGGCAGGCGCTGTGGACGGGAGCGCCGCCGAAGAACTGGTCGACGAGGATGCCGAGCCCGCCGGCGACGACCCGGCCGCCGCGGACGGCAACCTGGAGGTCGGCGTGTTCGCGCAGGTGGGTGATGTCGCCGATCGGGTGGCCGTAGGCGCGGGTGGCGAGCTGCTCGTATTGCTCCCACCGGCCGTCATCGGCTGGGGCGAAGGTCAGCTGCTGGTTCACATGGTCCGCCTTCAGTAGTGGGTGGCGTCGCGGGCGGTGTCGGCGTCCAGGGGGACGAGGAAGGTGCGGGTGAAGGTCAGGACGCTGGTGCCCGCCTGGTTGTGGGCAGTGGTGTGGCAGGTGATGACCCCGGCGTCGGGACGGCTTTCGCAGGCCCGGCGGGTGAGGATCTTCGTTTCGGCGTACAGGGTGTCGCCGATGTGGACAGGCGCGGTGAAGCGCAGGTGGTCGACGGCGAGGTTGGCGGTGGTCAGGCCGCTGATGCTGCGGACGGTCATGCCTGCCACGAGGTTGAGGGTGACGCCGGAGCAGACCAGGATGCGGCCCCACTGGGTCTGGCTGCTGTAGTGGGCGTCGGTGTGGATGGGGGCGATGTTGCCGCTTAGGGCGGCGCCGAGGAGGTTGTCGAGTTCGGTGACGGTCCGGCCGGGCCGGTGCTCGATGATCAGGCCGGGGGCGAGTTCGGGGTAGGAGAGGCCGACGCTCTCTCGGATCCGGTCCTCGCCGATCTGGCGGTAGCCGTGAGGCAGGTCGGTGCTCACGACGTACGGTCTGCTTCGGCGACGAGCGCGCGGGCGGCGTTGAAGAAGGGGGTGCCGCGCATCTGCCCGTCCACGGTGGTCACCGTTCCGCCGCTGGCGTCGGCGGCTGCGACGATGGCGCGGGCCTGGGCGATCTCCTCGGCGGTGGGTGTGAAGACGTCGTTGATCACCTGGACGTGGCGGGGGTGGACGCAGCTCTTGCCGGAGAAGCCGAGTTCCTTGGCCCGCTCGGCGTCGCGGCGCACGATGCCGGGGTCGTCGAGTTCCCAGGTGGGGGCGTCGATCGCGGGGATGTTCGCGGCGGTTGCCGCGTTGATGAGGGCCGAGCGGGCGTAGCGGAGGGCGTCCCAGCCCAGGCCGCAGCGGATGGAGGCGGCGTAGTCGGCGGAGCCGAAGATGACGCCGCCGAGCCGTGCCGTGCGCATGATCGTGGGGAGGGTGTCGAAGGCTCGGGGGCTTTCGATCAGCGCCCAGATGTCGGGGGTGTAGCCGTCGGTGTCGAGCGCGGCGGCGACGAGTTCGATGTCGCGGGGGGATTCCACCTTGGGGACCACGATGAGGTCGGGCCGGGCGGTGTAGGCGGCGAGGGCGGCGAGGTCCTTGATGCCGTCGATCGTCGTGAGGTTGTTCATCCGGATGCCGAGGGTGCACGGCGGGGCGGGGAGGGCGAAGAACGCTTCGGAGGTGGTGCGGGCGGTCTGCTTGTCGGCCAGAGCGACGGAGTCCTCGATGTCGACGACGGCGACCGCGGCGCCGGACTTCTGTGCGCCGACGAAGCGGTCCCTGTGCAGGCCGGGGGTGATGATCCAGGCCTGTCCGGGCCGACGGCTGGTGCTGGTCATGGGGTGGTCACCTTCCGCTGCGCTTGCTGGTGATGAGGAGGTCAAGCCGGCCGAGGGTGGCGGCGTCCTTGATGTCGCTTTCGCTGATGTCGATGCCGTAGCGGTCGGTCAGGAGGACGGACAGTTCGACCACGGCGAGGGAGTCGAATCCGGCGTGGTCGAGGCTGGCTTCGTCGGTGAGCCGGTCGGCGGGCAGCTTGAGGTCGTCGGTCAGGATGCGGACGAGATCACCGGTCATGCCCGGCTCCTTCCGGAAGGCGGGTGAGGGAGAGGTCGGGCCAGGTGAGGGTGGTGGCACCCCAGGTCAGTCCGGCGCCGAACGCGGTGAGCAGGGTGCGGTGTCCGGGCCCCAGGCGGCCGTCGGCGGCGGAGCGGGCCAGGAGCAGGGGGATGGACGCGGCGCCGGTGTTGCCGACGTCGCCCACGTTGCCGAGCTGGTGGTCGTCGGGGACACCGAGCTGTCGGGCGACGAACGAGGTGATCCGGCTGTTGGCCTGGTGCGGGATCAGACGGTCGATGTCTGTGACGTCCCACCCGGCGGCGGTGGCAGCTTGGCGGGAGGCGGTGGACATGCGGTCGACCGCATGTCGGAAGACGTCGGCTCCGTCCATGTGCAGGGTGCCGGGGAGGGAGGCCTGGATCAGGTCGGCGCCGGTTCCGTCGCTGCCCAGCACCACCGGTCCAAGCGCCCCGGCCTCGTCCGTGCTGCCGCGGCGCAGCACCACGGCTCCGGCGCCGTCACCGAACAGCGGGACGCTCGTGCGGTCCTCGGGGTCGGGAAGGGTGGCGAGGCGGTCGGCGCCGATGACCAGGACGGTCCGCGCGGTGTCGGTGGCAATGAGCCCGGCCGCGGTGGCGAGGGCGTAGAGGAAACCGGTGCAGCCGGCCGCGAGGTCGTAGGCGGGAACGCCGGTCAGCCCGAGCCGGGTGGCCACGGCGGGTGCGGTGGCCGGACAACAACGGTCCGGGGTGGTCGTGGCCACCACCACAGCCTCCACCGTGACCGGTTGACCGTCGGCGAGGGCTTGGGCCGCAGCACGGGCGGCGAGGTCGGTCGTGGACAGGTCCACTCCGGCGACATGCCGTTGGGTGATGCCGGTCCGCGAGCGGATCCACTCGTCCGTGGTGTCCAGACGTGCGGTCAGTTCGGCGTTCATGATGATGTGCGGGGGCAGCGCCGCGCCAGCTCCGCAGACCACGGCCGCCCTTGCGGCGGCTTTGGATGCGGCGGTCATCGGGTGGCCGCCTTGAGCTGCCGGGCGACGTCACCGATCAGGTCCTCCTGCCCGGCGACGGCCTGCCGCTCGCCAAGGGCGAGGAACAGGTCGACGGGGTCGACGCCTTCGGCGCGGGCGATCTGCTGGACGGGTCGCCTGAAGCCGGAGAACACCCCGGCGAGCCCGCTGGCCACGGCGGTCGAGTCGATGGACGGCGGGGCCTTCATCAGGCGGTCGGCGGCGATGTCGGCGGCGGCTAGGACCTCGCGCAGGCCGATACCGGTCTCGATGCCATGGCGTTCGAGAACGGCCACGAGGACTTCGAGCTGGGTGTTGCCGGCCCCGGCGCCGAACCCGCGGGCGGTCGCGTCGATGACGGACGCCCCGGCGTCCACAGCGGCAAGGCTGTTCGCCACGGCCAGGCCCAGGTTGTTATGGCCGTGGAAGATGACCGGCACGTCGACGGCGTCGGCGACGGCGTGCACCCGCTCGGTGACGTCGGCCGGGAGGTAGTGGCCTGCGGAGTCCATGATGCCGACGGCCTGGGCACCGAACGTCGCCATCAGGGCGCACTGTTCGGCGAGTTCACCGGGGCCGGTCATGTGGCTCATGAGCAGGACGCCCTGGGCTTCGGCGCCGAGGTCGCGGGCGACGTCGAGGTGGCGTTCGGTGACGTCGGCCTCGGTGCAGTGCGCGGCGATCCGTACGATATCGGCGCCGTTGTGGACGGCGGCCACCAGGTCATGGGAGGTGCCCCAGCCGGGGGCCACGAAGACGCCCAACCGCGACGAGGTGAGGGCCTCGCGGACGGTGGTGAGCATCGTGGCGTCGTCGAGAGCGGCGCGGCCGATCTGGAGGCTGGAGGCGCCCAGGCCGTTGCCGTGGCCGACCTCCACCACCGGCACTTTTGCGGCGTTCGCGGCGGTGGCGTAGGCGCGGAGCTGGTCGGCGTCGAGCTGGTGGCCGACCGCGTGATGGCCGTCGCGCAGGGTCGGGTCGTGCAGGAGGATCCGGGGCCGCTTGCGCGGGTGTGTGTCCATGGACGGGGTTTCCCTTCATCGGGAGGTGGCGGCCGACTGCTCGGCGAGCAGGACGGCGGCGGCGTTGATGATGTCGACGCTTCCGGCGTGGCGGGGCAGGCGGCTGCCGGAGGCGGTCACCTCCACCGCGACCGAGATCCGGCCCGGGGTCACGGCGAGGGAGGTCACCTTGTATCCAGGCGTGTAGGCACGCACGGCCTGGGCGGCGGTCGCGATGCTCGTGCGGACCGGTGCGGTACGGATGGCCTCTGCGAGGACGGTCATGGCCACCCGGAACGGCGGGGCGGGCCGGGCGGGGCTGAGGTTGACCATCACCTTCGCGTCCGGGGTGGCGGTGAAGGTCCGGATAGCGGCGGAGGTGGTGGCGATGTACTGGTCGAGGTTCAGGCGGGTGGCCCGGCCGGCGCTGGCGCTCGCCCCGGTGGATACCACTTCGATGTAGGTGGGGGTGCAGCGCTGGGCGATGGCGTGCAGGACCGGAATGGTCGCCTGCCCGCCGCAGCTGACGAGGTTCAGGTGCCGGTGGGCCGCCATCCGGTGGCTGTTGACGCCCGGGACGATGACCGTGCCGAGTCCCGTGGGGGTCAGGTCGATCAGCGTGGTGCCGGTCGGACACAGCGCCGCCCAGTGCTCGGGGTGGCTGTCGGCGTTGGTGGCGTCGAAGACCGCATCGAAGGGGCCGCCCTCCACCACGGCATGAATCCCGCCATCGGTGGTCGGGTGGCCCATGTCGGCCGCCCGGCGCAGTCCCAGGCTGTCCCGGTCGCGGCCCGCCACCAGGGCCAGTTCCAGCTTGGCCGACCGGCGGATCTTGTCGGCGAGGTCGATCCCGATCAGGCCCGCGCCGAGTACGGCGACACGCAGACGCTGTTCATCAGCAGCCATCGGCCGCTCCTTCGTCCAAGGGGAGGGGTGGTGCATGAGGGATGCGGAGCCAGGCGGCGCCGGGTGCCGCGGATCAGCGCACATGCAGCTCAACCGGCGGCAGATGCGGCGAGCGGGCGCGTACCGTGCTCCGGGCTTCCAGGGGGAGGCTGGCGTGCACGGCCCCGGCCAGGACCAGCTGCCCGGCGCGCAGGCCGTCGCCGCAGCGGTGGAGCCGACCGGCGAGCCAGACCAGGGCACGGAGCGGGTCGCCCAGGACGGCACGGCCCGCTCCGGTGACCACCGCGGTGCCGTCGACGCTGACGACCAGCGCCTCGGTGGCCAGGTCCGTCTCCACACTCAGCGGCACCATGGACCCGGTGACGACCCGAGCACACGAGGCGTTGTCGGCGATGCTGTCCGCGACCGTGATCTGCCAACTGGTGAACCGGGTGTCGATCACTTCCAGGGCGAGGAACACCTCCTTCACCGTCGCCCGTGCCTCGTCCTCGCTCACGTTCGGGCCTGCCAGATCGCAGCCGAGCCGGAACGCGATCTCGGCCTCCACTCGCGGCTGCATCAGCGCCGACCGGGCCACGGCGCTGCCGGTAGGAAGCACCATGTCGTCCAGCAGAACGCCCGAGTCCGGCTCGTCGACGCCCATCTGCTCCTGCATGGCCTTGCAGGTCACCCCGGCCTTGTGGCCGACGACGCGGGCGCCACCCGCGATCCGCCGGGCGACCGCTGCCTTCTGCACCCGGTAGGCCGTCGCCAAGGGCAGTCCCGGCCGCCGGGCGGTCAGCGCCTCGATCGGCACCTGCTCGTACTCCGCCGCCAGCAGAGCCGACGCCGAAGCGGCGATCCAGCGATCCTCCTGGTCGTCCATGGCAATCCCTCCTCGGGGCATGGGGCATCACATGCGGTTCGCGGATGTGGGCACAGGGGTAGATCCGGGGGCGGGCACTGGTACCGGCCGCCGGTATCTGGCCTGATGAAGAGTCAACCGGCGCTCGCCGCACAGCGGTACGGTGTTGGGCAGGCCAAGCGGTATATCGCGTATATCCGGACAGGTGCTCATGACCACCCGCATGCCGAACATCCAACTCAGCGCCCTTGTCGCCGAATCCGGCCTCACCTACGAGGCGCTGGCCAAGGCGGTCTGCGCGGTCGCCGACGAATGCGGTACACGCTTACGCACGAACAAGTCCAATGTCGAGCACTGGCTCAGCGGATCAGTGCCCCGTGGCGACACACCCCGCTACCTCGCGGTCGCGCTCTCCCGGTGCCTCGGCCGCCTCCTGACCCCCGCCGACCTCGGCCTGTCCTCCCTAGCGGAGATCGAGGATGACACCATCGGACTGTCCCTCCGGAGCGACCCGCTGGACGCCCTGCTGCCGATGTGGAGGTACGAGTTGGACCGCCGCCGCCTCCTGACAGCCTCCGCCTACTCCGTGGCCGCCGCAGCCCTACCCCTCAGCCACGTCCAGGACATTGCCTCCCGCACCGCGGCCGCCCGCACCGGCCACACTGTCGGGATGGCCGAAGTCGCCGCCGTCCGCGACATAATCCACGCGTTCTCCGAGATGGACGAACGCCACGGCGGACAGCACGGCCGTACCGCCCTGGTGACCTACCTCCGCGACGACGTTGCCCCGCTGTGCCGGGCCCGGTTCCGTACCGACGAAGTCCGCCAGCAGATGCTCTCCGCCGCCAGCCGAGGCGTCCACCTGCTGGGCTGGAAGAGCTACGACGCAGGTCAGCAGGGCCTCGCCCAGCGCTACTACCTCCAGTCCTACGCCCTGGCCGCCGAATCCGGCCTGCGCGGGCACGACGGATTCGTGATGCGCACGATGGCCATGCAGGGTCTCAAGCTCCACCGCCCCGAGCACTGCCTGGGCCTGGCCGAGACCGGGCTGAACCGCGCCAAGGGACGGGTCGACGCCCAGACCGAAGCCCTCTTCCGCGTCGTCCACGCCCACACCCTGGCCAAGAGCGGCAAACGCCGCGCGGCCCTTGCCGAGACCGAACACGCCCGCACCCTGCTGACCGCCGCTCCCGGCGACGACGTGCCATTCTGGGCGCTGGCGTGGGGCCCACCGGCCGCGTCGGTGTACTCCCGCACCGCCAAGGTCCACGAGACCCTAGGAGACCACCGGGCCGCCGCCGAGCAGTACGCGCTGGCCGCCACGGCCCGCCCGGCGGACACCTACGCGCGGATCGTCGCCCTGGACCTGGTCGCGGGCGCCGAGATGCACCTCAAGCACGGCAGCATCGAGCAGGCGTGCACCACCTGGCACCGAGCCATCAACCACATGGACGGCGTCCGCTCCGTCCGCACCCGCAAGGCGGTCTCCCGCATGCGCAGCGATCTCGCACGCTTCCGGGCCCGTGGCCTACGGTGCGTGGCCGAACTCGACGAACGGGGACGCGACTTCCTCTCCGGCGTCTGACCTCAGCGGCACCCGGAGAAACGGCGGACGACCGGCTCCAGGTAGTCCGCGTGCGGACCGGCCAGAACTGCCAGTTCGTCCGGTGAGCGCACCAGGGCGATGCCGTCGAGTTCAGGTTCACGGCCCTGGGCGCGCTCGTCTGCCGCAGCAGCGGTGAAATCCGCACGCAGCGTTGCCTCTGGAAGGGCCGGTGCCAGGTAGGTCAGGCCGACACTGCCGTTCTCGCCGCGGGTGACCACCCACAGCTTCAGGTCCTCGAAGGCCGCGCCGATCCCCAACTCCTCGACCAGCTCACGCGCGGCCTGGCCGGCCAGCGCCGACTCGTCCAGCACCGCCCCGCCCTGAGGAGGCTCCACAGACCCCCCTGGCAGCTGCCAGCGGCCCGGGGCGGCCGTAGAGGGCGACATCCTCGCCACCAGCACACGGCCGTCGTCAGTCGGCTGAACAACGTTCACGAACAACGAGGGCAGCGCAGTAGCGCCGGGAACGCGACGCAAAGCGTAATGCCGGTAAGTCACACGCACCCACGACAGACGCAGGACGCCCGGCCCAGTCCACTCCAGCCCCCCACACGCCACCACAGGCCCGTCGAAGAGAGCGGGGTTGGCCCGCACCGCCATGTCCCACACCCGGTCCCGGGCCTCAGCATCCCGGGGCGGCACCGGCGGCTCCGCAACTTCAGCCGGCAAGACCCGCTCAGCCTCGAAGAGGTCAATGCCCACGGAGGGCAGCGTCTCGGTCACCGGCCCATCGTAGAACCCACTCCGACTCGCGTCCCTCGCCGTCCGACGCGACTGGCCGACCACCTGGGAGAACGTGGGCCGCCCGCACCCACTACCGACACCACGAACCCCACGTTCGAGGAAGCCGAAACCGAGGCTCACCCCTTCAAGGTCATCTCGTGGCGGCTTTTTTTGGGCTCAACTTGACTGGACCGCTTGTCGCCGGAACCGGTAGCGGACGTGGCTCTACCTTGCACCGTGGGTCAGAGATAGGAGACCGGGGCCGAGAAGCGAACCGTCCAGGTGGCGCATGCCGGGATGCGATCAGCCGCGGGGGGAGGTGCCATGAAGAAACAGGAGGTGGGAAGGCCATGGCCCGAGCGGTCTGGAGCGGTGCTCTCTCATTCGGGCTCGTCGCCCTGCCGGTGCAGCTCTTCACGGCAACGGAAAGCCACACGATCCGCTTCAACCAGCTCCAACGCGGAACGTCCGACCGAGTGCGCAACAAGCGAGTCAACGAGCGCACCGGTGAGGAAGTCCCCATGGAGGAGATCGTCAAGGGGTTCGACATGGGGGACGAGTACGTGGTCGTCGAGCCGGACGAGCTGGACGAGATCGCCCCTGGCCAGTCCAAGTCGATGGAGATCACCGGGTTCGTCGACCTGGACCAGGTCGAGCCGGTCTTCTTCGACAAGACCTACTACCTGGCCCCCAAGGGCAAGGAGTATGCCAAGGTCTACGCCCTTCTCCACAGCGCCCTGGCTCAGGCGAACAAGGTCGGCATCGCCACCGTCGTCATGCGGAACCGCGAGTACCTGGTCGCCGTCAAGGCAGAGGGCGACGTCCTGGCCATGCACACCATGCACTGGGCGGACGAGGTCCGCGACCCTCACCGGGAGATCGGGAGTCTCCCGGAGGAGACGCAGGTCGCCGACAAAGAACTGCAGACGGCGGTGCAGCTGGTCGAGGCGCTGAGCATCGACTGGGATCCAGAGGAATACCACGACACCTACCAGGAGAAGGTGCTCCAGCTCGTGGAGGCCAAGCGCACCGGTCAGACCGTGGAGAAAGGCGAGCCGCCACCACGCTCCACCAACGTCATCGATCTCATGGACGCGTTGCGGGCCAGCGTCGAGCAGGCCGAGACGACAAGGAAGGCAAGCGGGGAAGAGCCGCAGAAGGCCGCGCCTGCGAGCCCTCCGACGCGGTTGAAGACAGCGGCCGAAAGCCGCGCCGACCGTACGGTGGGAAGGGCAGCGAAGTCCTCGAAGGCTTCGGAGCTGGAACGTCTGAGCAAAGCCGAGCTCTACCAGCGCGCATCGGACGCCGAGATCCCCGGTCGTTCATCAATGACCCGCGGCGAATTGATCAGAGCACTCACCGGCAAGAGCAGTCGACGCAAAGCACGAGCCTCCTGAAAAGGGCGCGCCAGGGAGCCATCCTGCTCGACGGGAAAGAGACGGCGGCATGACAGACAAGGGCAAGCCCCGCTGGACTACCTGGGGCAAGTCACGGCCCTCGTCTCCGCCACCGGGCGAGGGCCCTGCCGACGCGGGACCTCCCGGCGACGTAGGTCGACGACGGCCGGAGCAGACACCACCGCCGCGCAACGGGCTCGGCATCGCCGCTCTGATCCTCGGCATCATCGGGGTCCTCGCGGGGATCATCCCGATCCTCTTCTGGATGGCCGCTGTTCTCGGCATCATCGCCCTGGTCCTGGGCCTTACAGGAGCACGCCGCGCGAAACAGGGATACGCCACCAACCGCCGCATGTCCTTCACCGGTGCGACCCTCGGAGGCCTGGCCATCGTGCTCTCGATCGTTGGAATACTGATCGTCAATGACGCCTTCGAGGGCCTCGAACGGGAACTTGACACTACAGAGACGACCGCACCGGCCACACCTGGAACCAGTCCACCGCCACGAGAAGAAACAACCGCTCCAACCACCCCCGGGGCGCTCGCCTTCGACACGGCCCAGCGTTACGAGGATGGCCTGCAGGTCACGGTCTCGGCTCCGCGCCCGTTCAGCCCGTCCGACACGGCAGCCGGTCACTCCCCTGGCAATCGGGCCGTGACAGTCGAAGTCACCGTTCGCAACGGCTCCGAAGAACGGTTTAACCTCGACCTCGTCAGCGTCGAGGCAAGGGACGCCGACGGACGCACCGCAGAGAGGATCTTCGACAGCGCCGAAGGCCTCACTGGCGGCCTCAGCGGTACGTTGCTCCCGGGCAGGCAATCAGTGGCCGCCTATGCCTTCGATCTACCGCGAGATGCTGCCAGCAGCCTGGACGTCGAAGTGAGGCCCGGCTTCGACTACGACTCTGCAGTATGGAGTGGCCCCACATCTTGACGGCGAAAACGGTTCAACCGGGGCACTCACGAGATTCACCACAGCTGTGGCAGTTATTCGGACTCAGAGAACCTCCCTCTATCTGCGGCTCGACCTCGCATTCCTCAACAGAACTCCGCACACCCCCAGAGAACCGCCGTCGGCCGTATGGATCTGACGGAAGGCGATGGAGTGGCTCTCGGTGGCGTTCACCAGCTTGATCGGGATGCTGACCAGGCCGAAGGAAATCGCGCCGTTCCAAATGGATCGCACGTTTCATCCCTTCCATCCGTTAATGGTGTGAATCATGAGACTCTCATCGTATGACGCCGATCACAGAGGTGGCGGGGCGGCGGCTGGCGCTGAGCAATCTCGACAAGGTGATCCATCCGGTCACGGGGACCACCAAGGGCGAGATCCTGCACTACTACGCCACCGTGGCGGAGGCGCTCGTCCCACATACGGCCAACCGCCCGGTGTCCTTCCTCCGCTACCCGGACGGCCCCGACGGGCAGCTGTTCTTCACCAAGAACCCGCCGCCCGGGACTCCCTCGTGGGTGCGGACCGTGCCGGTCCCCCACTCGGACGACCCCCGTGCCCGGCAGGTGGTCGTGGAGGATCTGCCGTCGCTGATGTGGGCGGCGAACCTCGTGGTGGAGTTTCACACCCCGCAGTGGCAGGCGGACGCCCCTGCCGTGGCCGACCGCATGGTCTTCGACCTCGACCCCGGCGCGCCCGCGGGTGTCTCCGAGTGCTGTCGGGCGGCGCTGTGGCTGCGTGAGCGGCTGGCCGCCGACGGACTGGCCGCGTATGCCAAGACGTCCGGATCCAAGGGGCTGCATCTGCTGGTGCCGCTGGAGCCGACGCCGTCGGAGGAGGTCTCCGCGTATGCGAGGGGCCTGGCCGTGGAGGGCGAGGCGGAGCTGCCGCAGCTGATGCTGCACCGGATGAAGCGCTCGCTGCGGCCGGGGAAGGTGTTCGTCGACCACAGCCAGAACGCGGCGGCCAAGACGACCGCGGCTGCCTACACGCTGCGCGCACGGCCGGAGCCGGCCGCGTCGACGCCCGTGACCTGGGAGGAGGTCGAGCACGGCCGGGAAGGCGGGGAGCTGGCGTTTGTCCTGGGCGACATCGCGGACCGGCTGGCGCGGCACGGGGACCTCCTCGCACCGCTCCTCGACCCCGGCCGGGCCGGACGGCTGCCGGGGAGGGCCGGATGACGCCGCGCGGGCGGGCGCGGCCGCTGCGGCCGCCGCTGAAGGTCGCGCTCGCGACGCCGGTGGGCGAACTGCCGCGCGGGGCGGGGCTGGCGTACGAGCCGAAGTTCGACGGCCACCGGATGGTGGTCTTCCGGACGGCGGACGGGGCGCTGCTCCAGGCCCGCTCGGGGCGGATCGTCACCGCCGCCTTCCCCGATCTGGACGAGGCGGCGCGGCGGCTGCCCGTCGAAACGGTGCTGGACGGCGAGGTGGTGGTGTGGCACGAGGGGCGCACGGACTTCGCCGCGGTGCAACGGCGGGCCGCGGCCGCCCCGGCCCGGGCGCCCTCGCTGGCTCGGCGGCTCCCCGCCTCGTACGCCGCCTTCGATCTGCTGGCCGAGGCGGGTGAGGATCTGCGGCTGCTGCCGTACAGGGAGCGGCGGGCCCGCCTGGTGGCGCTGCTCGGCCCGCTGGGGCCCCCGCTTCAGCCGGTGCCGATGACCCAGGACGCGGAGGAGGCGGCGGTCTGGTTCGACAGGCTCCCGGCGATCGGCCTGGAGGGACTGGTGGTCAAGCGCCTGGACGAGCCGTACCGCGGCGGGATGCGCGCCTGGCGCAAGCTGCGCCATACGGACGCCCATGACGCGGTGGTGGTCGGCTTCACCGGTCCGGCCGCGCGCCCGTCGGCGCTGGTGCTGGTGCTGCCGGACGACGACACGCCGGTGGTGTCCGCACCGCTGAGCCCGGCGCTGCGCGCCCAGGCGGGGGCGGCGCTGAAGGCTCCGGGCAGGGTGGGCGAAGGCACGGGGACGGCGGTCGCGACCGGTCTCGGGGAGGTCGGCTACCGGGAGGTGCCGCCGGGACTGGCGGTGGAGGTGGAGCGGGTCACGACCCGGCACGCGGTCACCACCGTGCTGCGGCTCCGGGTTCCGACGGAGATCGATTAATCAAGTTTGACTAGTGGTGGGGCCGGGCATATCCTCGGCGACCACTAGTCAAACTTGATGAGGAGCTCCTGTGACCGTTCTGCCCGACACCGGATACACCCCGACCGCCGACGACCTCGCCTCCGTCGAGAAGTGGTTCGCCGACTACGACGCGGCGAGCGGCCGGCGCGACATCGAGCGCATGGCGGACATGGCCGTCTTCCCGCTCAACCTGGTCAGCGACGACTCCGCAGGCTGCGGGGCCTCGGCGCAGTGGGACCGGCAGCAGTACATCGAGACCATGATCCAGGTGCTGGGGGACGGGGAGGAGGACATCTCCTTTGAGTCCACCCGCACGCCGGTCTTCCTCAGCCCGGCGATGGTGATCGTCTTCTCCGACTCGACCATGACCATGGAAGGACACACCCAGCAGCTCCGGTACGCGGATGTGCTGATCCGCCGCGAGGACGGGGAGTGGGCGTTCCAGTCCATGCTGCAGGGCGGATGGGGCGACCGACTCCGCTGACGCCTTCCGTGACCGGGGCTCCACCTCCGGACCCGTTGCGGGGGCTCCGCCCCCACGCCCCCGCTCCTCAAACGCCGGAGGGGCTGGATTGTGCGGGACACCGCGCAGCCCGTGGGGGAGCCGACCCTGGCCGTCACACCCGCAGCCAGGTACGGCGGTCGCGCGCCAGCGCGTACAGCGCCTCGATGTCCGCGGGCTTCAGCACCCCTCCCAGCCGGGCCAGCGCCGGGAGTTCGCAGTCCCGCATGATCCGTACGTCGAACGGCGCCATCCGCACCACGTCCAGCCGGGCAGCGCCCACGACGGCGAGGACCGGGCGGACGGGCGCGGTCAGCGCGAGGGCGGCGCGTGTGGCGCGGCGGCGCGTCAGCCGCAGCAGCGGGTCGGGACGGCCTCGGCCCGTGCGCACGTGCGGGTCGTCGATCCGCACGTGCGCACGGCGGGCCCGGACGGTGTGCACCGCCAGCACGCCGCCGGGCCCCACGGCCAGATGGTCGACGCGGTCCGCGCCGGGCAGCGGCACGGAGTGCAGAATCCGCCATCCCGCGTCCGTCAGCAGGTCGAGCGCGCCGCCCACCTGCTCCTGGGCGGCGAGTTCGGCACGCCGGGGGCCGCCGTGTAAGCGCCACGACCGGATCGGCCCACCCCCTGTCGCTCGTACGGTCGGCACCGATCGAATTCGGTCGACTTCCGTGGGGGATTCGGTGCCGTCGCGGGCGGGCGCGGCGGCCTGCCCGGCGTCGGAATCCGTGTGCAGCGCCTCTCCAGGGCGGTTGGGGGCGAGGTCGTCGTCGGGGTGCAGGGCCAGCCGGGCGAGGTCCGCCGCGGTGGGCACGGGCGGCGGGCCGATGCTCACCTCGCCCGCGAGATACGGAGCCAGGGCCTGAAGCACCGCGTCCCGCCTGCGGTCCGACACCAGGCTGACGCTGTTGCCCGCCCGGTCGTACCAGGCGACGACGGCGCCGTCCGGCAGCGTCACATAGAGCCGGTCGCGTCCGGCGGCGCGCGACGGCGTCACCCGCAGCCGGACGCCGTCGGCCCGCCCCGCCGTACGCTTCTGCGGGTCCATACCCCATCACCCCCGACCATGGAACAGGCGCGACGCCATCGGGGCAATATCCCCGCGATGTCGGAGCGGTGGTGCACACTCTCCCCAAGCGCAAGGTTCTTGGGAGGGGGCAAGCGTGTTCGGGGGAATCGACGAGGTCGACTGGGCCTCACTCAGACATGCCTACGGCCCGGCCGACGATGTGCCGGAGCTGCTGCGTGGACTCGCCTCGGCCGACCCCGCGGAGCGGGAGAAGGCTCTCGACGGAATGTACGGCGCGGTGCACCACCAGGGGGATGTGTACGACTCGACGCTGGCGTGCATCCCCTTCCTGCTTGAACTCGCCACGGCGGACGCCGTTCCGGACCGCGGCGGCATCATCGAGCTGCTCACCAGCATCGGCGGCATCGACTTAGACGGGGACGACGAACTGGACCCGGAGGACGAGGAGTTCGAGTTCGCAGCGAACTACGCGATGGCGGCGTCCGCCGTCACCGCGGGAGCGGACGTCTTCCTCGGGCTGCTGGACGCCGACGACCGGGGCGTGCGGCTCGCCGTTCCGTTCGCGCTGGCCACCCTGCACGCCGACCCCGCGCGGGTGCTGTCGCTGCTGCGCACCCGGCTCGCCGTGGAGCCGGACGCGGAGGTGCGGTTCGCCTGCGTCGAGGCCGGCGGGCGGATCGCGCTGCGCCACGGGGAGCTGGCCGCCGAGGTGGTGGACTGGCTCTCCGGACTGACCCGGGCGTCATATGACGCGGGGCTGCGGCTGGCCGCTCTCGCGCAGCTCGCCCGCTGTGCGCCCGAGGCGCTGCCGCACACCGTCGTGCCGTGTGTGACCAGCCTGCTGCGCGAACTGCGCGCGGACCCGGTGGTGTTCGCCGTCCCCGTGGCCGAGCGGACTCCGTCGCCGCCCGCCGAGCGCTCCGTGCAGTCCGCCGAGCGCTCCGTGCAGTCCGCCGCCGAGCGGTCGTCCCTGGCGGAACGCTCCGCCGCACCCGAGTGGCCCGCTTCACCCGCGTGGCCCGGTCCACCCGGGCGAAGTGCCGCGCCCGACCGGTCCGGACCGCACAGCCGGTCCGGACCACAGGACCGGTCCAGCGCATACGAGCGGTCCGGCCCCCACGACCGGGCCGACGCACAGAACGGAACCGACACACAGAACGGAACCGGCGCGCAGGACGGAACCGACGCGCAGGGCCGGACCGGCCACCACGATCAGAACGCCCCGCACGACAGGGCCGCCCCGCACGGGCAGAGCACCGCGCAGGAGCGGCGCTCCCCGACCGAGGAGCGGCCGCCGGCCAGACCCGAGCGGCCGGGGGCGCACGGACCCGACGAGCGGCCCTCGTCGCCGCCCACCCTGTTGAGCGGGCTGCGGCAGGCGCGCGCCGCCGACACGGCCGGCCGCGGCGCGCCGCCCTGGACCGCGGATCTGCTGCGCACGCTCCACGCCGGACTCGGCGACCGGGTGGACGACCGCATCGCGCTCCTGGCCGACCAGTTGTGCAGCCCCGACTGGGGGCAGCGGATCGACGCCGTACGGATGAGCAGCGCGCTGCTGCGCACCTGGCGCGGCGCCTACGACGAACTGGTCTGCCTGATCGGGGAGCAGCTGGCCGACCCGGAGCCGCGGCTCGCCGACGCCGCCGTGGACACACTGGCCGAGCTTTTCTCGCTCGCCGCGCCGGCCGCCGACGCGCTCGCGGACCGGGTCGCCGCCGATCCCGCCGGACGGGTGCGGAGCTGGCCCGGCGGCCCGGTGGCACTCGGGGGCGCGCTCACGGCCCTCGCCCGCACCGGCGACCGGCGTGCGGCGCCCGCGCTCGCCAGGATGCTGGAGCTGGCAGAACCTCCGCAGGGCCTGGGCCATGCGCTGGGCCATCTGGGTGCGGCGGCCGGTCCGCTGGTGCCCGCGCTGTGCGCCCGGCTGGGCGCGCTGCCCCTCGACGACCGGCTGTACGACCGCGCCGCGCCGCTACTGCACGCCGTCACCGAACTGCGCGCGGCGGATGCGCTGCCCGAGGTGCTGCGGGTGCTGCGGGGGGCGCCCGAACACCGCAGGGAGTGGGTGGTCGAGTGCGCGCTCCGGGCGCTGACCGCCTTCGGGCCCGCCGCCGAGGAGGCCGCCCCCGAGCTGCGCCGGCTGCTGCGCGACCCCTCCCCCTCACTGGCCGCGCTGGCCGCCCAGGCCGTGTGGGCCGTCGAGCACGACGCCGGGGCGGCGCTGGGCGCGCTGCGGGCGGCGCTGGAGGCATCGCAGCCGCTGGCCCTGCGCTCCGCTGCGGCCGCGCTCGGCACACTGGGTCCGGCCGCCGCGGAAGTGGCCGGAGAGCTGGGCGCGCTGCTCCGCTCGCCCGAGCCGGGGATCAGGGTGGACGCGGCGCAGGCCCTGTGGCGGGTGACCGGGGACCGGGAGCGGGCCTGGCCGGTGCTGCTGACCGCCTGGGACGAGATGCCGCACACGCGGGTGCCGATCGCGGAGTGCCTGGCGGAGCTGCGGGCCCGGGGCGTGCAGCGGCTGCTGCTGGCCGAGCTCACGGCCGTACGCCGGCACAACGCGCTGGACAGCGGGTACGGCAGTCATGACATCTTCACGGACGAGAAGCTGCTGGCGCTGTGCCGGCGCGCACTGAGCAGAGGCTGACCGGAAAGGCCCCCAAAGGTGATCATCTTCGGCTCGAAGAGCTATCTGCACCAGCTCGCGATGCTGACGCTGGTGTGCGCGCAGTGCGGCAATCCGGCCGCGCACGCGCTGCGCAAGCGCGTCGCGAAGTTCACGCTGTTCTTCGTGCCGTTGTTCCCGTACTCGACGACGTATGCGACGCAGTGCACGTTCTGCGGGCTGGAGCAGCGGCTGAACCGGGAGCAGGCGGAGCAGCTCCGGATACACGGCGCGGGCGGGGACGCGGCGGGCAGCCCGGCGACCCCGCGACCGGGCGCATGGCACCCCGGGCCGCGATGACCGGGGGCGATGACGGCCCTGGTGACGGGCCTGGTGACGGGCCGCGGTGAGAGGGCGGCAGTGAGGAGGCCGCGGTGAGGGGCCGCGGAGCCGCACACCGGCGGCGAGGCGCCGCGCCGCACCGCGCGAGGGCTTGTGCAGGGCTGTTACAAACCTGTCGAAGCCCCGCGACGGCTGACGCCTAGCTTCTTCACTGTCATCTGCTGCGCACAGCCGCGCAGAACAGCGCCGCACAGAGAAGTCAGGAATCCGCCGTGCACCCCGTCCGCCGCCGCAGCTTCGTCCGCACCGCCGTTGTGACCGTCGCCCTCGGCGGGGCTCTGACGGCGCCGGTCTGCGCCTTCGCCGCTGACGCCCCGCACCCCGGAGACCTGGCCGGACATGCCCCGGAGGCCGCGCCCGTCAGGGTGGTGACCATCCGTGACGCCGCGTACGGCGGCGCCGGGGAGCCGGTGGCGGGCGCGACCGCCGCCCGCGCGGGCATGGCGGGGATCTCTGCGGGGCGCGACACCGCGACGACGATCGCGGCGGCTGGCGGGCTTGCCTCGATCGGCGCGGCCGGGCTGGGCTTTGCGATGATGCGCCGGGGCCGAACGGACGGCTGACGGAGACGGACGACCGAGGGAAGCCGACCCCGCTGGACAAATGAGACTTACCGCGAAATAAGGTTGCCGAGTCGGCTGATGGTCGCCCGGATCTGCGCCCGGTCGTTCCGCCACCCTTCCGCAGCCCGTTCCGCAGCCCGCGAGGAGTACGTTGAGCCCGAGCCCGCACCGCACGGCTGGTGCCTCGCTGCTGACCGCGGCCGCGGCCGCCGTGCTGTCCGTTGCGCTGTCGGGCTGCGGCGACGCAGGCGGGATCGAGAGTGCGGGCCCCACCCAGCCGGCCGCCGGCCCGGTGCGCCTCTGGCCCGACCTGCCGCCCGTCACCTCTCCCCCGTACGACTTCGGGGAGGGCGAGACCGAGCGGGTGCCGGGCGTTTCCGTACCCGACGACGACGTACGGCGCATCGACCCGGTAGCGGTCGTCCAGGCGGAGGTCCGCTCGCACCCGGAGCGGTATTCAGGAGCGGACGGGCTCTACGAGGAGACGGCACTCCAGATCGCCGAGTGCACGGAGAAGCCCGACTCCTGCCCCGTGCTGGAGCCCGCGTACTACCGTGACCTCACCGGGGACGGCAAGGAGGAGCTGATCGTGGGCATCACGATGCCCGAGCAGCAGACCGTGGTGCGCTGCTACATGCCGCAGGACGGCGCACTGATCCGGATCATGTCCACCTCCGACCAGCTGGTGAGCGTGGAGCTGGCGGAGCGGGACGTGATCCTGCGGTCGGTCTCCGCGGGCATCCCCGGTTACGAGTACCGGACCCACTGGTCCTGGGACGACCGGCAGCAGGCGATGCTGTCCACGCGCGACGAGATCGTACGGGTCAAGCCGTCCGCCCCCACCCCGCCGGACGCGACCCCCTCCCCCGACGACACCGCCGGACTCGCCGGCTCCCCCACACCCGAGACCGCACCGGGGACCGCGCCCGGGGCCTCTCCCGGCGGCGGCGCGGCGGGCACGCCATGAGACGGCCGCGACCACCCGCCTGGACCGCGACGCTGACCTGGAAGGCCGCGGTCTTCATCACCGTCATGTGCTGTGCGCTGGCCGCCCTGCTCGGCGCGCTGGTCCATGTGTCGGTGACCCGTCAGACCGTCGACCAGGCGCGGATGGAAGCGCTCTCCCGGCTGGAGCAGGCGACTCGCGCATATGTGGCGGGCGAGCCGATGCCCCCGTACGCCGCGGTGGACCCGCCGGGGCTGCCCGCATCGCTGCGGGCACTCGCGCTGCGCGGCGAACGCGGCACGCTGGTCGCCGACCACGAGGGCAGCCCGGCGATGTGGGCGGCCGGCCCGGCCGACGGACGGGCGCTCGCGGCACGCGTCGACTACACCCTCGCCGCCGAAACGATCACCGGCCTCGACCAGGCCATCGTGGGCTCCTCGGCACTGGCGATCGGGGCCACGCTGCTGGTCGGGGCGTTCGCGGTCACCCGCGTCACCCGCCGGCTGCATCTGACCGCGCAGGTGGCGCGGCGGATCAGCGCGGGCGATCTGGACGCCCGGGTGAACGACCCGCGCACCGAGGACCCGGCGCGCCCCAAGGACGAGGTGGCCACCGTCTCCGGAGCGCTGGACACGATGGCCTCCTCGCTCCAGCGCAAGCTCCAGAGCGAACAGCGCTTCACCGCCGATGTCGCACACGAGCTGCGCACCCCGCTGACCGGGCTGTCGGCGGCGGCCGAGCTGCTGCCCGAGGGGCGTCCGGCGGAGCTGGTCCGCGACCGGGTGCGGGCCATGCGGTCGCTGACGGAGGACCTGCTGGAGATCTCCCGGCTGGACGCGGGCGGCGAGACAGTGGATCTGGACGTGTACGAACTCGCGCCGCTGGCGGAGCGCGTGGTGCGGGCCTCCGGCACGGACACTCAGCTGAGGATCGTGCGCGAGACGACCGTGGAGACCGACAAGCGGCGGCTGGAGCGGGTGCTCGGCAATCTGGTCGGCAACGCCCACAAGCACGGCCGGCCGCCGGTGACGCTGACGGTCGACGGCCCGGAGGTGACCATCAGCGACAAGGGACCCGGCTATCCCGGGTATCTGGTGGAGCACGGCCCGCAGCGTTTCCGCACCGAGGGCGGCGGCAAGGGACACGGCCTCGGACTGACCATCGCGGCCGGCCAGGCCGCGGTGATCGGCGCGGAGCTGACCTTCGCCAATGCGCCGGAGGGCGGCGCGGTGGCGCACCTCGTACTGCCCGAGTACGCGCCGATCGACCCCGAGGGCGAAGACGTCAGCGGCCGGAGCGCCGACCGCGCCGACGGCGGGCATGGCGGGCATGGCGGGCATGGCGGGCATGGCGGCGGCCAACGCAACGGCACGGGGCCCGACTCCGGCGAGGGCTCACCGGACACACCGGCACACTGATCCGATCAGCCCGATATAACCGGACATACGCGGCGCAGTTGCTACGTTGCCTGGCATGACCACAGCGACGGTCGAACGCCGGGGCCGCCGGGGCGTCGAACTCAGCCTCCTCGTCTGCGCCGTCCTCATCTGCGTATCCGGCTATGTCACCGTGGGGCTTGCCCGAAACCACCAGGTGCCGCCCGACGTCGCAGGCTACGGCGCGGGCCTCGGCGTGCTGGCGCTCCTCGCCCATCTCGCCGTACGGCTGCGCGCTCGTTGGGCCGATCCGCTGCTGCTGCCCATCGCGGTCCTCCTCAACGGCCTGGGCCTGGTGCTGATCTACCGGCTCGACCTCTCCACCCCGGGGGAACGGGCCGCCCCCGCCCAGCTCGTGTGGTCCACCCTCGGCGTGACGCTGTTCATCGTGGTGGTCGTCCTGCTGCGCGACCACCGTGTGCTGCAGCGGTACGCCTATCTGTCCGTCGCCGCCGCCCTCGCCCTGCTGACCGTGCCGATCTTCTTCCCCGCCGTGAACGGGGCGAAGATCTGGATCCGGATCGGCGGGCTGTCCTTCCAGCCGGGCGAGTTCGCCAAGATCCTGCTCGCCGTCTTCTTCGCCGCGTACCTGGCGGCCAATCGCCAGGCGCTCGCCTACGCCGGCCGCCGCATCTGGCGACTTCAGCTGCCCGCCGGACGGGTCCTCGGCCCACTGGTGGCGATCTGGCTGCTGAGCGTCGGGGTGCTCATCCTGGAGCGCGACCTGGGCACCTCACTGCTCTTCTTCGGCGTCTTCGTGATCATGCTCTATGTGGCGACCGGGCGCACCGGATGGGTGGCGGCAGGGCTGCTGCTGGCCGGAGCGGGGGCGTTCGCGGTCGGCACGCTGGAACCGCATGTGCACAACCGGGTCCAGGACTGGCTGGACCCCTTCGCGAGCATCGCGGCGGGCCGCGGGCCCGGCCAGCTCGCCCAGTCGCTGTTCTCCTTCGCGGCGGGCGGCGTGCTCGGCACCGGCCTCGGTCTCGGCCACTCCACGCTGATCGGCTTCGCCGCCAAGTCGGACTTCATCCTTGCGACGGCGGGCGAGGAGCTCGGGTTCACCGGGCTGACCGCGATCTTCCTGCTGTACGCCCTGATGACGGCCCGCGGCTACGGCGCCGGGCTCGCCCTGCGCGACCCCTTCGGACGGCTGCTCGCCGTCGGGTGCTCCTCGATCCTCGCGCTCCAGGTGTTCGTCATCGCGGGCGGGGTGATGGGGCTGATCCCGCTGACCGGGATGGCGATGCCGTTCCTCGCGCAGGGCGGTTCGTCCGTCGTCACCAACTGGATCATCGTGGCGCTGCTGATCCGGGTCAGCGACTCGGCGCGCGCGCCGGACCCCGAAGCCGCGGAGACGGGCGAGGACCTCACCGTGTCCGCACTGCCGACCGCCGTCGAGGAGAGCCGATGACCCCCTGCATCCGGCGCGCCGCCGCGCTGCTTCTGCTGCTGTTCTTCGCCCTGTTGGCCAACGCCCTCCGTGTGCAGGTGATCGAGGCGGACGCCCTGGACTCCAACCCGGCCAACCGACGCCCTGCGATCTCCCGCTATGCGCAGCCGCGCGGCGACATCCTGGCCGGCGGGAAGCCGGTGACCGGCTCGAAGGACACCGGGGAGCAGCTGCGCTTTGAACGCACCTACGCGGACGGGCCGCTGTACGCCCCGGTGACCGGCTACGCCTCGCAGACGTACGGCGCCTCCCTCCTGGAGGAGGCGGAGGACGCGCTGCTGTCCGGTGCGGACCCGGCGCTCGCCCGGCTGCCCTTCCTCGGCGGCGGCGCCCGCCCGCCCGGCGGGAACGTCGTCACCGGCATCAGGCCGTCGATGCAGCGCGCCGCCTTCGAGGGCCTCGACGGGCGGCGGGGCGCGGTGGCCGCGCTGGAACCGGCGACGGGCCGCGTCCTGGCGCTGGTGAGCAGCCCCTCGTACGACCCCGGGATGCTGTCGGGCACGGGGAAGCGGGTCCGGGACGCCTGGGCGGAGCTGACCGCGGACAACGCGGCGCCGATGCTCAATCGGGCGATCCGGCAGACATATCCGCCCGGTTCCAGCTTCAAGATCGTCACGGCTGCCGCGGCGCTGGAGGCCGGGGTGGTGGCCGACGCCGAGGCCCCGACCCGCACCCCGGAGCCGTATACGCTGCCCGGCACGGCGACCACGCTCCCCAACGAGGCCGCGGGCTGCCGGAACGCCTCGCTCGCCTATGCGGTCCAGTGGTCGTGCAACACGGTCATGGCGGAACTGGGGGTGCGGGTGGGGCTGGAGGGGATGCTGGACGCGGTGGCCGCGTTCGGTTTCAACGACGGTTCGCTGCGCATCCCCTCGCTGGTGACGCGGTCCAACTTCGATGCGGATATGACGGAGGACCAGCTCGCGCTGTCCGCCATCGGGCAGTTCGACACCAAGGCGACGCCCCTGCAGATGGCGATGGTCGCGGCGGCGGTCGCCAACGGCGGCGAGGTGATGCGCCCGCATCTGGTGGACCGGGTGACTCAGGCGGACGGCGACCTCGTCCCCCGCGCCGCGCAACACGCACGTCCGAGCGTCCACCGGACCGCCATGAGCCCCTCCACGGCGCAGGTCATGCGGCGGCTGATGGTGGCCGTGGTGGAGGAGGGCACCGGCCACAACGCGGCGATCGAGGGCGCGACGGTGGGCGGCAAGACGGGGACGGCCCAGCACGGCGTGGGCAATGCGGGCACCCCGTACGCGTGGTTCATCGCCTGGGCCCAGGCCGACGACGCGGCCCGGCCTGCGGTGGCGGTCGCGGTGGTGGTCGAGGACGCCTCGGCCTACCGCGAGGGCATCAGCGGCGACCGGATCGCCGCCCCCATCGCCCGCAAGGTAATGGAGGCGGCGCTCAAGGGCTGATCAGTCGGCCTTCCGGGGCGCGGGCCGGCGAAGGACGGTGAGGTCGATCTCCAGGGGGAACGGGCGGTCCAGCCTGAGCTGCTTGCGGAAGACGCCGGCGGGCATGTACGCGCCGGTGCGGCGGTCGAGTTCGAAGGCGTAGACGACGGGCTCGCCGCCCTCCTCCTCCACCCGCCAGTAGTGCCGGATGCCGTACAGCGCGTACTTGCGGGGCTTGGTCTCGCTGTCGCGTTCTTCGGAGTCCTCAGAGACGATCTCAACGGCGAGCAGGATGTCCTCGGGGGCGTACCACGTCTGCTTGACATCGGTCAGGGCGCTGAGCGGCACCACCATCAGATCCGGCTCGGGCCGGTCCCGCTTGCTCAGCTTTATGGTCATCTCGCGGATCACTTCGAGATCCTCAGGCACCTGGCTCAGCAAGGCGTTCTCCAACAGGCGCATAGCAGCCATGTGGAAGTACGTCTGAGGACTCATAAAGACGAGGCTCCCGTCGATCAGCTCCGTGTGCGGAGGAAGGTTGGGAAGCCTGTCGAGATCGTCCGCCGTCCAGCCGCCCTCCGGCGGGACAGGCCACTTGTGGTCCTCATCCAGCCCGTAGTCGCGTACGGCGCTCATGGTTGCTCCCATGCGACGGAGTCTGACTGACACTGCCAGCGTACCCAGGAGAAACAGCTCAGCACCCCCGGACGTGTGAGCGACCCGCTCCTATTGACACGGGCGGCCTCAGTCGGCCCCGCGCCCGTCCTCCGCGCGGTCCGCCGCGCCCTCCGCCCCGCCGTCCGCCGCGCCGTCCGCCGCGCCCTCCGCGATCGCGTCCCGGACCTCCTGGACGCGGTCCCGCTCCTGTGCGGCGAACCGTTCCCCGTCGAGGCGGTCCGCGATCTCCTCGTCCTGGGACATCAGCTGGTCCAGGCTGGCGTCGCCCAGGTCGAGGACGCCCATGTCGACATAGGCCTTCTGCAGCCGCTCGCCCCACAGGCCGATGTCCTTCACACAGGGGACGATCCGACTGAACAGCAGCTTCCGGAAGAGCCGGAGATACTCCGAGCGCTCCGACAGCTCCGCCGCCTCCCGCTTCGGGATGCCGAAGTTCTCCAGGACCTCGACCCCGCGGAGCCGGTCCCGCATCAGATAGCAGCCCTCGATGACGAACTCCTCGCGCTCCCGCAGCTCCGCGTCGCCGAGCTGCCGGTAGTAGTCGCGCAGCGCCATCCGCCCGAAGGCCACATGACGGGCCTCGTCCTGCATCACATACGCGAGGATCTGCTTGGGCAGCGGCCGGTTCGTGGTGTCGCGGATCATGCCGAAGGCGGCCAGGGCGAGCCCCTCGATCAGCACCTGCATACCCAGGTAGGGCATGTCCCAGCGGGAGTCGCGCAGCGTGTCGCCGAGCAGCCCCTGGAGGTTGTCGTTGATCGGATACAGCAGCCCGATCTTCTCGTGCAGAAAGCGGGCGTAGATCTCGGCGTGCCGGGCCTCGTCCATGGTCTGCGTCGCGGAGTAGAACTTGGCGTCAAGGTCGGGAACCGACTCCACGATCCGAGCCGCGCACACCATCGCGCCCTGCTCCCCGTGCAGAAACTGGCTGAACTGCCAGGAGCAGTAGTGTCGGCGCAGCTCTCCTTTGTTCCGCTCCGTCAGTTTGGGCCAGTGGCGGGAGCCGTAGAGGGTCAGCGACTCGTCGGGCGTGCCGAGCGGGTTGTACGGGTCGACCTCGAGTTCCCAGTCGATCCGCTTGGCGCCGTCCCACTGCTTGTCCTTGCCTTTCTGGTACAGGGCGAGGAGGCGCTCGCGGCCGTCTCCGTACTCCCAGTTGAAGCGCGCGGCGCCCGACGCGGGGATCTCCCAGAGGGGGTCCTCGGGAGCGTGCACATAGTGCCGATACGAGGAGGACGGGGCGGGTTCTGCCGACGCTGTCACTGACGGCTCCTTCGTCTGATGACCCGTACTGATGACCCATACACACGTACAACAGTGGACTGTTGGCAGACTCACACGCTGATAGACGGTCCGTCAACAAGTGGCGCACAGGGGATTGACGGCCTTGCTGACAAGCAGTCTCATAACCTCATGACGTCCACGCCGCCCACGCCGACCGTGACCGATCGCGACATCGAGGCCCTCCGCGACGCCCTCGGCCCGCTCCGGGACCGCGAACAGGTCGCCGCACGCCTGCTCGAATCCTCCGCGAAGCACTCCTTCGACCCGGACAAGGAGCTCGACTGGGACGCCCCCCTGGAGGACGGCCAGTGGTTCTGGCCGCCTGAACTGCTCTCCCTCTACGGCACCCCGCTGTGGCACCGGATGTCCGAGGAGCAGCGGATCGAGTTGTCGAAGCACGAGGCCGCGTCACTCGCCTCACTCGGCATCTGGTTCGAGATCATCCTGATGCAGCTGCTGGTGCGCCATATCTACGACAAGTCCGTGACCAGCAATCACGTCCGATACGCCCTGACCGAGATCGCGGACGAGTGCCGGCACTCTATGATGTTCGCCCGGATGATCCAGAGGAGCGGGGCCCCGGCCTACCCCGTACCGAGGATCTACCACAACCTCGCGCGCGTACTGAAGACGATCTCGACGACCCCGGGTTCGTTCGCGGCCACGCTGCTCGGCGAGGAGATACTCGACTGGATGCAGCGGCTCACCTTCCCGGACGACCGCATCCAGACCCTGGTGCGCGGCGTCACCCGGATCCACGTGGTGGAGGAGGCGCGCCACGTGCGGTACGCACGCGAGGAGCTGCGCCGCCAGATGGCGACCGCGCCCCGCTGGGAGCGGCGCCTCACCCAGGTCAGCTGCGGGGAGGCCGCGCGCGTCTTCTCCGTCTGCTTCGTCAACCCGCAGGTGTACGAGAACGTGGGCCTGGACCGCGCGGAGGCCGTCGCGCAGGTCAGGGCCAGCGGGCACCGCAGGGAGATCATGCAGACCGGGGCGAAGCGGCTCACCGACTTCCTGGACGACGTCGGCGTGCTGAACGGCCTGGGCCGCAGGCTCTGGAAGAGCTCCGGACTGCTGGCGTAGCAGCGGCGGCCGGAGGGGTGGACGAACAGGCCGAGGACACCGGCCGCGGGATCGTGGACGAACAGGCCGAGGACACCGGCCGCGGGGAGTGGCCGACGGCCGGTCGCTCGGCTGCCGGGCACAGTCCACGCAGGGCTACGCTGCCGACATGACCAGCCCCGCTCGCGTCCCGGCCAAGGCCGGGGCCCAGGACCCCGCACCGTCCCGCGCGTACCGGCGGCTCAGCGTGGAGGAGCGCCGCACACAACTGCTCGACGCGGCGCTGACCCTCTTCGCACACCGCGCGCCGGACGATGTCTCGCTCGACGACGTGGCCGAGGCGGCCGGGGTCTCGCGGCCCCTCGTCTACCGGTACTTCCCGGGCGGCAAGCAGCAGCTGTACGAGACGGCGCTGCGCTCCGCCGCCGACGAGCTGGAGATCTGCTTCGCGGAGCCGCAGTCCGGACCGCCGACCGAGCGGCTGGCGAGGGTGCTCGACCGCTATCTCGACTTCGTCGACGAGCACGACGCCGGGTTCAGCGCGCTGCTGCGCGGCGGCAGCGTCGCCGAGACCTCCCGGGCGACGGCCATCGTCGACGGGATACGGCGCGAGGCGGCCGACCAGATCCTGGTCCATCTGGGCGCCGAGCGGCCCGGCCCACGGCTGGCGATGCTGGTGCGCACCTGGATAGCCGCGGTGGAGGCGGCATCGCTGATCTGGCTCGACGAGGGCAAGCAGCCCCCTGCCGAGCAGCTGCGGGACTGGCTCGTCGACCATCTCGTCGCACTGCTCACGGCCACGGCGACGACGGATCCGGAGACGGCCCGGGCCGTGCGCGGACTGCTGGCGCTGGAGCACCGGGACGGCCCTGTGGGGCGGCTGGCGCGCGGTGTGCTGCCCGTGGTCAGCGAAGGAACCCACCTGCTGTGACACTGGAGCTGTGACGTCGACGGTTTCGCCGAGCGGGCGGAGAAGCGAACGAGAGACGAACCGTGAGCGACGCACGCGAGGCCACCGGACCGCAGACAGAAACGATGCCCGCGGCCTCGCCGAGCGGGCGGAGAAGCGAACGAGAGACGAACCGTGAGCGACGCACGCGAGGCCACCGGACCGCAGACAGAAACGATGCCCGCGGCCTCGCCGAGCGGGCGGAGAAGCGAACGAGAGACGAACTGTGAGAAGCGAGAACACCCCCTTCGTCGGCGGGCCGCTGGACGGCCGGGTGCTGCCCGTGCTGGTCGGGCCGACGGGACATCCGCCGAAGTGGTACCAGGTCCCCGTACCGAACGACGCGGGCGGGCCGCCTGCGGTCTACGCCTACAAGCGCGTGCCGGCGGGCTACAGCAAGCGGCTGGGGCTCCAGCGGGGCTGGAAGTACGAGTACGCACCGGGAGGCCGGGAGCGGCGCGAGCTGAAGTGGCCTTGGTCAAAGCCGAAGACTCCGCCCGAGGACGCGGCCCGCGCGGACGAGTGACCTGATTGCCCCGAATCGTCCAGCGGAGCGGCGCACGGGCCGGACCGGACCGGTCCGATGGTGGGCCTCGTCGGTTCCCGCCACGGAGGTGATGTGGTGCCACGCTGCGCGGTGCGGCGGTCGCTGGGTGTCCTGGGTGCGCTGACGCCGGCCCTGGCCGCGACTCCGCCACCGCGGCGGCGGCCGACCCCCCTGAGTCCGCAGCCGAGCTGTTGACGGAGTTTCAGTCGGGCCGCATGGCTCCCCGGCGCACCTCGGTCCGCCCGGCGCTTCGCGCGGGCGACGGCATGCTGACAGGCGCGGCGATGCCCGGCGAGCGCGTCGTTCTGCACGGCGGGGAGCCGGCGGGGCTCGCCCCGAGGAGGAACGGGGGCGGGGGCGCAGCCCCGGGGCTACTGGGCCGCCGCCTCCGCCAGGAGTGCCTCGGTCTTCTCCGGGTCGTAGAAGTAGTTCTCGAAGTCCGCCGGGGCGTTGAAGCCGTTCGCGAACCGGTCGGCGACCGTCTGCAGGCCGCCCGCCGCGCCGATGAGGTTCAGGACGTGCTCCGGCGGGGCGCCGAGCATGGCGTTGGTCCACTTGGTGACGTGTCGGGCGGTGTCCCAGTACGCGTCGAACGTCGCCTGCATCCATGCCTCGTCGAAGGGCTCCTCCCCCCGCTCCACGATGGAGGCGAGGTAGGCGGCCGCGCACTTGGACGCCGAGTTGGAGCCCTGGCCGGTGATGGGGTCGTTGGCGACGACCACGTCGGCGACGCCGAGGACGAGGCCGCCGCCGGGCAGCCGTCCGACGGGGTTGCGGACGGTCGGGGCGTAGCGGCCGGCCAGGGTGCCGTTCGCATCGGTCAGTTCGGCCTTCGTCGCCCGTGCGTACTCCCACGGGGTGAAGCGCTCCATCAGCCGGAGGGTGAGCGACAGATGCTCGGCGGGGTCCTTGACGCCGGAGAAGACGTCCAGCGGCCCGCCGGGGATGCCTTCCCAGAACAGGATGTCGGCGCGCCCGCCGGTGGTCAGCGTCGGCATGACGAACAGCTCGCCCGCCCCGGGCACCAGATTGCACCGCACCGCGTCGAGGTCGGGGTGTTCCGGCCGCGGGCCGAGGCCGTGGACATAGGCGACGGCCAGTGCGCGCTGCGGTTCGGTGTACGGGGAGCGCTCCGCGTCCCGGCCGAACATCGACACCAGTTCGCCCTTGCCCGCCGCGACGAGCACCAGGTCGTAGGCGCGGGAGAAGTAGTCCAGGTCGGACACGGCCGCGCCGTGGATGACCAGCTGCCCGCCGCGCTGCGCGAACGTCTCCATCCAGCCGGCCATCTTCACCCGCTGGTCCACGGACTGGGCGTAGCCGTCCAGCCGCCCCAGCCAGTCGATCGGCCGCGCGCCGTCCGGCCCGGCGACGGAGACGCCGAGGCCCTCGGTCTTCGGGGCCTGGGACTCCCAGAAGTTGAGGCCGAGGTCGCGCTCGTGCTGCAGCGCCGTGTGGAACATGCACTGCGTGGACATGACGCGCCCGGTCCTGATCTCGTCCGGCGTGCGGTTCGACATCAGGGTGACCTCGTACCCCTCCGCCTGCAGCCCCAGCGCGAGCTGCAGGCCGGACTGCCCGGCCCCGACTATCAGAATCTTCCGCATCGACCCGTCCTTTTCATCTTTGGGGCTGTTCGGGGTTGGCTTCCAGCGCCTGCGCGACCAGCGCCAGCAGTGACTCGACCACGGTGGTCCGCCTGCGAGCATCCATGATCAGAACCGGTATGTGCATCGGCACGGTCAGCGCCTCCCGCACGTCCTGCGCCTCGTAGGAGGCGGTCCCCTCGAAGTGGTTCACGGCGACGACGTACGGCAGTCCGCAGCTCTCGAAGTAGTCCAGCGCGGGGAAGCAGTCCGACAGCCGCCGGGTGTCCGCCATCACGACCGCGCCGATCGCGCCGCGCACCAGGTCGTCCCACATGAACCAGAAGCGCTGCTGGCCCGGTGTGCCGAACAGGTACAGGACCAGGTCCTCGTCCAGGGTGATCCGGCCGAAGTCCATGGCGACGGTGGTCGTCAGCTTCTCCGGGGTCGCCGACAGGTCGTCGGTGTCCTCGCTCGCCTGCGTCATCAGCGCCTCGGTCTGCAGCGGAGTGATCTCCGAGACCGAGCCGACGAAGGTCGTCTTGCCGACGCCGAAGCCGCCCGCGACCACGATCTTCGTCGCGGTCGGGGCCCGGGTGAGGTCCAGCTGCCATGCCTGCGCGCCCTCTTCCGGCTGCGGGCTCCCCGCCGGCCGTGCGCTGTCGGCCGTCCCGGCGTTGCGGGGGCCGGCTTCGGGGTGGGAGCGGGCGGGGAGGAGCGTGTCAGAGGCGGCGGAGTCCACTCAGCACCCTTTCGAGCAGCGCGCGGTCGGGTCTGCCGGGCCCATGCCCGGTCCCGTACACGCGGATCTTTCCCTGGTCGGCCAGGTCGCTGAGCAGCACCCGGACGACGCCCAGCGGCATCTTCAGCAGCGCCGAGATCTCGGCGACGGTACGCATACGGCGGCACAGCTCGACGATCGCGCGCAGCTCGGGCATGACTCGGGTGGCGAGGCTGCCGTTGGGGAGTTCCTTGCGGCCGGCGGGTGCGTCGAGCGCGGCGACGAACGTCTCGACCAGCAGGACGTGGCCGAAGCGGGTGCGGCCGCCGGTGAGGGAGTACGGGCGGACGCGGGCCGGGCGGCTGCCGCCGCCGCGCACGGGAAGCTCGGGCAGGGGAGCCGGCGTCATCGGACGGCCTCCCTCTCCGCCATGGACTTTCGCAGCTCGCTGCGGAGTTCGGGGGTGAGCACATGACCGGCCCGGCCGACGAACAGCGCCATGTGGTACGCGACCACGCTCATGTCGCAGTCGGGGGCCGCGTGCACGCCGAGCAGCGATCCGTCGCTGATGGACATCACAAAGACGCTGCCCTCCTGCATGGCCACCATGGTCTGCCTGACCTGGCCGCCGCCCATCAGCTTCGCCGCGCCGACGGTGAGGCTGGCGAGGCCCGAGACGATGGTGGCGAGGTCGGCGCTGGAGCCCTTGGGGCCCTTGGGGCGGGGGGCCGCGGGGGCCGCGTTCTCGTCGGGGTCGGAGGACAGCAGCAGAAGTCCGTCGGACGAGACGACCGCGACGGAGCGCACCCCTGGCACCTCCTCGACGAGATTGCCCAGCAGCCAGTGCAGATTGCGGGCTTCCTTGCTCAGTCCGAACGTGCGGGTCGCAGTCAACTGCGTGCCTCCTCGACTGTGTCCCCCGATTCTTCTTCTGGCGCCTCGTCCGTGATTGCTTCGGTGGTTGCTTCAGCCGTTGCCGGTACGGCGGTTTCCGGTACGGCGGTTGCCGCCTGCGTGCGTGCTTCGATCTCCGCCGCGGCGTCCCGGTGGCCGTCCATCGCGCCCTGCCGGAATCCGCCGAGTCTGCGGCGGAGCTCTTCCGCGTCCACGCTCTGGGTGCGGTCGGCGGCGGATGCGGCGGTCTCCACGGACTGCGGGACGCGCTTCGGCAGTCCCTTGTCCGTGAGCCTGTGCGAGGACTCCGCCTGCGGCTCCGGCTCCGGGTCCGCGGCTGCCCTGGGCTCACCGGAAGGCTCCGGCTCACGGGCGGGCCCCGGCTCCCCGGCGGGCCCCGGCTCCCCGGCAGGCTCCGGCTCAGCGGCAGGCTCCGGCTCCCCGGCAGGCCCCGGCTCAGCGGCAGGCTCCGGCCCTCGGGCGGGCTCCCGCTCAGCGGGGGGCTTCGGCAGCCGGATCTCCACCGTCTCCTGGTCCACCAGGTCGGGCGCCCGGTCGTGTGTCGCCTCCGGGGTGTCCGACGGCTCGACGGCGCGGCGCGGGCTCGGCAGCAGCACGTTGGAGTTGGCCTCGGCCGCCGAACCCGGCAGTTGCACGGCGGGAGCGGCGACTGCGACCGTGGACGGCCCCTCCGGCAGCAGCGCCTGCGGGAGGACGACCACCGCCGTGACGCCGCCCTGCTTGTGCTCGCGGAGCTGGACCCGTACACCGTGCCGTGCGGCAAGCAGCGCGGCGACCCGCAGCCCGAGTCCCTCGCCCTCGTCGTCGCCGGGTCCGTTCTCGTACGGCTCGGGGTCCGCCAGGCGCGCGTTCAGCTCCTCGATGCGGGCGGGCGTCATCCCGATGCCGGCGTCCTGTACGGAGAGCATGATCTCGCCGTTCTGCAGCAGCCAGCCCGACAGCTCGACCCGGGCGTCGGGCGGGGAGAACGAAGCCGCGTTCTCCAGGAGTTCCGCGACGAGATGGCTCAGATCGTCCGCGGCGAACCCGGCGACCTGGGTGTGCGGCGGAACGGCCTGGATGACGACCCGCTCGTAGCGCTCGATCTCGCTGACCGCGGCGCGCAGCACATCGACGAGCGGCACCGGCCCCGCCTGGCCGTGGCCGTGTTCGGCGCCGGCCAGGACGAGCAGGTTCTCGCTGTGGCGGCGCATGACCGTGGCCATGTGGTCGAGCTTGAAGAAGGTGGCGAGCCGCTCTGGGTCCTGTTCGCGCTCCTCCAGCTTCTCGATGACGGAGAGCTGGCGGTCGACGAGCCCGAGGTTGCGCAGGGAGAGATTGACGAAGGTGTGCTTGACGGTGCGGCGCAGCCGGAGCAGTTCGGCGGAGATCTCGCCGGTGCGCTCCTGGAGTTCGGCGCGGGCGGCGGCCAGTTCGGAGGTGAGCGCGTCGCGCTCGCGGACCAGGTCGACGCTTTCGGCGACGCCGGCGGCGTGGTCGCCGTCGATCCGTCGCACGCGCGCGGCGAGCTCGCGCAGCCTGCCGTGCAGGGTGTTCAGGGACCGTACGACCTGGGCGAACTCGTCGTTGCGGCCGGTGAAGCTCACCGGTTCCTCGGTCTCGGGTGCGGGCGCGTCTGCGAGCCGCGCGGCCCCGATGCGCACCACGGCGAGCGGGCGGGTCAGCGTGCGGGCGATGGCCGCGCATGCGCCGACGGTCAGGACGACCACACCGCCGAGGAGCCCGATGCGCAGTTCCAACGCGGTGACGTCGTCGTCGCGCAGCTTCTCGAACCGCTCGGCCTGGGCGGTGGCCAGGGACGACTCGAAGCCGCGCATCTGCTCGATACGCGCGGAGAGCGCGGCGGCGACGTCCTCGGGGTCCGACTCCAGGTCGGAGTCGCTCAGCGTCGGCTGGTCGGCGAGGCGGGCGAGATGTCCCTCCGCTGCTTTGACCTCCGGTCCACTGACGGTCGCGGCGAGCGAGTCGCGGGCCTCCTTGCCCGCGGCCTGGTCGAAGTCGGCCAGGGCGGCCAGTTCCCGGACGCGGGCCTGCTGGGCGGCGGCGCTGAGCGCGTCGCGCGCCTGGTCGTCCTCGCCGGGCTCGTCACTCTGCACCGGCAGACCGGTGACGGGGTCGAGCGTCGGGGTGCTCTCCTCGCGGGGCACGGCGAGCGCGGCGAGCAGCAGCCCGCGGGTGGCGGCGGCCTGCTCGACCGCCCGGCCGAGGGCGGCGGGGGCGCGGGTGGTCTCGGCGGCGCGGGCCGGGGTCTTGTCGGCCAGTTCGCCGGCGAGGGCCTGGAGTCCCGCGATGACCTCGCTGTAGGCCCGGTGGGCGTCCTCCGCCGAGCCCTTGCCGGTGAGCGCGGTGCGGCGTACGGAGGAGAGGGCGGCCAGCTCGCGGCCCAGCTCTTCGCGGTCGCCGGTGAGCTCGCCGCGGATCTCCTCGATCTGCCGGTCGACGCGGGCGCGGTGGTCGTCGGAGACCTTCCCCCGCTCGCCGTCCTTGCCTCCCTCGTCTTGGGAGGCCTCTCCGGGCTCTTCGCCGGACTGGTCTCCGGACTGGTCTCCGGACTGGTCTCCGGACTCTTCGTCGGACCGGTCACCGGACCGGTCCTCGCGGCCCGCAGCGATGTACACGGTGACATCGTCCCGCTCGTCCGCGAGGGAGTGGGCGAGGGTGACGGCCTGGCGGTTGAGGGCGGCCAGGGTGGCGAGCCGCTGGGACTCGGTCAGCCGGTCGGCGGCGGCGAGGACGCCGGGGGCGCCGGCCCCGGCGACGGCGAGGGTGACGACCGCGACACCGGCGACAAGACGGCGGCGGACGCGCACGGGCCGGCCGCGCCCGACGGGGACATCCGAGCTTGTGCCGCCCTGGTCCGGGGTGACGCCCTGCTCCGGCCTGCCGCCGTTGTCCTGAGGCCGCTTCTTCTGCACCGGTGCTCGCAATCCTGCTTGACTCGTCCACCCATGAAGCAGAGATGACGACCGGTCACACGCGAGATCCCACCCCTGGCACGGTTGACGACCATTCCAGCGCACTCGGGAGGGAGGCGCGCATCGGCCGCTCCGCCACCCGAACGAGTGAACAGCACTCGGGAGTTGGCGAACAACTCGCCGGTGCGGCCGGATCGGCGCAAGGCGGCCCGGCGGCTGGATCTTCCGCGCAACCTTTGGAAAGATGCCCGCCCGCATTCCCGCTGCCCCGGCCGGACGAGCCGCGGCACGGCCTGACCTGCCGCTACGGATCAGCTGCACGACCTGGCAGACCCTGCGGAGGGGTCATGAAGGTCCGCTGTGCGACTCGTGCAGACTTACGATCATGCGCTTCGAACTCGCCACCTCCCCCGGCGCTCCCGAACGCCCCAATGAGGACTGGGCTTCTGTGGCCCTTCCTGCCGCGGGCCGAGGCGGCACGCTGGTGCTGCTGGACGGCGTGACGCCTCCGGCGGGAGGTGACGGCTGTGTGCACGGCGTGCCCTGGTTCACGGCGCGCCTCGGCGGTGCGTTGGTCGAACTGTCCGGTTCACGGCGTGATCTGACGCTGACCGAGATCCTCGCGGAGGCAATCCGGCGCACCGCGGACTCCCACCGCCAAACCTGTGACCTTTCTCACGTGCGTACGCCGCAGGCGACCGCCGTGCTGGTGCGCTGGGGCGGCCCGGCGGACCCCGTTGAGCACCTGGTGCTGTCGGACTCGACGCTGCTGCTGCAGGCGCCCCACGGCGCGGTACGGGCGGTGCTCGACGACCGGCTCGACCGGCTGCCGCGCGAGGCCCTGCGCACCCACGCCTCGGCGGACGCGGTCCGGAACGCGGAGGGCGGCTTCTTCACCGCCGCGGCAGATCCCGGCGTGGCGGAGCGAGCGGTGGCCGGCAGCACACCGCGGACGCGGGTGCGGGCGGTCGCGGCGCTGACGGACGGCGCGTCCCGCTGGGTGGACATGTTCGAGGAGGGTGACTGGAGCGCGTGCATGGCCCTGCTGCGGAAGGAGGGGCCGCGGGGGCTGATCGACCGGGTCCGGACGTTGGAGACCTCCGCGGAGCGGCGTACGCAGGTCATCCGCTGGAAGCTCCACGACGACGCGGCGGCGGTCTTCGCCGAGCTGTGACCCGCCGGCCCGCGCGGCCCGCGCGGCTCGCGGGCGTCAGCGGGCGTCAGCGGGCGTCAGCAGGCATCGGGGAGACAGCGGGCGTCGGGGCGTCAGGCCTCTGCTCGCTTGTTGAGCTGGTGCAGCAGCCGGGCCAGCTCCGCGACCTCGCCGCGGTCCCAGCCGGCCAGCTTGCGCACATAGCGGTCCCGGCGGGCGTCCCGGACCCGGCGGAAGCGGGCCAGGCCCTCGTCCGTCAGCCGCACGAGGGAGGCGCGGCCGTCGGCGGGGTCGGGCTCGCGGGTGACCAGACCGAGGTGTTCCAGGGCGCGCAGCTGACGGCTCATCGTGGCCTTGCCCACGCCGAAGTATCCGGCCAGTTCGGTGGCCCGCTGCTCCCCCGCCTCCTCCAGCCGGACGAGCAGCCCGTAGGCGGCGGGCTCCAGCTCGGGGTGCACCTCGCGCGCCATCTCCCCGGAGGACGCCCGGGCCCGGCGGAGGAAGACGGCCAGCTCCCGTTCCAGGGCCAGGAATTCACGGTCGGCCTCGCCGTCCGCACCGCTGTCCGTACTGTTGTCGTGCACGTCGGCGCTCCTTATGCGCTGCTGCCCCACCGGTCGGGATCTGCTGAAACCTGCGGGGTCAGTATCCCGGTCAGCATCCCGGTCAGCGCTGCGTCCAGTGCGCGGGCCGCTCCAGCGCCGTCGGCAGACGGGTCGCGGCGTCGCCGCGGGCCGCGTTGAGCTGCATCCGGGTGAGGAAGAACGCGTCGGTCAGGTCGGCGCCGTCGAGCCGGGCGTCCCGCAGGTCCGCCCCGATGAAGTCGGCCTGCCGCAGATCCGCGCCGCGCAGATCGGCCGCGATCAGACAGGCCCCGCGCAGGTCCACGCCGCGCAGATCCGCCCCGTTGAGCCGGGCCCCGATCAGATCCGCGCCCCGGCGGCTCTTCTTCGGCCTGCCCGGGGCCTGCACCCGCACCAGTTCGCTGGTGCGCAGCAGCAGGTCGTTGACCTGCTGGCGGTGCGCGGCCACAGCCAGTTCCGCCAACTGCTCCGGCGTGCCCGCGGCGAGCCTCCCGGTCTCGTCCCGCAGCCGCCGGAGGTCGGTGTGGAGGGAGCGCGCCGGGTGCAGGGCCAGTGCCTCGTCCAGGTACCAGAGCAGCTCATGGAGCTGGCGTACGACGGCGAACACGGCGAACATCCGCCCCGCAGCGTCCGGCGCCTGCCGCCAGTCCCGGCCGCCGAAGGTGATCCGGGAGACCCGCTGCCCCGCTCCGAAGCAGTCGTAGACGGTGCAGCCCGGGAAGCCGCTCTGCCGGAGTCGGGCGTGGATGCCGCAGCGGAAGTCGTCCCGCAGATTGCGGCAGGGTGTGCCGGCGTCCTTGTCGATCGCGAAGTCCGCGGAGGCGGAGAAGGGCAGGGCGACACAGCACAGCCCGAAGCAGTTCCCGCAGTCGGCCTTCAGATCGGTGGTCATGGCAGCCATTGTGCGTGATACGGGCGCGGGACGGCGTAGCCACCCCGGTGCAGCACAACCCCTGGTGTGCGGACCCCTGGTGCGCGCCCCTGACGCTGCGGAACCCCAACACGGCGGACACCTGACGCGGCAGACACCTGACACGGCAGAACCCCCGGCGCGGCGGAACCCCCGGCGCGCGGGCGCCGGGGGTCCGCGGACGATTCAGCTCACCGGGTTCGTCAGCCGCAGCGGCCCGCAGGGCGCTCACGGGTGACCAGGTCGGTCCAGCCGGTGGTTCCGTCGAGCCAGACCACCTGGCGGCCCGAGACCGCGGCAGGGGAGAGCTGCTCGCCCCGGTTGCAGGAGACCCGTTCCTGGCGCGAGCCGTCCGTCGTGAGCTGCCACAGCTTCGACAGCGCCTCATTGCTCCACTCGAGGCCCGGCGTGGTGCTGCTGACGGTGACGGCCGTCTCGGAGACGGTGAGATCGTCCGGGAAGAGAGCGTGGGGCTTGCGCTCCGGACTGATGTCCACCGTGGCCGTGCCGTCGACGCCGGAGCGGCGGATGGACATCTGGCCGTCGTCCTGGAGGTTCTCGTCCGTCAGCCAGAAGGCGTGGGTGCTGTTGAGACCGGTCTGGCCGAGGGTCCACGGGTCGTCGAGCTGCTCGGCGAGGATCTTGTTCCCGGACTTCGGGTCGAGGATCTCGACGCCCAGCTTGTAGTCGCCGCCCTCCGGGTAGAGCTTGGCGTACGCGATCTTCCCGTTCTTGATCGAGGGCAGCGCCGTGAGCACCGTCCAGCCGCCGCCGTCGGCCCAGACCGGCTTGCGGTCGCCGGGCCGCAGATAGCCCACGTGACGGTCGCCGAACAGCCCGAAGGTCTCGAAGACGACGGTGCCGTTCTCCACCCGCAGTCCGCTGACGTCGGTGTCGGTGGTGTAGAGCTTCTTCGTCGGCCCGCCGGCCGCGGGGCGGGAGAGGACGTCGATGCCCGATGCGCCGTACGCGGCCCAGACCACGGTCTTCCCGTCGGTGGCGGGCGTCACGTGGTAGCGCCCGTCGTTGGGGCTCATCAGCTTGGGGTGGCCCCTGCCGTCGGTGCGTCCGGACCAGACGGTGTACGGCTCCGAACCGTCGTCATTGGACTGCGAGACGACCCAGCGGCCGCCGCCCGCCTGGGCGCCCGTGCCGGCGATGTTGAGCCGGCCGAGCAGCCGGTCGGAGTCCACGCCGAGGGCGTTCTCCCAGCCGGACACGATGCCGTGGGCGTTGAAGGACCGCTTGACGACGCCCAGGCGCTTGCCCGCGACGCCGAGGTCCCGGGCCGCGGCGAGCACGGCGTTGCGGCCGTCCGTGAAGCCGTCGAGCGGCGTCATGTACTCGGTGAGCGCCTTGTAGACGATCTTGTCGGCGAGGTCGCCGCCGAGGTCCTCGCGCATGTCCCACAGCGCGCCGGAGAAGATCGTGGAGTTGAGGTGGACGCCGCCGTTGTCGGTGCCGAAGGCCACGCCGAGGAAGTTCTTCGAGGTGCTCGCGCCGTCGTTGAGATCGCGGAAGGCGCAGTCCCGCGGGGCGGCGTCGCGGCACAGGTCCTCGCCGATCAGGCCGGCGTCCGGGTGGTCCATGGGCATGCCGGAGGCGGCGAGGTCGATCGCGTTGCCGAAGTAGTCGGCGACGGCCTCGTTGAGCGCGCCGGACTGGCCCGCGTACACCAGGTCGGCGGAGTTGTCGACGACGCCGTGGGTCATCTCGTGCCCGACGACGTCGAGGTCCGCGGAGAGCGGCTTGTAGGCCTCGTCGCCGCTGCCGTACACCATCTTCTGACCGTCCCAGAAGGCGTTGACATAGCCGAAGCCGAAGTCGGTGACGCCGACGAGGGAGTTGACTGCCATGCCGCGGCCGTCGAGGCTGTCGCGGCCGTGGCGGTCCTTGAAGTAGTCGTAGACGCGGCCGGCCGCCCAGTGGGCGTCGACCGCCCCCGACTCGGTGGCCTCCTTGCCGAACTCCGGGGTGGGGTGGGCGAACTCGCCCATTCCGGACGGCCAGGCCCCGGCGACCTCGCTGACGTCGCGGTCGCGGGCGTCCCAGGTGGACAGCGCGTTCCGGCTGCTGCCCCACATGCGGGAGAAGTCGTTCATCAGGAACCGGTCGCCCGAGGGGGTGCGGGTCAGCTCCAGCCCGGTCTGCGCGCCGTCCAGCCGCTCGCCCGTGCCCTGGACGCCGGGGAACTCCTTCGGCGCGGGGTCGTCCGTCCCGTCTCCGGGCAGCGCGGCGGCCGCGGCACGGCCCTTGTTCTCGGCCCGGTCCGTCATCGTCTTGATGCCGCTGAACTGCAGGACCGGGAAGCCGGCGCGGGCGTCGATGAAGACCTGCTGGAGCACCGGCTCGCCGGTGGCCGTGTCGGTGCCGCGGACCGTCACCTGGCGGGCGAGGACTCCCTCGCCGCGCGGGATGACGACCAGGCCGCGGGCCGTGCCGGTGAGGGCGGCGGCCCGGTCGGTACGCTGCTCGCCCTTGCGCGGGGCGTCGGCCTTGGCGAGCCGCTTGTCCGCCAGCCGGGCGGCGGTGGCCGCGACGGCCCGGCGTACGGCGGTCTCCTCGCTCACCGTCGCCTCGGTGCCGGTCTTCAGGCCGGTGAAGTACTTGCCCGAGGTGCCGGTGACGAAGCGTTCGCCGTCCCCGGCCTCCATCCGCACCACGTACTGGCCGCCGAACACCGGTACGCCGCGGTGCTTCTGCTGCAGCCGCACGGTCTCCTCCGCGCCGCGCCTGACGGTCTGGAGGGGGGCGAGATCGCGCCGTGCGTCGGAGATCCGGTAGCGGCTCTCCTTGGCGTCGAGATGCTTGCGGGCGGCGTCCGCGGGGGTGGCCTTCGGATCGGCCGCTTCACGGATTCCCTCGACGAGGGACGGGGTCTCGGTCTCCGCGCCGGGTACGACGTCGGGGGGCGGCGCGGTCGCCGGGCCCGCCGCGGCCTGGGCCGGCACCGCGGTCAGCAGCAGCCCGGCGGCGGCGAGCAGCGCGGCGACCCCTGCGCCCGCGCCCCTGCCGGAACGTCTTGCGCCCGGATGTAATGCGGCCCTGCCTGGTATGGACGTGCGCACAGTACGTACCCCTCTCACGTGCCTGATGAGCCGTAAAGGTGGTCGCGCACATGCAACCGGGCAAACACCAACCGATCAATGTAGTACGCATGTTGACAAGTGGACATGCACACTTGTGTGCCACTTGAGCGCAGAGTGAGAATCCGGGGCATGAGCAAGGGGGAATTAGGGGAGCTGCACACGCTCGGTCTGGGGGAGACCGAAGAACGCGCCTACGAGGCCCTGCTGACCAGACGGGCCTCGGGAGCGGAGGAACTCGCGGCACTGCTGGGGCTGCCGAGGGACCGGCTGCAGGCGGTGCTCGGCCGGCTCGTGGAACACGGCTTCGCGCTTCCGCCGGCCGACGGCGACGGGGCACTGCCCCATCCGACGGCCCCGGACGCGGCGATCCGCACCCTCATCCACCGGCGGCAGGCCGAACTGCATCTGCGCTCCGCGGAACTGGAGCGGCTGCGGATGAGCGCCGACCGGCTCGCCGGGCGGCTGATGTCGGATGCCCCGGGGCCGCCGGAGTGCGGCGTCGAGGCCGTGACCGGACCCCGGGCGATCGCCGAACGCAGTGCACAGCTACTGGCGTCCGCCGAGCGGGAGGCGGTCCTGCTGCATCCTCCGCCCGCCCTGGACCTGACGGGCCCGCTCGCCCGGGGCGTCACCGTGCGGGTCGTCCTGGACCGCGACGAGCTGACCTCGCCCGACCGGGTGCGCGATCTGGCCGCCCTGGTCGAACGGGGCCTGCGGGTGCGGGCGGCCGGCGGGGTGCCCACCCGGCTGCTGACGGTGGACGGGCGGGGCACGCTGCTGCCTCCGCCGGACGACACGGGTCCGGGAGCCACGGCGCTCGTGGTGCGGGACGGGTTGCTGCACAGCGCGCTGACGCCGCTCTTCGAGGCGGTCTGGGACCGGGCCACGCCGCTGAGCGGCCCCTGTGCCGCCCCGCAGCACGACCTCCTCGCGCTGCTGGCGGCGGGCCTCAAGGACGAGGCGATAGCCCGCCGCCTGGGTGTCCATGTGCACACGGCGCGCCGCCACATCAGCCGGCTGCTGCACTCGCTGGACGCGGAGACGCGGTTCCAGGCGGGGGCGAAAGCGGCGCTGCGGGGGTGGCTGGGCTGAGCGGCCCTCACACCCCGCAGCGCGCTCCCCGCTCGCGCGGGTCGCCCGGGCCCGGCCGGCGCCCCAGACCGCCGAGAGGCCCCCGCACCGCGAGGACGCGCGGCCCGAGAGACCCCGACGGCGCGCAGCGCCGCACCGGGCGCGAGGGGCGAAGCCCCACACCCGCACGGGGGCGGGTGGGAGCAGGACCCGCACCGCGGAGACCGGCACGCCCGGGCGGCCACCCCGCCCGGAGACCGGCACGCCCGGGCGGCCACCCCGCCCCTCCCCGGAAGGGCCTACGCCGCGGCGGGAAGCCCCACATCCGCCGGCGCCAGCGCCAGTTCCAGCACTTGGCGGACGTCGGTCACCGCGTGGACGTCCAGCTTCTCCAGCACCTCAGCGGGCACATCGTCCAGGTCCGGCTCGTTCCGCTTGGGGATCACCACGGTGGTGATCCCCGCCCGGTGCGCCGCCAGCAGCTTCTGCTTCACACCGCCGATCGGGAGCACGCGTCCGGTCAGCGACACCTCCCCGGTCATCGCGACGTCCGTCCGCGCGAGCCGCCCGGACAGCAGCGACGCCAGCGCGGTGGTCATGGTGACGCCGGCGCTGGGCCCGTCCTTGGGGACGGCCCCGGCGGGGAAGTGGACATGGACGCCCCGGTCCTTGAGATCGGTGACCGGAAGTTCCAGCTCCGCCCCATGGGACCGCAGGAAGCTCAGCGCGATCTGCGCGGACTCCTTCATCACGTCGCCGAGCTGTCCGGTCAGCGTCAGTCCGGCAGCGCCGGTCTCGGGGTCGGCGAGCGAGGCCTCCACGTAGAGCACATCGCCGCCCGCGCCGGTCACGGCGAGCCCGGTGGCGACGCCCGGCACGGAGGTGCGCCGCTCGGCCGGGTCCTGGGCGGACTCGGGCACATGGTGGGGCCGCCCGATCAGTCCGCGCAGCTCTTCCGCGCCGACGGTGAACGGCAGGTTCCGCTCGCCCAGTTCGTGCTGGGCCGCCACCTTCCGCAGCAGCCGTGCGACGGACCGCTCCAGGTTCCGTACGCCCGCCTCCCTCGTGTACTCCCCGGCGAGCTTGCGCAGGGCGGACTCGTCGAGGGTCACCTCGCCCGGCTCCAGACCGGCGCGTTCGAGCTGCCTCGGCACGAGGTGGTCCCGGGCGATGACGACCTTCTCGTCCTCCGTGTAACCGTCCAGCCGGACCAGCTCCATCCGGTCGAGGAGCGCCTCGGGAACGGCCTCCAGCACATTGGCGGTGGCGAGGAACACCACATCGCTGAGGTCGAGCTCGACCTCCAGATAGTGGTCCCGGAACGTGTGGTTCTGCGCGGGGTCGAGCACTTCGAGCAGCGCCGCGGCCGGGTCGCCGCGGAAGTCGGAGCCGACCTTGTCGATCTCGTCGAGCAGCACGACGGGGTTCATGGACCCGGCTTCCTTGACGGCCCGTACGATGCGTCCCGGCAGCGCGCCCACGTAGGTGCGCCGGTGGCCCCGGATCTCCGCCTCGTCCCGCACACCGCCGAGCGCGACCCGTACGAACTTCCGCCCCATCGCATGCGCGACGGATTCGCCGAGCGAGGTCTTGCCCACGCCGGGCGGGCCGACCAGCGCGAGAACCGCGCCTCCGCGCCGCCCGCCGACCACACCGAGCCCCCGGTCGGAGCGCCGCTTGCGCACCGCCAGATACTCGGTGATGCGCTCCTTGACGTCCTGCAGGCCCGCGTGCTCGGCGTCCAGGATCCGCTTGGCGCCCTGGATGTCGTACGCGTCCTCGGTCCGCTCGTTCCAGGGCAGTTCGAGGACGGTGTCCAGCCAGGTGCGGATCCAGCTGCCCTCGGGGCTCTGGTCGGAAGCCCGCTCCAGCTTGTCGACCTCCTTGAGCGCGGCCTCGCGCACCTTCTCCGGGAGGTCGGCGGCCTCGACGCGGGCCCGGTAGTCGTCGGGCTCGTCCTCACCGTCGGCGGGCTCGCCGTTGAGCTGCCGCAGTTCCTTGCGCACGGCGTCCAGCTGACGCCGCAGCAGGAACTCGCGCTGCTGCTTGTCGACGCCTTCCTGGACGTCCTTGGCGATGGCCTCGGCGACGTCCTGCTCGGCGAGGTGCTCCCGCAGTTGTTCGACCGCCAGCTTGAGGCGGGCCACCGGGTCGGCGGTCTCCAGCAGGGCGATCTTCTGGGCGGTGGTCAGGAAGGGCGAGTAGCCCGAGTTGTCGGCGAGCGCGGAGACTCCGTCGATCTGCTGCACCCGGTCGACGACCTGCCACGCTCCGCGCTTCTTCAGCCAGTCCGTGGCGAGGGCCTTGTACTCCTTGACCAGTTCGGCGACCGCGCCGGGGAGGGGGTCGGGCACATCCTCCTCGACCCGCGTGCCCTCCACCCACAGCGCGGCCCCGGGTCCGGTGGCGCCTGCCCCTATGCGCACCCGCCCGCGGCCGCGGATCAGTGCCCCGGGGTCGCCGTCGGAAAGCCGGCCGACCTGCTCCACGGTGCCCACGACTCCCGTCGCGGCGTACGTCCCGTCGACCCGGGGCACCAGCAGCACCTTCGGCTTCCCGCCTTCGGCACGCGCCGCGGCCTGGGCCGCCTCGACCGCGGCGCGCACATCGGCGTCCGACAGATCGAGCGGCACCACCATGCCGGGCAGCACGACCTCGTCGTCGAGCGGCAGCACCGGCAGGGACAGTGCGGTGACGTCGTTGGACTCAGCAGCCATGATCTCCCCTTCGGCATTCAAGTTGAGCTGTATCGACTCAATGCAGGAGAGACGGCAGATGTTCCCCGACGCTCGTTCGCCCACAGCGATCACGCACCGCGTGTCCTGTTCCAGCTGACCTTGCACAGGTCAGTCGAATCCCGCATGCGGCTGCGGCTGCGGCTGCGGCTGCGGCTGCGGCTGCGGCTGCGGCTGAACTTGACTCTGCCGGGGATCTTGGAGTTCCCCGGAACTGGACGATCCCGGCTTCCACCACAGCGTGCTGGCCGATTTCCGTGAACGTCTCACCTCGGGCAACCCCGCCGACCGCCTCCTTGACCTCGCGCTGGCCGCCTGAAGGAGGCCGGCCTGGTGCGCGAGCGCACCACCCAGCGCACCGACTCCACCCATGTCCTGGCGGAGGTGCGCGACCTGACCCGGCTGGAGCTGGTCACCGAGGCGGCACGCGCCGCGCTGGAGGAAGTCGCCGGGACCGCCCCTCACCTGCTGGAGGAGCCGGTCGACGAGGACTGGGCGCGCCGTTGCGGCCGTCCGGTCCGCCTGGGCAAGAACCCCACCAAGCCCAAGACCAGGATCCTCGCCACCGGCAACAACGCTGTTCGGCTCCTGGAACACATCTACCGGCACGGAGCGGACCGCGCGTCCGGCCCCCGTGTCCAGACCCTGCGCCCAATCATGGTGCAGAACTGTCACCGCGATGCCGCAGGGCACCTGCGCTGGCGCACCGCCGAGACCGAAGACGGACCGGGCTGCCGCCCTCGTCCCGGGCAATCGTCCCCCTACGACACCTCGGCCCGCCATTCCCGTCACGGGCACACGACGGCATGGCTGGCACACAGGGGGTCACAATCCGGTCTCGACCCTGTTCCCGCCCCTTGATTAACCGGCGTGTAATCGATTCCAATCCTCCCTATCGGCCATGTAAACGATTCCACAGAACATGGGGAGGTGGTCCGGTGATGGCGAGTATCAAGGACGTCGCCGCCGAGGCGGGGGTCTCCGTCGCCACGGTCTCGCGCGTCCTGAACGACCACCCGTCGGTCAGCGCCGGCACGCGCACCCGTGTGCTGGCCGCCGTCGAGGCGCTGGGCTACCGCCCGAACGCCGTCGCCCGGTCTTTGCGCACCGACCAGACCCACACCCTCGGGCTGGTGATCAGCGATGTCCTCAACCCGTACTTCACCGAGCTGGCCCGTTCTGTGGAGGAGGAGGCCCGCGCCCTCGGCTACAGCGTCATCATCGGCAACGCCAACGAGCGGCCGGACCTGCAGGACCACCACGTACGGAACCTGCTGGACCGCCGTATCGACGGGCTGCTGGTCTCCCCGACCGACGGCGGCTCGCCGCTGATGCTGGACGCCGCGCGCGCGGGAACGCCGATGGTGTTCGTCGACCGGTGGATCCCGGGCGTCGACCTACCCGTCGTACGGTCCGACGGACGCGTCGCCATCCATGATCTCGTCGCCCATCTGTACGGGCTCGGCCACCGACGGCTGGCGATCATCGCGGGCCCCGCGGCGACCACGACCGGCCGTGAGCGCGTGGAGGTCTTCCGCCAGGCCATGGGCGAGTTCGGGCTCCCCCTCCCGGACGCGTACATCGGCCAGGGCGACTTCCAGGCCGAGAGCGGGCGCCGGGCCACCGAGCGGTTCCTCAATCTGGCCGAGCCGCCCGAGGTCGTGTTCGCCACCGACAACCTGATGGCGCTCGGCGCGCTGGACGCCGTCCGGGCGCGTGGACTGCGGGTGCCGGACGACATCGCTCTCGCCGCGTTCGACGACATCCCGTGGTTCGTGCACACCGACCCGCCGATCACCACGATCGCCCAGCCCACCGGCGAGCTCGGGCGTGCCGCCGTCCGCGCGCTGGTCGACCTCATCGAGGGCCGCCCCCCTCAGTCCGTCACCCTCCCCGCCCGTCTCGTCGTACGCCGCTCGTGCGGCGAGGCCGCCTCTTGCCCGCAGGCCCCGAGGAGCACCACGTGAGCCATCCAGACGAACTGCTGCGTATCGAGGGGATACGCAAGACCTTCCCCGGCGTCGTCGCGCTCGACGGCGTCGACTTCGACCTGCGCCGGGGCGAGGTGCACGTCCTGCTCGGTGAGAACGGCGCGGGCAAGAGCACCCTCATCAAGATGCTCTCCGGCGCGTACCGTCCCGACGCCGGGCGGATCCTGGTCGGCGGCGAGGAGGTGCGCATCCACGGTGCGCAGGACTCCGAGCGCGTCGGTATCGCCACCATCTACCAGGAGTTCAACCTCGTTCCCGACCTCAGCGTCGCCGAGAACATCTTCCTGGGCCGCCAACCGCGCCGCTTCGGCCTCATCGACCGCAAGCGGATGAACGCCGACGCGGCCGGACTCCTCGCCCGCGTCGGTGTCGATGTCGACCCCCGCGCCCGGGTGCGCGAACTGGGCATTGCCCGGCTCCAGATGGTCGAGATCGCCAAGGCGCTGAGCCTCGACGCCCGCGTCCTGATCATGGACGAGCCCACCGCCGTCCTGACCACCGAAGAGGTCGACAAGCTCTTCCGGATCGTACGGAAGCTGCGTGACGACGGCGTCGGCATCGTCTTCATCACCCACCACCTGGAGGAGATCGCCGCCCTCGGCGACCGTGTCACCGTCCTGCGCGACGGCCGCAATGTCGACCAGGTCCCGGCGAGCACCCCTGAGGACGAGCTCGTACGGCTCATGGTGGGCCGGAGTATCGAGCAGCAGTACCCGCGCGAACGCGCCGAGGCCGGAGCGCCGCTGCTCAAGGTCCGCGGCCTGACCCGGGCCGGCACCTTCCACGACATCGACTTCGAGGTACGGGCCGGCGAGATCGTCGGCCTGGCGGGCCTGGTCGGCGCCGGCCGCACCGAGGTGGTACGCGCCGTCTTCGGCGCCGATCCGTACGACTCCGGCACCGTCGAGGTGCAGGGCCGCGCCTTGCGCCCGTACGACGTCAACGCCGCACTGGACGCCGGGATCGGCCTGGTCCCCGAGGACCGCAAGGGCCAGGGCCTGGTCCTTGACGCCACCGTGCAGGAAAACCTCGGCCTGGTCACGCTGAGCCGCTCCACGCGCGCCGGTTTCGTCGACCGGGCCGGGCAGCGGCGGGCCGCCGACCGGATCTCCGGGCAGCTCAAGGTCCGTATGGCCGGACTGCACCAGCACGTACGGACACTGTCCGGCGGCAATCAGCAGAAGGTCGTCATCGGCAAATGGCTGCTGGCCGGCACCAAGGTGCTGATCCTCGACGAACCGACCCGCGGCATCGACGTGGGCGCGAAGGTCGAGATCTACCAGTTGATCAACGAACTGACCGCCTCCGGGCACGCCGTCCTGATGATCTCCAGCGACCTTCCCGAGGTGCTGGGCATGAGCGACCGCGTACTGGTCATGTCCCAGGGCCGGATCGCGGGCGAACTCGCCGCGCGGGAAGCGACCCAGGACGCCGTCATGGCGCTGGCCGTCAGCGCGACCGCGACAACGAACACAGCAGCAACCGCAGCAAAGGATGTGGAGGTCTCCCGTGGCCACTGACACGCTTAAAAGCAGTACGTACCCGGGCGGTGCCTCCGCACTGCGCCGCATGCTCCTCGGCAACGGCGCCCTCACCGCCCTGGTCGTCCTGGCCGTGGCGATGTCGTTCCTGTCCGGCGACTTCCTGGCCACCCAGAACCTCCTCAACGTCGGCGTCCAGGCGGCCGTCACGGCGATCCTGGCTTTCGGCGTCACCTTCGTGATCGTCTCGGCCGGCATCGATCTGTCGGTCGGCTCGGTCGCCGCGCTCTCCGCCACCGTCCTGGCCTGGACCGCCACGAATCAGGGCCTCCCGGTCTGGATCGCGGTCCTGCTCGCCCTCGGCACCGGCGTCGTCTGCGGCCTGGTCAGCGGCGCGCTCATCTCCTTCGGCAAGCTGCCGCCCTTCATTGCGACCCTCGCCATGCTGTCGGTGGGCCGCGGCCTGGCACTGGTCATCTCACAGGGCAGCCCGATCGCCTTCCCCGACTCGGTGTCCAACCTGGGCACCACCATCGGCGGCTGGCTGCCGATGCCGGTCCTGGTGATGATCGTGATGGGCCTGATCACCGCCGTGATCCTGAACCGCACGTACATCGGCCGCACCATGTACGCGATCGGCGGCAACGAAGAGGCCGCCCGGCTCTCCGGCATCCGCGTCAAGCGCCAGAAGCTGGTCATCTACGCCCTGGCCGGCGGCTTCGCGGCCGTGGCCGGAATCGTCCTCGCCTCGCGGCTGGCTTCGGCACAGCCGCAGGCGGCGTACGGATACGAACTCGACGCCATCGCCGCGGTGGTGATCGGCGGCGCCAGTCTCTCCGGTGGCGTCGGCAAGGCATCGGGCACCCTCATCGGAGCCCTGATCCTCGCGGTGCTCCGCAACGGCCTCAACTTGCTGTCGGTCTCCGCCTTCTGGCAGCAGGTGGTCATCGGCGTCGTCATCGCGCTCGCCGTCCTCCTGGACACGCTTCGCCGCCGCGCGTAGCCGACGCCGTTTCTGCGCTCCCCCCTCTCCTGGCTCTCCCCGTTTCCTGCCTTTCCCCAATCCCAACCCGCACCCGCACCCTCACCCGCAAGGAACAGCCATGCGCATCAAGCAGATCACGGTCACCGCCGCCGCCATCGCCTCGCTCGCCCTCACCGCCACCGCCTGCAACTCCGGGTCGGACGGCTCCTCCGACCTGAAGGTGGGCCTGTCGGTCTCCACCCTCAACAACCCCTTCTTCGTCCAGCTGAAGGCGGGCGCCCAGGCCGAGGCGAAGAAAGAGGGCGTCTCCCTCACCGTCGCCGACGCCCAGAACGACGCCTCCCAGCAGGCCAACCAGATCCTGAACTTCACCAGCCAGAACGTGAAGTCGATCATCATAAACCCGGTGGACTCCGATGCCGTCGGCCCGTCCGTCAAGGCCGCCAACGACGCGGACATCCCGGTCGTCGCCGCCGACCGCACCGTCAACAAGGCCACGGTCGCCACCACCGTCGCCTCGGACAACGTCGAGGGCGGCAAGCTGGCCGCCAAGACGATCGCCGAACAGCTCGGCGGCAAGGGCACCATCCTGGTCCTGCAGGGCACCTCCGGCACCTCGGCCGCCAACGAGCGCGGCCAGGGCTTCGCCGAGGGCCTGAAGGCCTACCCGGGCATCAAGGTCGTCGCCTCGCAGCCAGCCGACTTCGACCGCACCAAGGGCCTGGACGTCACCACCAACCTGCTGCAGGCCCATCCGGACGTGAACGGCATCTTCGCGCAGAACGACGAGATGGCGCTCGGCGCGATCAAGGCCCTGGGCAGCAAGGCCGGCAAGACGGTCAAGGTCGTCGGCTTCGACGGCACGCCGGACGGCCTGGCCGCGGTCAAGGCGGGCACGCTGTTCGCCTCGGTGGCACAGCAGCCCGAGCTGCTGGGCCAGCTGGCCGTGCAGAACGCCGTCAACGCCGCCAAGGGCAAGAAGATCGACAGCACGATCAAGGTCCCGGTCAAGGTCGTCACCAGGGACAACGTCGCCGCGTTCACCAGCTGACCCCGCACCCGTCCGGTCGCCACGGCCGCAGGACGCGCACGACGCGCGGCCCGCAGCCGTGGCACCGGCCTTCACCGTTGCGGGGATCCGCGGGGTCCGTTGACAGGGGTCCTTGGGGTCCGTTGATCCATGGGGTCCGTTGGGATCCGTAGGGAGACAGTTCATGTACGACTACGACCTCCTGGTCGTGGGATCAGCCAACGCGGACCTGGTGATCGGGGTCGAGCGACGGCCCGCGGCCGGGGAGACCGTGCTCGGCTCCGACCTGGCCGTCCACCCGGGCGGCAAGGGAGCAAACCAGGCGGTCGCCGCCGCACGCCTCGGCGCCCGTACGGCGCTGCTGGCCCGGGTCGGCGACGACGCGCACGGCCGGCTGCTGCTGGACGCTCAGCACCGCGCCGGCGTCGACGACGTGGGGATCCTGGTCGGCGGGGCGCCCACCGGGATAGCGCTGATCACCGTGGATCCGTCGGGGGACAACAGCATCGTGGTGTCTCCGGGAGCGAACGGGCGGCTCGCCCCGGAGGACGTCCGGGCCGCCATCGGCCTGCTGCGCGCCTCCCGGGTGGTCTCGGCGCAGCTGGAGATCCCGCTGGAGACGGTCGTGGAGCTCGTACGGAACCTGCCGTCCGGCGCCCGCTTCGTACTGAACCCCTCGCCGCCCCGGCCGCTGCCCGCGGAGGTGCTGGCGGCCTGCGACCCGCTGATTGTGAACGAGCACGAGGCACGGGTCATCGCGGGCGGGGACCAGGGCAGCTCGCCCGAGGACTGGGCACGCGCGCTGCTGGCGCTCGGCCCCCGCTCGGTCGTGCTGACACTGGGCGCCGAGGGTGCGCTGGTGGCGACCGGTGACGCCATGACCAGGGTCACGTCCGTGAAGGTGCATGCCGTGGACACGACGGGCGCGGGCGACGCGTTCACCGCGGCGCTGGCCTGGCGGCTGGGCACGGGCTCGTCGCTGTCGGACGCGGCGGCGTACGCGGCGCGGGTGGGGGCGGTGGCGGTGACCCGACCCGGGGCGCAGGAGTCGTTCCCCACTGCGGAGGAGGTCGTCGCACTGTGAAGAAGGCCGGAATTCTGAATCGTCATCTTGCGGGCGCGCTCGCCGAGTTGGGGCACGGGGACGAGGTGCTGGTGTGCGACGCGGGCATGCCGATCCCGGCGGGTCCGAGGATGGTGGACCTGGCCTTCCGCGCCGGGGTGCCGTCCTTCGCCGAGGTCCTGGACGGTCTGCTGGACGAACTGGTGGTGGAGGGCGCGACGGCGGCGTATGAGGTCCGGGATGCGAACCCGGAGGCCTGGGCGTTCCTGGGCGCCCGCTTTACGGAGTTGGGCCTGATCCCGCACGAGAAGCTGAAGGACATGACGGCGGACGTACGTCTGGTCGTCCGTACGGGCGAGGCCCGCCCGTACGCAAACGTGCTGCTGCGCTGCGGGGTGTTTTTCTGAGGTCGTCACCTCTTGTCACCTATGTGGGCCGGCTGCAACTACCGCACCACGCCGGCGACGACCGCCGAAACGACCTTGCGGACGGCGTCATCCTGCGGCGGCGCGCCTTCCCTGTCGGCGAAGAGCAGGTGCGCGGCCCCGATGAGCGTGGGAGCGAGCGTGCCGACGTCCGCGTCCGCCGCGACGCGGCCCAGGTCGCGCTCCGCCGCGAGATAGGAGGAGACCGCGGCAGCGGCTTCTGTCAGGACCGGCACTCCGGTCGGCGTGAGCCGACGCAACCGGGCCCGCAGGGCGTCCCGGGAGGCGACGAGGCCGACCATCGCCACGGCGACCGAGTCGAACAGCTCCATGAGCGCGGCGGTGAGATTGCCGATGACGCCGCCCGCGCCGGCGGACGCGCGCAGAGCAGCGGCACGGGCGTCCATCCGGCTGATGCGGTCCTCCACCAGCTCGGCGAGGAACGCGTCGAAGTCCGCGAAGTGCCGGTGCAGGACCCCCTTGGCGCAGTCGGCCTCCGCAGTCACCGCCCGGCTGGTCAGGGCGCTCGGCCCGTCCCGCAGCAGGACCCTCTCGGCGGCACGGAACAGTTGCTCGCGGGCGTCGTGCAGGGCCACCCCTGTCGGCATGCGCACACCTTTCCCGTTGACGAGTGGGCATGCGCCCACCCATAGTGGGCGCATGCCCACTTTACCGCAGGAGGGGCCACAGCCCTCCGGGATCGAGGTTCATCGGCACCGGCGCACGGCGGAGTCGTTCGGCGCGGAGGCCGAACGCTACGACCGGGCCAGGCCCCGCTACCCCGAGGCCCTGGTGGAGCGGATCGTCGCGAGCAGCCCCGGCCCCGACGTCCTCGACGCCGGCTGCGGCACGGGAATCCTCGCCCGGCAGCTCCAGGCGGCGGGCTGCCGGGTGCTCGGAGTGGACCCGGACGCACGGATGGCCGGTGTGGCCCGGCGGCTCGGGGTCGAGGCCGACACGGCGGCGTTCGAGGACTGGGACCCGGCCGGACGGAGATTCGACGCGGTCGTCGCGGGCCAGGCCTGGCACTGGATCGACCCGGCGGCGGGCGCGGCCCAGGCCGCGCGCGTGCTGCGCCCGGGCGGCCTGCTGGCACCGCTGTGGAACGTGTTCCGGCTTCCGCCCGAGTTGGCGGAGGCCGTCGCAGAGGAGTGCCGGGGGGTGCTGCCCGGCTCGCCGTTGAACGTCCGGGCACTGACGGACGGCGCGTTGGGCGGGTACCGGCCGCTGTTCGCCCGGGCCGCCGACGGGATCCGCGCCGCAGGCGGCTTCGGCGCAGCACAGCGGTGGCAGGTCGAGTGGGAGGAGCCCTGTACGCGGGACGCCTGGCTGGACCAGATGCCCACCCAGGGCGCCTTCACCAGGCTTCGACCCGACAAGCTGGCCCGAGTGCTGGAGGGCGTCGGGGCCGCCGTCGACGCGATGGGCGGGAGCTTCACGATGCGGTACACAACGGTGGCGATCACCGCGCCCCTGACGGGGTCGGGCACAGTGACACCGTGAACCCCAGAGGGACACCGTGAACCCCAGAGGACTGAATCCGGATGGAACCCTGGCGCGCCGAGGCGGGCTGCACCGGGTGCAGGGTCCGTTCGCACCCGTCGTGGCCGCCGCCCGCGAACGCATCACACAGACGTTCGGCGCAGCGCGGCTGCACAGTGCGTATCTGTACGGCAGCATCCCCCGCGGCACCGCGGTCCAGGGCCGCTCGGACCTCGATCTGCTGCTGGCCCTGCACGATGAGCCGGGCGCCGCCGACCGGGCGGACGCGCGGAGGCTCGAAGCAGCGTTGGACGGGGCGTTCTCCCAGATCGACGGCGTAGGCGTCCTGCTGTTCGGCGCCCGCACGCTGCTCAGCGATGTCGAACGGCACGACCTGGGCTTCTTCGTGGCCTGTCTGTGCACACCGCTGCTCGGCGACGATCTGGGCGAGCAACTTCCCCGCTACCGCCCCAACTCCCTGCTGGCACGCGAGACGAACGGCGACCTGGGGCTCGCCATGCACCGGTGGCGAAGCATGGCCGCCGATGCCGCCGGCGACACCGACTCCACCGCCCTCGACCTGCTGGCCCGCCGGGCGGCCCGGCGGACCGTGCGGACCGGTTTCACACTGGTCATGCCCCGCTGGGGCGGCTGGACCGACGATCTGACAGAGGCCGCGGCGGCGTTCTGCGACTACTACCCGGCGCGGGCGGGGCAGATGCGCGCGGTGGCCGCCACGGCCTCGCGCACCAACGCCGACGGCTCCGCCGCGGCGGTGCTCGACATGCTGCTGGAAGATCTGGGCCCGTGGCTCGCCGCTGAGTACGAGGCCGTGCACGGCCTCAAGCAGTCCCGCCCGATGCAGTCCGGCACCGCACGGAAGCCCCTCGCCCCGCCACCCAGCCCGATGTGACTCTCCTATAGACCAGGCCTCGGCGGCACACCGCCGCAGGGGCCTCGGCAGCCTCGTCATGCGCACCCTCCAGAACGCGGCCCTCGACCGCGGCGCCACGGTGGGCGTGCTGGGCGCGACCACGCAGGGCCGGGCTCTGTACGAGTCCCTTGGCTGGCGCGTCCAGGCCCCGCTGGTGAGCCTGTTCTTCGACACCTCGGCCGGCCCGGCGGCCTGACGGCCGTTGAATCGGTTTGTCGCGAGCCGCCGCGGGCGGTGAGGATGGCGTCCCGGACGCCTACGACCAGCGCCTGGAGGCAGTCAGCATGTCATCGCCCGTCCGCCCCGCCCGTCCCGACCAGCCCGTCACCCTCGACCGCCGCACCGGGCCGTACGGAGAGGTCGCACTCCGTGAGCACGGGGAGCGGTACGAGATCATCGCCAATGGGTGCTTTCTGATGGACACCTCGGACGGGCGCTCCGAGCGGCTGCTGGTCGATGCCGCGCTCAACGCCCTGGACGACGCCCGTGGGGAGCGGACGACGGGGGCGTCCGTGCTCATCGGAGGGCTCGGGGTCGGCTTCTCCTTCGCACATGCCGCCGCAGAGCCCCGGTGGGGGCGGATCGCCGTAGTCGAACGCGAGGAGGCGATCATCGACTGGCATCGCAGCGGGCCCCTCGGTGCGATCTCGCGCGACGCGCAGGACGACCCGCGCAGCGTGATCCTTCACACGGACCTCATCGAGTACCTCCGTACCATTACGCACCACTACGACGCGCTCTGTCTGGACATCGACAACGGGCCGGACTGGACGGTCACCGACGACAACGGCAACCTCTACTCCCCGGCCGGACTCGCCGCCTGCCTCAGGCGGCTGACGCCCGGCGGAGTGCTGGCCGTGTGGTCCGCCCAGCCGTCCGCGGCTTTCGAGGAAACATTGCGGAATGCCGGGTTCACCCAGGTGAGGACGGAAGAGATCCCCGTTGCCCGAGGCGTACCCGACGTGGTCCACCTCGCTGTTCGCCCTGCGTAGCCGGGACGGCTCGACTGCCTTTACGCTGCTGACCAACACACGGGATCTACGTCGATTTTCAGCACGCGAAAGAGTGCGTCAGGGGCGGGCGATGGAGCAGACACACACCACCCACAACGGCGTCGCGACCACGCCCGGGGCCCAGCGCCGGGTGCTCGTCGTGGAGGACGACGTCACGATCGTCGACGCGATCGCCGCTCGGCTGCGGGCCGAGGGCTTTCTGGTGCAGACCGCGGCCGACGGTCCGGCCGCCGTCAACGCCGCCGAGGCGTGGCAGCCGGACCTGATGGTGCTGGATGTGATGCTGCCCGGCTTCGACGGGCTCGAGGTGTGCCGCCGTGTGCAGTCCCAGCGCCCCGTGCCCGTGCTGATGCTCACCGCGCGTGACGACGAGACGGACATGCTCGTCGGCCTGGGCGTCGGCGCCGACGACTACATGACCAAACCGTTCTCCATGCGCGAGCTCGCGGCGCGCGTCCATGTGCTGCTGCGCCGCGTGGAGCGCGCCGCGATCGCCGCCGTCACCCCGCGCAGCGGCATCCTCCGCCTGGGCGAGCTGGAGATCGACCACGCCCAGCGGCGGGTCCGGGTGCGCAGCGAGGACGTCCATCTGACGCCGACGGAGTTCGACCTGCTCGTCTGTCTGGCGAACACCCCGCGCGCCGTCCTCTCCCGGGAGCAGCTGCTGGCCGAGGTGTGGGACTGGGCGGACGCCTCCGGCACCCGCACCGTCGACAGCCATATCAAGGCGCTGCGCCGCAAGATCGGCGCCGAGCGGATCCGCACCGTCCACGGGGTGGGATACGCGCTGGAGACGCCCGCCCCATGAGTGCGCGCGGGTCCGGCCGGCGCTCGTTCTCGATCTCGGTCAAGACCAAGCTCGGCACGCTGGTGGTCGTCTCGGTCTTCATCACCACCGGACTGCTGCTGGTCGCCCTGCGCACCGAGACCGAGCTGCGGTTCATCACCGTCTTCTCGGTGATCGCCACCCTGCTGATCACGCAGTTCGTGGCGCACGGCCTGACCGCCCCGCTGGACGAGATGAACACCGTCGCCAAGGGCATCTCCCACGGCGACTACACCCGCCGGGTGCGCGGCGCGGACCGCCGCGACGAGCTGGGCGACCTGGCCTGCACCATCAACCGCATGGCCGACGACCTGGAGGCCGTGGACCGGCACCGCAAGGAGCTGGTCGCCAATGTCTCGCACGAGCTGCGCACCCCGATCGCCGCACTGCGCGCCGTGCTGGAGAACGTGGTGGACGGGGTCTGTGCCGCCGACCCGGAGACGATGGGCACCGCGCTGAAGCAGACCGAGCGGCTCGGCCGGCTGGTGGAGACCCTGCTGGATCTTTCGCGGCTGGACAACGGCGTCGTACCGCTGCGCGCCCACCGCTTCGAGGTGTGGCCGTATCTGTCGGGCGTGCTGAAGGAGGCCAATCTCGCCGCCACCCGGCGCCGGCTGCCCTCGGCGTCCGGCCTGCACACCCGTACCGACGTCCATCTGCACCTCGACGTCTCCCCGCCCGAGCTGACCGCGCACGCGGACGCCGAGCGGCTGCACCAGGTGGTGGCGAATCTGATCGACAACGCCGTGAAGCACTCGCCGCCGCACGGACGGGTGACGGTACGGGCCCGGCGCGGTCCGTCCGCGGAGTCGCTGGACCTGGAAGTCGTCGACGAGGGGCCGGGCATCCCGGAGCAGGAGCGCCATCGGGTGTTCGAGAGGTTCAACCGGGGCGGTGCGCCGTCCCCGCACGGGCCGGGCAGCGACGGCGGGACCGGGCTGGGGCTCGCGATCGCCCGCTGGGCCGTGGATCTGCACGGCGGGCAGATAGGAGTGGCCGAATCGGCCCGGGGGTGCCGCATCCTCGTCACCCTTCCGGGCGTCCACTCGGCGCGCGATTGACGTAGGGTTCCAAACGGAAGCAGAGATTCTGCGCGCTGCCAGGCATACGCGCAGTGATCCGCGGACAGACGCAGACAGACGAAGGCAGAGTCACGCCAGACCCTGTCAGACGTAGAGCAGAGAAAAACCGAGAAGGACAGCGGAGCGAAGAAGGCGCCGTCGCACGGCTTCGGGGGTACGGGCCACAGGGGCCGTAGCCGCTGCTCCGCGCACCCTCACTGAACCGGAACCTCGCTTGTTTCCCGCCATTCACAGCACCGAAACCAGGGTTCCAGTGTGACTTGCGCGACGATGGCCCGCCCGGTCTGCACCTCCCGGCCGCGGAGGCGTAGCCTTTATTTCCGCTGTCCATCACCTTGTGAAGCGGAAGAGGGCGGTTGCCGCCGTGTCGTCTCAGTCCCCCAGTAACTCGAGTACCTCGACCGACCCAGGCGGGCCGGGTGCCAACCCTGCCGCCGCATTCGGTCCCAATGAGTGGCTCGTCGACGAGATCTACCAGCAGTACCTCCAGGACCCGAATTCGGTCGACCGTGCCTGGTGGGACTTCTTCGCCGACTACAAGCCGGGGGCGTCAGCCAAGCCCGGCACGGTGGAGAGGCCCGCGGACGACTCCGCAGCCGCGGGGGCTGCGGTGACGAAGCCCGCCGCCCCGGCACAGGCGCCCGCCGCCGCACCGGCCGCACCCGCACAGGCGGCCGCTCCGGCTCCGGCCGCCAAGCCCGCGGCCGCGTCCCCGGCTCCTGCCAAGGCGGCGGCCGCTCCGGCCGCCAAGCCCGCCGCCGCGAAGCCGGCCAAGGCGGAGAAGCCCGCCGCCGGGACCCCGGCCGGCCCGGAGTTCATCACCCTGCGCGGCCCCTCCGCCGCCGTCGCGAAGAACATGGACGCCTCGCTGGAGGTGCCGACCGCCACCTCGGTCCGCGCCGTCCCGGTGAAGCTCCTCTTCGACAACCGCATCGTCATCAACAACCACCTCAAGCGCGCCCGTGGCGGGAAGGTCTCCTTCACCCACCTCATCGGGTACGCGATGGTCCAGGCCATCAAGGCCATGCCGTCGATGAACTGGTCCTACGCGGAGAAGGACGGCAAGCCGACCCTCGTCAAGCCGGAGCACGTCAATTTTGGCCTCGCCATCGACCTGGTGAAGCCGAACGGCGAGCGCCAGCTCGTCGTCGCCGGCATCAAGAAGGCCGAGACGCTCAACTTCTTCGAGTTCTGGCAGGCGTACGAGGACATCGTCCGCCGCGCCCGGAACAACAAGCTGACGATGGACGACTTCACGGGCGTCACCGTCTCGCTGACCAACCCCGGCGGCCTTGGCACCGTCCACTCCGTGCCGCGGCTGATGCCGAGCCAGTCCGTGATCATGGGCGTCGGCTCCATGGACTACCCGGCCGAGTTCCAGGGCACCTCCCAGGACACCCTGAACAAGCTGGGCATCTCCAAGGTCATGACGCTGACGTCGACCTACGACCACCGCGTCATCCAGGGCGCCGCCTCCGGCGAGTTCCTGCGCATCGTGGCGGGCCTCCTCCTCGGCGAGGACGGCTTCTACGACGACGTCTTCCAGTCGCTGCGCATCCCGTACGAGCCGGTCCGCTGGCTGAAGGACATCGACGCCTCGCACGACGACGACGTCACCAAGGCGGCGCGCGTCTTCGAGCTGATCCACTCCTACCGGGTCCGCGGCCATGTCATGGCCGACACCGACCCGCTGGAGTACCGCCAGCGCAAGCACCCCGACCTGGACATCACCGAGCACGGGCTCACCCTGTGGGACCTGGAGCGCGAGTTCGCGGTCGGCGGCTTCGCCGGCAAGTCGATGATGAAGCTGCGCGACATCCTGGGCGTGCTGCGCGAGTCGTACTGCCGCACCACCGGCATCGAGTTCATGCACATCCAGGACCCGAAGCAGCGCAAGTGGCTGCAGGACCGGGTGGAGCGCCCGCACACCAAGCCGGAGCGCGAGGAGCAGCTGCGCATCCTGCGCCGGCTGAACGCCGCCGAGGCGTTCGAGACCTTCCTGCAGACCAAGTACGTCGGCCAGAAGCGGTTCTCGCTGGAGGGCGGCGAGTCAGTCATCCCGCTGCTCGACGCGGTGATCGACTCCGCGGCCGAGTCCCGCCTCGACGAGGTCGTCATCGGCATGGCCCACCGCGGCCGCCTCAACGTCCTGGCGAACATCGTCGGCAAGTCGTACGCGCAGATCTTCCGGGAGTTCGAGGGCAACCTCGACCCCAAGTCGATGCACGGCTCCGGCGACGTGAAGTACCACCTGGGCGCCGAGGGCACCTTCACCGGCCTCGACGGCGAGCAGATCAAGGTCTCGCTGGTCGCCAACCCCTCCCACCTGGAGGCCGTCGACCCGGTCCTGGAGGGCGTCGCCCGCGCCAAGCAGGACGTCATCAACAAGGGCGGCACCGACTTCACCGTGCTGCCCGTCGCCCTGCACGGCGACGCGGCCTTCGCCGGCCAGGGCGTCGTCGCCGAGACGCTGAACATGTCGCAGCTGCGCGGCTACCGCACCGGCGGCACCGTCCACATCGTGATCAACAACCAGGTCGGCTTCACCGCCGCCCCGGAGTCCTCGCGTTCGTCCATGTACGCGACCGATGTGGCCCGCATGATCGAGGCCCCGATCTTCCATGTGAACGGCGACGACCCGGAGGCCGTGGTCCGCGTGGCCCGGCTCGCCTTCGAGTTCCGCCAGGCGTTCAACAAGGACGTCGTGATCGACCTCATCTGCTACCGCCGCCGCGGTCACAACGAGGGCGACAACCCGCAGTTCACCAACCCGCAGATGTACAACCTGATCGACAAGAAGCGCTCGGTGCGCAAGCTCTACACCGAGTCGCTGATCGGTCGCGGCGACATCACCCTGGAAGAGGCGGAGCAGGCGCTCCAGGACTTCCAGGGCCAGCTGGAGAAGGTCTTCGCGGAGGTCCGCGAGGCCACCTCGCACCCGGCCCCGGCGCACGTCCCGGACGCCCGGCCCGAGTTCCCGGTGCACGTCGACACCGCGGTCTCCCAGGAGGTCGTCAAGCGGATCGCCGAGTCCCAGGTCAACATCCCGGACGGCATCACCGTCCACCCGCGGCTGCTGCCGCAGCTCCAGCGCCGCGCCGCCTCCGTCGAGGACGGCACGATCGACTGGGGCATGGGCGAGACCCTGGCCATCGGCTCGCTGCTGATGGAGAACATCCCGGTGCGGCTCGCGGGCCAGGACTCCCGCCGCGGCACCTTCGGCCAGCGCCATGCCGTCCTGGTCGACCAGGAGACCGGCGAGGAGTACACCCCGCTGCTCTACCTGAACAACGAGGAGCAGGCCCGCTACAACGTCTACGACTCGCTGCTCAGCGAGTACGCGGCGATGGGCTTCGAGTACGGCTACTCGCTGGCCCGCCCGAACGCGCTGGTGATGTGGGAGGCGCAGTTCGGCGACTTCGTCAACGGCGCACAGACGGTGGTGGACGAGTTCATCTCCTCCGCCGAGCAGAAGTGGGGCCAGACCTCCGGCGTCACCCTGCTGCTGCCGCACGGCTACGAGGGCCAGGGGCCGGACCACAGCTCCGCCCGCCCCGAGCGCTTCCTCCAGATCTGCGCCCAGAACAACATGACGGTCGCGATGCCGACCCTGCCGTCGAACTACTTCCACCTGCTGCGCTGGCAGGTCCACAACCCGCACCACAAGCCGCTCGTCGTCTTCACCCCGAAGTCGATGCTGCGTCTGAAGGCCGCGGCGTCGAAGGCGGAGGAGTTCACCGTCGGCGGCTTCCGGCCGGTCATCGGAGACGACTCCGTCGACCCCGCGGCCGTGCGCAAGGTCGTCTTCTGCGCCGGCAAGGTCTACTACGACCTCGAGGCCGAGCGCAGGAAGCGCGGCGTCACGGACACGGCGATCATCCGCGTGGAGCGGCTTTACCCGCTGCCCGGTGCGGAGCTGCAGGCCGAGATCGCCAAGTTCCCGAACGCCGACAAGTACCTGTGGGCGCAGGAGGAGCCGGCGAACCAGGGCGCCTGGCCGTTCATCGCGCTGAACCTGATCGACCACCTGGACCTGGCGGTCGGCGCGGACATCCCGCACGGCGAGCGTCTGCGCCGGATCTCGCGGCCGCACTCGTCCTCCCCGGCGGTCGGCTCGGCGAAGCGCCACCAGCAGGAGCAGCAGCAGCTGGTCGCCGAGGTCTTCGAGGCCTGACCCGCGCTGATGCCGCGCTGATCCAGCGTGTCTGAGGGCCCGGGCTGCACTGCGGTGCGGCCCGGGCCCCTGTGTTTCCCGCCATACTTGTACGTAACCCCCTTTGCCTACTGGAGCTGGACGTGTACTTCACCGACCGCGGCATCGAAGAGCTGGAGAAGCGGCGCGGCGAGGAGGAGGTCACCTTCGAGTGGCTCGCCGAGCAGCTGCGCACCTTCGTCGATCTGAACCCGGACTTCGAGGTGCCGGTGGAGCGGCTGGCCACCTGGCTGGCGCGGCTGGACGACGAAGACGAAGAGTGACGGCGTGACGGCGTGACGGCGTGACGGCGCGACGGCGTGACGGCGCAGCCTGCGTGGACGGCGTAGCGCCCGCACGCCTTGACACCGGGCAACCGCGATATATCGTGTTACCAGGAGACGCGATATGTTGCGTTGCTACGGCTGCCGAGGAGGCCCCGTCATGCCCCACTCGACCTGGGAAGTCGCCGAGCCCGCCAAGCTCACCTTCGACAACCCCGTAACCGCCCTGAACGTCCGCATCGTCAACGGCACGGTGAATGTCGTCGGCACGGACGAGGGCCCCGCCCGGCTCGAGGTCTCGGCACTCGACGGCCCGCCGCTGATCGTGACCCAGCAGGGCTCCACGCTCACGGTGGCCTATGAGGATCTCCCCTGGAAGGGCCTCCTCAAGTGGCTGGACCCCAAGGGCTGGCGGCGCGAGGCGGTCGTCTCCCTGGCCGTGCCGGCCGACGCCGCCGTGGAGGTCGGCGTCATCGGGGCCGGGGCCGTCGTCTCCGGCATCCGCGGCGACGCCGTCGTACGCGGCGTCAGCGGCGACACCACGCTGGTCGGCCTGACCGGCGCCGTCCGCGCCGAGTCCGTCTCCGGCAGTCTGGAGGCCCAGTCGCTGGCGGGCGATCTGCGCTTTGAATCCGTGTCCGGCGACCTCACCGTCATCGAGGGGCTGGGCCGGTCGGTAAGGGCGGAGTCCGTCAGCGGCGACATGGTGCTGGACCTCGCGCCGACCGCCGGCGCCGCACCGCCCGACATCAGGCTCACCACCGTCTCGGGCGAGGTCGCGATCCGGCTGCCCCAGCCCGCGGACGCACAGGTCGGCATCAACACCACCGGCGGAGCCGTCTCCAGCGCCTTCGACGACCTGCGGGTCAGCGGCCAGTGGGGCACGAAGAAGATCACCGGCACGCTGGGCGCGGGCACCGGCTCCCTCAGGGTGACGACCGTCTCCGGCTCCATCGCCCTGCTGCGCCGACCGTCGGCGGCCCCTGAGGGCGAACCGTCCGACGCCGCTACCGGGAAGGTGCTCTGACATGCCCCCCGTCTTCGCCCACGGTCGGCTCCGCCTGTACCTGCTCAAGCTGCTGGACGAGGCGCCGCGCCACGGCTACGAGGTCATCCGGCTCCTCGAGGAGCGCTTCCAGGGGCTGTACGCGCCCAGCGCGGGCACCGTCTACCCGCGGCTGGCCAAGCTGGAGGCCGAGGGCCTGGTCACTCATGCCACGGAGGGCGGCCGCAAGGTCTACTCGATCACCGAAGCAGGCCGCGAGGAACTCGCCGGGCGCAGCGGCGAACTCGACGACCTGGAGCGGGAGATCCGCGAGTCGGTGTCCGAGCTGGCCGCCGAGATCCGCGACGACGTCCGCGGGGCGGCGGGAAAGCTGCGCAGCGAGATGCGTGCCGCGGCGACCGAGACCCGGCAGACGTCGAAGACCGCGACGGGAGAGCAGTCGTGGCGGGCCGCCAAGGAGGAGCTGCGCCGCGCCCAGCAGGAGTGGAAGGAGCAGACGCGCCGGGCGAAGGACGAGTCGCGCCGGGCGCGGGAGGCGCAGGAGACGGCGCGTCAGGAGATGCAGCGCATCGCTCGCCAGGTCCAGGAGCAGGTGCAGGACCACTTCGCGCGGGGTGACTGGCCGACCGGTGTACGGGAAGGGCTCAGCGAACTCAGCGCGCAACTGGGCGGCCTGGCGAAGGGCACGGCCTGGCCGCCGTACATCCGGCCGGAGCCTGCGGAGGAGGCGGTCCCGGAGTGGGCGAAGGAGACGCCGGACTCGGGCGATCCGGCGCGGGACCTGGACCGGCTGCTCGACCGCTTCCGCGACGACATCCGCGATGCGGCGCGGGACCACGGGGTGACGGCGACGCAGCTGACCGAGGCCCGTCGCCACCTCTCCACGGCGGCGGCCCATATCTCGGCGCTGCTCAGGGCCCCCAGGCCGTAGGCCGCTACCCGCCGCCGAACATCGCACGCTGCACCGACTCGTACGTCGCTCCATGGTCCGCGAGGACCTCCGCCACCACCCCCGGCATGGCCGTCAGCGCCAGCAGCAGATGCTCGCCGCCGATATGGCGGTCGCCGCGGGCGATGGCAATGCGGAGGGACTTCTCCAGGACGTCCTTCGCGGAGGGGGTGAAGCCGCGGTGCCCGGGCGCCCACCGCCGTTTCGGCTTGCCGCCGCGCTGCAGCGCCCCCTCCCCGTGTACGGCCTCCACCTTGGAGACGACCTCGGCCACATCGATGCCGAGCCCGGCCAGCGCGTCCGCGTCCGCGCGGGAGAGCCCGCCGCGGCGGCGGGCCTCCGCGAGGCCCGTCTCCACCGAGGCACGGCGGTCGGCCATGCCGAGCGCCGCGAAGGCGAACGCCGCACGCGTGCCCTCCTGGTCCAGCATGGCCAGCAGCAGATGCTCCTCGGTGACGGACTCCGCCCCGGCCCGCTCCGCCAGGGCCACGGAGCAGGTCACCACATCCCGCGCGTCCTTGCTGAAGCGTTCGAACATCACTGCCTCCCGTACTTCTTGTGGACGGCCTGCCGGCTGACTCCCAGCTCTCCGGCGATCTCCTGCCAGGACCAGCCCTGATTGCGAGCGCTGCGTACCTGTACCGCTTCGAGCTGCTCCAGCAGCCTGCGCAGCGCGGCGACGGCGCGCAGCCCCACCCGTGGATCTCGGTCGCCCGCCCGCTGGGCAAGATCGGTTGCCTCACTCATAGCCGTCAACCTACATTGACAGGCGACGCCCCGTCAACCCTGGTTGACATCCCGCCGGGTGACCGTGACCTCGACCTCGGCGCCGCGCGCCGCGAACACCCGCACCGTGCAGGCCCTCCCCGCCGCCACCGCCTCCGTCGGCGTCCAGGCGCGCCCCGTCACCGCGATACGCCACCCGGCCGCGTCCGGCGGCAGCGAGAGCTCGCTGACCCCGCGGCCGGCCGCCCGGTACCGCAGCCGGTAGGTCCCGGCCTCGGGGTCGAACGCGTCGGCGGACACCCGGCCCGCGACCGCCGCCGCGTACGGGGCCGCCGTCTGCTCCTTGTTGGCACGGAAGCGGCCCTCGGCGTCGACCGCGCAGTAGCCGCCGCCGTAGCACCACACATAGCCCGCCCAGCCTGAGCTGTAGCGGTTCAGCGAGGCCAGCGCGTCACGGTAGAAGCGCGACATATTGGGCAGCGCGTTGTTCAGCGGCCCCCACTCCCCCACCACCACCGGGATGCGGTGCCGTGCCGGGTAGACCGTGACGGCGGCCTCGTACGCCTCGATCCAGCCCGCGTCCGGGTCGTAGTCCGCCCCCGCCTCCATGGCGGTGTTGTAGAAGTGGGGCGCGTACACGACCTTCGGATCGTCGATCCGGCCCAGGCCCGTCGGCACGCCCTCGCCGACGATCGGCGTCGGCTCGACGAAGAGCCAGCTGTCGCGGTCGACCGAGCGGACCGCGTCCGCGAGACGGTTGTACATCGGCGTGAGCTGCTCGCGCTCGACCCGGCGGGCCGCGGCCGCAGGGTCCTCGCCGTCCCGCAGCTCCCCCATCGGCTCATTGATCAGGTCATAGCCGAGGACGGCCGGATGGCCGCCGAAGCGGGCCGCCAGAACGCGCCACATCCGCGCCTGGGCGCGCCGGAGGTCCGGATCCTCGTAGAGATGGGTGAAGGCCCGCTGCACGGCGGGCTCGAAGTACTCGGAGAACCAGTCGTCGGGGTGCGGGGTGAAGGGCAGCCCGTCGGTCCTGGCAGCCCATTCGGGGATGCCCCGGTGCCCGAAGGCCGGCCCGAAGACGTCCTGATGGGCGTCCAGCAGCACCTGGACGTCATACCGGTGCGCCCAGTTCAGGATGCGTTCGATCCGGCGCAGATACTCCCGGCTGTAGCGGCCGCGCCGCGGCTCCAGGTCGTCCCAGAAGACCAGCAGCCGGGCGACGTTGAACCCCTTCGCCCGCATATCGCGGAAGTGCTTCTCGGTGACGGCGGTCAGGGCCGACTCGCCCCGTCCGGCCTTGTCCTCGACGTTCCAGCCGCGGACGGTGATCACCCGGCCGCGGTCGTCGGTGAGCGGCGGAATGCCGTCGGGGCGGTCCGCCGCTCGGGCGGCGGTCGGCGTCAGCCCCGGCACGCCCAAACAGCAGCAGGCCAGCGCCAAGGCCACCAGCAGACGGAGACTCCGGCTCATACGCGGGTTCGTACGCACCAGTCGCATGAGCCGGATCCCACCAGCAGAACTGACGGACCATCAAGAGGGCCTCAGCACATCAGCACATCAGCACGTCAGCACGTCAGCACGTCAGCACGATCTTCCCGAACAGCTCGCCGCTCTCCATCTTCTCGAAGCCCTCCCGCGCCCGGTCCAGCGGCAGCACCTCGTCGATCACCGGCCGCACGCCCGTGGCGGCGCAGAAGGAGAGCAGGTCCTCCAGCTCGTCCCTGGTCCCCATGGTGGAGCCGACGACCTTGAGCTCCAGGAAGAAGATCCGGGTCAGCTCGGCATGCGAAGGGCGGTCTCCGCTGGTCGCGCCGGAGATCACCAGCGTGCCGCCGGGACGCAGCGACTTGACCGAGTGGGACCAGGTCGCCGCGCCGACGGTCTCGATGACGGCGTCCGCCCGCCGCGGCAGCCGGGCGCCCGGCTCGTACGCCTCTTCCGCACCCAGTTCGACGGCGCGCCGCCGCTTGGCCTCGTCGCGGCTGGTGGCGTACACCCGCAGTCCGGCGGCCTTGCCGAGGACGATCGCGGCGGTTGCCACGCCGCCGCCCGCGCCCTGGACGAGCACCGAATCCCCGGGGCGCACCCCGGCGTTGGTGAAGAGCATGCGGTAGGCGGTGAGCCAGGCCGTCGGCAGGCAGGCGGCCTCCTCGAACGACAGTTCCGCCGGCTTGGGCAGGATGTTCCAGGCGGGGACGGAGACCTGCTCGGCGAAGGTGCCCTGGTAGCGCTCGGTGAGGATGGAGCGGGGCTCGTCGGGGCCGACGCCGTGGCCCGTCTGGCCGATGACGGAGTGCAGCACCACTTCGTTGCCGTCCTCGTCGACGCCTGCGGCGTCGCAGCCGAGGATCATCGGCAGCTTGTCCTCGCCGAGGCCGACGCCTCGCAGCGACCACAGGTCGTGGTGGTTGAGGGAGGCGGCCTTGACGGTGACCGTCCGCCATCCGGGGCGGGTTTCCGGCGCGGGGCGTTCGCCCAGTTCGAGTCCCTTGAGCGGGTTCTCACGGTCGATGCGGGCGGCATAGGCAGCGAACATGGCCCCGACCCTAGGACGGGCCGGTGCGCGGCGGTACCGCGCACCGGTGTGATGTGCGTCCTGGGGTGTCAGTCCCGGCGGTACTGGGCCGGGGAGTTCTTCGTCGCGGGGTCCTCGTACGAGCCGGCCGTGCCGCGGTCCACATGGAAGGCGGTCAGCGTGCTCACCGGCGACGCCGGGTCGCGGCGGTCCGCGATGACCCGCATATGGGCGCTGAACCGCTCGGGGGTGACGGTGTAGACGTCATAGCCGTAGCGGTTGCCTTCGAAGTACTGCAGATGGGGGTTGGCCGCGCCCATGACCGGGCCGTTGGCCTTGTTCCAGTCCGGGGAGTACGCACCCGAGGTCACGGAGTGGGCGGTGAACTCCGTGCCCACGACCGGCGACGAGGGGTCGTCGAAGTCCGGGCGGAGGTCGTCCACGAACGCGGAGTGCCAGTCGCCCGTGATCACCACCAGGTCCTCCAGCCCGGAGCTGTGCACATGCCCGAGGACCTCCTTCCGCTCGGCGAGGAAGCCGTCCCACTGGTCGGTGAACATATACCGGCCGCCGGGGCTGCGACGGAGCTGGCTGAGCATGATCGAGTTGGCCCACACATGCCAGGCGTCGGGCGCCTGCGAGATGCCCTGCTTCAGCCAGTTCTTCTGCTCGGCGCCCAGGATGGTGCCGTCCGGGAGGTTCTGCGCGGAGCGGTGCGAGCGCAGGTCCAGCACGGTCAGCTCCAGCAGGTCGCCCCAGCGGCGCACCCGGTGGATCTCCGGGTCGGGCAGGGCCGTGCCGCCGGTGACGCCGCCGTCGCGGTGCGGCATGTTCTCGTACCAGGCCTGGTACGCGGCCGCCCGGCGCTGCATCAGGGGCGCGCCGCCCGCGCCGCCGCTGTAGTCGTTGACCACCTCGTGGTCGTCCCAGGTCAGGAACCACGGGTGCGCGGCGTGCGCGTCACGCAGGGAGCGGTCGCCCTTGTAGAGCGCGTGGCGGCGGCGGTAGTCGGCGAGCGTGAAGATCCCCGGGCCCTCGTGGTCCCGCACATGGTCCTCGGGGACGCCGCCGACCTGGCCATGCTCGTAGATGTAGTCGCCGAGGTGGACGACGAAGTCGACGTTCTCGCGGGCGATGCCGCGGTGGGCGGCGTAGTAGCCGTCGTGGAACGCCTGGCAGTTGGCCGCGGCGAAGCGCACCGCGGAGACCCGGCCGGCGGGCGCGGTCCTCGTCCGGCCGACGCGGCTGGTGACGCCCCGCGCCTTGAAGGCGTACCAGTAGCGGGTGCCGGGGCGCAGACCGCAGACCGGCACATGCACGCTGTGGCCCAGCGTGGCGGAGGCGGGGACGGCGCCGCGGGCCACTGCCTGGCGCAGTGAGCGGTCCTTGGCGACCACCCACTCCACCTCGACGATCTCCGGCAGGTCCTGCTCGGGAGCGAGGGGCTCGGGGGCGAGCCGCGTCCACAGCAGCACGCTGTCCGGCCGCGGGTCGCCCGAGGCGACGCCGAGGGTGAACGGCGCGGGGTCGTAGTCCGCGCCGAGCGCCTCGGCGGCCTCGCGGGCCTGCGCCGGGGTGAGCCCGGCGCTCAGCGGCCAGGCCAGGTTGAGCGCGCCCGCCGCGGCGGCCGCCTTCAGCAGATCCCGTCGGTTGAGCTTCACTTGGGTCCCCTCCCAGTGGCCGTGGCGGCGTCGAGTGTGAGCGATATCCCGTCCGCGTAGCCGTCGTTGGACGTGCCTCCGGCGCGGGTGAAGACCAGCAGCACACGGGCGCTGCGGGCGCCCGGGGGCACGGTCGCGGACGCGGTGCGTGCCACGAGCGCGGTACGGGACAGCCGCTCGGCGGCGGTGACCGGGCCGAGGACGGACAGCGCGACGGGGACGCCCTTCGCGTCCCGGAACTCCACGGAGAGCCGGACGCCGTCCTCCTGGCCCGCCCAGCCGCCGAGCCAACCGGCGAGGGTGTACCGCACGGCGCCCCTGTCGACCGCCCGCCGGCCCGTCGCACCCCGCTCGGGCAGCGTGACGTCCTGCAGCAGTGCGGTGCGGGGGCTGTTCCCCCCGGAGAAGAACCGGCTCCCGCGGTCGGCGGGGCCGGGGTCGGCGGCCGTCGGATAGCCGCCGCCATGGCTGTAGGAGATGAGCGCGGGCCCGCCCTGCACGATCCGCCAGCCCGTCACGTCCTGTACGGGCTCTGCTGTTCCGCCGGGCCCGCTTTCGGCGTCGCCGTTGACCACGAGATTCACACACGCCTCCAGGTTCAAAGTGACGTGCGCATACCAGCAGTCGGCGGTGAACCTCGGAAGACGCCGGGGGGAAGCACACGGGGCGAACTCCTCGGTAACCCCCGGCGCGCCCACACCGCGGCGCCGCCGGCATATGAGGGCACAGCCCCGCACCGGAAGGGGAGGCGGGCGGGAAAGGGCCGCGCACCGCGGGGGACGGACACGCTTCGAAGACGTCTGCCTGGGCCGCGCGGCGCCGCACCGGAAGGGGAGGCGGGCGGAAATCTGGACCCGCGCGGAGGCCCGGCAGACAGCGGCACATACGGGAAGCCGCACGGCGCGCAGCGTCGCACGGCGAGGAAAACACGACGGGGGAAACACGACGGGGGAAACACGACGGCCCCCGAGCCCCGGGCAACCACCCAGGGGCCCGGGGGCCCGAACCTCAGGAGAGGCGCAACCCCGCGGGAGGCGCCACCGCGTCAGCGCGTCACCTACGCGCCACGCCCTCCGCCCTCGCCGCCGCCGCAACCGCCGCCGTCACCGCAGGCGCCACACGCTCGTCGAACGGCGACGGGATGACGTACTCGGGCGCGAGCGCGTCGCCCACCACGTCCGCCAGCGCGTTCGCCGCGGCGATCTTCATGCCCTCAGTGATCCGGGACGCCCGCACCTGGAGCGCGCCGGCGAAGATCCCGGGGAAGGCCAGCACGTTGTTGATCTGGTTCGGGTAGTCGCTGCGGCCGGTCGCGACGACGGCCGCGTGCCGGTGGGCGACGTCCGGGTGCACCTCGGGGTTCGGGTTGGCCATGGCGAACACGAACGCCTCCGGCGCCATCGAGGCCACCGCCTTCTCCGACACCGTGCCGCCGGAGACGCCGATGAAGACGTCCGCACCGGCCAGCGCCTTCTCCAGCGACCCGGTGAGCCCCGTCCGGTTGGTGATCTCGGCCAGCTCGCGCTTGACCGGCGTCAGGTCCTCGCGGTCCCGGCTGACGACGCCCTTGCGGTCGGCCACGGCTACATCGCCGATGCCCGCCTCCAGCAGGAACTTCGCGATCGCCACGCCCGCCGCGCCCGCGCCGGAGATGACGGCGCGCAGATCGCCGAGGCCGCGCCCGGTCAGCTTCGCCGCGTTGCGCAGCGCGGCCAGTGTGACGATCGCCGTGCCGTGCTGGTCGTCGTGGAAGACGGGAATGTCCAGCCGCTCCTGGAGCCTGCGCTCGATCTCGAAGCAGCGGGGCGCCGAGATGTCCTCGAGGTTCACCCCTCCGAAGGACGGCGCGAGGCGGACGACGGTCTCGACGAGCTCGTCGACATCGGTCGTGGCGAGCGCGATCGGCACCGCGTCGACGCCGCCGAACTGCTTGAAGAGGATCGCTTTGCCCTCCATGACCGGAAGCGATGCCTCCGGGCCGATGTCGCCCAGTCCGAGCACCGCGGTCCCATCCGTCACGACCGCGACGACCTGGGACTTCCAGGTGTAGTCGTGGACGAGGTCGGGCTGCTCGGCGATCGCGGTGCACACCTTGGCGACGCCGGGCGTGTAGGCGAGGGACAGATCGTCCTTGTTGCGGACGGGCACCGTGGCCTGGACGGCCATCTTCCCGCCGCGGTGGAGCGCGAAGGCCGGATCGAAGGGCTCGCCGGGGGCTTCCGCGGCGTCTGTGCCGCTGCCGCCGGCGGAGCGCTCACGGTCACGTTCCGTGTCACTGTCGCTGCGAGGATTGACGATCTCCGCTGACATTTTTCGTTGACCCCTTAAGTCTTCATCAGTTGAGGGTGGCCACTCCTGGTTGAGGAGGGGTGGGCGGGCACCGCGTCCGGTCCCCGCTCGGCGGTTGGCCCGCCTCGCGAGGGAGGTTCGTACGCGCGGGCGCGCCGCACAACGCGCCCTGAGCCCCGGATGAGGGGTGTAAACGTCCTTCTTACCGGACCGGCCATGGGCCCGACGAGTCCATTTGTGATCGATCACATGCCGCGTGACACGCCTCATAGGACCTCACCGAGTGAAGCCCCAGATATCCCGGTAATACGGACAAGACCGCTTTGCACCGTGAATAACGTCGAGAACGCGCGACGGACAGGAGATCTTCCGGTCGGAAGAAGGCAATCCCGTGAAAGGTCCGGCCCTGATGTACCGGCCTGTAGGGGTTCGGGGGTGACCCGTTATCCGATTTTGACATGCGAAGCCCCCTACTCGGGCTAGTCCGAATGGCAAGATGCCCCAAACACACAAGGTCGCGACGCTCGAAGATGAGTACACGGACGAGTGCACGCATTCGTGTCGCACGCAACCGCACGGACACGGACGACGCACTCGGACACGACGACCCCCCACGTAAACCCCCGAGTGGACCAGCGACTGGCAACTCCCTCATCACCCCGCCGGAGGCACCGAACATGACCGCAAGCACCACCCGCCGCGCCTTCGCCGCAAGGACTCGCAGCACCTCCCGCCTTGCCGCGATCAGCGCCGTAGCGGTCGCTGGAACCCTGCTTCTGACCTCCTGTGGGGATCAGACCGACAAGGGCGCCGAGAACGGCGGCTCGGACAAGGAGACGGCCGCCGCCTCCGCCGCCCCGCTGTTCGACCAGCTCCCGGCGAAGTACCAGAAGTCCAAGGTCATCAAGGTCGGCTCGGACATCGCGTACGCGCCGATGGAGTTCATGGACGAGAGCAACCAGCCGGCCGGCGTCGACATCGACCTCGGCAAGGAGCTGGGCAAGGTCCTGGGCGTCGAGTTCAAGTTCGAGAACGCCACGTTCGACCAGCTCGTCCTGGGCATGAACAACGGCCGCCACGACATCGTGATGTCCTCGATGACGGACACCAAGGAGCGCCAGCAGGGCGCGAGCGAGGACGCCAAGGGCGGCGCCGACTTCGTGAACTACTTCAAGGCCGGCTCGGCGATCCTGACCCACAAGGGCAACCCGAAGAACATCAGCACGCTCGACGACCTGTGCGGTCTGACCGTGGCCGCCCAGCGCGGCACGGCCAACGAGGACCTGCTCAAGGCCCAGCAGCAGAAGTGCGGTGACAAGAAGATCAAGGAGTTCATCTCCGATCAGGACACCGACTCCATCACCCAGCTGCAGACCAAGCGCGCCGACGCCGTGATCACCGACTTCCCGGTGGCCCTCTACAACGAGCTGGAGGCCGGCGGCGGCAACCTCTTCCAGGTCGTCGGCGACCAGATCGACGCCGCGCCGTACGGCATAGCGGTCAGCAAGGAGAACGCCGAGCTGCGCGACGCCCTCAAGGCCGCCGTCCAGAAGATCATCGACGACGGCGCCTACGGCGAGGTGCTGAAGAAGTGGAAGGCCGAGTCCGGCGCCATCGAGACGGCCACGGTCAACGCCGGCAAGTGAGCGGGACACCGCTCGCCGCCCTCCACTCCGCAAGGCAGAACGTAAGGCAACCGAAGTGACCGACCCTCTCGACAAGGTCCCCACCCCGGGCCCCCAGGGCGCAGACCCGAAGGACGGCGGCAACGGCGGTGACCACGGCGCCACCGTGGTCGCCGCCGCCCACCCCGAGGCCATCAAGGCCATCCCCGTCCGCCACTACGGACGCTGGATCGGCAGCGTCGTCGTGCTGGCGCTCCTCGGACTGCTGGTGAAGGCGTTCGCCGACGCCCAGATCCAGTGGAACGTCGTCGGCGAGAAGCTCCTCGACGGCACCTTCGCCTGGGGCGCCTGGGAGACGCTCAAGATCACCGTGCTGTCGATGGCGATCGGCGTCGTCCTCGGCGCGATCCTCGCCGTGATGCGGCTGTCGCCGAACCCGGTGCTGTCGTCCGTCGCCTGGGCGTACATCTGGTTCTTCCGCGGCACCCCGGTGCTGGTGCAGATCTTCCTGTGGTTCAACCTCTCTCTCGTCTTCGCCACGCTCGACCTCGGGCCGATCTACAAGAACGAGATGAACGACGTCATGACCCCGTTCGTGGCCGCGCTGCTGGCGCTCGGCCTGAACGAGGCCGCGTACATGGCGGAGATCACCCGGGCCGGCATCCAGTCGGTCGACACCGGCCAGACGGAGGCGGCCCACGCGCTGGGCATGAAGGGCTCCCAGACCATGCGGCGCATCGTGCTGCCGCAGGCGATGCGGGTGATCATCCCGCCGACCGGCAACGAGTTCATCAACATGCTGAAGACCTCGTCGCTGGCGTTCGCCATCGGCTACGGGGAGCTGTTCCTGCGCGGCCGGCAGCTCGGCTCCCGGACGCTCGCCGTCATGGAGTCCCTGATCATCGTCTCCATCTGGTACCTGGCGCTGACCACCGTGTTCAGCGTCGGCCAGTACTACCTGGAGCGTCACTACGCCCGCGGCAGCAACCGCACACTGCCGCCGACACCTATGCAGCGACTGAAGGCCCAGCTCACCTCGTTCCGGGTTCCGAGCCAGGTGGGAGGCAAGACCGTATGAAGTCCACCGACGTGAAGACCCCCGACTCCGGCCGGCCGATGGTCAAGGCGGAGGGCGTCCACAAGTCCTTCGGCCATATCGAGGTGCTCAAGGGCATCGACCTCGAGGTCGCGCCGCGTGAGGTGTTCTGCCTCGTGGGGCCGTCCGGCTCCGGCAAGTCGACGTTCCTGCGCTGCATCAACCACCTGGAGAAGATCAACGCCGGGCGGCTGTACGTCGACGGCGAGCTGGTCGGCTACCGGCAGAAGGGCGACAAGCTCTACGAGCTGCGGGACCGGGAGGTCGCGCTGAAGCGCCGGGACATCGGCATGGTCTTCCAGCGCTTCAACCTCTTCCCGCACATGACGGCGCTGGAGAACGTCATGGAGGCGCCCATCCAGGTCAAGCGGGAGTCCAAGGCCGTGGCCCGGGAGCGGGCCGTGCGGCTGCTGGACCGGGTCGGCCTGTCCGACCGGGCCGGAAACTACCCGGCCCAGCTCTCCGGCGGCCAGCAGCAGCGCGTCGCCATCGCCCGTGCGCTGGCGATGGAGCCAAAGCTGATGCTCTTCGACGAGCCGACGTCGGCGCTCGACCCCGAGCTGGTGGGCGAGGTGCTCGATGTGATGCGCGGTCTCGCCGAGGACGGCATGACGATGATCGTCGTCACGCACGAGATGGGCTTCGCCCGTGAGGTCGGCGACTCGCTGGTGTTCATGGACGGCGGTGTGGTGGTCGAATCCGGCCACCCGCGCGATGTGCTGACGAATCCGCAGCAGGACCGTACGAAGGCGTTCCTGTCGAAGGTTCTCTGACGGACCGAGGTTCATGAAGGCGCCGGGCGGACGGGGACTGCCGGTCCCCGTCCGCCCTCTGCCGTATCCGGAGCGGGCCGCCGCTCGTCCCGCCGCCCCGCCATCCGACGGCCCGACGGCCCCACTGCCCGACGGCGGGCGTCTGCCCGGCCGCGAGCGTCCGCCCGGCCGCAAACGGCTGCCTGCCCCCGAGCGTCTGCCTGCCCCCGGCGGCTATCTGACCGCGAGCATCAGCGTGTCACTGGGCGAGGCCCATACGGCCCGGGCCTCGGCGAAGCCCGCCGTACGCAGCGCCTCCGCGTGCCACTGCGGCGAGGGGGTGTCGCCGTCGGCGTGCTCCCCGTAGATCTCGAAGCGTTCCGCGGTGGGTCCGGCGAGGTGCGGGTCCCGGGCCGCCAGCTGCCACCACTCGCTCCAGCCGAGGACTCCCGCCGCCTTGGCGCGGTCCATCCGGGCATGCCGGTGGGCACGCTCGGCGGCGTTGATGCGGGGCGTGGCGGGGTCGACCATATGGTCGGCGTTCATCAGGACGCCGCCCTCCCGCACCAGGCCGGCGAGCTGCCCGTACAGCGCGGCGAGCGGTTCGCAGTGCAGCCAGTGCAGGGCGGTCGCGGTGAGAACGGCGTCGTACGAGTCATGAGGCAGCCGCGTCACCCATTCGGGGTCTTTGAGGTCGGCGGTGACGAGCGTGACGCGGTCGTCGCCCGCGAAGTGGCCGCGGGCGATGGCCAGCAGCGCGGGGTCGAGGTCGACGCCGGTGCTCACCGCTTTTGGGAACCGTGCGAGCAGCCGGTCCGTGATACTTCCCGTGCCGCACGCGAGGTCCAACACCCGGGGTTCGGGACCCACCATGGCCTCGACCATGTCGAGCATGGTGCGGAACCGCTCCTCTCGGTCGGGCATGTACCACTCCTGCTGGCGGTCCCAGCTCTTCTGCCAGGCCTGCCAGTCGGCGTCCTTGCCGGTGACCGTCTCGGACATGGGATCCCTCCGAATCGCAATGCGGTGCGTAATACCCTCGAATCAGAACCATCTATTACCCTGACATTAGACCGCCGCCGTAAGGACTACAAGTGGAACTGGCTTATTACTCGGACTACGCCGTGCGTCTGGTCAACACCGAGGAGCCGGCGCGCAACAGGGACAGCCTGACGTCGGTCGAGGCCGTCCGGGCGCTCTTCGGCGGGTCGTCCCAGACGGCGCGGCGCGCCACGGACGCGGATGTGTCCCGGTTCCGTTCGGTGCGCGGCAGGCTGCGCGCGGTCTTCACGGCCGCGGACTCCGGCGACCAGGCCCATGCCGTGGACCTGCTGAACTCCCTGCTGATGGAGTTCCCCGTGAGCCCCCAGATCTCCGGCCACGACCGTCTGGACGACGAGGGCCGCCCTCGCTGGCACATGCACCTGGCGGAACACCCGTCCAACGCCACCGCCGGCTACGCCGCCATCGCCGCCATGGGGCTGGCCTTCCATCTGACGGAGTACGGGGTCGACCGGCTGGGCCTGTGCCAGGCGCCACCGTGCCGCAACGCCTACCTCGACACCTCCACCAACCGGTCCCGCCGCTACTGCTCGGACCGCTGCGCGACCCGAGCCAACGTCGCCGCCTACCGCGCCCGCAAACGCCTGGAGGCCGAGCGATCGCAGAAGACCGGCCGCACCGCGGAGAAGCCCCAGGAGAGCAGCGCCCGCACCGAACGCTGACCAGCCGGCCGCGGCCGGTACCGCCCGCGCACCCGCCCGAGCACCAACTCCTCGGGCACGCTGCCGAAGAGCCTGCTGTCGCCCTCCGCGCCCGGATTGTCCCCGAGCACCCACCACCCGTCCGGGCGCCGTTCGACCAGCCGCTTGACGATCAGCAGATCCTGCTGGAGCGGATGGCACAGCACCGCGACGTCGCCGGGCCGCACCGCCGCGCCGTAGTGCACCAGGAGCTGATCGCCGTGGTACAGCGTGGGCACCATGGAGGGCCCCGTCACCTCCGCCACCCCGAACGGCGCTTTCGGCTCCCGCCCCTGCTCAGTCATCAGCTGCCTCCGAGTCCCTCGACTCCCCCGGTATGCCGTTCCCCGTCCGCCCCCGGCGGGCGTGGGGGGATTCCCCTACCAGTCCCATACTCACCCTGGACTTTCGTCCTAAGCCCTGGGGGGCACTCGCGAAAACACGTCTCTCACGGAGTAATGTCCCACCTGAGAAGACGATCACGAGGAAGGACAGCTCAATGCTCTCCCGCCTGTTTGCGCCCAAGGTGAAGGTCAGCGCCCACTGCGACCTTCCCTGCGGCGTCTACGACCCGGCCCAGGCCCGTATCGAGGCCGAGTCGGTCAAGGCCATCCAGGAGAAGATGGCGGCCAACCAGGACCCGCACTTCCAGGCCCGCGCCACCGACATCAAGGAGCAGCGCGCCGAGCTCGCCAAGCACCATGTCTCGGTGCTCTGGAGCGACTACTTCAAGCCGCCGCACTTCGAGAAGTACCCGGAGCTGCACCAACTGGTGAACGACGCGCTGAAGTCCCTCTCCGCCGCGAAGGGGTCCACGGACCCGGCGACGGGCCAGAAGGCGCTGGACTACATCGCCCAGATCGACAAGATCTTCTGGGAGACCAAGAAGGCCTGATCTTCGGTCATGCCATCTGACCTGCGATTTTCTTGGTTGCAGTGTCTCCGAGTCCGCACCCGGTCCGCGGGCCGCCGAGCACGGCGTCCATGACGGCCCGGGTGCGGTCTTCTTCGCCCGGCCACAGGTGCGCGTAGATCCGCAGCGTGATGACGGCGGACACCTGCCCGAGGATCTACGCCCGCCGCACCGGCGCCCCCGGACCCCGCGCAGCGCGGGACGCCGAACCGTACCGCTCACTACGCTGGCAGGCGTGAACACGCCGTCGACCCCACGACTGACCCTGGTCGCCGCCCGTGCCCTTCAGGCCATGCTCCGAACCGAGATCGGGCCCGTCCGCTGGTGGCTCCTGCTGATCGTGAACGGCAGCCTGGCACCCGGCGCCGGCGGTGACCTGATCACGTACGAAGGGTGGGGCGCTTTGGCCCAGCCGCAGGCGCTCAGACCGCTGGTCGACAAGACCGAGGCATACAACGACCGGGCGGCGATCCGACTCGGCGACCGGGAATCCCTGGCGGACCCGATCGTCGAGGAGGCACAACGCCTGCTCACCGGGCCCTGGCCGCCACAGGGGTGAGCTCACCGGCGGCAAACGAGGATGCCGCCAAGGCAGGTGATCTCGTACGCCCCGTGCCGGGCAACGTGGTCGGTCACCAACGTGCGGGCGCGGTCGATAGTCGTGTCGAAGGGCACGTCGTGCTGGTCCGCCCAGGCGCGGTAGGAGGCCATGTGGGCGATGACGGGCTCGGGGTCTCGGACGGTGATGGTCCCCGGCAGTTCGACGACCTCCACGCGGCTGAACTCCTCGCCCAGGAAGGCAGGGGCCCGCTCCAGGGAGAAGCGGGCGCTGAGCGAGATACGGGCCGGGCCGCGCTCGACGCCGAGGACGTCGCCGGCGGCCCGCTGCCAGAGGTCGTCGAGTTCGGCCTTGTCGCGGTCGCTGTTGGTGGAGGCGACCACCAGCCCGTCACAGGCCACGACCCGGGCCAGCTCCCTGACCGCCTGGGGAATGTCGGGCACGTGCTACAGCATGTGGAGCGCGAGAGCGGCGTCGAGGCTGCCCGCCGCCAGCGGAAGCCGCGTGGCATCCGCCACGGCGACCGGGCCGGGGACGCCAGCAAGGATGCCGGGAGCGATGTCGAGACCGAGCAGGGACAGGTCCGGACGGTCCTGACGAAGCCGCTGGATGAACCTGCCGTTGCCGCAACCGATGTCCACAACGCGCCCGCGCACGTCTCCCAGCCGCTCGGCGACGAGGCCGGGCAGGTCGTACCAGGGCGTCTGCCACTGGTAGAGCGACTGCCGCGCCGCCAGGTCCCGGTCTCAGTTGTAGGCGCTGCCCGCCAGGCGGGCCCGGTCGGTGACAGCGGCGTCGTGGGCAGCAGACAGGTCGGTCACGTCGGCAACTCCGGAGGGTGGGCGGCGGGCAGGACGCTCGGACGGCCGTGTGTTGGAGTCGGTCGCGCAGGTGTACCGCCTGCGCGACTCCACCGTACTGCGGCCCTTCCAGCTCCCGCCCGAGAACGGTGAGCCGGCGCACGATGCTGGCCGACATGCGCTCCGGCGCAGACTGGAGAACGAAGCCGGTTGTGGTCCTGAAGGCCGACGTTGTCGTACGGGGTGGGTGCGGATGTCGATGCAGCCGAAGGGGCCGGGAGGTCCCGGCGGAGACGGTGCGGGGGACTCGGGCACGTTCCCGAAGGGGAACCTGGCGGTCCGGATCCGAACGTCGACGGTCGGGCCGACCTCCTCGTCACCGCGGCGGACGGCAACTCGTACGTCTACCACGGCACCGGCAACTGGCAGGCGCCGTTCGCGCCGCGCGAGCTCACCGCGATCGACACTCCGTCGTACCAGACCGTCATCTGAACCGACTGCCCGAGCCGTTGGGGCAGGCATGTCCCGGTGGGTCGGTCTGCCCCGCACCCGGCTCCCGCACACGCGCCACACGCGTGTGCGGGAGCCGGGTGCGGCCGTCTTCCCCGAGGAGAGCTCAGCAGGCGCGACGGGCGCCGATGACGACCGTGGCGTACAGCTCCTCCGACTCGGCGACCCGGGGAAGCAGCCCGCCGTGCTCGACCGCCCGGGCGGTGTACGGGGCCTGGTCCTCGCTTGTCTCGACGAGCAGCACGCCGCCGGGGGCGAGCCAGTCGGCCGCCTCCGCCGCCACGCGGCGCTGGACGTCAAGGCCGTCCGCGCCGCCGTCCAGGGCGAGCAGCGGTTCGTGGTCCCGTGCCTCCGGGGGCAGCAGGCCGATGTGATCCGTGGGCACATAGGGGGCGTTGGCGATCAGTACGTCGACACGTCCGCGCAGTTCGGCGGGCAGGGGATCGTAGAGATCGCCCTCATGCACCCGGGCCCCCGAGGCCGCGAGATTGCGGCGGGCGCAGCGCACCGCGGCCGGTTCGACGTCCGCCGCGTGCACCTCGGCGCCCGGCACGGCGGCGGCCACGGCCGCGGCCACCGCGCCCGTGCCGCAGCACAGGTCGACCACGACGGATCCGGGGCGGGCCGACGCGGCCGCCTGACGGGCGAGGAACTCGGTGCGGCGGCGCGGTACGAAGACGCCGGGTTCCACCGCGATCCGCAGCCCGCAGAACTCCGCCCAGCCCAGGACGTGTTCGAGCGGCACACCGCGGGCCCGGCGCGCCACGAGTGCGGCGAGTTCGGTCCGGGTGCCGGCGGCCGAGAGCAGCAGACGGGCCTCGTCCTCGGCGAAGACGCAGCCTGCGGCGCGAAGGGTGTCGACGACGGAATCGGCGACGAGGGAGGAGGGAAGGGAAGGAGAGGTCGGTGAGAGGGACATCGGAGCCTTTCGGATCGCCTGAGGGCGCTCTTCCGGTCTCCCGGACTCCCGGTCACCTGTCTCCGGCGGACCCCGTACGGCCGTCGTGCGAGGCGAGCACCCGTCCTGCCACTGCGGTAATGGGTCTCACCTCCAAGGTCGTGTCTGGTCGTGGGCAGCCGCCCACGCGCGCGGAACGGCAACGATACCCCACGCGCCGATCATGCCGCCGATGCGTCGAGCAGCGGACTTCCGTGCCGCTCCAGCCATGACCGGTAGGCCGCCGAACGCAGCGCGGCATCGCGGTAGGCCGCGAAGAGGTCCTCGTACACCGCCGTGTACAGCTCCTCGCACCCCTGGCGGCGGGTGAACAGCAGCAGCCGGACGGCGAGGGGGTCGCCGCGCAGCGGACGGATCGCCATGTCGTCGCGTGGCCCTGAGGTGGGCTGGCAGGGTGCGACGGCCTCGCCGACGACGATCAGCGAGGCGGCGGTGTGGTAGTCCCCGTGCAGCACCTGGGGGTTGATCCCGGCGGCGGCGAGCACCCGGTTCAGTCCGTCCCACTCTCCGTCCACGGTCGGGTCGACCATCCAGCGGTCCCCGGCGAGGTCGACGAGGTCAACGACGGGCGCGGCGGCGGCCGGGTGGTCGCGGGCCATGGAGACGAACTGCGGTTCGCGTTCGACGAGGACCCGTGGGGCCACCCCGTCCGGCCGCTGCAGCGGGCAGCCCTCCACCTCGTGCACAAATGCGACGTCGAGCTGGCCGGCGGCCACCATCCGCAGCAGGGCGTTGGCGGAGACGTCCATCTGGAGCGAGATGTCGGTGGCCGGCAGCCGTTTGCGCAGCCGTCGCAGCCAGCCGGGCAGCGCACGGCTGGCGGTCGAGCCGACGCGCAGCCGGGGGCCGCCGGTGCGGGCGGCAGCCGCCCTGGCCTCGGCGACGAGGGCGTTCATCTCGGCGACCAGCGGACGGCCCCGGATCAGCACGGAACGGCCCAGCGGGGTGGGACGGCAGCCGCTGCGCTCACGGCTGAAGAGCTCGCCGCCGAGGAAGTTCTCGATGCGGCGCAGCTGTGTCGTCAGGGACGGCTGGCTCACCCCCAGCCGCCGGGCGGCTTTGTGCAGGCTGCCGGTGTCGGCTATGGCGCACAGGGCACGGAGGTGCCTCACCTCGAGCTCCATGAGCCGAGGGTAGGGCCGCACCAACAGCCACACCAGACACCTGAGTCGATGCAGTGCGGGGCGCACCGAGGCATACGGCGGGGGCTGATGCCCTGGCGTTATCAGCTGCTGACATCATTCCCACGGCATGGCATGTCCCCGACACTCTGGCTACCGAACCCGTTCATCGGACGAGTAGGAGCCCCCCATGCGCCACCTCAGATCGTTACTCGTCGCCGCCGCCGGCCTCGCTCTCTCCGCCTCGCTCGGCGCCACCCCGGCGGCGGGCGCGACGGCTGCCACTGATCCGGCCAACTCCCCTGCGGCCGCGTCCCCGTCGTCGACCCCGTCCTCGTCGTACGGTTCCGAGTCGTACGGCTCCGAGTCGTACCGCGCCGCGCCCTACGGCGCCGCCTCCTTCGCCGCCTACGAAGGCTCGGTCGAGGACGCCGCGGCGACGAAGGCGTTCTTCGAAGCCGTCGTGAAGTCGGTGGCCGAGAAGCGCGCCGCCAGCCCCGAAGCGCAGGCCGTGACGGTCGTCTACAACGCCTCGCGCGCGCCCAGCTTCCGCAGCCAGATTGCCCGGAGCACGCAGATATGGAACGGCTCTGTCAGCAATGTGACGCTGCGCGAGACCTCGGGCCGCGGGGACTTCGCGTACTACGAGGGCAATGACCCGCGCGGCTCGTACGCGAGCACGGACGGCCATGGGCGCGGGTACATCTTCCTCGACTACCGGCAGAACCAGATCTACAACTCGACCCGGGTCACCTCGCACGAGACCGGGCATGTGCTGGGTCTGCCGGACCACTACTCGGGCCCGTGCAGCGAGCTGATGTCGGGCGGCGGCCCCGGGCCGTCCTGCCAGAACGCCTACCCGGACGCGCGTGAGCGTGCCCGGGTGAACGCACTGTGGGCCAACGGCCTGGCGGCGGCGCTGGAACGCCTCTGATGAGAACCCGGCTTTCCAGAGACCGGGACCCGCCGTGAGCCGCGGCGTGCAGGCTCCGGACTGAAAGCCACGCAACGAGGGGCGTCCTGCCGCAGCCGGCGGGGCGTCCCTTCGCTGTTCGCGCCTCCGGCCGTTCGCGGGCAGCGGCCGTTCGCGGGCAGCGGCCGCACCCGCCTCCGGCCGGTGCGGCCGAAGCCCCGTCAGGCCTCCACCGGGGCCCGGCTGCTGCCCAGCTCCGTGCCGGGCGGGAGCTGGCGGCGGAGGACCGACAGCGCGTCGTCGAAGTCACCGCCCGCGACGCCGGACTCATAGGCCGCGCCGTCGAGATGGAGGGTGAGGCTGAGGTCCATGCGGTCCCGGGAGCCGTCCGCCTGCACCTCGCCCAGTGTCAGCAGACAGCTCAGCGTGGCATGCTGCACGGCCCCGTCCGGCGTGTGCACCGGGAGCGGCATGTCCCACTCCAGGACACAGGACGGCAGCGGGGCGCCGCCGTCCGCCGGCCCTATCGCGGCGAACGACCCGCCCGTGTACTCGGATCCCCTGATATGTGTGCGCAGTTGACCCGCGCAGGCCGCGATGGTCACGGCCTCGGCACCCCGTCGGTCGCGGTACCAGCCCGCCCAGACTTCTGTCGACTCCAATGGCATGCGCGGACTGTAGCGAAGATCCTTGGTGAATCCAGCAGTGCGCCTCAGCGCTTGCGGGCATACCGGGTGAGATGCACCCCCGCGTCGAAGGAGCGCACTGATTCCAGGGTGAACTCACTGATGCGGAAGTCCGCGGCGAACATGGGCATGCCGGAGCCGAGGACGACCGGATACGTCTTGATGACCAGTTCGTCGATCTCGTCCGTCAACTGCCCGGCGAGGTTCGCTCCCCCGCACAGATAGATGCCCAGGCCGTCCTGCTGCTTGAGCCCCCGCACCGCGGCCGCCACATCGCCCCGGACGAGCTCCACATCGGGGTCCGGCGACTTCTCCAGGCTGTGGGAGACGACGTACTGGCGCAGATGGGCATACGGGCTGGTGACGCCGAGGGCCAGCGCTATGTCATAGCTGGCCCGGCCCTGGATAACGGTGTCAAAGTGCCGGTTGGGCACATCGTCGACGCCGAGCGCCCTGCGGGCCGCGGTCGGCAGGGCGTCGGGGCACTCGGCCTTCATATACGCCTGAAAGTCCCCGATGGCGTACGGGGTGAAGAAGTCCGCGTCACCGCTCGGACCGCCGATGAACCCGTCGATCGACGTGGCTATGTAGTAGGTGAGCTTGCGCACAGCAGTCCTCCGGGTTCGAGGGCGGGGGAACAGGACGAACAACCACTTCACCCATAGTGCTTCACCTGTAGTGGTGTCGCAACTCTTTTTCTCATCGGCTGCGCCGGGTGACGAACTCCGCCAGCGCCAGCAGATCACCCGCGGCCTTGAAGTCCGGGACCGCTCGGGACAGCTCCTGCACGGCGCGGGCCATCCGGTCCGCCGCCTGCAGCTGTGCCCAGTCCCGGCCGCCCGCCCGGTCGACCGCCTCGGCCGCCCTGCGCACCGCCGAGGGGGTGTTCATCGCTCCGCGGTACAACTCGGCCAGCTCCGCTCCCGCGGGAGTGCCGGAGGCGAGCGCCGCCACCACCGGCAGCGACTTCTTGTGCGCGGCGAGATCCGCGCCCGCGGGCTTGCCCGTGCGGCCCGGGTCGCCCCAGATCCCGATCAGATCGTCGATCAGCTGGAAAGCGAGCCCGGCCTCCCGGCCGAAGGCGTCCATGGCGGAGGCCGCCTCCTCCCCCGCGCCGGCGTACAGCGCGCCCAGTGCGCAGGCGCAGCCCAGCAGCGCCCCCGTCTTGGCCGTCGCCATGGCCAGGCACTCGTCCAGCGAGACCTCGTGCGGCGCCCGCTCCTCGAAGGCGCAGTCCGCCTGCTGTCCGGCGCACAGCTCGATCACACATGCGGCCAGCCGCGCCGAGGCCGCCCCGGCGGCGGGGTGGCGGTCCTCGGCGAGCAGCCGCAGCGAGAGCGCCAGCATGGCGTCGCCCGCCACGATGGCGTCGGCGGTGCCGAACACGGTCCAGGCGGTGGGGCGGTGACGACGGGTCGCGTCCTCGTCGATCACGTCGTCGTGGAGCAGGGTGAAGTTGTGCGCCAGCTCCACGGCTGCGGCGGCCCGCAGCCCCTGCTCGACATCCCCGCCGAACGCCCGTGACGCGGCCAGCACCAGCGCGGGCCTGATCGCCTTTCCGGCCGAACCCTCGGCCGGTCTGCCATCGGCGTGCTCCCAGCCGAAGTGGTACATCGCCACTCGCCGTATGGAGCCGGGCAGTGTTTCGACGGAGGCTCGCAACCGGGGGTTGACGATGCTCTTGGTGCGTTCCAGCAAGGCGACGGCCTCGCGGGCCTCGACGGATTCCGCCATGGTCAACTCGATGGTCCTTTCCATGGGACGCGGCTTTTCCCTGGGACGCGGCTTTGCGGGCGCCGGCCGCCCCTCGCTCTCGTGGACGCGCACGGACCGCGGAGACCGGTCCGGCCGGACGTACGCACAGAGCGCGTACGCCGGGGCCGGACCCGGGTCCGTCAGCGCCAGCGGCCGATCTCGACGTTCTCCAGCACGCCGAGTGCGTCCGGCACCAGAACCGCCGCCGAGTAGTACGCCGTCACCAGGTAGGAGATGATCGCCTGCTCGTCGACGCCCATGAAGCGAACGGACAGACTCGGCTCGATCTCGTCCGGAATGCCGCTCTGCTGCAGGCCGACCACGCCCTGGTCCGCCTCGCCGGTACGCATGCAGATGATGGACGAGGTGCGGTTCTCACTGACCGGGATCTTGTTGCACGGGAAGATGGGCACACCGCGCCAGGCGGGCACCTGGTGACCCGCGACCTCCACGGTGCCGGGGACGAGTCCGCGCCTGCTGCACTCGCGCCCGAAGGCGGCGATGGCCTTGGGGTGCGCGAGGAAGAGCTTGGAGTTCCGCCGCCGGGAGAGCAGTTCGTCCATGTCGTCCGGGCCGGGCACGCCGTCGTGCGGCTGCAGCCGCTGGCCGTAGTCGCAGTTGTTCAGCAGGCCGAACTCGGGGTGGTTGACGAGCTCGTCCTCCTGGCGCTCGCGCAGCGCCTCGACCGTCAGCCGCAACTGCTGCTCGGTCTGGTTCATCGGCTCGTTGTAGAGGTCGGCGACGCGGGTGTGGACCTTCAGCACCGTCTGGGCGACGCTCAGTTCGTACTCGCGGGGGGATGCCTCGTAGTCGACGTACGTATGCGGCACGACCGTCTCGCCGACATGGCCGGCGGCCAGATCGATCGCCGCTTCGCCGTACTTGTTGGTCCGCTGGTGCGGTACGGCGGTGAGGCCGGCCAGATGTGCCCGCAGCCCGTCCGCCCGCTCGGCGAGGTAGAGCACGTCCGCCCTGGTGAGAGTGAGAACGGTGCACGCGGTGGCGGCGCGGGCGGTGAACTCCCAGGTCGCCTCGGAGTCCACGAGCGCCTGCTCGCCGAAGTACGCGCCGTCGGCGAGGACGCCCAGATCCGCCTCGTCCCCGTACGGCCCGACGGCGACCTTCTCCACCCTGCCGTGTGCGAGCAGGAAGACCCGGTCCGTCGGCGTCCCCTGCTCGGCCAGCACATCGCCGGCGGTGAATTCGCGCTGCTCGCAGCGGTGCGCCAGCTCCCGGAGCGCGTCGTCGTCGGCGAAGCCGCGCAGCGCCGGGATCTCGCCGAGCTCCGCCGGGATGACGGCGACCTGGCCTGCGGTCTGCACAAACGTGACGCGGCCGTCGCCCACGGCATAGCTGAGGCGGCGGTTCACCCGGTAGGTGCCGCCCTTGACCTGCACCCACGGCAGCATGCGCAGCAGCCACCGCGAGGTGATCTCCTGCATCTGCGGGGCCGATTTGGCGGTGGTCGCGAGGTTCCGCGCGGCGGCTGTGCCGAGACTCTGCTGCTCGCGCTGGCGGCTGACCTCTTCGCCGACCGAACCGACCGCATCAACCGACATTTGAGACTCCCTCTCGATCAACAATCGGGCCTGCCCCAGGAGCCTGTCATCACAGTGAGTCGTCACACCATTACACAAACGGATGGGACTAGATCGGCCGCACTCGGGAAGTCCGCCGCGCGCCTCGCACAGCCGACTCAAAGTTGCATCCCAGATGCTTGTTTATCTACGCTGCCGCCATGCGGCTGACGAGATTCACCGACCTGGCGCTGCGCGTACTGATGCGACTGGCCGTCACCAAAGGCGAGGACCTGCCCACCACGCGGGAGGTCGCCGAGACCATGCAGGTCCCGTACACCCACACGGCGAAGGCCGTGGCCCGCCTGAAGCACCTCGGCCTCATCGAGACGCGCCGCGGCCGCGGCGGCGGACTCACGCTCACCCCGGCCGGCCGAGCCGCCTCGGTCGGCACCCTGGTCCGCGAACTGGAGGGCCCCGGCGACGTCGTCGAGTGCGAAGGCGACACCCCCTGCCCGCTGCGCTCCGCCTGCCGGCTGCGCGGGGCGCTGCGCCGGGCGCAGGAGGCCTTCTACGCCACCCTCGACCCGGTCACGGTCGCGGAACTCGTCGACTCCCCCACCGGCCCACTGCTGCTCGGCCTCAGCCCCACCCGCAGCGCGTAATCACCTCGGGACACCCCCCGCGGCACCCGCGCCGCACCAGCCGCACCGCAACACCCCCTCCCCAAAAATACGAATCCAAGACTCCAATTATCCGATTCGAACAAGACAAGGGAACCGCCCATGCTGTCCGAGACCTCGGCCGCGACCGTCCGCGCCACCCTCCCCGCCGTCGCAGCCTCCCTGGACGAGATCACACAGCGCTTCTACGACCGGCTGTTCACGGCGCATCCGGAGCTGCTGCGCGAGCTGTTCAACCGCGGCAACCAGGCCTCCGGCAACCAGCGCCGCGCCCTGGCCGGCTCCATCGCCGCGTTCGCCTCGCACCTCGTGGACCGCCCCGACGACCGCCCGGACGCCATGCTGGCCCGCATCGCGCACAAGCACGCTTCACTGGGCGTGACCGCCGAGCAGTACCGCACCGTGCACACCCACCTCTCCGCGGCCATAGCCGAGACGCTGGGCGACGCCGTCACCCCGGAGGTCGCGGCCGCCTGGGACGAGGTCTACTGGCTGATGGCGGACACGCTCGCCTCCCTGGAAGCCCGGCTGTACGCACGGCAGGGCGTCGAGGCGGGCGACGTCTGGCGCGACTGGGTCGTCGTCGACCGCGCCGAGGAGACCGCCGACGTCACGGTCTTCCGGCTGCGCCCCGCGGACGGCAGCCCCGCCCCCGGCTTCCTGCCGGGCCAGTACGTCTCCGTGCAGACCGAACTCCCCGACGGCGCCCGCCAGATACGCCAGTACAGCCTGATCTGCGCCCCCGGCTCGGACGTCCTTTCGATCGCGGTCAAGCGCGTCCGCGGCGAACGCGGCCCGGACGGCGAGGTCTCCGCCCATCTGCACACCCGGGTACGCGCGGGGGACCGGCTCCGCGTCTCCGCCCCTTACGGCGATCTCGTCCTGGACGCGACCGACGCCGACACGCCCCTGCTGCTCGCCTCCGCCGGGATCGGAGTCACGCCCATGGCCGCCATGCTCCAGCAGCTCGTCGCCGAAGGGCACCGCGGACCGGTCACCGTCGTACACGGCGACCGCAGCCCCGCAGCGCACGCCCTGCGGGCGGACTGCGACCTGCTGATCGGCAAGCTCCCGGAGGCCGTGGCGCACTACTGGTACGAGGACCCCGACCTCCGCGAGCGAGCCGACGACGCCGCGGCCGCCGTCCACACCGGGCTCGTCGACCTGACCGGGATTCCGCTGCTGCCGGGCGTACGCGCCTGGCTGTGCGGCCCGCTGCCCTTCATGCGCGCAGTGCGCGGGCAGCTGCTGGCCCGGGGGGTGCCCGCGTCCGACGTCCACTACGAGGTCTTCGGCCCCGACCTGTGGCTCGGCGCCAGCTGAGCGTCACACACCGCGGGCACACATCACGCCGCGCATCACGGCACACATCACGGCACACATCGATGAAGCGACAAGAGGAGAAGACGACAATGGACGGATGACCCACGAAGCGCCGCCCTCCCCGTCCACCGCCCTGCGGCCGGCACTCCCCTCCCCGCTCCAGGAGACCGGGGACGAGCGCTTCACCTCCCGGGGGCTGCGTCTGCTGCTCAAGCGCGACGACCTGATCCATCCGGACCTCCCCGGCAACAAATGGCGCAAGCTGACACCCAACCTGGAGGCGGCGGCGGGCCGCCCGGTGCTCACCTTCGGCGGCGCGTACTCCAACCATCTCCGCGCGGTCGCGGCGGCCGGCCGGCTGCTGGGCTTCGACACCATCGGGGTGGTGCGCGGCGACGAGCTGGCCGGCCGCCCGCTCAACCCGTCCCTCGCACAGTGCGCCGCGGACGGGATGCGGCTGCACTTCACCGACCGGGCGGCCTACCGCGCCAAACGCGACCCCGTGGTGCTCGCCCGCATCCTGCGGGAAGCCGCCGGGGACTCGGCGCCGGACGACGTGTACATGGTTCCCGAGGGCGGCAGCAACGCCCTCGCCGCCCTCGGCTGCGCCGATCTGGGCCGGGAGCTGGGCCGGGAGCCGTGCGGCGCGGGAAGCGGCGCGGGCGGCGGCGCCCATGTGGTCGGCGTCGCCTGCGGCACCGGAGGCACACTCGCGGGACTCGCCGCCGGGCTCCCCCGCGGCCGGCGGGCCATCGGCTTCCCCGTCCTCAGGGGCGGCTTCCTCGGCGAGGAGATACGCGCCCTCCAGCGCGCGGCGTTCGGCGGACCGGCCGGGGACTGGTCGCTCGACGAGCGCTTCCACTTCGGCGGATACGCCCGTACGCCCCCTGAGCTCGACGCCTTCGCCGCCGACTTCGAACAGCGGCACGGACTGGCCGTCGAGCGGCTCTACGTCGCCAAGATGCTGTACGGGCTGACCGCCCTCGCCGAAGAGGGGGCCTTCCCTGCCGGCGCCTCGGTGACAGCCGTGATCACCGGTCGCCCCGCCCCCTGAGCCGGGAGGCGTAGGCAACGCCGACGCCCGTGCCGACGCCGAGAGGACGCCGACTGCGAGAGGACGGTTCGACCGCCCGGCGCATGGGTACGTCAACCCTCCGCCGGGTCCATGCAATTGGTCCCGGCAGACCTCTAGCCACTGTCCGTACTCATTGCCTTACCATGAGTGACAGCCATCGGTTGGGGGTCCGGCGACACGGCATCATGGATCGCGATAGCGTCGCCAGGCAGTACCGCCCCGTACTGACATATGCCCCACGGCTTCGGGACCTTCCCTCCCGCGGCCCCGAAAGAGCTTGTGCACCTTGGAGGTGAGGGTGTCCCAGATCGCAGGCGAGCCCGGGACTCAGGACTTCGTGGAAGTCCGTCTGCCCGCTGCGGGCGCCTACCTTTCCGTGCTGCGTACGGCCACGGCCGGTCTGGCTGCGCGCTTGGACTTCACCCTGGACGAGATCGAGGATCTGCGGATCGCGGTCGACGAGGCGTGCGCGATCCTGCTGCAGCAGGCCGTCCCCGGGTCGGTCCTCAGCTGTGTGTTCCGACTGGTCGACGACTCTCTCGAAGTGACGGTCTCGGCTCCCACGACCGACGGGCGCGCCCCGGAGCGCGACACCTTCGCCTGGACGGTGCTCTCCGCACTGGCCGGCAAGGTCGACTCCTCCGTGGCGGACGACCAGACGGTCTCCATCAGCCTGTACAAGCAGCGCGGCGCGGGACCCGGGCCGGCGTGAGCGAAGGAAACGGGGACGGTCCGATGCAGGAGGACGAGGAGCGCAACCCCAGGGTGCTGAGCTCGTCGGCCGGCATCCCCGAGCAGCAGGCGCGACCGCACCCGGCGGTGGACGGACCGGGCGGGCGGCCGGCGGCCGCGGACCGGGCGGCTCAGGCCCAGGCAGACCAGGCGGACCAGGCGGACCGTATGAGCGAGCACAGCGAGCACACGCCGGAGCAGCAGCACGAGCAGCCGCTCGCCCCCCAGGACCGCAGCGGGGCACGGGCGCTCTTCATCGAGCTGCGCAAGCTGCCCGCCGGGTCTCCGCAGCGGGCGGAGCTGCGCAATCAGCTCGTGCGGATGCATCTGCCGCTGGTGGAGCATCTGGCGCGGCGCTTCCGCAACCGCGGGGAGCCGCTCGACGATCTGACGCAGGTCGCCACGATCGGCCTGATCAAGTCGGTCGACCGCTTCGATCCCGAGCGGGGCGTGGAGTTCTCCACCTACGCCACCCCCACGGTCGTGGGCGAGATCAAGCGGCATTTCCGCGACAAGGGGTGGGCGGTGCGTGTGCCGCGCCGCCTTCAGGAGCTGCGGCTCTCCCTGACCACCGCCACCGCCGAGCTGTCCCAGCAGCACGGCCGCTCCCCGACCGTCCACGAGCTCGCCGAGCGCCTCGGCATCTCGGAGGAGGAGGTCCTTGAGGGCCTGGAGTCCGCCAACGCGTACTCCACGCTCTCCCTGGACGTCCCCGACACCGACGACGAGTCCCCCGCGGTCGCGGACACCCTCGGCGCGGAGGACGAGGCGCTGGAGGGCGTCGAGTACCGGGAGTCACTCAAGCCGCTGCTCGAGGACCTCCCGCCGCGGGAGAAGCGGATCCTGCTGCTGCGGTTCTTCGGCAATATGACGCAGTCGCAGATCGCCCAGGAAGTGGGCATCTCCCAGATGCACGTTTCCCGACTGCTGGCGAGGACGCTGGCGCAGTTGCGCGAGAAGCTGCTGGTGGAGGAGTAACCGAGGCTCCGCCCCGGACCCCCGCGCCTCAGACATCGGCGGGGCTTGATCTGGTCCTCGGTCGCCGGACAGGGTGGATCTTCCAGCCCGTCCGGCGATTGAGGTCGCCCGCCGCCTTAAGCGTCGCGCGTCGCGCCCGCTCCCCGGATCCCCAGCGCCTGCGTCGCCGTCGGGTTGACCAGGAGCACAAGGCCCGTCACCGCGACCGCCGCCAGTGCGATTCCGAGGGGGATCAGCGCGCCGGAGGCACGCAGCAGCGTCCACGCCGGGATGAGCGCCATCAGATGTGTGATGATCGCGGGGCCGCGGCTCCAGCTGCGCATCCGCAGCAGTCCGCGCGCCGCGGCCAGCGGAATCAGCGCGAGCACGATAAGGGTCAGACCGCCCATGAGGGCCTGGGTCCGGCCGTCCGGCTGCCCGAGGAGCGCCTCGACGAGCATGTATCCGCCGCCGCCCGCGAGGGCCAGGCCCTCCACTCCGGACACCGCGGCCGCCGCGGTCAGCCGGGCGGGGCGGGGGGACTGGGGGCTGCTCTGCTCAGGACTGGTCTGGTCTTCGGCGCTCACCCCAGCAGGGTAGCCGCCCGCCGTGTCCCGTCGCCGTCCACAGGTCGAAGCCCCGGACTGGGCCCGGTACCCCCCAGTAGGTACGCTGCTCCGCATGCGCGCACTCCTCGTGGTCAATCCGGCAGCCACCACCACCAGTGCCCGCACGCGTGACGTCCTCATCCACGCACTCGCCAGCGAGATGAAGCTGGAGGCCGTCACCACCGAGTACCGCGGCCACGCCCGCGACCTCGCGCGCCGGGCCGCGGAGAGCGACGACATGGACCTGGTCGTCGCCCTCGGCGGAGACGGCACGGTCAACGAGGTCGTCAACGGTCTGCTGCACCACGGCCCCGACCCGGAGCGGCTTCCCCGCCTCGCCGTCGTGCCCGGTGGCTCCACCAATGTCTTCGCCCGCGCGCTGGGCCTGCCGAACGACGCCGTGGAGGCGACCGGCGCGATCCTGGACGCGCTCCGTGACCGCACGGAGCGGACGGTCGGCCTCGGCCTCGCCGCCGGCACACCCGGTACGGACGACGAGGGCGTGCCGTCCCGCTGGTTCACGTTCTGCGCGGGCTTCGGCTTCGACGCGGGCGTGATCGGCAGGGTCGAACAGCACCGGGAGCGCGGCAAAAGGTCCACACACGCGCTCTACGTCCGCCAGGCCTTTCGCCAGTTCGTGAACGAGCCGCACCGGCGCCGGGGGAAGATCACCCTGGAGCGTCCCGGCGCGGAGCCGGTCTCCGACCTGGCGCTGTCCATAGTCTGCAACACCGCGCCCTGGACCTACCTGGGCAATCGTCCGGTGTACGCCTCGCCGGACGCCTCGTTCGACACCGCGCTGGACGTGCTCGCGCTGTCCCGGCTGTCGACGCCGGCGGTGGCCCGTTACGCCACCCAGCTGCTCACCTCCTCCCCCGAGCGCGGCCCGCGCGGCAAGCATGCGCTGAGGCTTCACGACGTCACAGACTTCACCTTGCATTCAAAGGTTCCACTCCCTTTCCAGATGGATGGCGACCACCTTGGACTACGGACTAGCGTGACGTTCACAGGCGTTCGCCGTGCACTGCGTGTGATTGTGTGAGTGGAAGGGCCGAAAGTCCTTTAACTCGAACGCACGGACTGGCTCCCACCCCATAGAAGTACGGCTGTGACCTAGTCGACACCGAGGAATCAAAAAAAACTTTCCGGAAGGGGTTGTATCCGCCGCCGAGGTTTGCGAATCTCTTCTTGGCGATCGGGACAGCCCGCACCACCGGCACCACAGATCGCCAGAACCCCTCCTCAAACCCAGGACCACGCCGGGCAACCGGAAGTCGGCCCTTCCCTTGCGGGGGGATTCGTGAAAGCGTTCACATTCACAAGCATGTGTGTAATCAAGGAGAGGTAGCAGCCATGGACTGGCGTCACAACGCCGTTTGCCGCGAGGAAGACCCCGAGCTGTTCTTCCCCATCGGCAACACCGGTCCTGCGCTGCTGCAGATCGAGGAAGCCAAGGCCGTCTGCCGTCGCTGCCCCGTCATGGAGCAGTGCCTGCAGTGGGCGCTCGAGTCCGGCCAGGACTCCGGCGTCTGGGGTGGCCTCAGCGAGGACGAGCGCCGCGCGATGAAGCGCCGCGCCGCTCGCAACCGGGCACGCAACGCAAGCGCCTGACACGCCCCCGCTACGACCTTAAGGCCGGCGGCGCGTACAGCGAGTACGCACTCCACCGCCCCCGAGCCGCAGCCGCGCAGTACCCCGAATGCGCACCGAGCACCACCTCATACAGCTTCGAGCCCCGGACCGCTCTCCACGGTCCGGGGCTCATCGCCGTCGGCGGCGCCCTCTCAGCGCTTCTCCTTCTCCGCCTGCAAGGGGATGTCGAGCACGACACGAGTGCCGCGGCCCGGAGCCGGCACGGGGAGCATGTCGAACGTACCGCCCAACTCCCCCTCCACCAGGGTCCGTACGATCTGCAGGCCCAGATTGCCCGCGCTCTGCGGGTCGAAGCCCTCGGGCAGACCGCGACCGTCGTCCTGGACGGTGATCAGCAGCCGCCCGGCGCCGGGACGCAGACCTCCGCGCACCGCCGAGACCTCCAGCGAGCCGTGCCCGTCCTGCGGGAAGGCGTGCTCCAGGGCGTTCTGCAGCACCTCCGTCAGCACCATCGACAGCGGGGTGGCGACCTCGGCGTCGAGGATGCCGAAGCGGCCGGTGCGCCGGCACTCGACCTTGCCCGGTGAGATCTCGGCGACCATGGCGATGACCCGGTCGGCGATGTCGTCGAACTCGACCCGCTCGTCGAGGTTCTGCGAGAGGGTCTCGTGCACGATCGCGATCGAGCCGACACGGCGCACCGCCTCGTTGAGCGCCTCCCTCCCCCGTACCGAATCCATCCGTCGGGCCTGCAGGCGCAGCAGCGCGGCGACCGTCTGGAGGTTGTTCTTCACCCGGTGGTGGATCTCCCGGATGGTGGCGTCCTTGGTGATCAATTCGCGCTCGCGGCGGCGGAGTTCGGTGACGTCGCGCAGCAGGACGAGGGAGCCGATCCGCGGCCCCTTGGGCTTGAGGGGGATGGCGCGCAGCTGGATCACGCCGCCGTTGCCCTCGACCTCGGCCTCGCGGGGGGCGTAGCCGGAGGCCAGCTTGACCAGGGCTTCGTCGACCGGGCCGCGGGAGGGCGCCAGCTCGGCGGTGATCTGGCCCAGGTGCTGGCCGACGAGGTCGGCGGCCAGGCCGAGGCGATGGTAGGCGGACAGGGCGTTCGGTGAGGCGTACTGGACGACCCCGTCGGCGTCGAGGCGGATCAGCCCGTCGCCGGCGCGGGGCGAGGCGTCCATGTCGACCTGCTGGCCGGGGAAGGGGAACGCACCCGCAGCGATCATCTGGGCGAGGTCGGAGGCGGACTGGAGGTAGGTGAGCTCCAGCCGGCTGGGGGTGCGCACGGTCAGCAGATTGGTGTTGCGCGCGATGACGCCGAGGACCCGGCCCTCACGGCGTACGGGGATCGACTCCACCCGCACGGGAACCTCCTCACGCCACTCCGGGTCGCCCTCCCGGACGATCCGCCCCTCGTCCAGCGCGGCGTCCAGCAGCGGACGCCGGCCGCGGGGGACGAGATGGCCGACCATGTCGTCCTGGTAGGAGGTGGGTCCGGTGTTGGGACGCATCTGGGCGACGGAGACATAGCGGGTGCCGTCGCGGGTGGGAACCCACAGGACGAGGTCGGCGAAGGACAGATCGGAGAGCAGCTGCCACTCCGAGACCAGCAGATGGAGCCACTCGAGGTCGGATTCGCTCAGGGCGGTGTGCTGGCGTACGAGATCGTTCATGGACGGCACATCTGCGAGCGTACCTTTGGGGTGAACGAACGGGCCGCCGGGAACTAAGCTGTGCGAACGGATAGACATCCCTAAATGGTCTAGTCCAGAATGACGTGTATGACGAGGTTCGCAATGAACCGGTAAAAAAGCTTCCGCCCTCCCCGCACAGGAGGGCGGATCGAGGCACCGGGCGCTCTCTGCCCTGACTGCGCCGATGCCTCCCCCGGCCGCCCGGGACCGCACACCCGACGGCCGGCGCAACTCCGGGCTGCGGTGCCGTACGGGTTGAGGGTCCCGTCGCGGCGCCGCGGCCCGCGGGTGCTCCCGACCGGGTGCTCCGCCACCCGACGCCGACCGCCCCGTGAAGCACCGGGGCGCCCCATGCGCCGCCGCCCCCGCAGCCGCGGGGAAACCCGCCCCCGCGCTAAGCGCCGGGGGGACTGCGCGGGAGTGGGGCGCAGACGCCGCACCGAGAAAGGGCGGGTGGGCAGGGACGGAAACCCCCAGCCACGGGGCCGGGCACCCCTCCCCGGAGGGGCTCAGCGGGTCTGGGTGACCTTGGCCAGCGCCCTCGGGGCGTCCGGGTCCTGGCCGCGCGCGATCGTGATCTCGTACGCCAGACGCTGGAGGGGGAGGATCTCCAGGATCGGCTGAAGTTCCTCGGGCACGCCCGCCGTCGGCAGGACGAAGCCCGCGGACGCCGCCGCCACCTGGGCCTCGGGGCCGATCACCACAAGATCCGCGCCGCGCCCCCGCAGCCGCTCCAGCACCGGCCGGAGCGCCTCGCCGCCCTTGCCGTCCGTCACCACCGCGATGACCGGTGAGATGTTGTCGACCATGGCCAGCGGCCCGTGCAGCAGATCCGCCCCGGAGTACGACAGCGCCGGGATGTAGCTCGTCTCCATGAGCTTGAGCGCCGCCTCCTTCGCCGTGGGATAGCCGTATCCCCGCGAGGTGATGACCATCCGCTCGGCGAACCGGTACCGCGCGGCGAGCTGCCGCACCTCGTCGCCCCGCGCCAGCACCCGCTCGGCCAGCTCCGGCAGCACCGTCGCGGGCGCGCCGTCCCCGCCGCTCAGGCCCTCCACGAGGAGATAGAGCGACAGCAGCGACGCGGTGTATGTCTTCGTCGCCGGAAGCGCCTTCTCCGGGCCGGCCAGGATGTCGACATGGAACTCCGACACCGCCGCCAGCGGCGAGTCCGCGTTGTTGGTGACGGCCAGGGTGATCGCCCCGGCGTCCCGCGCAGCCATCGTGGAGGCCACCAGGTCCGGTGACCCGCCGGACTGGCTGACGGTGACGACGAGTACGTCCCTGAGGTCCGGCCGCGCGCCGTACGCCGTCGTCGTGGACATCGAGGTGAGCCCGCACGGCAGCCCCAGCCGGACCTCCAGCAGGTACTTGGCGTACAGGGCCGCGTTGTCGGACGTGCCCCGCGCGGTCAGCAGCACAAAGCGGGGCCTCTTCGCCGCGATGGCCTCGGCGGCCTCGCGGATCGCCGGCGCGCCCGCTTCGAGGACGCGCCGCAGCACCGCCGGCTGCTCCGCCATCTCCCCGGCCATGATCCGGCCAGGAAGCTCGCTCTCCCCGTGCCCTCCGGAGAGGTTGGTCACGGACGACATGCCGGCACCTCCTGACGGCTGCTTCGGAACCACGCCCCGGCGCCCCGGAATCACGCCCCGGCCCCGGCGATCACCTCAGCGGCGGCGCGCCCGCACACCCGGGCCGCGCCGTGGGTCGCGATATGCAGCGCTCCCCTCGGCGTCATGCCGTTCACGCCCATCTCCACGACGACCGTGTCGGGCCGGGCAACGACGAGGGCGTCGAGCGCACGCATCATCCAGGGGTGGCGGTGGGCGTCGCGCACCACAGCGACGATCCTACGGTCCCCCGCCGCGGCCAGCACCTCGTCGGCCGGCCCGCGGGCGTCGTCCGTCTCCCCGTACGAGCCGCTCGCGGTGCCCGGCAGCAGGGCGTCCAGCTCCGCCGCCACGCCCCACGGGGTCTCGTCGCCGACGGCGATGTTCGCGATCGGGGTGAGGGCCGCCACATACGGGGCGGTGGAGGGCGGTTCGTACGGCAGGCGCGCCGCCGTCAGCTTCACCGCGCGCCGGGCCGCGACCAGCCCGACGTCCGCCCTGCCGGAGCCGGGCGCGGTCCCCTCCTCTGAAGCCGCGCCCGGCTCCCTCTCAGCCCCCCTGGCCCGGCGCGTCCAGTCGGCGAGGGCGCGCACACGCGCCGCAGCGTCGACGAGCCGCTCCTCGGGCAGGTCGCCGTGGTGCACCGCCGTGACCAGCGCATCGCGCAGCCGCAGCACGGTCTCCTCGTCGGCCAGGCCGCCGCCGACGCAGATGGCGTCGGCGCCCGCGGCGATCGCGAGCACGGAGCCGCGCTCGATGCCGTACGTCGCTGCAACGGCCTGCATCTCCATGCCGTCGGTGACGATCAGCCCCTGGTAGCCCAGCTCTTCACGCAGCAGTCCGGTCAGGATCTGCGGGCTCAGCGTCGCCGGGCGGTCGGGGTCGAGCGCGGGAAGCAGGATATGCGCGCTCATCACGGCTTTGGAACCCGCGGCGACGGCCGCGCGGAAAGGCCCCAGTTCACGGGCGTGCAACGTGGCGAGGTCCACATCGATGCGGGGCAGCGCATGGTGTGAGTCGACACCGGTGTCGCCGTGTCCGGGGAAGTGCTTGGTGCAGGCGGCGACCCCGGCCGACTGGAGCCCCTCGACATAGGCGGCGGTGTGACGTTCGACCAGTTCACGGTCCGCGCCGAAGGACCGCACACCAATGACCGGATTATTAGGGTTTGAGTTGATGTCAGCGGAGGGCGCCCAGTTGAGGTCGACGCCGCAGGCGGCGAGCCGCCGGCCGAGCTCCGCTGCGACGGCCCGGGTCAGCTCGGTGTCGTCCGCCACTCCCAGCGCGTAGTTGCCGGGGAAGGAGGAGCCGGTGCGCACCTCGAGCCGGGTGACGTCGCCGCCCTCCTCGTCGATGGCCACCAGGACGTCGTCCCGCTCGGCCCGCAGTTGCGCGGTGAGCGCGGCGAGCTGCTCGGGCGAGGTGATGTTGCGGCCGAACAGACCGACCGCGCTGAGCCCTTCGCCGATGCGGCGGAGCAGCCAGTCGGGGGCCGTGGTGCCGGTGAAGCCCGGCTGGAGTACGGCGAGGGCGTCGCGGGTGAGGGTGTCGGATGTGCTCACAAGCGTCGTCATAGGGCGGTGTTATCCCTTCACTGCGCCCGAGGTGAGCCCCGCTGCCATCTTCTTCTGGATGACCATGAAGAAGGCGACGACGGGGATGGCGATGAGCGTCGAGGCGGCCATCAGCGCGCCGTAGTCCACTCCGCGCGAGGTGGTGAAGTTCGCCAGCCACACGTTGAGCGTGTACTTGTCGTTGTCCTGGAGCACGACATAGGCGAGCAGATACTCGTTCCAGGCGTTGATCAGCGAGTAGATGGAGGCGGCTGCGAGCCCCGGCGCGAGCAGCGGGAAGACGACCCGCCAGAAGGCGCCCATCTGGCTGCAGCCGTCCACCATGGCGGACTCCTCCAGCTCCTTGGGGATGTTGATCACGAAGCCGCGGATCATCCAGGTGGCGAACGGCAGTGTGGAGACGAGATAGACGATGATCACGCCCCAGTACTCGTTCAGCGCGCCGAGCTCGTTGAGCTGGAGATAGATGGGGATCAGCATCGCGGTCGGCGGCAGCAGCTGGACCAGGATCAGCACGATCATAAAGATCCTGCGGCCCTTGAAGCGGAAGCGGCCGATGGCGTACGCGGCGATGGTGGCCATGATCATCGCGCCTACCACCGCGGTGACGCAGACGATGAGGCTGGACTTGACCGCGGTGCCGAAGTTGGCCTGGTCCATGGCCCGGCTGAAGTTGTCGAAGGTGATCGACGAGGGCCACAGGGTCTGGTCATAGCTGCGGATCTCGGCATTGGGCCTCAGTGCGCTGATGACCAGCCAGTACACCGGGAAGATCATGACGACGAAGGTCAGCAGCCCGATGAGGTTGTAGGCGTGCCGGGACCTGTTCCTGCGATCCGGCCGGATCGCAGCGGGCGAGGGCCCCGGCGCCGTCCCCGCGGAGGAAGCGGTCTTCGCGGGGTTCGGGGCGGAGGCGGTGGCGCTCACTCGACCTCTCCGATCTTGAGCAGCTGGCGCAGGTAGTACACGGCGACGCCGGACAGCAGCCCCACCGTGATCAGGGAGATCGCCGCGCCCTGGCTGAAGGAGTTGGACTCGAAGGCCTTGTTGAAGGCGTAGAGGCCGAGCACCTCGTACTCGGGCTCCGGTTTGGTGCCGCGCATCAGCCAGACCTGGCCGAGAACGTTGAAGTCCCAGATGACCGACAGGGTCGCGACCATCTGGAAGACCGGCTTGATCACCGGCCAGACGACGAAGCGGAAGTTCCCGAAGGCCCCGACGCCGTCGATGGCCGCGGCTTCCTCCAGTTCCCTGGGGACCTGGGTGAGGGCCGCGTACAGCGTGATGGCGACGAAGGGGACCGCGCCCCAGACGACGACCGCGCCGATGACGACGAAGCCCTGTCTGTGGTCCAGGAACCAGTTGTGGCCCTGGAAGTCGAGTCCGAGGTACTTGGACAGGACCATGTTCCAGACGCCGTAGTCGGAGTCGGAGAACCAGCGGAAGATCGAGGCGGCCACCATCAGCGGGATGGACCAGGCGGCGATCAGCGCCGCGGTCACCAGCAGCCGCACCCATGCCGACATGCGCTGCATCATCAGCGCGACGGCGAGCCCGAGAGCAAGGGTGGCGATCACACACGCGGCCATGAAGACCACGGTGAGGACGACGGAGTCCCAGAAGGCCGCGTCGGCGAAGATGTCGGTGAACTGCTCGAAGCCGACCCAGGGAGCCGGTTCCCCCGTCCACAGCTCCTTGCGGCCGACGTCCTGAAAGGACATGATCACCGTCTTGGCCAGCGGCCAGAGGAAGACCGCGGCGATGGCGACGATGGTCGGGCCGATCAGCAGATACGGCAGCAGCTCACCGGCTCTTCGGGCGCGGACGCTGCGGGCCTTGCGCGCCGTGCCCCGGGGCGGCCGCGGGCCGGTGGCCTCGGTGCGCCGCGGGGCGGGCGCCGCCGGGTCGGCTGCTTTCATATCGGCGGCACTCATGGTGCTGAGCCTTCCGTTCAGACGTAACGACCGGGAAGTACCGGGCGGGTGCGGCCGGCCTGCGCCGGAGCAGGCCGGCCGCACCCGCGACAGACGAAGGGAACCGAAGCCGTCGAGAGTCCCGGGTCAGGTCAGGACTGCTCGTTGATCAGCTTGTCGATCTCCTCGTCGGCCTTCTTGGTGGCTTCCTCGACGGACGTGCCCTTGATGATGTCGAGCAGCATCAGCTCCAGGACCTCGCTCTTCTCGACCGCGGCCCAGCCGGGGGCGATCGGGGTGAACCAGGCGTCCGGGACGGCGTTGGCGATCGGGGCGGTCTCCGGCTTCGCCTTCAGCGGCTCGAGCTGCTTGGTGTTGTTGGGCAGGATGTTCTTGGAGGCGAGAACGGCCTGGGACTTCTCACTGGTGAACAACGAGATCCACTCCTGACCCAGGTCCTGGACCTTGGACTTGGAGATGGTGGCGAGGTCGGAGCCGCCGATGAAGGACGGCAGCGCCTTGCCGTTCGGGCCGGGCATGCCCGCGGTGCCGATCTTGTCCTTGAGCTTCTCGTTGCCGTTTGCGGCCGGGTCGACGACGCTGCCGGCCTCCCAGCCGTTTCCGTAGAGAAGAGCGGTCTTCTCGTTGGCCATGACGTTGGCGTGGTCCTGCTCGTCCTTCGTCTTGTCGCCGTGGTTGTACTTGTTGACCAGGTCGACGAAGTGCTTGATGCCCTGCTGCGCCTGGGGCGTGGAGAGGGTGGCCTTCCACTTCTTGCCGCCCTCGTCGTACTCGGCGATCTGGCCGCCGTACGCGGCGACGTAGGACATGGCGGCGTACCAGTAGCGGCCGGGCAGATAGAGCGGCGAGAAGGCCTTGTCCTGGCCGTGCTTCTGCTGGACCTTGTCGAGGGCGGCGGTCAGCTCGGCCTCGGTGGCCGGCAGCGCGTCCGAGCCGGCGCCGGCCTTGAACATGTCCTTGTTGTAGATCGCGACACGGGCGCCCGCGTAGTAGGGGACGCAGTAGAGCTTGCCTTCGAAGGAGCAGGTGTCCTTGAGCCCCTTGATCCAGGTGTCGGAGTTCTCGTACTTCTTCTCGTCGATCTCGCCCAGGGCGCCGTTGAGGATGTACGTCATCGTCTCGGTGTTGCCGAGCTCGACGACGTCGGGGAACTTGTCACCGGCGAGGGCGGCGTCCAGCTTCTTGGTCTTGTCGCCCCACTGCTGGTACTGGACGTTGACCTTGACCTCGGGGTACTTGGCGTTGAACCGGGCGTTGACATCCTTGACCAGCTCGGGCCAGGTGGACTGCGCATCGACCATCAGCCAGACGGTCAGCGTCTCGTCGCGGTCCTTGGGGTCCTTCGCGGCCTTGGTGCTGTCGGAGCCGCATGCCGCGATCGACGCGGTCATCGCAGCCACACCCACCGCAGCCATGAGCTTACGCTTCACGCCACCCTCCTCAAGGGATGCAAGAGTTACCCCCCACCACCCGGGAGTCGCGCAGAACTTGAGGTCGCGCATCGGAGTCTGCCCTGGGGCCGGGATCTGGTCTTTAATGGTTTAGACCAGTACCGGGAGCTTGGCCTAGACCTTTAGGGGTGTCAAGGGTGTATAAGAAGGGCTGTCACGTCCGTTACCGGACCGACACCTGAAGGAGGTCGACGACCTGTGATCGGGCCGTGCCACCATGTGAGCCGCAACAGACGGAGGTGCCGGTGACGGCAGCAGGGCAGAAGGCGGAGAGGCGGGCCATGACCACAGACGGGAGCGGCACCGAGACCGAGAACGGCAACCAGGCCCGCACCGCGCGCGTGCCCAAGTACTACGGCCTCAAGCGGCATCTCCTCGAGATGACCGAGACCATGCCGCCCGGCACCCCGGTGCCGCCGGAGCGGACGCTCGCGGCGGAGTTCGACACCTCCCGCACCACCGTGCGCCAGGCACTGCAGGAACTCGTCGTCGAAGGCCGCCTGGAGCGCATCCAGGGCAAGGGCACCTTCGTCGCCAAACCCAAGGTGTCCCAGGCCCTGCAGCTCACCTCGTACACGGAGGACATGCGCGCCCAGGGCCTGGAGCCGACCTCCCAGTTGCTCGACATCGGCTATGTCACCGCCGACGACACCCTGGCCGGGCTGCTCGACATCCCCACGGGCGGCCGGGTGCTGCGCATCGAGCGGCTGCGGCTCGCAAGCGGCGAGCCGATGGCCATCGAGACGACGCATCTGTCCGCGAAGCGCTTCCCCGCCCTGCGCCGCAATCTGATGAAGTACACCTCCCTCTACACCGCTCTGGCGGAGGTGTACGACGTGCGGCTCGCCGAGGCCGAGGAGACCATCGAGACCTCACTGGCCACCCCGCGTGAGGCCGGGCTGCTGGGCACGGACGTCGGGCTGCCGATGCTGATGCTGTCCCGGCACTCCATCGACACCCAGGGCGAGCCGGTGGAGTGGGTGCGCTCCGTCTACCGCGGCGACCGCTACAAGTTCGTCGCCCGGCTCCAGCGTCCCGCCGAATAGCCTCCCGTCGTTCAACCGACGTGACGGAATAGATCCGTTATCCGGACAGGGGGTGTCGCGGCGGGCAGCCCTCCCCTAGATTTCGTGCGCATTACACAGGCGTTCGGCAAGGGGACGGAGTTCGCCGCATGTCAGAAGTGCCCAAGGCGTCACAAGTGCCGGAACCGACGGAACCGACGGAAGCGACGCAAGCGACGCAAGCGACGCAAGCGACGCAAGCGACGGATCGTCAGCGGCCCGTGGTGACACCTTTACGGGTCGTGGTCGCCCTCTGTCTCATCGCACCGTTCGTCGCGATGCTCTGGGTGAGCTCCTACGCCAGGGTCGAACCGAAGTTCGCGGGGATGCCGTTCTTCTACTGGTACCAGATGCTCTGGGTGGTCGTCTCGACCGGGCTCACCATGGTCGCGTACCGGCTGTTCCAGCGTGACCAGCGCGCCCGGGCAGGAAGCGCCCGCGCCGCCTCCGCCCGGAAGGAGGGCGGGGACCTGTGAAGGACGGCGTGAACGGCGTCGCACTCGCCGTCTTCCTCCTCTTCTTCGTCGCCGTCACGGTCATGGGCTTCCTGGCCGCGCGCTGGCGCAAGGCCGAGAACGAGCACAGCCTCGACGAATGGGGCCTGGGCGGGCGTTCGTTCGGCACCTGGATCACCTGGTTCCTGCTCGGCGGCGACCTCTATACGGCCTACACCTTCGTGGCCGTCCCGGCAGCCATCTACGCGGCCGGAGCGGCGGGCTTCTTCGCCGTCCCGTACACCATTCTCGTCTATCCGCTGATCTTCACCTTCCTGCCGCGGCTGTGGTCGGTCTCCCACCGGCACGGCTATGTCACCACCTCCGACTTCGTCCGCGGACGCTGGGGCTCCAAGGGGCTCTCCCTGGCGGTGGCGCTCACCGGCATCCTGGCGACGATGCCGTACATCGCGCTCCAACTGGTAGGCATCCAGGCCGTGCTGGACGTCATGGGCGTCGGCGGCAGCGAGCACACCAACTGGTTCGTCAAGGACCTGCCGCTGCTGATCGCCTTCGGAGTGCTCGCGGCCTACACCTACTCCTCCGGGCTGCGCGCACCCGCGCTGATCGCGTTCGTCAAGGACACGCTGATCTATATCGTCATCGCGGTAGCGATCATCTACATCCCGACCAAGCTCGGCGGCTTCGACGACATCTTCGCCAAGGCGGGCGCGGCGTACGAGCAGATCAACCCGGCCACCGACAAGCCACGCGGCTCGCTGATCCCGGGCGACTCGGCCCACTGGGGCTACGCGACCCTGGCCTTCGGCTCAGCGCTCGCGCTCTTCATGTATCCGCACTCCATCACCGCGACGCTGTCCTCGCGCAGCCGCAACGTCATCCGGCGCAACACCACGATCCTGCCCCTGTACTCGCTGATGCTGGGCATGCTCGCGCTGCTCGGCTTCATGGCGCTCGCCGCCGGGGTGACGGTGAGCAACGGCCAGCTGGCGATCCCCCAGCTCTTCGAGAACATGTTCCCCGACTGGTTCGCGGGCGTGGCCTTCGCCGCCATCGGCATCGGCGCGCTGGTGCCTGCTGCGATCATGTCGATCGCCGCGGCGAACCTGTTCACCCGCAACATCTACAAGGACTTCATCCGGCCCGACGCCACGCCGGCGCAGGAGACCAAGGTCTCCAAGCTGGTGTCGCTGCTGGTGAAGGTCGGCGCACTGGCGTTCGTGCTGACCATGGACAAGACGGTCGCCATCAACTTCCAGCTGCTGGGCGGCATCTGGATCCTCCAGACCTTCCCCGCGCTGGTGGGCGGCCTGTTCACCCGCTGGTTCCACCGCTGGGCGCTGCTCGGAGGCTGGGCGGTCGGCATGATCTACGGCACGGCGGCGGCGTACGGCGTGGCCAGCCCGACGCAGAAGCACTTCGGCGGCTCGTCGGCCGCGATCCCCGGAATCGGTGAGATCGGCTACATCGGCCTCACGGCGTTTGTGCTGAACGTCATCGTGACGGTGGTGCTGACCTTCGTCATGCGGGCGTTGAAGGCGCCGGAGGGCGTGGACGAGACCAGGCCGTCGGACTACACGGCGGACGCGGGGGAGCCCGGGGAGCGGCGGCGGGAGCTGCCGAAGGTGGGCGCGGACGCGGCCGGCTGAGGCGCTTGCGCCTGCGGGGGCCCTTCCCCTCCCATAACCGGGGGCGGGCCCCCAGGCCCCCAGGCACGGCCTTCGGCCGTGTCCTCGACCTTCCCCAGGCGCCTCCCCCGGACTCCGTCCGGGGGTACCCCCAGCGGGCTTGGTTGGCTACGCCAAGTCCCAGCCCCGCCCGCGCTTGAGGCCCAAGGACCAGAAACCCAACCCCGCCCGCGCTTGAGGCCCAAGGACCAGAAACCCAACCCCACCGGCGCTTCAGGCGCGAGGACCAGAAACCCAACCCCGCCCGCGCTTCAGGCGCAAGGACCAGAAACCCAACCCCACCGGCGCTTCAGGCGCAAGAACCAGAAACCCAACCCCGCCCGCGCTTGAGGCCCAAGGACCAGAAACCCAACCCCGCCCGCGCTTGAGGCGCAAGAACCAGAAACCCAACCCCACCGGCGCTCCAGGCGCAAGAACCAGAAACCCAACCCCACCGGCGATTGAGGCGCGGGGGTTCGGGGGCGGAGCCCCCGAGAAACGGGGTCTGGGGCGGAGCCCGAGTAACAGGAAGAGGCCGGGCCGACACAACATGTAGGGCCGTCCGCATCACACCGCCCCCACATGTATGCTCATCCTCGCTGCCGCCCCAGGGGAATCCGGTGCGAATCCGGAACTGTCCCGCAACGGTGTGCCGTGGTGCGCTTTGTCGCATCCACAGGCCAGTCCGAAGACCTGCCGGCAGTGCGTCCGGCTCGACCGAGCCGGATGCCAGAGACGTCCGGGCCTCGCGGAATTGGGCCGGTGGACGACGCGCAGCCGCCCATGCGACGGCGTGCGCGCCCGTGCCCCGATCCCCCGCCGGCCCAGAGCCGAGCGAGGGAGAGCACCACGTGACCATCGCGCCAGCCGATCCGGCTTCAGGCATCTCCGAGCGGGTGGGCGACGGCCCCGGGACCGCACTGCTGCGGACCCTGACCGACCTCACCGCCGATCTGCCCGACACCGACCCGGGCCGGGTCGCCGCCGCCGCACTGCGCGGCCGGCACGCCGGTTCGGACGAGGCCGAGTTGCGTTCGCTGGCCACCGAGGCCGCCGCGGGGCTGATCTCCGAGGACCCCGCGTACTCCCGGCTCGCCGCCCGGCTCCTCACCCGCACCATCGCCGAGGAGGCGGCCGGCGAGGGGGCGGTCTCCTTCTCCGCGTCCATCGCCGTGGGCTGCCGCGAGGGCCTGATCGCCGACCGGACCGCGGAGTTCGCCCGGCTGCACTCCGCACGGCTGGACTCGCTCGTCGACCAGGCGCTCGCCGAGGGCGCCGACGACCGCTTCGGCTACTTCGGCCTGCGCACCCTCCACAGCCGCTATCTGCTGCGCCACCCGATCACCCGCAATGTCATCGAGACCCCGCAGCACTTCATGCTGCGCGTGGCCGCCGGGCTGGCCGAGGACGACTCGGTCCGCGCCCTGGAGGAGGTCGCCGCACTCTACGGGCTGATGAACCGGCTCGACTATCTGCCGTCCTCCCCCACGCTGTTCAACTCCGGCACCCGCCATCCGCAGATGTCCTCCTGCTATCTGCTGGACTCCCCGCTGGACGAGCTCGACTCGATCTACGAGCGCTACCACCAGGTGGCGCGGCTGTCGAAGCACGCGGGCGGCATCGGTCTGTCGTACTCCCGCATCCGCTCCCGCGGCTCGCTGATCCGCGGCACCAACGGCCACTCCAACGGCATCGTCCCTTTCCTGCGGACGCTGGACTCCTCGGTCGCCGCCGTCAACCAGGGCGGCCGCCGAAAGGGCGCTGCCTGCGTCTATCTGGAGACCTGGCACGCGGACATCGAGGAGTTCCTCGAACTGCGTGACAACACGGGCGAGGAGGCCCGTCGCACCCACAACCTCAATCTGGCGCACTGGATCCCGGACGAGTTCATGCGCCGGGTCGCCGCCGACGCCGACTGGTCGCTGTTCTCCCCCGCCGACGTGCCGGAGCTGGTCGACCTGTGGGGCGATGGCTTCGACGCCGCCTACCTCAAGGCGGAGGCGGCCGGTCTGGCCCGGAAGACTATTCCGGCGCGGGAGCTGTACGGCCGGATGATGCGCACCCTGGCGCAGACCGGCAACGGCTGGATGACGTTCAAGGACGCGGCCAACCGCACCGCCAACCAGACCGCGGAGCCCGGTAGGGTCGTCCACTCCTCGAATCTGTGCACCGAGATCCTTGAGGTCACGGACGACGGGGAGACGGCGGTCTGCAACCTGGGCTCCGTCAACCTGGGCGCGTTCGTCACCCCTGCCGGGGAGATCGACTGGGAGCGGCTGGACGACACCGTCCGCACCGCCGTGACCTTCCTCGACCGGGTCGTCGACATCAACTTCTACCCGACCGAGCAGGCGGGCCGCTCCAACGCCCGCTGGCGGCCGGTGGGCCTGGGCGCGATGGGCCTGCAGGACGTGTTCTTCAAGCTGCGGCTGCCCTTCGACTCCCCCGAGGCCAAGGCGCTCTCCACGAAGATCGCCGAGCGGATCATGCTCGCCGCGTACGAGGCGTCCTGCGATCTGGCCGAGCGTCATGGCCCGCTGCCTGCCTGGACCGAGACGCGCGCCGCGCGCGGCGTGCTCCACCCGGACCACTACGAGGTGACGCCGAACTGGCCGGAGCGCTGGGATGCCCTGCGCGCCCGGGTGGCGGCTGCCGGCATGCGCAACTCCCTGCTGCTGGCGATCGCCCCGACCGCGACCATCGCCTCCATCGCCGGTGTGTACGAGTGCATCGAGCCGCAGGTCTCCAATCTCTTCAAGCGCGAGACCCTCAGCGGCGAGTTCCTCCAGGTCAACTCCTATCTGGTGGCGGATCTGAAGAAGCTGGGCGTCTGGGATGCGCAGACCCGGGAGGCGCTGCGCGAGTCCAACGGCTCCGTCCAGGGCCTCGGCTGGGTCCCGGCCGAGATCCGCGAGCTGTATCGCACGGCGTGGGAGATCCCGCAGCGCGGGCTGATCGACATGGCGGCCGCCCGTACGCCGTTCCTCGACCAGAGCCAGTCGCTGAACCTGTTCCTGGAGACGCCGACCATCGGCAAGCTCAGCTCGATGTACGCGTATGCCTGGAAGTCCGGGCTGAAGACGACGTACTACCTGCGCTCCCGCCCGGCCACCCGGATCGCCCGTGCCGCCGGCGGCGCAAGCGCCGCAGCCGCCCCCTCCGTCCCCGTGCAGGCGACCCCCGAAGAGGCAGTCGCCTGCTCCCTGGAAAACCCCGAGTCCTGCGAGGCCTGCCAGTAATGCGTGACCAGAATCTTCTCGACCCGGGCTTCGAGCTCACTCTCCGCCCCATGCGCTACCCGGACTTCTACGAGCGCTACCGGGACGCCATCAAGAACACCTGGACGGTCGAGGAGGTCGATCTCCACTCGGACGTCGCCGACCTGGCCAAGCTCTCGCCGGGCGAGCAGCATCTGATCGGCCGGCTGGTGGCCTTCTTCGCGACGGGCGACTCGATCGTCGCGAACAACCTGGTGCTCACGCTCTACAAGCACATCAACTCCCCGGAGGCGCGGCTGTATCTGAGCCGTCAGCTCTTCGAGGAGGCCGTGCACGTCCAGTTCTATCTGACGCTGCTGGACACCTACCTCCCCGACCCGGACGAGCGTGCCGCGGCCTTCGCGGCCGTGGAGAACATCCCGTCCATCCGGGACAAGGCCCAGTTCTGCTTCAAGTGGATGGCCGCCCTGGAAGGCGAAGGGGCCGAGAAGATCGACCGGCTGGAGACGCAGGCCGACCGCCGCCGCTTCCTGCTCAATCTGATCTGCTTCGCCGCCTGCATCGAGGGGCTCTTCTTCTACGGGGCCTTCGCCTACGTCTACTGGCTGCGCTCCCGTGGACTGCTGCACGGGCTGGCGACCGGCACCAACTGGGTGTTCCGCGACGAGACGATGCATATGAACTTCGCCTTCGAGGTCGTCGACACGGTCCGCAAGGAGGAGCCGGAGCTGTTCGACGACACGCTCCAGGAGCAGGTCACGGACATGCTCAAGGAGGCCGTGGAGGCCGAGCTGCAGTTCGCCCGCGATCTGTGCGGCGACGGTCTGCCCGGCATGAACACCGAGTCGATGCGCGAGTACCTGGAGTGCGTAGCCGACCAGCGGCTGACCCGGCTGGGCTTCGCCCCGGTGTACGGGTCCGAGAACCCCTTCTCGTTCATGGAGTTGCAGGGCGTCCAGGAGCTGACGAACTTCTTCGAGCGCCGCCCGTCCGCGTACCAGGTGGCGGTCGAGGGGTCGGTCTCCTTCGACGACGACTTCTGAGATCACAGGAGCCCCGGGCGGCGACCACTAGAAACCAAGCCGCCGCCCGGGGCTCTCGTCTGCGTCGGACGGCTGGCGCCCCTCCCGGCAGTCTTTGCCCGGTCGCGGCACTAGTCGTTCGGGACGACCGGGTAGCGCGGGGTGCCCTCCGCCATCTGCCGCAGCGCGTCCTTGCGCTCCCGCTTCGACAGCCGGTCGATGTAGAGGCGTCCGTACAGATGGTCCGTCTCGTGCTGGAGGCAGCGGGCGAAGTAGCCGGTGCCGCGCACCCTGATCGGCTTGCCCTCGGCGTCCTGGCCGCGGACCACCGCATAGTCGGGGCGGGCCAGCGAGGCGTACGCGGTCGGCACCGACAGACAGCCCTCGTTGGAGTCGTCCAGCACGCGCTGCTCCGGCGCGAGCTCCTCCAGCACCGGGTTGCAGACGGCGCCCACGTGCCGTACGCCCTCGTCGTCGGGGCAGTCGTAGATGAACACCTTCAGGTCGACGCCGATCTGGTTGGCGGCGAGCCCCACGCCCTCCGCCGTCCGCTGGCTGGCGAACATGTCGTCGATCAGCGCGGCGAGCTTGTCGTCGAACTCCGTGACGTCCCGGCACTCCTTGTGGAGCACCGGATTGCCGACGACCGTGATCGGACGGGATGTGCCGCGCTCGCGGTGTGCGCGCTCACGCTCCTCGCAGTCCTCCGTGTCCACGACGAAACCGTCGTTCACGAGCTGGTCCGTCTCCTGCTGCGCCATGTCAGACTCTGCGCCTTCCTCAGTACCCGACGTACATACCCGGTTCGGTCAGGGTGTCCGGCGGGTGTACCCGATGCGTGCCCGTACAGCCTACGGCCAGCCGTCAGCACACTTCCTCGAGATCCCGCCATTCCCGGGAGTCCGGGCTGTCCGCGACCCAGCCGTCCAGCAGGCCGCGCACCAGTCCGGCGGGCGCGGCGATGCCGCACTCACGCTCGGGGTTCCACAGATCGCCGCCGGTGCGGTGGCCGAGCGGCCCCGGGTGGCCCGGCTCGCTGTGGTCATGGGGGTCGAGGTGCTCTCCCTCGCCCTCGGCGCTGGGCATCGTGCTCTCGGAACAGGCCCGGCACAGCAGCCGCACCGAGGACGACCAGTCCTCGGCGGCGAATCCGGCGTCGGCGGCGAGCTGCTCCAGGGCGTCCCGGTCGGCCTCCGTGGCGGCCTCCAGCAGCACCACCCAGGTGGGCACCGGTGACGGGGCCCACAGCTCGATCTCGTCGAAGACGGGGTAGGAGGGTCCGGCGGCGGTCGTGCGCTCCCCGTGGGGCACGCCGTCGTGGAGCACGACCTCGCCCCAGCGCCGCCCGGAGGACGGCAGCGGGATGGACAGCACCTCTATCCGCGCCGGGTCGAGCCGCCGACCCCAGACCACCTCCGCCTCGCCCTCGGGCGACAGCCGTACGGCCGCGCTGCCCAGGTCCATGCCGAGCGGTTCGCCGTTCGACGCGGAGGCGCCCGCGGCGCTCCCGGCTCGGGTGGGGCCGCCGGGCACCTTGAGGCCGTAAGCCTGCCAGGCGCGGCGGGCCAGCGGCCAGTCCTGCAGGGCGGTGGCGGCGATGCCGACATTCCACCAATCGGGTGCCCCGGTCTCCTTGTCGAGCAGGGCGACGGCGCGCAGTCCTGCGGCACGCGCCTGCTCCCAGTCGTGCCGGAACTTGTGCAGCAGAGCCAGGTTGAACCAGGACTCCGACAGCCAGGGCTCCAGGTCCGCGGCGCGGGTCAGCAGGGCGCCCGCGTCCTCGTAACGGCCGTCGCCGATCAGCGTGAACGCGCGGTCGGTGGCCTGCCGCCACGAGGCGGAGGGCCGATGCCGTACCTTCCCGAAGATCCTCACGATTCCCGCCTGCCGGTCGCTCGGGTCACTGCCCCCGGACACCCTCTCGCTCGAGGGGTTCCCCTGCGGGACTCCCTCTTCTCCGCATCCAACCATGCCCGGTCGGGCGCTCGCTCATTACCCATGGGTTACCCGGACGGGGCCGGGGCCAGACCGCCTCGGGCGAGGACTCTGGCGAGGGCCTCGACGACCTCCGGCTGGAAGTCGCGCGCGGTGGCGAGCCGCAGTTCCTCCAGCGCGGCGAGCGCCCCGCCCGCTGTCCCTTCGCTTCCCCCGGCCAGGTCGTCGTATGCGTTGACGGCGCGGACGATCCGGGCAGCCCGGGGCTGGTCCCGGTAAGGGTCGGCCTGCCGTTCGACGACCGCGGCGACGGACGCGGCTCCATGGACGCCGGTCTGCCGGACGACGGCTCCGCCGAGCAGCGCGATACGGCGCTGCTCGGCGGCCGGGAGCAGCGCCGTGGCCCCTTCCGGCACCGGGTCGACCAGCGAGAGCTGTCCGATGTCGTGCATCAGGGCCGCGTACTCCAGCACCGCGAGGTCCGACCCGGACAGGCCCATCTCCCGGCCTACCGCGCAGCTGAGCCGGGCGACCCTGCGGGCGTGGCCGGGCCGGGTGTAGCCGGCGACCTCCGTGGAGCGGGCGAGGGAGGCGATGATCTGCCGGTAGGCGGTGCGCACCCGCGTGTGCCGGCGGAAGGACAGCTGGGTGAGCAGCAGCGGCAGGCAGAAGAGGGGCAGGGCCCACAGCCCGGCGACGGCGACCGCAAGGGGAAGGGCCGCGGCGGTGGCGCAGACGGCGGCGCCGACGCCGCCGAGGGCGCGCAGCTCGTCGCGCAGCAGCGGGGCGTACGGGTAGCGGGTGCGGTCGCGCAGCAGTGCGGCGGCCAGCAGCGCGTCGCACAGGGCGGTGAGCGCGAGCAGCGCAAGCAGAAAGAGGGCGTGCCAGGCCCCGTGGCCGAGGAGGCGGTCCAGCTCGCCGGAGTGGGACAGCGGCTGGAAGCAGACGGCGGCGAAGGCGGCAGTGAGCGTCCTGTGCACCACATGTTCGAGCGCGGGTCCTTCGCCGCGTGCCACATGGGGTACGGATCCGAGGAGTACGGCCGCGACGACGACGGCGACGGTCTGCGGCACGCCGTGCGCGGCGGGTCCGTCCGCGCACCGGGCGAGCAGTGCGTAGGCCAGCGCTCCGGCGGCTCCGAGCGGCGCGGGCTCCCGCTCGCCCGGCAGGGCGCGGCAGCGGGCCAGCTCGCCCGCGGCGATGAGCGCCCCGAAGGCCAGGGCGATGCCGGGCTGCTGGAGTCCGTGCCACGCCGTCCATCCGACGCCGGCCAGGGCGACGGCCCCGCTCGTCCCGTAGACGCCTGCCGTGGTCAGCCTGGGCATGGGGTTCACCGGGTGCCCGAAGCCGATGCGGACGAGACGTTTCCGTCCACGCCTGGTCTGCCGTCCTCGCCGGGGGCGGCGGAGTCCGGCTCGCCGTGTGCCGCCGCGGCCGCCTCCGGCGTTGTTTCCGGCGTTGTTTCCGGCGTTGTTTCCGGCGTTGTTTCCGGCTGCCAGCCGTGCCGGCGCAGCGCCCGGGCCAGCGCTCGCACCATTCGGGGGTCGAACTGCGTCCCCGCGCACCGCTCCAGCTCCGCGACCGCTTCGGCTGCCGGCCGCGCCCTGCGGTACGTGCGGGTCGACGTCATCGCGTCGAAGGCGTCGGCCACGGCGACGACCCGTGCGAACACGGGGATCTGCCGCCCTGCCAGACCGTAGGGATAGCCGCTGCCGTCCATCCGCTCGTGGTGGTGGAGGACCGCCGACCGGGCCTCGCCGAGGAAGCCGATGCCCCGCACCACCTCGTGGCCGAATTCGGGGTGGAGCTCGATGGTCCGGCGCTCCGCCTCCGTCAGGGGGCCGTCCTTGCGGAGCACCCGCGTCGGCACGCCGAGCTTGCCCACGTCGTGCAGGACGCCGGCGAAGCGGAGCAGTTCCAGCCGTTGCCCGTCCCACCCCAGCTCGCGTCCGATCAGCACCGACGCCTGTCCCACGCGGTCGCCGTGGCCCCGGGTGTACGGGTCCTTGATGTCGACCGCCTGCACCAGCGCGCGGACGGCGGCGTGGTGCGCGGCCCGCTCCCGATGTGATGCGGCGAAGTGCCGGCTCGACACATACAGGGGCGTCAGCACGCACACTGCGGCCACGGGTCCGTACGGGCCGTTCCAGAGCAGCGCCGCCAGCAGTCCGCCAAGCCCGTGCACGGTGTACGAGGGCAGTGCGGCGGACAGCAGTCCGCACCAGGCGGTGCGGACCGGCATGCGCTCCACGGCGGCGCGCATGCCGCCGTCCAGCGCGGCGAGCGCCAGGCAGAAGACGAGCGCTGCCGCCCCCGCCGCCGACAGGGCCTTCACAAGCCCCTCCGGGAGGGCTTCTTCGCGCAGGGCTGGCCCGCCGCCCAGCAATGTGAACGCCTGGGCCGCCGCCCAGGCCGCAAGCACGAGCCGGGCCGCGCGCCAAACCCTGCGCGGGCCTGCCGGGCGCTGCTCCACCCGGCCCAGCAGGGCGGCGGGCAGGGCGACGGCCGCGGCGGCGCCGGGCGGCAGCAGGAAGGCGGCGGCGAAGAGCACCGGGAAGAACCCTCCGCCGGGCCGGCCGGGCCGGCGGTGCGAGGGGATCTCACACAGCGTATGGAGCGCGGCGAGCGGCAGGAGCGTCGGCAGCACGGCGGCGGCCGCGCCGGCGGCATCCGGAGCGGACGCCAGGCACACCGCGGCGGCGCACAGCACGGCCGCCGCGACGCAGCCGTACGCCGCACGCGGCACATGCTCCGTCGCTGCCGTCGGCGTCTCCGACGCCGTCGGTAAGGCCGTCACTGCCCTGTGCCCTCCTCATATCGAGCGCCACGCTAGCGATATGGGGGAGGGCGTACGGCTGATAAGCGCACTGTTCGCACCTATGGGTGACGGCGGGCGGGCGCGCGCCCTCGGCGACCCCCGGGAGGGGCTCCATGAAGCCGGTGCCGCGACCGGCAGTGTCTGCCCGTCAAGCAGCGTCGTCCGGCGCCGGGGGCACTCCCCCGCCGAAGGGCTGCGGGGACGACCGCAAGACGGCCGGAAGTCCTCGCAGCGGAGTCACTCGGGCTCTTGCCAGCGCAGCGTGGGGGCGCCTTCCGGGCCGCAGCGCCCGGAAGGAGTGTGTGCAGGGCGGCGCGACAGCGCAGAGCCCGCCGGGAGGGGCACTAGTCGGCGCTGCCCGCGGCCGTCACGTCGGAGTCCGGCACGGCCTGTCCCGACCTGATCAGATCGATCCGGCCCATGACCTTGGCACGCAGGTCGCTGGGCACGTCGTCATGCCCGCAGCACCGCTTGACCAGCTTCTTCACCGCCTGCTCGAGACCGTACTTCTCCAGGCACGGCGAGCACTCCTCGAAGTGCGTCTCGAACTTCGTGCAGTCGCTGTCGGGCATCTCGTGGTCGAGGAACTCGTAGAGATGGTCCAGGACCTCAGAGCAGTCCGTCTCGTGCGGCTCTCCGCAGCTCATGAGCCCGAGCCTTTCGCGTCGTTCGACTCCCCCGCTCCGGCAGGCACGAGCCCGCGCTCACGGGCGTAGTCCTCGAGCATGCCGCGCAGCTGGCGACGGCCCCGGTGCAGGCGGGACATCACCGTCCCGATGGGTGTTCCCATGATGTCCGCGATCTCCTTGTACGCAAAGCCCTCTACGTCCGCGAGATAGACCGCGATCCGGAACTCCTCGGGGATCGCCTGGAGCGCTTCCTTGACGTCCGAGTCAGGCAGATGGTCCAGGGCCTGCGACTCGGCGGAGCGCAGTCCGGTGGACATATGCGACTCGGCGCGGGCGAGCTGCCAGTCCTCGATCTCCTCGGCGGCGCTCCGCTGAGGCTCGCGCTGCTTCTTGCGGTAGGAGTTGATGAAGGTGTTCGTGAGGATCCGGTACAGCCAGGCCTTGAGATTGGTGCCCTCGCGGAACTGGTGGAACGATCCGTACGCCTTGGCGTAGGTCTCCTGCACCAGGTCTTCCGCGTCCGCCGGGTTCCGGGTCATGCGCAGCGCGGCCGAGTACATCTGGTCGAGGTAGCCGAGGGCGTCGCGCTCGAAGCGCGCATTGCGCTCTTCGGACGTCTCTTCCCTCTGTACGTCGCCCTGTACGTCGTCGGTCCCAGTGACCGGACCCACCTCCTCGACCGCCGTGGCGAGACCGGATGCGGACCCGCTCGATTCGGAGAATAGACGACTGCCCACCGGTGCCGCCGCCGGAATATGCGCGGTCCGGGCCGCGGGGAGCACGGTCCAGTCCAGCTCGGCGGCGTGCGCGCGGTCGGGGCATATGGTCGAACCCATGCGGCGGACTCCTACTCCATGCTCGATGCACTGACTTCCGGCATCCGCTGCAACGGCAGGGCGGGGGCGCGCTATTCCCGGAGCCCGAGGACCCATGGACGTACGGCGTCGACGACCGTCCTGACGGCGTCGTCCGGCGTCATTCCGCTGCGTTTGGGCACGGCGAAGGAGTGGTCGCCGTAGGGCACGGCCGCCAGCTTGTACGGCCCCTGGGGAAACTCCTCGGGTTTCCCGAACGAATCGTTCGCCCCCTGTACGACGAGCGTGGGGAGGGTCCGGGCCGCGTCGAGGAGCTCGTCGGCCCGGGATTTCTCGGGCTTGCCGGGCGGGTGCAGGGGGAAGCTCAGCGCGAGCACGCCCACGGCGCCGAGGTCCTCGGCGGTGCGGCAGGCCACACGGGCGCCGGCGCTGCGGCCGCCGGCGACGACGGGAAGCCCCGGCTTCCGCAGCGCGGGCCAGATGCCGCGCCAGCCGGTGTCGAGCGTCCTGGGCGCGGGCGCGACCTTCTTCCCGGCGACGCGCCAGGGCTGCTCGACGAGGGCGACGGCGACCTTGTCCCGGTGCAGGGCCCGGGCGAGCCCCTGCAGGTCCCGCGCCTCGATCCCCCCTCCGGCCCCGTGCCCCAGCGCCACGACCAGCCGCGCGCCCTCGGGCACCGCCCAGGTGACCCGGGCCTCGCCGGCGTCCGTCCCCACGCTCTCGCTTCGCATCACGCCCCCAATCCTGCCGGAACACGGCCTTCCGGTCAGAACAGCGTCCCCTCCTCAGGGCCCTCCAGCTCCTTCAGCAGCTCCGGCCCGTTGTTGCGCACATTGCTCACCGCGGTCCCCACCGCGTACGCCCGCATCAGCCCGCCCTCCGGCGGCTCCAGCAGCCCCCGCAGCGCCTCCTCCTCCGTCCGGGACGGGTCCAGCCAGGCGTCCCACCGGTCCGGGGTCAGCATCAGCGGCATACGGGGGTGGATGTCGGACAGCGACTGCGGGCCCTCGGCCGGGGCCACCCCCAGCGGGCCGGCGGCCGCCTCCGTCGTGATCACGGAGCAGGTCACCCACCAGGCGAGCGGATGCTCGTCCGGCAGGGTCCGGTCTCGCCAGAACTCGTACAGCCCGGCCATCGCCATCACCGACCCGTCCGCCGGGGTGACGAAGTACGGCTGCTTCCGCGGCCGCTTCTTCTTCCCCGCGACCTCCAGATCCCGCTCGTCCGGGCCGGTCACCCACTCGTAATAGCCGTCCGCCGGCAGAATGCACCGCCGCGCGAGGAACGCCTTCCGGAACGACGGCTTCTCGTGCAGCGTCTCCGCTCGGGCGTTGATCATCCGGGCCGCGCCCTCCGGGGACTTCGCCCAGGACGGCACGAGCCCCCATTTCAACGCCCTGAGCTGGCGAACCGGACGGCGGTCCGCCGCGTCTTTCACAGGACGCTCGAGGATCGCGTAGACCTCCTTCGTGGGGGCCACGTTCCAGTCGGGCTCCAGCGTCTCCTCGGGCTCCCACTTCTCGACCTCGAAGAGCCCTACGAGATCCTCGGGCCTGCGACTCGCTGCATACCGTCCGCACATGAGTGCCACACTGCCACTCCTGCCCGCCGCCCGACCACCGCCCTTGAGGAGCCGCCCGAGAAATGGTCACGACATCCCTGTGGGACCGACTTTTCGGCACCCAGTCCGCCCCTGACGAGTGGCTCGTCATCGTCACCGGCCTCGCCGCGCTCGCCATCGTCGTCCCGCACCGCGTCTGGCGGATCTCGCGCAACGCCATCACCATCGCCCACGAAGGCGGCCACGGCCTGGTCGCGCTGGCCACCGGCCGCAGCCTGGACGGAATACGGCTGCACTCGGACACCAGCGGTCTGACCGTCAGCCGCGGCAAGCCCACCGGCGTCGGCATGATCCTCACCGCGGTGGCCGGCTACACCGCCCCTCCGCTGCTCGGCCTCGGCGGGGCGTGGCTGCTGGCCGCCCACCACATCACGCTGCTGCTGTGGCTGGCCACCGCGCTGCTGCTGGCCATGCTGGTGATGATCCGCAACGCGTACGGGGCGCTCACGGTGGTCCTCACAGGTGCGGCGTTCCTGCTGGTCTCCTGGCTGACCGGGCCGCAGGTGCAGTCCGCTTTCGCGTACACGGCCGTGTGGTTTCTGCTGCTCGGCGGCGTCCGGCCGGCCTTCGAGCTGCAGTCGAAGCGCCGGCACGGCGGTGCGCCGGACTCCGACGCCGATCAGCTGGCCAGGCTGACCAACGTCCCGGCCGCGATGTGGCTGTTCCTGTTCCACGCGGTGTCGGTGTGCTCGCTCATCGGCGGTGGCCGATGGCTGCTCGGCCTGTGATCTCAGCAGATCTGATCAAGATTCGTCCGTGCGTGGACCCACTAAAGTGATGGCCATGACCGAAAGCTCCGTGCACCCCGCCCTCTGGCCCGCCCCCTACGCGACCGGAGCCGTCGAAGCGACGGTCACCGTGCCCGGATCGAAATCCGTCACCAACCGGGCCCTGGTGCTGGCCGCGCTGGCCGCCGAGCCCGGCTGGCTGCGCCGTCCGCTGCGCTCCCGGGACACGCTGCTGATGGCCGCCGCCCTCCGTGCGCTGGGCGTCGGCATCGAGGAGACCGTCTCCTCGAGTTCCGCCGCCGCGCCGGGCGCGGAACTCTCGGAAGGCGGCGAGGCCTGGCGTGTCATCCCCTCCGGCCTGCACGGACCCGCCACGGTCGACGTGGGCAACGCCGGCACGGTCATGCGCTTCCTTCCCCCGGTCGCCGCCCTCGCCGACGGTCCGATCCGCTTCGACGGCGACCCCCGCTCGTACGAGCGCCCCCTGAACGGCGTGATCGACGCACTGCGCGTCCTCGGCGCCCGCATCGACGACGACGGCCGCGGCTCGCTGCCGATGACCGTCCACGGCGGCGGCGCGCTGGACGGCGGGACGGTGGAGATCGACGCCTCGTCGTCCTCCCAGTTCGTCTCCGCGCTGCTGCTGTCCGCCCCGCGCTTCAACCAGGGCGTCGAGGTGCGCCACACCGGCCGCACGCTGCCCTCCATGCCGCACATCCGGATGACCGTCGACATGCTGCGGGCCGTCGGCGCGCAGGTCGACGAGCCGGAGACCGGCGGCGAGCCGAACGTCTGGCGGGTCTCGCCCAGCGCCGTCCTCGGCCGCGATCTGACGATCGAGCCCGATCTGTCCAACGCCCAGCCGTTCCTCGCGGCCGCGCTGGTCACCGGCGGGCGGGTGGTCATCCCCGACTGGCCGGAGCGCACCACCCAGCCCGGTGACGCGCTGCGGGAGATCTTCACCGAGATGGGCGGTTCCTGTGAGCTGACCGACGCCGGTCTGGTGTTCACCGGCTCCGGTCGCATCCACGGCATCGATGTGGACCTGAGCGAGGTCGGCGAGCTGACCCCGGGCATCGCGGCCGTCGCCGCCCTCGCCGACTCCCCCTCGACGCTGCGCGGCGTCGCCCACCTGCGGCTTCACGAGACGGACCGGCTGGCCGCCCTGACCAAGGAGATCAACGAGCTGGGCGGTGATGTGACGGAGACCGAGGACGGTCTGCACATCCGCCCGCGCCGGCTGCACGGCGGCGTGTTCCACACGTACGACGACCACCGCATGGCCACGGCCGGCACGGTCATCGGCCTGGCGGTCGAGGGCGTGCAGATCGAGAACGTGGCGACCACCGGCAAGACCCTGCCCGACTTCCCGCAGATGTGGGCAGAAATGCTCGGGGTCTGAAGCGCCATGCGCCGTTACGGCAAGCACGCCGACGAGGACGACGTCCGGGTGCGCCCCAACCGCAAGGGCAACCGGCCGCGCACCAACATCCGGCCCAAGCACGAGGACGCTGCCGAGGGCATGGTCCTCACCGTCGACCGCGGCCGGCTGACCTGTCTGGTCGAGGACCGGGCAGTGATGGCGATGAAGGCCCGCGAGCTGGGCCGCAAGGCCGCCGTCGTCGGCGACCGGGTCGCCATCGTCGGGGACCTGTCCGGCGCCAAGGACACCCTCGCCCGCATCGTGCGGATCGAGGAGCGCTCCTCGGTGCTGCGCCGTACGGCGGACGACGACGATCCGTACGAGCGGGTGGTGGTCGCCAACGCCGACCAGCTCGCCATCGTGACCGCTCTCGCGGACCCGGAGCCGCGACCGCGGCTGATCGACCGCTGTCTGGTGGCCGCCTACGACGGGGGTCTGGAGCCGCTGCTGGTGCTCACCAAGTCGGATCTCGCCCCGCCGGACGAGCTGCTGGCGCTGTACGGGGCGCTGGGCGTGCCCCATGTGGTGACCACACGCGAGGAGTTCGTGGACGGCGTGGCGGCCGACCGGGTGCACGAGCACCTCAGAGGCCGTACCACCGCCTTCGTCGGACACTCGGGCGTCGGGAAGACGACGCTGGTCAACGCGCTGGTGCCGAAGGAGCGGCGGCGGACGACCGGTGTGGTCAACGCCGTCACCGGCCGCGGCCGGCACACCACCACCTCGGCGCTGGCGCTGCCGCTGGCGGACCCGGCGGGAGGCTGGGTGATCGACACCCCGGGGGTGCGGTCGTTCGGTCTGAACCACGTCGATCCGTCTCGGGTGATCCATGCCTTCCCGGATCTGGAACCGGGCACGGAGGACTGTCCGCGCGCCTGCAGCCACGACGAGCCGGACTGCGCACTGGACCGGTGGGTGGCGGACGGCCATGCCGACCCGGCGCGGCTCCACTCGCTGCGGCGGCTGCTGGCGACCCGTGAACGACGCGAAGGGGATTGATCCGCTCACGTTTGCGGTCGACGACTGCTGGTAAGTGCATACTCGCACCAAGCGAGACGAAGCAGTCGAGACAAGGCAGGCCGAGACGTAGGCAGTCACCGACCGACACGGGAGGCACTGACGATGGCGTGGCTGCTGGTCATTGTCGCCGGACTACTGGAGACGGGCTTCGCCGTCTGCCTCAAGCTCTCTCACGGCTTCACCAGACTCTGGCCCACCATCGCCTTCGCGGCCTTCGCCCTGGGCAGTTTCGGGCTGCTGACTCTGGCGCTGAAGCGGCTGGACGTGGGCCCCGCGTATGCCGTGTGGACGGGCATCGGCGCGGCGGGCACCGCGATCTACGGGATGATCTTCCTCGGGGATCTGGTCTCCACGCTGAAGATCGTCTCCATCTCACTGGTGATCGTCGGGGTCATCGGCCTGCAGCTCTCAGGTTCGACCCACTGACGGGAGAGCCGAGGGCCGTGCGGACCGCGGCGCCCACATCGTCCGGCACGGGCACGACGACATAGGAGAGGGCGAGCCGCAGGGCCAGCTCGCAGTGGTGCGCGAGATCGCGGAGCTCGGTGCCCTCCCGCCCCCTGGCGGTCTGCGCCCAGGGGGTCGCAGCCGCCGTCCGGGGCGCGGTTGCGGGCCCGCCGCCGAGGGACGCCGTGCCCGTGCCCGTACCGCCCAGCGCCGCCAGCGACCGGTCGCGCACCGTCGCGAGCAGCTCCGCCGGGGCCGGCAGCGGGCCGTCGGCACGCCGCTGGGCGGGGACGCCGGAGCGGGCGGCGTCCCCCCGGGCGGGCCGGGGCGCGGGCAGCCGGTCGCTCCAGCAGCCGGTGAGCAGCGCGCGCAGCAAGGGCCGGGCGCGCGCCATGTCCACCGTCCACTCGGCGACCGAGGCGAGCGTGTCGGCCGACCCCCGGCATGCCGCCTCGGCGCCGCCGCCGCTGCCGCTGCCGCTGCCGCTGCCCGCAGTGAGCACGCGGTCGACACCGTGGAGAAACACGTCCGCCTCCTTGCGGACGAGCGCGCGGGCAAGCCCCTCCTTGCTGCCGAACTCGTTGTAGAGGGTCTGCCGTGACACTCCCGCGGCGGAGGCGACGTCGACCATGCGGACGGCGGACCAGGGCAGCTCTGACAGCGCCCGGAAGGCGGCGTTCAGCAGGGACTCTCGCGCCGTGGGCATCGTCGCCTCCCCGGGCCGGAGCGGGTCGCGGGTCCGCACCCGCCTGTGCGTCGCCGACGGTTCTCGGCTCAGCGTTGACGCGCCGCCACGCGCTGTCAAGACTGCCGTCATTGGTCAGGGGCCGTGTCGATAGAGTGACGGCCATGCCCGACTACCACGATGATCTGCGTTTCGCCCATGTTCTCGCGGATGCCGCCGACGCCGCCACGATGGAGCGGTTCAAGGCGCTGGACCTCAAGGTCGAGACCAAGCCGGACATGACTCCGGTGAGCGAGGCCGACAAGGCGGCGGAGGAGCTGATCCGCGGACAGCTCCAGCGGGCGCGGCCGCGCGACGCGATCCTCGGCGAGGAGTACGGCATCGAGGGCACGGGGCCGCGCCGCTGGGTGATCGACCCGATTGACGGCACCAAGAACTACGTCCGGGGCGTCCCGGTGTGGGCGACGCTGATCTCCCTGATGGTGGAGGGCGAAGAGGACTACCAGCCCGTGGTGGGCGTGGTCTCCGCCCCCGCGCTGGGCCGCCGCTGGTGGGCGGTGACCGGGGGCGGGGCGTACACGGGGCGCAGCCTGACGTCGGCGACGCGGATGCACGTGTCGCGGGTGCAGAGCATCTCGGACGCCTCCTTCGCGTACTCCTCGCTCAGCGGCTGGGAGGAGCGGGGCCGGCTGGACGGGTTCCTGGATCTGACCCGCGCCTGCTGGCGCACCCGGGGGTACGGCGACTTCTGGCCGTACATGATGGTCGCTGAGGGGTCGGTGGACATCTGCGCGGAGCCGGAGCTGTCGCTGTGGGACATGGCGGCGAACGCAATCGTCGTACAGGAGGCGGGCGGCGCCTTCACCGGCCTGGACGGCCGCCGCGGCCCGCACAGCGGCAACGCGGCCGCGTCGAACGGGCTGCTCCACGACGAACTGCTGGGCTATCTCAACCAGCGGTCCTGACTTCCGCGTTCCGTCGCGGCCGGCACGCCGCCGCGCGCCGGAGATCGGCGTCGCGCGCCCCCTTGCCGCCGCCCCGCAAGGCTGCGACTCTGAGAGTCCCCCCACTTGTGAACTTGTGAATCGGTTCTCGAAGCGATCGAATCGGCCGATCCACCGAGGAGGTGGCTCCATCCATGCTCGTCCGTGACGCCATGAGCACGGTGGTCCTCACCATCGGGCCCACACACACTCTCCGCCAGTCAGCCCGCCTGATGGCCGCACGCCGGGTCGGCGCGGCCGTCGTCCTCGACTCGGACGCGGGCGGGCTCGGCATTCTGACCGAGCGCGACATTCTCAACGCGGTGGGCTCCGGCCTGGACCCGGACCTGGAGACCGCAGGCGCCCACACCACGCCCGACGTCGTCTTCGCCGCGCCTTCCTGGACCCTGGAGGAGGCCGCCGAGGCCATGGCGCACGGCGGGTTCCGCCATCTGATCGTGCTGGACGGGGCAGGTCCCGTCGGCATCGTCTCCGTACGCGACATCATCCGCTGCTGGGCCCCGGCCCGCCGCCATCCGGCGCCGCTGGCGGACCAGATCCCGGCCTGACCCCCCGGCCCCGGGCACGGCACTGCGCCGCACGGCACGGCAACGGGCCGGACCCCCCTGGACAGGGGTCCGGCCCGCGCCCTTCCACGGCAAGCGCCCTCAGCCGCGCAGGGCCTGGACCGCGGCCTCGAGCCGCTTGCCGAAGTCTCCGTCCGCCCGGCGGAAGTTGTCGACCGCGCGCTCGGCGATGTCGTCGCGCGACACCTTGGCGATGAACCCGGACAGGTTCTCGACCAGACGGGTCTTCTCGCCCTCGGACATCAGCCGGTAGAGGTTGCCCGCCTGCACGAAGTCGTCGTCCTCGGCATGCGACGGGGCCGCCTGGTCACCGGTGGCGCCGGTGACGGCGACCGGCTGCCACAGCGGCCTGTCCGTCTGGAACGGGCCGCCGAAGCTGTTCGGCTCGTAGTTCTTCGCCCGGCCGTGGCGGCCGTCGTACATTACGCCGTCCCGGCCGTGGGTCCGCGCCTCGGTGGCGTGCGGGCGGTTCACCGGCAGATGGTCGGCGTTGATTCCGACCCGGTAGCGGTGTGCGTCGCCGTAGGCGAAGAGACGGCCCTGGAGCATCTTGTCCGGCGACGGTCCGATGCCCGGCACGAAGTGGGCGGGCGAGAAGACGGACTGCTCGACCTCGGCGAAGATGTTCTCCGGGTTGCGGTTGAGCTCCAGCTTGCCGATCTCGATCGGCGGGTAGTCCTCGTGCGGCCACACCTTGGTGAGGTCGAACGGGTTGAAGCGGTAGTCCGCCGCGTCCGCCGCGGGCATGATCTGCACCTGCACGGTCCAGGTCGGGAACTCACCGCGCTCGATGGCCTCGCGCAGGTCACGCTGGTGCGAGTCGGGGTCCTTGCCGGCGAGCACGTCGGCCTCGGCCTGGGTGAGGTTCTCGATGCCCTGGTCGGTCTTGAAGTGGTACTTGACCCAGAAGACCTCGCCCGCCTCGTTGTTCCACTGGAAGGTGTGCGAGCCGTAGCCGTTCATGTGGCGGTACGAGGCGGGGATGCCGCGGTCGCCGAACAGCCAGGTCACCTGGTGGGTGCTCTCCGGGCTGAGCCCCCAGAAGTCCCAGACGTTGTCCGCCTCCTGGCTGCCCGTGTACGGGTCGCGCTTCTGGGTGTGGATGAAGTCCGGGAACTTGACGGCGTCCTTGATGAAGAACACCGGGGTGTTGTTGCCGACGAGGTCGTAGTTGCCCTCCTCGGTGTAGAACTTCAGCGCGAAGCCGCGCGGGTCGCGCACCGCGTCCGCAGCGCCCAGATTGCCCGCGACCGTGGAGAAGCGCAGGAAGACCTCGGTCTGCTTGCCGATCTCGGAGAGGAACGCGGCGCGTGTGTAGGGCGTGACGTCCGCGGTCACGGTGAACGTGCCGTATGCGCCGGCGCCGCGCGCGTGCACGATGCGCTCCGGGATGCGCTCGCGGTTGAAGTGCGCGAGCTTCTCCAGCAGCAACTGGTCCTGGACCAGAACAGGACCGCCGACGCCCGCCGTCTCGCTGTTCTGGTTGTCGGCGACCGGCGCGCCGGCCTCCGTGGTGAGCGGTCCCTGCGTCACGTACGCCTCCTGCGTGTCCTGTCCCTCGCTTGTGCTGCACTCGATCCTACAATGGACTTTGTCCAAGTCAAATGAATATCCAAAGTCATACCCCTTCGGGACCTGACCCAGGTCCCGCCGCTGTTAGGCTGGTCCCTATGAGTGACCTGTTGGAACGACTTCGCGGACGCGGCTGGCGCATGACCGCCCAGCGGCGTGTCGTGGCCGAGGTCCTCGACGGCGACCATGTCCATCTGACGGCCGACGAGGTGCACGCGCGGGCCGTCGAGCGGCTGCCCGAGATCTCCCGCGCGACGGTCTACAACACGCTCGGTGAGCTGGTCAGCCTGGGCGAGGTCCTGGAGGTCTCCACGGACCGCCGCGCCAAGCGGTACGACCCGAACGCCCACCGCCCCCACCACCACCTCGTGTGCGGCCAGTGCGGCGCGATCCGGGATGTACACCCCCTGGGCAACCCGCTGGCCGACCTCCCGGACGCGGAGCGCTTCGGCTTCACGGTCTCCGATGTCGAGGTGACCTACCGGGGCACATGCCCGAACTGCGCATCGGCCTGACGCTCCGACGCCGGCTGTCACCTAGGCGCCAAGGCCCCGACCCCTGAAGCGGATTCTGGGGCCGGGGCCTTCGGCTGCGGACACACGCGGCGTGCCAGGTGCGCGGGGCTGCGGGGGCTGCGGGGGCTGCGGGGGCTGCCTGCCCGGACGCAGACATCGGGCACGCCTGCATACAGATGTCCCGCATGCAGATATACGGACAACCGAATAAGCAGAAATGACGAAGGCCCGGATCCTTGAGGATCCGGGCCTTCGATTCAGTAGCGGGGACAGGATTTGAACCTGCGACCTCTGGGTTATGAGCCCAGCGAGCTACCGAGCTGCTCCACCCCGCGTCGGTGAACACAACATTACGTGACCACGCCGACCAGAGCAAATCCATTCCCGGTGGACCGCCACGGCAGGGGTGTCCGGGGGCGCATCCGCCCGGCACCCCTTACGCCGTGAGCTCCTGGAGCAGCGCCTCCCGCAGCCGGGCGGCTCGCTCGGCGACCTCCGCCGGGCCCAGCTCGACGGCGCGGGCGCACCAGCGCTGGCCGTCCTTGAGTTCGCCGCGGCGGGCGGCCAGGAGCGCCAGTCGCAGGGCGGCGCGGCCGTGGCCGGCGCGGGCGGCGCGCGTCCACCACAGGGCGGCCTCGCGTTCGCCGCCCTCGCGGGCGAGCAGCAGCCCAAGGTTGAACGCGCCGCTGCGGCTACCCGCCTCCGCGGCCTCCCGGTACCAGCGGGCCGCCTCGGAGGCGTCGCCGCGGGCGGCGGCGAGCATGCCGACGCGGACCTGCGCGCGCCGGTGCCCCTGCTCCGCCGCGCGCTCGTACCACTCCTCGCACTCGCTCTTCTCGGCCACCGGCTCACCCAGCGCGGGCGGGCCGGGCGGCGGCTGCCGGGCATCGAGCAGGGCTGCCAGCCGGAAGGCGGCCTCGGCGCTGCCGCTGCCCGCCGCCAGCCGCAGATGATCCTCGGCGGACTGCTCGTCTCCGTCCCTGAGCTGGGCGATGCCGACCTGCAGCGCGGCCTCGGTGTGCCCGGCGGCCGCGGCCCGCTCGTACCAGCGCAGCGCGGTCCTGTCGTCGTCCCGGCCGACGTACAGGATGCCCAGGTTGAAGGCGGCGTCGACGCTGCCGGCTTCGGCCGCCTTGGAGAACCACGGCTCGGCGCCGACCGCGTCCCCGGCCTGGAGCAGCAGGACGGCCAGGGCGTTGGCGGCCTCGCGGTGCCCCGCGTAGGCGGCCCGCCGGTACCACTGCTCCGCCTGCGGCAGCCGGTCCTGGGCGGCGCAGAGCAGGCCCAGGTTGTAGGCGCCGTTGACGTCGCCCGCGTCCATCGCGGCGCGGTACCAGCGCTCGGCGGTCTGCTGCTCGCCGCGGGCGGCGTGCAGGGCCCCGAGGGCGTTGGCAGCGTTGCCGTCGCCGTCCTGGGCGGCGCGCAGCCACCAGACGGCGGCGCTCTCCTCGTCTCCGGCGTCCTTCAGCAGGAAGCCGAGGGCGCACGCGGCGCGGGCCTCGCCGTCCTTGGCCGCGCTGAGGTACCACTGGCCGGCCTCCTTGAGATCGCCGCGCCGCTCGAGGATCGCCCCGAGGTGCAGCGCCGCCCGCCGGTGCCCGCGCGCGGCGGCCTGCCGGTACCACTGCTCGGCCTCGGCGAGCTCGCTCGGCCGCTCGCCGTCGGCGCTCTCCTCCGCCCGGTGCGCCCGTACCGCCCGGCCCGTCTGATCGGTCCGGTCGGTCCGGTCCGCCCGGGCGGCCGTGCGGTCCGCTCGGTCCTGCCGGCCGCCGGCGTCACCCCGCCGGGCGCGGGGCACACTTACGGCCCGGCTCTCCGTGCCGTACGGAACGCGGGGCTCACGGCCGGGTGCGCCCGTCTCCTGCCGGGCGGCCCGGCTGGGCTCCCCCGCCGCGTCCGGCGGGGATCCCGCACCGGCGCGCGAGCCTTGGTCCCGGGATGCGGCGGCCTCCGGCCGCGCCCTCTGGGCGGGCAGGCGGGCGCCCGTGGCAGGCTCGCCGCGGAGCAGGCCGGCGTCGCCGCTGCGGCGGATCTCGTCCGCCGCCCGGCGCTCCAGGGCGCGGGCCAGCCGGTAGGCGGCCTCCCGGTGCCCCTGTTCCGCGGCCGCTCGAAGCCAGCGCTCCGCGCCGACGTCGCTGCGGTGCTCCAGCAGGTCGGCGAGGGCGTACGCACCGAGCGCGTGCCCCTGCTCCGCGGACTGCCGCAGCCAGTACTCCGCGGCGGGCTCGTCGCCGCGCTCCCGGTAGTGCCGCCCCAGGGCGTGCGCCGCCGCAGCGGATCCGGCGACCGCCGCGATGCGCCACCAGCCGGCGGCCTCGTCCGGATAGCCGCGCTGGTGCAGCAGGACGCCCAGGTTGTTGGCGGCGGCCCGGTCCCCCTCCGCGGTGGCCGCGCGCAGATAGGGCTCCGCGCCGTCGAGGTCTCCGCGGCGCAGCAGCAGTGCGCCGAGCACGCTCATCGACGCGGCGTCCCCGGCCTCCGCGGCGCGCCGGTGCCGGGCCTCAAACCCCGCCTTCTCCACTGCTTCCGCGGCGTCGATGCCTTCCGTGCCCTCGGTGTCCGGCTCGCCCCCCTCGCACACGGACGGCGGGAAGACGGCCGCTGCGGCCAGTCCCGCGGTCAGCTCGGGGATGTCGGAGACGCCGGAGGCGTCCGAGGCTTCAGCGGTCACGGCTGTGACGGCAGCGTCAACGTTGTCATCCATGCGGTCGGGCACGTCGACTGTGATCACCGCGTCCACGGCGTCCACGGCGCTCCCGGCATGCGGCTGTGCAAACCGCTCCGTCTCCAACAGAGTTGCCCTGTCCCCCATAAATTCCATCGTCGCACCACCTGCAACCTGCGTACACCCGGTATACCGCAGCCAGTGAGGTCACTTCAGCGTTTTGTCGACATGCCCACAGAGAGATAAGTCAAACACGTCCGGCTCCAACTCGCCCCCATCGCCACGCAGTTCTCAGCGCGCAGTACACATGCGCGAACACACAGGCACGAAAAGGGCCCGGATCCTGAAGGATCCGGGCCCTCTTCTTCGAGTAGCGGGGACAGGATTTGAACCTGCGACCTCTGGGTTATGAGCCCAGCGAGCTACCGAGCTGCTCCACCCCGCGCCGTTGTGCAGCAACCGTATCACGGCGGTGCGGTTCCCCCCGCCACGACCTGGGCCGCGGCGGGGGGAACCACCGGCGCACTACTCCTGCTGCCGTCCCTGGGCCTCCGCGGCCCGGCGCAGCGCGGACTCCAGATCCGCCTGCGCCTTGCCGTAGGCCTGCCAGTCCGTCGGGTCCTTCTCCAGCGCCGCCTGCGCCTCGTCGTACGCCTTCTGCGCATCCGCGATGGCGGCCTTCAGCGCGGCGTCACCGGTGGCCGGCGGCTGCTCGGGCTGCTCCTCGCCCGGCGGCTGCTCGGTGCTCGGCGGCGTCTCCTCGCTGTCCTCCACGCCGAACACCGCGTTCAGCGCCTCGGACAGGCTCTGCTTGAAGACGATCTTCTCGCCGTAGGATGCGCCCACCATGCGCAGCAGCGGCAGCTTCTGCGTACCGCCTCGCGCATAGACCGGCTCGACATAGAGGAAGCCCTTGCCGAGCGGCACCGTCAGCAGATTTCCGTACTCGATGTCGGAGTCGGTGCCCCGCAGGTTGCGGACAAACTCCGCGACCTCCGGCAGACCGTTGAGTTCACTCTGCACCTGCTGAGGACCCTTGACGGTCTCGCTGACCTTCAACAGCCTTATCGACCCGTAGGTCTCGCTGTCGGCGTCGGCGTCCACGGCCATGAACGCGCCTAGGTTGGGGCGTCCATTGGGTGTGAACGTGGTGGTCAGCGAGAACTTCTGCGCCTCGTCGCCCGGCATCCGCAGGCTCAGGTAGTACGGCGGGACCGACTCCTTGTCCTTGGTCGTCGGGTCGTCCGGCACCTGCCAGGCGTCACTGCCGCTGTAGAACTGGGCGGGGTCGGTGACGTGGTACCGGGTCAGCAGCTCCCGCTGGACCTTGAACATGTCCTGCGGATAGCGCAGATGGGCCTTCAGGCTCGGCTTGATCTCGCTCTTCGGCTCGACTGTGCCAGGGAACGCCTTCATCCACGTCTTGAGCACCGGGTCCTCGGTGTCCCACTCGTACAGCTTCACCGTGCCGTCGTAGGCGTCGACGGTGGCCTTGACCGAGTTCCGGATGTAGTTGACCTGGTTCTGCTGGGCGACCACCGCGCGCTGGGTGTCGGTCAGCGAGTCGGCCGTGGTGTCCCCCAGCGTCGTACGGGAGGCGTAGGGGTAGCCGTTGGTCGTGGTGTACGCGTCGATGATCCACTGGACCCGGCCGTCGATGACGGCCGGGTAGGCGTCGCCGTCGATGGTCAGCCAGGGCGCGACGGCCTCCACCCGCTCCTTGGGCGTGCGGTTGTACAGGATCCGCGAGCCGTCGCCGATGGCTCCGGAGTAGAGGATCTGCGGCTCGCTGAAGGAGACCGCGTACGCGGCGCGGTTCAGCGGGTTGTCCAGCGCGACGCCGCTGTCGCCCTCGTAGCTGGTGGTGCGCTCGCCGTCCTCCTCGTAGTCCAGCTCCTTCTGGGGGCCGCCCACGATCGAGTACTGCGTGGTCTTCTCGCCGTAGTAGATCCGCTGCTCGTACTCGCCGAACTGACCGCCGGACGGCAGCCCGGACTCGGTGAACAGCGGCGAGCCCGCCGGCTCCTTGCCGGTGCCCGTGCCGTCCGCGGCGATCGCGCCGTAGCCGTGCGTGTAGGTGAAGTGGTCGTTGATCCAGTTCCGCTTGGGGATGCCCGTGATGTCGAGCTCACGCAGACCGACGACCGTGTCCTGCGTCTTGCCGTCTTCCGTCTTGTAGCGGTCGACGTCCAGGGTCGCGGGGAACGTGTAGTAGTTGCGGCGCTGCTGGAGCTGCTGGAAGGCGGGCGAGACCACATTGGGGTCCATCATGCGGTAGCTGGCCGCGGCGTTGGCGTCCTTGCGGAGCTTCGTGCCGTCCTCGGCCTCGGCGTCGCCCTTGCCCCCGTAGTCGGTGATCTTGGCGCCTTCGATGCCGTACGCCTCGCGCGTGGCGGCGATGTTCTTGCGGATGTACTCCGCTTCCTTGGCCTGCTCGTTCGGCTGGACCTGGAACTTCTGCACGATCGCCGGGTAGAGCCCGCCGATGAGGATCGCGGACAGCACCATCAGGCCGAAGCCGATCACCGGGAGCTGCCAGGTGCGCCGCCACAGCGTGGCGAAGAACAGCAGCGCGCAGATCACGGCGATGCAGAAGAGGATCGTCTTCGCCGGCAGATAGGCGTTGGCGTCCACATAGCGCAGACCGGTCCAGTTGCCCGTCGCCTTGAAGTCGCTGGACTTCACCGCGAGGCCGTACCGGTCGAGCCAGTAGGCGACGGCCTTGAGCGAGACGAAGACGCCGAGCAGCACCGACAGATGGCCGGTGGCCGCGGCCGTCGCCCGCGCACCGGGGCTGGTGATGCGCAGCCCCCCGTACAGGTAGTGCGTCAGAGCGGCGGCGAGCAGCGACAGCACGGTGGCCGCGAAGCCGAAGCCCAGCAGGAAGCGGTACCAGGGCAGCTCAAAGGCGTAGAAGGAGACGTCCAGCTGGAACTGCGGGTCCTTCGTGCCGAAGGGCACGCCGTTGATCCACATCATCCAGGTGCGCCACTGGCCGGTGGCGGACGCTCCGGCGATCAGCCCGACCAGGGCGGTGACCCCGATCAGCACCCACTTCTTGTACGGGGCGATGCTCATCCGGTAGCGGTCCAGGCTCTGCTGCTCCAGCGACATCGCGCTCAGCGGCGGGCGCAGCCGGTGGGCGAGCCAGATGTTCAGCCCGACCGCCGCCGCCATCAACAGCCCGAAGACGGCGAACAGGCCGATCTTGGTCCACAGAGTCGTGGTGAAGACGGAGGAGTACTTGACAGAGCGGTACCACAGCCAGTCGGTCCAGAACCCGGCGAACATGACGAACGCCATGGCCAGCACGGCCAGGACGCCCAGTGTCATGAGCAGGGTGCGGACACGCCGGGAGGGACGGCCCACTCTCATCCGTGGCCCGGTCGGGCCTCCGCCGCGGTCCGGCATCTGGAAAGCCAACGTGCGCACCTCGAAGTTCGCGGTCGTGTGAATCGGGCCCCGCGATCGTAGAGCCCACTGATGCAACTTACTAAGGCTTTACCTAGTTCCCGACCCCGGGCCCGAACCAGGCAGGATATTGACCATGTCCAACGTTTCCTCCTCAGGCCCCCCGATGGCCGCGAGCCCCCTCACCCGCGCCGTGCTCGAGATCGACGAGTACGCAGCCGGGCTCGGCTGGGACCAGCCGGCCCGGCTCTTCGCCCTGGTCGACACCGCGCAGCTGCGCGCCCAGGAACCGTCGCTGGCCGCCCAGCTCGGCCTCGACGACGATGCGGAGTCAGCCCCGCTGACCCCGATCGAGCAGGACGAGATCCCGCCCGGCAAGCCGCTGGACGAATTCCTCGCCACCATCGCCTGGCCCGACGCGGTGGCCGGCTGCGCGCTGACCGTGGAGCGGCTGATGCTCCCGCCGTCCGCGGAGACCTCCGTGCCCGAGGGCCTCGACGAGGAGGCCCTCGCCCGCTGGGTCGCCGAGCATCCGGACCGCAAGGAGGTCCGGATGACGGTGGCGGTCCTGCGGGACGGCACCCGCGAGTCCGCGCTCCGTCTGCGCGAGAAGGACACCCCGACGGAGGTCCTCACCGGCGCGGACCTGGTCCCGGGCCTGGCGGAGGCCCTGGCGGCGACCTTCGAGGCGTAGCGCCGAACCGTTCCCGGGGCTCCGCCCCGGACCCCGCGCCGCAAACGCCGGACGGGCTGGAGAACACAGCCCGTCCGGGGCCCTGCTGGGGCGCCTCCCAGCGGCGGCTGGGGGAGAAGTCCGGGGGAGCCCGAGGACACGGCCGAAGGCCGTACGGGGTCCGGCGATGCGAAGCCTGCCGCCCTCCGGGACCCGGGGCGGCAGGCCCGAGGCCCGCTCCGAAGGAGGTCCGGGGGCTTTCCTCCCGGTCGGGAAGCGGGGCGGGGGCAGGTCCATCCCCGCAGGAACGGTTCGCCGCCCCGTCACGACGCCGTCAGCCCACCTCGCAGCTCGGCAGCTGCTCGATGTCCCCCTCGCGGATCTTCTCCAGGGACTTCGTCGCGTCCGCGATGGTGTCGACCTTGACCAGGGTCAGCCCGTCCGGGGTGTCGGACGCCGCCGACGCGCAGTTGTCGGCGGGGGTCAGAAAGTACTCCGCGCCCGCGTTCCGCGCGCCGACGAGCTTCATCTCGATGCCGCCGATCGGCCCGACCTTCCCGTCGTCGTCGATGGTCCCGGTGCCGGCCACGAACGTGCCGCCGGTCATGGCGCCCGGGGTGAGCTTGTCGATGATCCCGAGGGCGAACATCAGCCCCGCGCTCGGCCCGCCCACGTCGGCGAGATTGATGTCGACGGTGAACGGGAAGGTGTGGTCGGTCCCGGCGTGGATCCCGACGATCGCCCGGTCGTCCTCCGGGGCCTTCACCGTGGGGACCGTGACCTTCCGGGTGACCGTGGGTTCGCGGCCCGCCTTCTCCGCGGCCGCCGCCTCGTCGGCCGGGACGATCGTGAAGACGACGTCTTCGCCCGGCTGGTGCTTCACGACGAGCTTCGCGACGTCGCCGGGCTCCTTCACCGCCGTGCCGTCCACCTCGCGGATCACATCACCGGCGTGCAGCCGCTTCTCAGCGGGAGAGTCCTTGAGGACGGAGGAGACCACCACGCGCGAGGCCACCGGAATGTTCAGCTGCTCCAGCGCCGCCACCTTGGCGCTCTCCTGCGACTGGGTGAACTCCTCGGCGTTCTCCTGCGTGGACTCTTCCTCCGTCTGCCCGTCGGGGTAGAGCGTGTCGTGCGGCACCACGACGTTGTCGTGGGCCAGCCAGCCGTAGATCGCCTCGACGAGGTTCATGCGGTAGTCGGCGCCGGTGACCCGGACGGTCGTCATGTTGAGATTGCCGCTTGTCGGATAGGTCTCGCGGCCGGAGATCTCGAGCACCTGCTCGCCGTCCGTCGAGCCGAGGGTGTTCACGGTGGGGCCGGGCGACATCTCGGAGTACGGCACAGGCAGAAACACGCCGACACAGAGCAGCGCGATGAAAGCGAGTGTGGAGGCGAGCATCGTCGCTGTGCGGCGTGGCATGGAACGACAGTACGGGACAGACCTGTCGGCGCACCGCCCGGATCGGTCCGTCCGGGCTGCGGAACCGGACTGCGGAGCGGACCATGCGCCGGCTCACGGGCGTGCGCCCCGCTCCCGTGCGCGCCTCGGCCAGCGGCCCGGCTCACACCACGTCGGTCTGTGAGCCTGATTTGTCCATTGCATCGCGGAACCGGGCATACCCGGCGAGCTCCGCCACATCACCGGACGTACGGTCCCGCGCGGCCCAGCTTCCCCATATGCCGGCGCAGACGACGGCGAACAGCGGAATCAACAACCAGGCGAGCACACCCATCGCAACCTCCCTCACCACGCGAGTGACAGCAACCGAGTGATCAGCAGATTAGTCGTCTACCGGTTCAACGCTCGTCGCGGGTGTGCGGTTACGCAAATCGGGGCGGATGTGGTCGAAAATTTTCAGCCTCATGTCCCCCGGGACCCCTTGCTCAGCAGGCCCCGACCCACTCCTCCGTGCCGTCCGAGAACGTCTGGTGCTTCCAGATCGGCACTTGGTGCTTGAGGTCGTCGATCAGCTTGCGGCAGGCCTCGAACGCCTCCCCCCGGTGCGGGCATGACACGGCCACGACGACGGCCAGGTCCCCCACGGCGAGGTCGCCCACCCGGTGGACGGCGGCGAGCGCCCGCACCGGGAACCGGGCGGCGACCTCCTCAGCGATCCGCCGCATCTCGGCTTCGGCCGTGGGATGGCAGGAGTAGCCCAGCTTGTCCACGTCCGCGCCGCCGTCATGGCTGCGCACGGTGCCCACGAAGAGCGCCGTCCCGCCCGCCGCGTCGTCGCCGACGGCCGTGAAGACCTCGTCGACGGAGAGCGGGGTGTCGCGGATCGCGACCAGCCTGATCGGGTCCTGCGCCGCCTGTTCTCCGGGGTGATCGTTCCTGCGTGCCATATGACCATCGTGCCGTACGCCGCCGACAGCGCGGAATACCCGTTTCCACCGGCCGGCCGAGGCCCCGGTTGGAGCCTCCTACAGCGCCGTGCCGGCGTGTCGGGCGCACCGCGTCACAGCCTGCGGCGCGCCTTGCGGGCCCTGCGCACCAGGGCGGCGGTGCCGAGCAGGGCCACGGTCGCACCGGCGGCGCCCGCCGCGGTGGCGTCCTTGCGGCCGAGCCTGCGGCCCGCGACGGTGTGCCGTCCCGCCGCCTCCTCCAGCAGCGCGGCCAGGACCTCCTCGTTCGTCCACTGCGGACGCCAGCCCGCGTCGTGCAGCCGGCTGACGCTGACGACCCAGGGATGCATGGTGTACGCGAGATCCCCGGCGGGGGACGGGGTGAGCCCGATCCGGTGCAGCCGGGTGGCGGCCCCCAGGGCGACGGCGGACGGCAGCTCCATGCGGCGGATGCCGCTGAGCTCCTCCACCTCCTCCTGCTCCAGCCAGCCGTCGCAGCCGACCGCGAGTTCCCCTTCCACCTTCTCCAGAGCGGCGTACTCCAGCGCGCTGACCAGGTCCTCGATATGGCAGAACTGCCAGGTGGGACGGGAGCCGGCCACCACCAGGAGGCGCGGCGACTCAAAGTAGCGGGTCAGTGCCGTGTCCGTGCCGCCGACCAGGACGGCGGGGCGGACCACGGTGACGTTCAGCCCCGGGTGGGCGCGCGGCGCACGCCGGGCGAGCCGCTCGATCTCCAGCAGATCGCCGACGCCGGTGGCCTCGGCAGTGGCGCGCAGCTCCGCGTCCTCGGAGAGCGGGATGTCGTTGTCGGGCAGCGCCCCGTAGACCATCGCCGACGTGCACAGGACGACCCGGTGCACTCCGGCGGCCGCCGCGGCGGTCAGCACGGTCTGCGTGCCGCGTACGTTGTACGCGGTACGGGCGGCCGGATCGGTCTCCAGGTCCAGGTCGAGGGCCAGGTGGACCACGACGTCGGCTCCGCGCAGCTTCTCGGCGATGGCCGGGTCGCGGACGTCGAGGATGTGCCACTGCGCCTCCGTGACCTCGCCGCGACGTTCGTCGATGGCGATGACCTGCTTGATCTCGTCACAGTCGGCAAGCCGCCGCACCAGCAGGTCACCGACGCCGGACGAGGCGCCGGTGACCGCGACGACGGGGCCGCGGCCTGCGGGACTGCGGCCGTCGGCCGGGATTGAGCGGTTTCGCGCTGCGCGAACCTGCGGATCTGGGGAACTCACCAGGCGTCTCCAGCGGTTGTCTTCAGTACCGAAGTACCGACGCGCACGGCGCGTGCGTACCGGGTGCGTCCATCCTGCCGCAGGCCGGCAGTCGGTGGAGCACCGAGCCCGGATGCGGCCCGGATGTCTACGCTGGGTGGTGTTGTCGGGCATTCGCCGCCGGCAGGAAGCCGGCGGCCCTACGAGCCGAGGAAACCCGTGAGTGACACCCCATTCGGATTCGGCCTTCCGCCGGAGGAGCCGGAGAACGGCGACGAGGGCAAGAAGAAGGACCCCGCCGGAGGTGGGCAGGGTTCCGGCGGCCAGAGCGGCGGTCCGGGCAACCCCTTCGGCTTCGGCATGCCGGGCGGCGCGGGCGGTGACAATCCGTTCGCCGCGATGTTCGGCTCCATGGGCCCCCAGGATCTGGGCGCCGCCTTCCAGCAGCTCGGCCAGATGCTGAGCTACGAGGGCGGGCCTGTGAACTGGGACATGGCCAAGCAGATCGCCCGCCAGACGGTCTCCCAGGGCACGCCGGACGGCACGAAGGACGTCAGCGTCGGCCCCGCCGACCGGGCGGCCGTCGAGGAGGCGCTGCGCCTTGCGGACGTGTGGCTGGACGGTGTGACGTCCCTGCCCTCCGGGGCGAGCACGGCCGTGGCGTGGAGCCGCGCGGAGTGGGTCGAGGCGACGCTCCCCGCCTGGCAGCAGCTGGTCGACCCGGTCGCCGAGCGGGTCGGCGTCGCCATGGGCGATGTGCTGCCGGAGGAGATGAAGGCCATGGCCGGCCCGCTGATCGGCATGATGCGGTCGATGGGCGGCGCGATGTTCGGGCAGCAGATCGGCCAGGCGGTCGGCGTCCTGGCGGGCGAGGTGGTCGGCTCGACCGACGTCGGGCTCCCCCTGGGCCCGGCCGGCCAGGCCGCGCTGCTGCCGCTGAACGTGGACGCGCTGGGCAAGGACCTGGGTGTGCCGCGGGAGGAGGTGCGGCTGTATCTCGCCCTGCGCGAGGCCGCCCACCAGCGCCTCTTCGCCCATGTGCCCTGGCTGCGGTCGCATCTGTTCGGCGCCGTCGAGGGCTATGCGCGCGGGATCAAGGTCGACACCGGCAAGCTGGAGGACGTGGTCGGCCAGTTCGACCCGACGCACCCGGAGCAGCTGCAGGAGGCGCTGCAGCAGGGCATGTTCCAGCCGGAGGACACCCCGGAGCAGAAGGCCGCCCTGGCCCGCCTGGAGACCGCGCTGGCCCTGGTGGAAGGCTGGGTGGACGCGGTGGTGCACGAGGCCGCCGCATCCCGGCTGACCGCGGCGAACGCCCTGCGCGAGACACTGCGCCGCCGCCGTGCCAGCGGGGGGCCCGCGGAGCAGACCTTCGCCACGCTGATCGGTCTGACGCTGCGGCCGCGTCGTCTGCGGGACGCATCGCGGCTGTGGGCCTCGCTCACCGACGCGCGCGGGGTCGACGGCCGGGACGGGCTGTGGGAGCACCCGGACATGCTGCCCACGGCGACGGACCTGGACGACCCGGACGGCTTTGTGCACCGCGAGCAGATCGACTTCTCCGAGCTGGACAAGATGCTCGGCGAGGCGGCGAGCGGGCCCCGCCCGAAGGACGAGGACCGGCGCGAGGAGAACCGGGGCGAGGAGCATCCGGACGAGGAGCATCCGGACGAGGAGCATCCGGACGAGGAGCATCCGGACGAGGAGCATCCGGACGAGAAGAACCGGGGCGAGAAGAACCGGGGCGAGGACGAGACCGACAAGTGAGCCTGCACGATGACGCCGTCCTCGTACTGAAGGCGTATGAGGACCAGCAGGAGCTGCGCCGACTGTATCTGGACCATCTCACGGCGCACCCGGACGGCACGTGGAAGGCCTGCGGGGCGGGCCACATCACGGCGAGCGCCCTGGTCGTCGACCCCGCGCGGGAACGGGTGCTGCTGACGCTCCACGGGAAGATCAGGAAATGGCTGCAGATGGGCGGCCACTGCGAGCCGGACGACGCGACCCTCGCGGCGGCAGCGCTGCGGGAGGGCGTGGAGGAGTCCGGCATCGAGGGGCTCGCTCTGCTGCCGGGCGGGCCGGTCCGGCTCGACCGCCATCAGACGCCGTGCGCCTGGCATCTGGACGTCCAGTACGCGGCGCTGGCTCCGGCGGGGGCGGTGGAGGCCATCAGCGACGAGTCGCTGGATCTGCGCTGGTTCGGCTATGCCGAGGTGGCGGACGTGGCCGACGAGTCGGTGGTGCGTCTGATGCAGCGCACCCGCGAACGACTCCGGCCAGAAGACGACGAGAGGCGTGGGTAAGGGGCGGTCGCCAGGGCGGCCGGCCCTTACCCATGCGCCCCTGGCTCAGCGGGTCCGGCAGAGTCCGGTGCAGTTCGGCAGCCCCCGAAGGAGCGCGGAGCCATATCGATATGCGGCTGTGCCGCGTAGGCGAGGCCGACCGCGACGGACCACACACCCTCGACGGCCCATCGCGGCACTTCCATGCGGAACGCTCAGCCCCAGACGTTGTTCTGGTTCTGCGCATGGGCGCCGTGCTGGCCCACGCCGTACTGGGCGCGCAGCCCCTGCCCGGTCGCGGCGTTCTGCGGGGGCATCACCTCGCTGGGCTGCACGAGGGCGAAGCCCTGGCCCAGGAAGCTGAGCTCCCAGCCCTCCCCCGTGTTGCCGCGCCGCCGCAGCACACCGGAGGAGTGCGTCTGGGCCTGCATCTGCACCCGCAGCCCGGAGGACCAGGCGACGATGGCGTCTGCGTCGACGCTGACGTACTTCTCTGGCGTGACCTGCATCATCAGCGGCTGGCCCGAGGTCATCAGCGCGACCTTGCCGCGCCCGGAGACATTGAGCTGGTACTTGCCGGACCCGGAGATTCCGTACTGGCTGTCCACCGCGATGACCTCGGTGTTCAGCGTGGAGTCAAGCGCCAGCACATAGGCACTGTCGACGGTCAGCCCCTCGTGGTCGACATCCACGACATGGATGTGCTGCGCGAGGTTGGCGAAGTAGACGGTGCCCTGCCCGGAGCAGCGCATCAGATCCAGGCCCTCGCCGGTGTGGGCGCGGGCGCGGCGCTGGCTGCTCGACTGGTACTCGCCGTCGAAGTCGACGAGCCCCTGGTAGGCCACCATCGATCCCTTGCGGGCGAGGATGTCGTCATGGCCGGTGAGCGCGACCCGCAGCAGCTGCGGGTTCTGCACGGTGTACCGCTCCTGGGACTGCTGCTCGGCATGGTTGAAAAGCGGACTCTGCATGGTGTGTGGCTCCCCCTCAGTGCCGGATCCGCAGGCGGTCGGTGCTGTCCTCGCTGGGCTGTACGACGACGATGCCCTGGCCCGAGAAGGCCATCTGGTAGGCCTCTCCGCTGCCCCGCCCGATGAGCGAGGACGCCTTGAAGCTGCGCTTGCCCTTCACCTTGAGGTTCGGGGACCAGGCGACGAGCGCGTCGGGGTCGACATACGTCTCGTCGTCGCCGCGGCCGCAGTCGACCACGATGGGAGTGCCCCGGGAGGTGAGGGCGACCCAGCCGGTGCCGCCGATCTGCACGTTCCACAGGCCCTGTCCGGCGAACTTGGCCAGGCCCTTGACCTTTTCGACGCCCCACTGGAGGTGTGCGTCGAAGGCGAGCACATTGGAGCCGTTGACGGAGATGGAGTCGTTGGCGAGGTTGACGACGACGATGTCCGCGCCGTAGTCGGCGAGGTAGAGAAGCCCGTCCCCCGAGCACTTCATGATCGGCGCGCCTTCGCCCGTCACCCACTGGGCGGCGATCTGGCGGACGGCGGGCGGGTTGGGCTCGTACTGGACGAAGCCCTCGTAGGACACCATCGCCCCGGTGCGGGCGTACAGGTCCTGGCCGGAGGCCATGGCGACCTTGAGCATGGTGCTGCCGTGGTTCTCCATACGGGCCGTGACGGGGGCGGGGGCAAAGCCCGCGAGCTGCTGGTTCATATCTTCGGGCTCCCTCAGACCTCGTACGGCTGAACGACGATGAAGTTCCCGGGAGCGCCCCGGAACTGGAGGTTGACGGTCTCCCCGCTGTGCCCGGGGTAGGCGTTGCGGCGCAGTCTGACCTGACTGGAGAGGATCACCTGGGAGGCCGCGGACCAGGCGACGACGGCGTTGGCGTCGGCGAAGGTCGTCGGTGTGACGGGCAGCACCACCGGGACGCCCTGGGTCTTCACGACGACCGTGCCCGTCCCCTGGAACATCATGGTGAACAGCGCACCGCCCGGGATGCCGTGGCCCTCGATCCGGCGGACCTCGTGGTGCAGCGACTCGTCAAAGGCGAGGACGTTCTCCGCGGAGACGCAGATGCCGTCGCCCTGGAGCTCGATGGGGTGCAGTTGCGCGCCGTTCTCGGCGAGGAAGACCTGGCCGCGGCCGGTGCAGCGCATCAGCTGCATCTCCTGGCCGGTGGCGTTGCCCACGATGCGGCCGGTGAAGCCCGCGCCCTTGTAGCTGAAGTCGACCTTGCCCTGGTACATCACCATGCTGCCCTGGCGAGCGAGGACGGGCATGCCGCCCATGGTGAGGTCGACCCGCATGAGCTGCTGGTTCTGCGGGGTCCAGCGCTGCCCCGTGGGCTTCTCCCGGTACGGCTGGAGAGCCGCCTCCAGACCCGCGCCGGCCTGCGGGACGGCCGGCGTCTGCGGGATTCCGGGAACGGGCGGCCCGCCATACGGGGCAGGAGGCTGCTGACCGTACGGCGCCGGAGCCGGGACCGGCTGCCCCTGGCCCGGAATCTGGCCATAGGGGGCGGGCGCGGGTGCGGTCGGCGGGGACATCGGGGCGGCCATCGGGGCCGCGACCGTCGGTGCGGAGTGCGTCTGCGGGGCAGCGGGCGGGGCGGGAGGCTGTGCGGCCGGCGCACCGAAAGCTGGTGCCGGCTGGGGCGCTTGAGGCGCCGGGGGCGCCTGGTACGGCTGCGGAGCAGGGGGCGGCGGTGCGGCCGCCTGGGGTTGTGGCGTCTGGGGTTGCGCCGTCTGCGGCTGGGGCGCGGACGGCGGGGCGAAGGGCGGCGGGGCGGCGGGCTCCGCGGGCGGGGCGAAGGCGGGCGGCGCGCCGGTCTGCGGCTGCGCGGCCGTCGGCTCCTCCTCGGCGACCTCGCCACCGAAGTTCTTCAGCAGAGCCTCCAGGCCGCCGTCGAAGCCCTGCCCGACGGCGGCGAACCGCCACACGTCCTTCAGGTAGAAGTCGCCCAGCATCACCGCGCGTTCGGTGGAGAACTCCGAGCCGTCGAACGCGTACCGAGCGATCTCCTCGCCGCCCGCGACGACGCGGAGATACCCGGGGCCGATCTGGGACATCTGCCCCGCCCCGTCGATCGTCGCGGTGAACGACAGCCTCTGGACCGAAGCCGGGACGCGGTCGAGCGTGACCCGGAACGACTCCGTGTCACCGGCCTGCGGACCCAGCAGCTGAATGGACTCCTCAGGCGATTTCGGCTGGTTGAAGAAGATGAAGTAACGGTCGTCGGAGAGCCGCTCGTCCGCGTCGAGACCGAAGCAGCTGATGTCGAAGGTCAGCCCGGGAGCGGCGATCTGCACACCCACGTACAGATCCGTTCCCGACGTGAGATCACTGATCTTGGCCTTGTGGCCGCGTTGGAATTCCCTGGCCATGCGTAACGACCGTCCCCCATCCCAGAATGTGAATGCGTCGCGACAGGCTAACGGCTATGGACGACATCGAGCCAAGCCGGTACACATTCGGTACAGGACTGTTGACGATCACTCTCCGCGTGCGGACGGCACATGCGGCAACCGCTCGGCGGCGACGACTCCCTCCAGGTAGCCGCGGGCGCGCTCGGTACGCGGATAGGCCTCCAGCAACCGCCAGAAACGCGGGCCGTGCCCGGGCACCAGCAGATGCGCCAACTCATGGACGAGCACATAGTCGATGACGTACTCGGGCATCCCCTGGAGCCGGTGCGACAGCCTGATGCTGCCTTCCGCGGGGGTGCAGGAACCCCAGCGGGTGTTCTGGTTGGTCACCCACCGCACGGACGCGGGCCGGGCGCGGCCGTCGAAGTACTGCTCCGACAACCGTTCCGCGCGCTCGGCCAGTTCGGCGTCGCCCAGGATGTGCCTGCTCTCCTGAGCTGCCAGCTTGTCCAGCATCACACCGACCCAGCGCTGCTCTTCGGCCTCGGACATCCGCGCCGGGATGAGCACGATGGTGCGGTCGCCCTCGCGATAGGCGGAGACCGTTCTGCTGCGCCGGGTACTCCTGCGGACCTCGACCGCACTCGTCCCCGATCCGCGGGACGGGCGGTTCGTCGGACTGCGCTGCTGGCTCTCGGCGCTGTGCAGGGGGTCGGCGGGCACGCCTTGACGTTACCCGCTGCCAGCGGCGGAAGTCCCGTCTACGGAACGGTTCGCGCTTGATCCACTCCATGTGCGCACCATTTGAACGACTAATACCCCTCGCCTGTGGATAACTTTTCACACGCCCTGCCGCGGACGGGCATTCTGCCGACACAGGCCGCAGCGGCGGGAAGCAAGACGATCAAGGCGGGGGCGGATATATGCATCCGATGGTCAAGCCTGCATTGCGGCGGGCGTGGCGGGAGCGGCAGTCCGTGCAGTTCGGGGTCACACCCGCACATGCCGTGACGCTCGGTCCGGTGGACACCGCGACCGGCGCGTTTCTGGAACTGCTCGACGGGACACGGGGGCTGCCGCTGCTGCGGGAGGAGGCACGGGCGATGGGCCTGCCCGACGGGCAGGCGGACGCCCTGCTGGTCCGGCTGGCCGCCGCCGGCCTGCTCGACGACACCATGGCCGGGGGCGGGCGCGGGGCGGCACGGCGGCGTCTGGAGGAGGGCGCGCTGGAGCGGCTGCGGCCCGATCTGGCGTCGCTCACCGTGGTCCACCCCGAGCCGGGCGCGGGGATACGGCGGCTGACCGCCCGCCGGGCCATGCGCGTTCAGGTGCGTGGTGCGGGCAGGGTCGGCGCCACGGTGGCGTCGGTGCTGTCGGCCGCCGGGGTGGGGCAGGTCGAGGTGCTGGACGGCGGCTGCGCCGAGCCGTCGGACGTCGCACCCGGAGGGCTGCCCGCGGAGGCGGTGGGCCAGCGCCGGGACGTCTCGGCGCGTCGGCTGGTGGGGCGCTGCGCGCCCGGCCGTCGTCCCCGCACCGCGGGCCCCGGCGCTTCGGGGGACTGTCCGGGCGCCGCCGCGGGCGAACCGGGCCTCGGACTGATCGTCGTCGCGCCCCGCGACGGACTGGCGGCCTACGTCCCGGAGCCCGCCACGGCGGAGCCGTGGGTCGCCGCCGGCACGCCGCATCTGTACGCGGGGGTGGTGGAGGCCACGGGCGTGGTGGGCCCGCTGGTGCTGCCGGGCGGGACCGCCTGCGCCGGGTGTCTGGAACTCGGCAGGGGGCAGGGCGACCCAGGACGACCGAGGCTGCTGGCGCAGTGGCGTTCGGGACGCCGCAGGGTTGCGCAGTCCTGCGATGTGGCGCTGGCCACGGCGGTCGCGGGCCTGGCCGCCGCTCATGCCCTGGCATTTCTTGACGGGGAGTCCCCGGCCAGCATCGGCACACGGTGGGAGACGTCGTTGCCGCTGCTCCAATGGCGAGCCGAGCGGATCGCTCCTCGACTCGACTGCGGCTGCAGTGCGGGAGGCGACAGTGAGGGAGCACACCTCGGGCGGGAGGCCGCCGCACGACACAATGTCCGGGTAACCGCCGTCAACGGAGCAACGCCGTAGGGCATATGCGGCACGGGCTGTCTGGGATTTGGAGGGGCGCATGTCTGATCTTCCCCGGAAGGCGGTCACCCGGACCGCCAAGCTGGCCGCGCTGCCCCTGGGTTTCGCCGGGCGGGCGACCTGGGGGCTGGGCAGGCGGATCGGAGGCAAGTCGGCGGAGATCGTCGCACGCGAGCTGCAACAGCGCACGGCCGAGCAGCTGTTCAAGGTCCTCGGCGAACTGAAGGGGGGCGCGATGAAGTTCGGCCAGGCCATGTCGGTGTTCGAGTCGGCCCTCCCGGAGGAGCTGGCGGGCCCCTACCGTGCCGCGCTGACGAAGCTTCAGGACGCCGCGCCCCCGTTGCCGACACGCACCGTGCACACGGTGCTCGAGGAGCGGCTCGGCGGACAGTGGCGGGAGCTGTTCCTCAGTTTCGAGGACAAGCCCGCGGCAGCCGCGTCCATAGGCCAGGTCCATCGCGCCGTCTGGCACGACGGGCGGGAGGTCGCGGTGAAGGTGCAGTATCCCGGAGCGGGTGAGGCCCTGCTGTCAGATCTGAGCCAGCTCAGCCGCTTCGCCCGGCTGCTGGGACCGCTGATCCCGGGCATGGACATCAAGCCGCTGATCGCCGAGCTCCGCGACCGGGTGACCGAGGAACTCGACTATGAACTGGAGGCACAGGCTCAGCGGGAGCATGCCGCGACCTTCGCCGACGATCCGGACGTCCTGGTCCCCGATGTGGTGCACCAGTCCGACCAGGTGCTGGTCACGGAGTGGATCGACGGCATACCGCTGGCCGAGGTGATCGCCGACGGAGCCCCGGACCAGCGGGACCGTGCGGGCCAGCTCCTCGCCCGCTTCCTCTTCTCGGGCCCGGCCCGCACGCGCCTGCTGCACGCGGACCCCCACCCCGGGAACTTCCGCCTTCTGGCCCCGGAGGACGGCGGCGAGGGATGGCGGCTGGGAGTGCTCGACTTCGGCACCGTCGACCGACTGCCCGGGGGCCTGCCCCAGACGATCGGCGACTGCCTGCGCATGACCCTGGAGGGCCAGGCGGAGGAGGTCTATGCCCTGCTGTGCGAGGAGGGTTTCGTCAAGGAGTCCATCGACCTCGACCCGGATGCGGTTCTGGACTATCTGCTGCCGATCATCGAGCCCGCGCAGGTGGAGGAGTTCACCTTCACCCGCGCCTGGATGCGCACCCAGGCAGCCCGGATAGCCGATGTCCGATCCCCCGCGCATCAGCTCGGCAAGCAGCTCAATCTGCCCCCGTCGTACCTACTGATACACCGGGTGACCCTGAGCACGATCGGGGTGCTCTGCCAGCTGAACGCGACGGTCCGCCTCAGGGACGAACTGGAGTCCTGGGTCCCGGGATTCCTCCCGCCCGCGCCGGACGAGGCCCCTGCCGCTCCTGCGGGCGAGGCCCAGGCCTGACAACGTGGCGGCGGGGCTCCGGCGGCTCACCACCATGCAGAGTCGAGACGTCCTTCGATGGATCTGATGTTGGCGCGGGCGCAGTCGTCGCAGAAGTAGCGGCGGACGCCGTTCTCCACGGAACAGGTCCAGGTCAAGGGCGCGGCATCGGCGCGCTTGCCGCAGCGGGAGCAGATGACGGGCTCGGAGTCGGGTCTTGCGGCCTCTGGTCTTGCGGAATCGGGGGGCTGGTGCTGGTCCACCACGTGACGATAACTCCGCTGACGACCGGGTGCAGGGACAACGCACCGCGGGGGCCGGTCCGTTCGACCGGCCCCCGCTAGGGTTCCTCAGACGTACAGCCGCCGGCGGTCAGTTCATGATCGCCAGGGCCAGCGCGCGGCGGGCGCGCATGGAGACACGCTCGGCGCGGCGCTGCATCCGGCGCGCGGCGGCCAGGCGTACGGCCAGGCGGTCGCGGTCGGCCTCCCGCAGGCGGTCGTGCATATGCGCACGGGCCAGGGCTTCTGGGATGAGTTGCATTTCGCGGGTCCTGTTCTGGCGCGAGGTGTTCGCACCGATGGTGTTGAAGTTCTGGGTCGCGGAGCGCGCGGGCTCGCTGGTGGAAGAGGTCATGAGGGCCTGCTTCTGGGGGTTGTGCGTGAGGGGGCGATCGATCGTTCCGGTGGCGTTCATGCCGTGACCGGGTTCTTGCGCGGGCGGCCACGCGGCCGCTTGCGGGCGACGACCACACCCTGGACGAAGGGCTCTCCGCCCCAGACGCCCCACGGCTCACGCCGCTCCTTGGCGCCTGCGAGGCAGGCCTCCATCAGCGGGCAGGTGCGGCAGAGGGACTTGGCGTACTCGACGTCTGCCGGAGACTCGGCGAAGAAGACCTCCGGGTCGTAGGAGCGGCAGGGCACGGACTCGCCGAGGTTCTCGATGGCGTCGTCGAGAGCGGTGAGCGCGGTGAGCGGGGACAAGGTGGAGTCCTCCGTGGGGACGGGCGGGGGGACGGTCTTGGCGTTCGGTACGGACGGGGCGTGCGCTTCGAGTTGCACGGTGGTGTCGTTCCTCGTCTGGTCGGCCCGGCCGGTCGGCCGGGGGGAGGCTGGTACCGGGTGTTTCTTGTCCCGAGGCCCCTTCACTCCGCTCTCCCCGTTCGGGGAAAACAGAAGGGCCGCGGATCCCGGGTGGGGTTCCGCGGCCCTGAAGGCGCCGGCCTGAGTCTCAGTCAGGCTGGATCACTCCAGGGTTCGAGCCCACGGAAGGCCCACTTCGTGTGGTGCTGCGTCTGGTCCATCTCGGCACTGGCCGCCGCAAAGGCATAGGCCCGGGCCTGCGCCGCTGCTGCTCCTGCTTCCAGTGCCTTGGTCGGTCGCTCATTGCGCTCCCGGACGGGGAGGCCGCCCAGGCCGGACACGGGAGGCACGGCGCAGCCGCCGGACATACGGGTGCCGGAGAACGAGAAGGAGAGGCCGAGCAAGCACGCGGAGACGACCGAGCGATCGGTCATTTTGGCGGTGCTGACGGTGCTGGTCTTGATGCTGATCACTTCAATCGCCTCCTCTCGGCGTCTCGGGGACCGGCCGGGGCCGGTCGCGCGTATTCGGATAAGTACAACACGGAGGCAGCGCTTCAGAGAAGTCGCTGTTTCCGTGGTTAAGAACCTATGGGGACGGCTGGGGCGTGCGCAAACTATTTTTTCGACGAGTTTGCATCAGCCCTCCCCATCGCCTCCCCCAACGTCCTGGCCTGCGCAGATGGCAAGCACATCGGCGCCGAAGCGTTCCAGCTTGCGGCCGCCGACTCCGGAGATGGCGGCGAGCTCCCCCTCGCTGCCCGGAGTGGCCTCGGCGATCGCCATCAGCGTCTTGTCGGTGAAGACGCAGTAGGCGGGCTGGCCCAACTCCCTGGCCTGGTCCGAGCGCCACTCGCGAAGCCGCTCGTACAGCGCCTCGTCCATGTCGGAGGGGCAGTCCTCGCAGCGCATCAGCTTCATCTCACCCGCGTCGGTGAGCGTCTTGCCGCAGACGCGGCACAGCACCGGGCCCCGGCGCTTGCGACGGCCGCCGCTGCCGCGCTCGACGCCTCCCGCGCCGCCGGCGCTCCGTGCGCCGAAGGCCGTGGAGCCGGGCCGCAGCCCGTTCAGGAACCGGGTGGGGCGACGGCTCGCGCGTCCGCCCGGCGAGCGGGACAGCGCCCAGGACAGGGACAGATGCAGCCGGGCGCGGGTGACGCCTACGTACATCAGCCGCCGCTCCTCCTCCACCTGTTCGTCCGTCTTGGCGTAGGTGATCGGCATCATGCCCTCGGTGAGGCCGACGAGGAACACCGCGTCCCACTCCAGGCCCTTCGCGGAGTGGAGTGAGGCGAGGGTGACGCCCTGGACGGTGGGCGCGTGCTGAGCGGCGGCACGCTCGTCCAGCTCGGCCACCAGATCCGCGAGTGACGCCTCCGGCCTGGCCCGGGCGAAGTCCTCGGCGAGGCGGACGAGCGCGGCCAGCGATTCCCAGCGGTCGCGCACGGCCCCGGAACCCGCGGGCGGCTCGGCGGTCCAGCCCTTGGCGGAGAGCACCGCACGGACCTGGGCGGGCAGGTCCTCCGCATCGTCGAGCAAGGAGTCGTTGCTCCCTGCACGGGCGGCCCCCCGCAGGGCGACGCCGGCCTCGCGCACCTCCTGCCGTTCGAAGAAACGCTCGGCCCCGCGCAGCTGGTAGGGCACGCCCGCGTCGGCGAGGGCCTGCTCATAGACCTCCGACTGCGCGTTGACCCGGTACAGCACGGCGATCTCTCCGGCCGGGACGCCCGCCTCGATCAGCTCGCGGATGCGGCGGGCGGTGCCCTCGGCCTCGGCGGGCTCGTCCGCGTACTCGCTGTAGACGGGCTCCGGGCCGGGGTCGCGCTGGGAGATCAGCTCCAGACGGTGCTCTGCGGCGCGGCCGCGGGCCTGGTCGAGCAGCCCGTTGGCGAGATGGACCACCTGAGGTGTGGAGCGGTAGTCACGGACCAGTTTGACGACCGTGGCGTCGGGATGACGGGTGCGGAAGTTCAGCAGGTGGTCGGGGGTGGCCCCGGTGAAGGAGTAGATCGTCTGGCTGGCGTCGCCGACGACGCAGAGGCTGTCGCGATCGCCGAGCCACAGCTCGAGCAGTCGCTGCTGGAGGGGGCTGACGTCCTGGTACTCGTCCACCACGAAGTGCTGGTACTGGCGGCGGACCTGGTCGGCGATGTCGTGCCGGTCCTGGAGGACGCCCACGGTGAGCAGCAGCACATCCTCGAAGTCGATCATCGAGCGGTCGCGCTTCAACTGTTCGTAGGCGCCGTAGATCTGGCTGATTTCCGCCGTGTCGCGCGGGGCGTCGCGGTGGGACTTGGCGACTGCGGCGGGATAGTCGGCGGGCACGGTCTGGGTGACCTTCGCCCATTCGATCTCGCCGGTGACGTCCCGCAGCTCGTTGCGGTCCAGCCGGACTCGGCAGCGGGCGGCGGACTCGGCGACGAGCTGGATCTTGCGCTCCAGCAGCCGGGGCAGCTCGCCTCCGACCGCTTTCGGCCAGAAGTACTGGAGCTGGCGCAGTGCGGCCGAGTGGAAGGTGCGGGCCTGGACGCCCCCCGCGCCGAGCTGCCGCAGCCGGCCCCGCATCTCGCCCGCGGCCCGATTGGTGAAGGTGACGGCGAGGACGCTGGCGGGCGGGAGTATCCCGGCGCGCACCCCGTAGGCGATGCGGTGGGTGATGGCGCGAGTCTTGCCCGTGCCGGCGCCTGCCAGCACGCACACCGGGCCATGCAGCGCCGTCGCGACCTCGCGCTGCTCGGGGTCGAGCCCCTCGAGCACCGCGTCGGCCGACTCGGGGACCTGCGGGAAATGGGAGAGGTGCGTTGCTGCTGTCACCCCGCCATGCTGCCAGGTCCGCATCGGGCGGGTGGGACGGTCGTCCACAGCCGTGGGGACGCAGTCGTACGAATACGGGAATGGCGGCCGGGTCGCGTACGTTTTACGCGGGGAAACGAGCCCCCGGAATACCCCCGTGGGGTGTTGGCCGAGCCGGGTCCGACGTCCCGGACCGTGAGGAGAGCGAGAGACGATGCTGGGGACCGTGACGATGTACAGCACCACGTGGTGCGGCTACTGCCGTCGGCTGAAGAGCCAGATGGACCGCGAGGGCATCGCCTACACCGAGATCAACATCGAGCAGGACCCGGCGTCGGCGGCCTTCGTCGAGAAGGCCAACGGAGGCAATCAGACCGTGCCGACGGTTCTGGTAGTTCCCCCCAACGGCGGCGACGACATCGTGATGACGAATCCGAGCCTTGCCCAGGTGAAGCAGGCCCTCGCCGTCTGAGCCGCGCCCTATACAGAGGACGCCCCCGCGGGGGGCTCTCTCGTGTCCGGGCGCAACCGCCAGCCGGTACGCCCCCTCGCCGGCCCAGGTCAAGCAGAAGATCGGCGTCTGAGTGGCGCCGATCCCGGGTCAGAGGCCGTCAGGGGTCAGGTGAGTTCTCCCGGCTTGGGGAGCGGCTTGCCGTACCAGAGCTCGAGCAGGCGGGCCGCGATCGAGATGCCGTAGGGAGGCAGGACCTCCCCGGACTCGAATGCGGCCCGCAGCTCTTCCCGCGAGAACCAGCGCGCCTCGTGGATCTCCTCGCCGTCGACGTCGATCTCGGCGGAGGTGGCGCGGGCCATGAAGCCGAGCATCAGGCTGGAGGGGAAGGGCCAGGGCTGGCTGGCGATGTACTCGACGTCCCCGACCGTGACGCCCGCCTCCTCGAACACCTCTCGGCGCACTGACTGCTCGATGGACTCCCCGGGCTCGACGAAACCGGCCAGGGTGGAGAAGCGGCCTTCGGGCCAGTGGACCTGCCGCCCCAGGAGCGCGCGGTCCTCGTCGTCGGTGACGAGCATGATGACGGCCGGGTCGGTGCGGGGGTAGTGCTCGGCGCCGCAGGCCGGGCAGCGTCGGATGTGCCCGGCCGCGGCGATGACGGTGCGTTCGCCGCAGCGGGAGCAGAAGCGGTGCATCCGCTGCCAGTTCTCCAGGGCGACGGCGTGGACGAGGAGTCCGGCGTCGCGCGGGGAGAGCAGCAGCCCGGCCTCACGCAGGCCCGCGGGGCGCGCGGACTGGTCCATACGGCCCGGAAGGACGTCCTTCTGGAGGGCGAAGTAGCGCACCCCGTCGGCGTCGGTGCCCAGGAAGTAGCGGTGGGTCTCGGTGACGGGGGCCTCGAACGAGGGGGTCATGACCAGTTCGGTGCGCCCGTCGGGGGTGTCGTCGATCAGCGCCTGTCCGCCGGAGACCACGAAGACCCGGGTCGTGGGGTGGCTCCACGCCGCCGCCAGCCAGGCCTCGTCGAGGCGGTGGTGCGCCTCGCGGTCGATGCCGCTGGGGGCGGTGAGGCTGATCGGGGCGGCGAGGTCGGCCGCGCGGCTCGCGGTGGCGTAGCTGTCGGTGCTCACGGTACTTCCAACTCCCCCTGATGGTTTGGGTGTCAGCTCAGCGAAGGGCGTTCGGCAGGTCAGCCCACAGATGGGCGGCGCTCTCCGCTCCTTTGAGAAGCAGGTCCAGTTCGACCTTTTCGTTGGGGGCGTGCCAGCCGTCGGAGGGGACGGAGACGCCGAGGAAGAGGACGGGCGCGCCGAGGACGTCCTGCAGGTCGGCGGCCGGCCCGGAGCCGCCCTCGCGGGTGAAGCGGACCTTCTGGCCGTCGAAGGCACGGGACATGGCGCGGGCTGCCGACTGCAGGGCGGGGTGGTCGAGCGGGGTCAGGCAGGGGCGCGTCGGGGCGCCGAACTCGATCTCGTGGCGGATGCCCCGGGGAAGCTGCGCGGCGACCCAGTCGCGCACCGCCAGTTCGATCTTCTCGGGGTCCTGGTCCGCCACAAGGCGGAAGGACAGCTTGATCCGGGCGGAGGCCGGCACGATCGTCTTCCCGCCGGGGCCCTGGTAGCCGCCGCCGATGCCGTTGACCTCGGCGGTGGGGCGGGCCCAGACGCGCTCCAGGGTGGAGTAGCCGGCTTCGCCGAGCGTGCCGTGGGACTTGGCGGTGCGCAGCCAGGACGCCTCGTCGAAGGGGAGCTCGGCGAAGAGCTCTCGTTCGGCGTCGGTGAGTGGGGTGACGCCGTCGTAGAAGCCGGGAACGGCGACGCGCTCCTCGGCGTCGTGCAGGGCTGCGACGAGGCGGGCGGCGGCGGTGGCCGGGTTGGGGACCGCGCCGCCGAATGAGCCGGAGTGGATGTCCTGGTCGGGGCCGTACAGGGCGATCTCGCAGTCTGCGACGCCGCGCATGCCGGTGCACACGGTGGGGGTCGTCTCGGACCACATGCCGGTGTCCGAGACGATCACCGCGTCGGCGGTGAGGCGGGCGGCGTTGGCTTCGACGAGGGTGCGGAAGTTCGGGGAGCCGGACTCCTCCTCGCCCTCGACCAGCAGCTTGAGGTTGACGGCCGGCGCGGTGCGGCCGGTGGCGGCGAGGTGGGCGCGGAGCCCCAGGGTGTGGAAGAAGACCTGCCCCTTGTCGTCGGCCGCGCCGCGGCCGTACATCCGTCCGTCGGCGGTCTGCGGCTCGAAGGGGTCGGTGCGCCAGCCGTCCTCGCGGGCGGCGGGCTGTACGTCGTGGTGGCCGTAGACGAGGACCGTCGGCGCGTCCGGGTCGTCGGACGGCCAGGAGGCGAAGACGGCGGGCGCGGCGGGCGCGGCGGGGGCAGCGTCCCCGGAGCCGTCCGGGGTCCAGACCTCGGTGATCGGGAAGCCGGTCTCCTTGAGCTTCTCCGCGAGCCAGTCGGCACTGCGCCGTACGTCCGCCGCGTGCTCGGGCTGTGCCGACACGGACGGGATGCGCAGCCAGTCGGCGAGGTCGTCGAGGAAGGCTGTGCGGTGCTGCCGGACGTACTGTCGGACGGCGCTGTCCGGGGTAGGGCTCATGCTCTTGAGCCTAACGGGCCGGGGAGGCCGTCTCGTCCGCCGTCTCGCCCAGCAGGATGCGCTCCAGCTCGGCCCGGCCGGGCAGGGCGTCGGGGCGGACCACCTCCCCGCTGCGGACGTAGACGAAGGCGGCGGTCACGGCCTGCAGGGGGATGCCGTGCTGCTCGGCCCAGGCGAGGCGGTAGACGGCGAGCTGGAGCGGGTCGGCGGTGTGGCGGCGGTTGGTCTTCCAGTCGACGATCTCGTACTGCGGTGCGCCGGGTCCGGCGGCCGCGTCGGCCGGCGAGGGCGCATCGGCCGCGGGGGGCGCATCGGTGCGGTAGACGGCGTCTATCCGTCCGCGCACGACCCGGCCCGCGAGCGTGATCTGGAAGGGGGCCTCGACGCGGTAGGGGGTGCGGTGGGCGTACGGGGTGTGTTCGAAGGCCTCCTTGAGGGCGGCGAGGTCGCGCTCGTCGGCGATCTCCGGGTCGTCCTCGTCGCCGCCGGGCAGTTCGTCGGGGCCGAGCATCGGCAGCGGCAGCGCCTCGAAGCGTGACTCGACCCAGGCGTGGAAGCGGGTGCCGCGGCGGGCCGCGGGCTGCGGGGGCCGGGGCATGGGGCGGGCCAGCTCCTCGGCGAAGCCGTCGGGGTCGGCGGCGAGACGCAGCAGCTGGGAGGCGGACAGGGAGGGCGGTACGAGGACGTCGTGCACGGCGGCGCGGCTGCGGCGCAGTTCCCCGGCGAGTGCGTCGAGGTCGCGGTCCCAGGAGGCGATGGTGCGGGCGTCCTCGGGGGTGAGGTTCGGGGGAGAAGTGTCGGCCGTAGGGGCGTGGCGGGGTGCGGGCAGGGCGACGGGCGCATGGTCCGCACCGGTCCCGGGACCGTCCTCCGGGGCCTCGGGGTCCCATGAAGCGCCGGCTTCCCATGGTTCGGGGTCCCGTGGAGCGCCGGCTTCCCATGGTTCGGGGCCGGACGGTTCGGGGTCCCATGGATCGGGGTCCCGGGGGCCGGGCTCCTCTGCCTCGCCGTCCCAGTCGTCCACGTGGCCCCAGTCGTCCCAGTCCGGTTCCGGTGCGTCGTCGGGGACGGGGTCATCGGGTAGCGGGTCGTCATCGGGCGCTGCCGCCCGCTCCGCGCAGCGTCCGGAGCCGGATGCGGTCCCGGGAGCCGGCTCGGAGCCGGGCTCCTGCGCGGAGGTCCGGGCGAGGTGCGCCAGGACGGTGTCGGCGGCCTCGCGGCGGCGGGCGAGGGAGCCGGGGTCGAGCGGCAGGGGCCAGGGCTGCTCGGCGGCGGCGTCCCGCAGGGCCGGGTTCTCCGCGTCCTCGGCCGGTTCGTCCGCCCAGGCCTCGATCTCTCCATGGCCTTGCGCACAGTGCTCGTACAACTCCCGGAGAAACGGCGAGGGGCCGCGCCGCCGCTTCTGGGTGGGCCCCCACCAGTGGCCTGAGCCCAGCAGCAGGGAGCGGGGCCGGGTGAAGGCGACATATCCGAGGCGCAGTTCCTCGGTGTGCTGGTGGTCCTTCAGCGCCTCCTTGAACGCCTTGATCCCCTTCGGGTCCCAGGACGGCACCACGGGCAGGGTGGCCGCGTCTCCGCGCAGCGGGTGCGGCAGAACCTTGGCCTGGGCGGTCCACGCCTCGCGCGGCTGCTCGCTGGGGAACTGCTTGGCGACCAGCCCGGGGACGGCGACGACGTCCCACTCGAGCCCCTTGGACTTGTGGGCGGTGAGCACCTTGACCGTGTTCTCGCCGCCCGGCAGGGCGTTGTCCAGACCCTTCTCGTACTGGGCGGCGGTGCGCAGAAAGCCGAGGAAGGCCAGGAGCGTGGCCTCTCCGTCGAGGGCGGCGAAGCCCGCGGCGATGTCGAGGAAGCCGGAGAGGGTCTCGCGGCGGCGGGCGGCGAGGGCGTGCGGGGAGGCCGAGAGCTCGACCTCCAGACCGGTGGCGGCGAGGACGCGGTGCAGGACGTCCATCAGGGGGTCGGCGAGGCCCCGGCGCAGCTCGCGCAGTTCGGCGGCAAAGCGGGCGAAGCGGACGCGTGCCTCGGCGGAGAAGGGCAGGCGGTCGTCGTCCTCGTCGGGCGCGGTCGTGGCCAGGAAGGTGTCGAGGGCGTCGGCGAGGGAGATCACTTCGGCGGGGTCGGCGCCTTCGACGGCGGCGGCGAGCCGCTCGTCCGCGTCGGCGTCGTCGGCTGCGCGTTCGCGGTGGACGAGCAGCCGGGCGCGGCGGCCGAGCAGGGCGAGGTCGCGGGGGCCGATCCGCCAGCGGGGGCCGGTGAGCAGCCGGACAAGTGAGGCGTTGGCCCCGGGGTCCTGGAGGACCTCGCACATGGCGACCAGGTCGGCGACTTCGGGCAGATGCAGCAGCCCGGACAGGCCGACGACTTCGACGGGGACGTCGCGGGCCACGAGGGCGCCCTGGATGCGGGGGAAGTCGGCGGCGGTGCGGCACAGGACGGCGATCTCGCCCGGTTCCCGGCCCGTGCGCACGAGGTGGGCGATCTGGTCGGCGAGCCATTCGAGCTCTTCGGCGTGGGTGGGCAGCAGGGCGCAGCGGACGGATCCGTCGCGTTCGGCGCCGGGGGCGGGGCGGAGCGCCTCGACGCCTTCGTGCAGGGCGCGCAGGGGTGCCGCCAGGCCGTTGGCGAGTTGGAGGAGGCGGCCGCCGCTGCGGCGGTTCTCGCTGAGGGCGTAGCGGGTGGCGGGGCGGCCGTCGGCGTGGGGGAAGTGGGCGGGGAAGTCGTCCAGATTGGCCACCGAGGCGCCGCGCCAGCCGTAGATGGCCTGGCAGGGGTCGCCGACGGCGGTGACGGCGTGGCCGGTGCCCTGGCCGAACAGGCCGGACAGCAGCAGCCGCTGTGCGACGGAGGTGTCCTGGTACTCGTCGAGGAGGACGATGCGGAACTCGTCGCGCAGCATCGACCCGACCTCCGGCCGGGTGAGGGCGAGCTCCGCGGAGAGGGCGATCTGGTCGGCGAAATCGAGCAGGTCGCGGGCGTGCTTGGCCTCGCGGTAGCGGACGGTCAGCTCCAGCAGCTCGCGGCGGGCGGCGGCTGCCTCCGGGACCTTGCGCAGATCGGCGTTGGTCAGCCTGGAGACCTCGAGCGTGCGCAGCAGCTCGCTGTCGTGGGCCAGGAGCTGCTCGGGGCGTACGAGGTGTTCGGCGAGTTCCGCGTCAAGGGCGAGCACGTCGGCGACGAGGAGGGAGAAGGAGCGGGTGAGGGAGGGGTACGGCCCGGGGGCCTCGCGCAGCACGCGGGCGGCGAGCTGGTAGCGGGTGGCGTCGGCGAGCAGCCGTGCGGTCGGTTCGAGGCCGATGCGGAGGCCGTGGTCGGTCAGCAGCTGTCCGGCGAAGGCGTGGTAGGTGGAGATGCGGGGCTCGCCCTGCGGGGCGTCCGGGTGGCCGCCGGGCGTGCCCGGTGCTTCATGGGTGTCGGGGTCGGTCACCCCGGCGCGGACGAGAGCGGTGCGGACCCGTTCGGCGAGCTCGCCGGCGGCCTTGTTGGTGAAGGTGAGGCCGAGGACCTGTTCGGGGGCGACCTGTCCGGTGCCGACGAGCCAGACCACCCGCGCCGCCATGACCGTCGTCTTGCCCGAGCCGGCTCCGGCCACGATGACCTGCGGGGCGGGCGGCGCGGTGATGCAGGCCGTCTGCTCCGGGGTGAAGGGGATGCCGAGGAGCTCCTTGAGCTGCTCGGGGTCGGTGATGCGTGCGGTCACCTGCAAGAGGCTAGTAGGGGCCGCTGACAGCGCCTGAAGCCGGCGCTGTCAGCGGCCCCGCAGCCTGGCGGGGGGGGTGCGTCAGCCGCCCAGCTTGGCCGGGTCAAGGACCTGGTCGGCGGGCGGCGCCTCGACGGTGAGGGATGCGTTGAAGTCGGCGAACTGAACCGACTCGGGCTCCTTGCCGCCTTCGGAGGTGAACTTGAGCAGGTAGGGCTCACCGTCCTTGGATACGTAGTAGGTGAACGTCTCCGCTCCGCTCTTCTTGGTGAGCACGGCGGCCTTCTTGCCGTCGACGTCGGCGTCCTCGCCCTTGGCGAGGCCGGTCTTGGAGCGGTCCGCAAGCTCCAGGTGGATGTCCACGTCGCATATGGCGGCCAGGTCGTCCGGGTCGCCCTCGTCCTCGGGGACCTTGATCCAGCGGCCCTTGAGCAGTTCGGCTATGCCGGCGCCCTCCTCGGCGGAGGCGCCGTCCTCCTCGCCCGTCTCCTGGTAGTACTTCTCGTCGCCCTTCACATAGGCCGCTTTGCCCACCACGCGTATGTCCGCGCTGCTGCCGCTGTCCGCAGTGCTGCCGCCGGAGCGCAGGGTGCCGGCGCAGTCGCCCTTCTGGGTGACGGCCACATCGAACTCCGTGAGCTCGCCGTCCGCGTTCTTTGAGCCCTTCACCTTCAGGGAGTTCACGGCCTTGGTCGTGTCGAGCGCCTTGTCGGCGATCTGGTCGGCCGTGAGCCCGGCGAGCGGGTCCGGCTTCTCCGTCGCCTTCGGCGACGGGGACGCTGCGGCGTCGGCCTTCTTGTCCTCGCCGTCCTTGTTGCCGCCGCAGGCGGCCAGGCCCATGGCCGCTGTCACACACAGCGTCGCCGTGACCAGAAACTTCCGGTTGTTCACCGTTCGCGCTCCCCATTTAGGTGCTGCTTATGCCGCACCATCGGACTCGCGTTCCAGCCATATGGATGCACTGCCGGATCGTGATTCGCGTCACTCGACGACATGGCGGCCCTCGGGGCGGGCGCTGCAGGAGGAGCGGAAGGCGCAGTTCTCGCACTGCGAACCGGCGGTGGGGGTGAAGCGCTCGTCGAGGACGCGGCCCGCGGCGCCGGCGAGGAGCTCGCCGACCCAGGCGTCGGCGGGGGGCGCCTGGGACTGCACGCGCGGGAGGGCTTCGCCGCCCTCCTTCTTGGGGGCGGGCCGGCGGAGCTGGACCAGTTCCGCGCCCGCCGGTTCGGGGCGGCGGCCGTCGAACGCCTCGTCCACCGCGCCCTCGCGGACCGCCCGCTGGTAGACGGCGAGCTGCGGGTGGGCCGCGACCTCGTCCTTGGTCGGAGCCTGTTTGCCGGTCTTGAAATCGACCACGTACGCATGGCCGTGCCCGTCGGTCTCCACGCGGTCCATGGAGCCGCGGATCCGCACCTCGTACGGGCCTGCCTCCAGGGTCACGTCGAAGGGGTGCTCGGTCGCGGCGGGTGTGCGGCCGCCGCGGTCCATGACGTGCCAGCGCAGAAAGCGTTCGAGGGCGGCACGCGCGTGTTCCTTCTCCTGCCGCGACTTCCATGGGGCGTCGAAGGCGAGGGCGTCCCAGACCGTGTCCAGCCGTTCTATCAGGACGGCGAGGTCGGCGGGGGTGCGGCCGGAGGCGACCTCGTCGGCGAGGACGTGCACGACGTTGCCGAAGCCCTGGGCGGCGGTGGCGGGGGCGTCGGCCTTCACCTCGCGGCCGAGGAACCACTGCAGGGCGCAGGCGCCGTCGGCGAGCTTCTCCAGGGAGCTCGGGGACAACACGATCGGGTGACTGCGGTCGCGGAGGGGAACAGCGCTGTGGGTGGGTTCGTTCAGCCCCCACCAGCGGAACGGGTGTGCGGCGGGCACCAGTGGCTGGCCCTCGTCGTCGGAGAGCGCGGCGAGGCGGGCGAGGCGGCGGGCGGCGGCCTCACGCAGGGCCGAAGAGGCCTCCGGGTCGACGGTGGCGGCGCGGAGTTCGGCGACGAGCGGGGCGACGGCGAGAGGGCGGCGCGGGCGGCCGGCGACGTCCTTCGGCTCCACGCCGAGTTCGGCGAGGAAGCGGGAAGGGGTGTCTCCGTCGTCGGCGGGGGCCTTGACGGCGGTGACGACGAGCCGGTCGCGGGCGCGGGTGGCGGCGACGTAGAAGAGACGGCGCTCCTCGGCGAGGAGAGCGCTTGGCGTGAGGGGTTCGGCGAGACCGTCGCGGCCGATGCGGTCGGCCTCCAGGAGGGAGCCGCGGCGGCGGAGGTCGGGCCACAGTCCCTCCTGCACGCCCGCGACGACGACGAGCCGCCACTCGAGGCCCTTGGAGCGGTGGGCGGTCATCAGGCGTACGGCGTCGGGGCGTACGGCGCGCTTGGCGAGCGTGTCGGCGGCGATGTCCTGGGCGTCGAGCTCTTCGAGGAAGTTGAGGACGCCGCGGCCGCCGGTGCGGTCCTCGGCGCGGGCGGCGGCGTCGAAGAGGGCGCAGACGGCGTCGAGGTCGCGGTCGGCGTTGCGGCCGGCCGCGCCGCCTCGCAGGGCGGCGCGGTGCAGGCGCTGCGGCCAGGACGTGCCGTTCCACAGCAGCCAGAGGGCCTCCTCGGCGGTGCCGCCGCCGAGGAGGAGCTCCTTCGCCTTGTGCAGAAGCGCGCCGAGGATCTGCGCGCCGCGGGCGTACGCGGGGTCGTGCACGACGAGCCGCTCGGGTTCGGCGAGCGCGCGGGCGAGGAGCCGGTCGGAGGGCGGCGGCAGCTTGTTGCCCGCGGCCCGCTCCTCGTCGCGCAGGGCGCGGGCGAGGCGGCGGAGGTCGGCGGTGTCCATGCCGCCGAGGGGCGAGGTGAGGAGGGTGAGGGCGGTCTCGGGGTCGAGGGGGTCGTTCCCCCACCCCGCCCTTTCCCGGAACCGGGGCTCCGCCCCGGACTCCGGCGCGCCCGCCTCGCGGCGCGCCCCGGCCGGCTCCCCGGCGAAGCCGTCGGCGTCGCCGGACGGTACACCCCCGGCGCTGCCGGGACCGGACTCGGGCCGCTCCGGCGCGCTGCCCTCGGCGTCGACCGGCGCTCCGTCCGAGCTGCCGCTCCACGCGCCCACCGCCGCGTCGAACGGCTCGACGCCCCCCGGCAAGCACCCGCCAGGACCCGCCGCAGAGGCCGACCGCTCGGCCGGATCACCGGAAGGCGGTGAAGGCGTTGAAGGCTGTTCGGGGGCCGTTCCGGGCGTGGGAAGCGTGGCTGATACGCGGAGGGCCGTCAGGAGGGAGGCGACGGCCGGTTCGTGGCGGAGGGGGATGTCCGCGCCGTCCGTTTCGACGGGGACGCCCGCGGCGGTCAGGGCGCGGCGGGCCGTCGGGATGGTGCGGCCGCCGGCGCGGACGAGGACGGCCATCTGGTTCCAGGGGACGCCGTCTTCCAGGTGGGCCCGGCGCAGGATGTCCGCGATGTTGTCGAGTTCCGCGGAGGCCGTGGGATAGGTGTACGCCTCCACTCGGCCGCCTTCCCGCACGGCGGCGAGCTCCCGGTGTGCCCGTGCCTTGTCCGCGGGCAGCCGGGGCAGCGGCATACGGCGGGTCAGCAGCCGGGTGGCGGCCAGGAGGTCCGCGCCGCTGCGGCGGGAGCGGGTCAGCACCGCCACCGGGGCGGGCCGGCCGTCGGTGCGGCGGAAGGCGTCCGGGAAGTCGAGGATGCCGTTCACGTCTGCGCCCCGGAAGGCGTAGATCGACTGGTCCGGGTCGCCGAAGGCGACGAGTGTGCGGCCGCGGCCCGCCAGCGCCCGGAGCAGCCGCACCTGGGCGGGGTCGGTGTCCTGGTACTCGTCCACGAAGACCGCGTCGTAGCCGAACGCCTCGTCCGGGAACTCCACCCGCTCGGCCAGCAGGACCGCACGGTGCACCAGCTCGGCGTAGTCGAGAACGCCCTGCAGGTCCAGCACGTCTAGGTACTCGGCGAGGAACGCCGCGGCCGCCCCCCAGTCGGGGCGGCCGGTGCGGTCCGCGAACCGGGCCAGGGCGCCGGGCCCGAGGCCCAGCTCCCGGCTGCGCGCAAGCACTGCCCGCACCTCGTCGGCGAAGCCGCGCGTCGTCAGAGCAGCGCGCAGTTCGTCCGGCCAGCGTATGCGGGCCGCGCCCGCCCGCTCGAAGTCGAGCTGACCGGCCAGCAGCTCCCTTACGGCGACGTCCTGTTCGGGTCCGGACAGCAGTCGCAGCGGCTCGGCGAACAACTCGGCATCCTGATGCGCCCGCACCAGCGCGTAGCAGAAGGAGTGGAAGGTCGTCGCCGGCGGCCCCTGCACTCCCCCCAGCCGTACCGCCATCCGGTCCCGCAGCTCCGCCGCGGCCTTGCGGCTGAAGGTGAGCACCAGGATCCTCTCCGGGTCGACCCCGCGCGCCACCCGGGCGGCGACCGCCTCGACCAGGGTGGTGGTCTTCCCGGTCCCGGGGCCCGCGAGCACCAGCAGCGGGCCCTCGCCATGGGCAACCACCTCCCGCTGGGCTGCGTCCAGGAGAGGGGGCTCGGGCCGGGCCGGCGGGGTGCGCACCAGCCGGTATGCGCCAGGGGTCCGCCGCCGCGCCTGTCGCTGGTGCGGTGCGTATGGCGTACGCCCGGTGGTGGAGGAGGAGCTCACGTGGATCGCCGGTCCTGGTGGGTGTGCTGATGCGGAGAGTGCGGTTCGCGCCGCGGGGAGAGCCGCAGGGACTCAGAGACGCTACGTCAGCCCGCGGCGGACGCACAGTCGGCCGTGCCCGCGCCCGGGCCCGCACGCGCTTCCCTGCTCCGTACGGAACGGCGTGCGCCCGCACCGTCGGCCCGTGGCGGAAGCTGTCATATGTGAGTTCCGCCGCCGTCCCACCGGGCCCGTTTCATATCGATCCGAGGCGTATGCCCCTCCGCTGCGGCCGTCGCCTCCCTCAGCGGGGTCCCCTCCGCGCGGTAGTGCCGGAGCGCGCGCAGCTCATGACCGGGCAGCAGCGCCCCGTCCGCGCGGACCACACGCCACCACGGCACCCCGCCCCCGTAGAGGGCCATCACCCGGCCCACCTGGCGTGGACCGCCTTCGTCGAGCCACTCGGCCACGTCTCCGTACGTCATCACACGGCCGGGCGGGATCCGTTCCGCGACCTCCAGCACCCGCTCCGCGTACTCAGGCAGCGCATCCATCCGGCCCATCCTGCCGCACGCCACCGACAATGGCCCCATGAGCGGATCTTCGGGATGCACCCTGATGCCCCCGTTGCCGTCCGCTCGTGCCACCATCGTGCCGGGGGTCCCCCACGCCTCTGGGGCGTAGGGGGAGGTGACCGGTGATACGAGACCAAGAAGAGACAGAGACGGCGAAGGAGCAGGGCGTGCAGCCTCGCATGGCGGCCGGCGCGCCCGAGCCCGAGCCGTATCCGGACGATCCCGGGTCCAGGCGCGCGGCGCACGGCCCGGCCAGCGGCGTGCCCGGACATGTGCAGGAAGCCCGGGGAGCCGACGGCGAGGCCCGGGCCGGGGCCGGGGCCGACGGAGCCGACGGCGAGGGGGAAACGGCCACGGGAGGAGCCGCCGGCGGCGAGCCCGCAGGCGGGCGGCCCGGACCGGTCCGCGACCCGGACGGGCCGGACGACCCCGCCCCGGACGACCCGCCGTCAGACCGCCCCGACCCGGACGACCCGCCGTCAGACCGCCCCGACCCGGACGACCCGCCGTCAGACCGCCCCGACCCGGACGACCCGCCGTCAGACCGCCCCGACCCGGACGACCCGCCGTCAGACCGCCCCGACCCGGACGACCCGCCGTCAGACCGCCCCGACCCGGACGACCCGCCGTCGAACCGCCCCTCCCGCTCGAAGGGACCGAAGAACCGGAAGGGATCGGAGGAGCCTCGCGAACCCGAGGTGATCCAGGCCGACAGCGTCTCCCGGGACGAGCCGCTGCTCGCCGCGCGCGTGCACCGGCCGTCCGATCTGATGCGGCTGCTGATCGGCATCCTGGCGATCGCCGTCATCCTCGCCGTCGCCGCCTTCGCCCAGGGCACGACCACCGGCCTGGAACAGGACATCGACAAGGGCACGCAAGGAGCCCCCGCCCTCCTCGTCAAGATCGCCGGACTGGCCTCCAGCATCGCCGTGCTGCTCGTCCCCGTCGCCTTCGCCATCGAGCGGCTGGTCAAACGTGACGGACTGCGGATCGCCGACGGCGTGCTGGCCGCCGTCCTCGCACACGGCGTCACCCTCGCCACCGACCTGTGGGTGGCCGAGGCCGCGCCCGACTCGCTCCAGGACGCCCTGACGCAGCAGCAGGCGGGCGGCGATCTGACCGACCCCGTACACGGCTATCTCGCCCCGGTCATCGCCTATATGACGGCCGTCGGCATGGCCCGAAGACCGCGCTGGCGCGTCGCCCTGTGGGTGGTCCTGCTGATGGACGCCTTCGCGATGCTGGTCGCCGGCTACACCACACCCTTCTCGATCATCCTGACCGTGCTGCTCGGCTGGACGGTCGCCTACGGCACCCTGTACGCCGTCGGCTCGCCCAATGTGCGCCCCACCGGGCAGAACCTCCTCGCGGGCCTTCGCCATGTGGGCTTCCACCCGGTCAGCGCCCGGCGCGCCGAGGAGCCCCCCGTCGAGGCCGAGGCGAACGGCGAGGGCGGCGACCGCGGCCGCCGCTACCTGGTCACCCTGGAGGACGGCCCCCCGCTCGATGTCACGGTCGTGGACCGCGAGCAGCAGGCACACGGCTTCTTCTACCGCCTGTGGCGGCGGCTGACGCTGCGCTCCATCACCACCCGCCGCTCCATCCAGACCCTGCGCCAGGCCCTGGAGCAGGAGGCCCTCCTGGCCTACGCGGCGATCGCGGCCGGCGCCAACGCCCCCAAACTGATCGCCACCTCCGAGCTGGGCCCGGACGCCGTGATGCTGGTGTACGAGCATCTGGGCGGTCGGTACCTGGACGCGCTGACTGACGAGGAGATCACCGACGAGGTGGTGCGGGGCGCCTGGCAGCAGGTGAGAGCGCTGCAGTCGCGGCGGATCGCGCACCGCAGGCTGACCGGCGACGCCGTGCTGGTGGATCGTTCCGGCAAGGTCATCCTCACGGACCTGCGGGGCGGCGAGATCGCGGCCGGCGATGTGGTGCTGCGCATGGACGTGGCACAGCTGCTGACCACGCTCGGCCTGAGGGTGGGCGCGGAGCGCGCCGTCGCGGGCGCGGTCGAGGTGCTCGGCCCTGACGCGGTCGCCGGCTGCCTGCCGCTGCTCCAGCCGATCGCGCTGAGCCGTTCGACGCGGGCCACGCTGCGCCGGCTGGCCCGCGAACGGGCGCAGCGGGAGCGCGAAGCGGTGCTCAAGGCGGCCGAGGCCTCCCACAGGGCGCGTACGGCGGCGGGCGCGGGGGCCGCCGCCGGGGACCGCAAGGCCCAGCGCAAGACCGAACGCGCGGAGAAGCTGGCCGACAAGAAGGCCATCGACGAGGCGCTGGACGAGGTTCGCGAGGAGGATCTGCTCACCCAGATCCGCCACGAGGTACTGCTGATCAGACCCCAGGCGCCGGTGGAGCCGGTGCGGCTGGAGCGGATCAAGCCGCGGACGCTGGTCAGTCTGATCGCCGGCGCGGTCGCCGCCTACTTCCTGCTCTCGCAGATCGCCGGGATCGACTTCGGCACGATCTTCTCGCAGGCGCACTGGGGCTGGGTCGCCGCTGCGGCCGTGTTCTCGGCCCTGAGCTACTTCGCCGCCGCCATGGCCCTGCTGGGCTTTGTGCCGGAGCGGGTGGGCTTCATGCGGACCGTGCTGGCCCAGGTCGCCGGGTCCTTTGTGAAGATCGTCGCTCCGGCGGCGGTCGGCGGCGTGGCGCTCAACACCCGCTTCCTGCAGCGCTCCGGGGTACGGCCGGGCCTGGCCGTGGCCAGCGTCGGCGCGTCCCAGCTCTTCGGGCTGGGCGCGCACATCCTGCTCCTGCTGTCCTTCGGCTATCTGACCGGCACGGAGGAGACGGCGTCGCTGACGCCGTCGAGGACGGTCATCGCCGGGCTGCTGACGGTCGCGGTGCTGGTGCTGGTGGTCACGGCGATCCCGTTCCTGCGGAAGTTCGTGGTCACCCGGCTGCGCTCGCTGTTCGCGGGTGTGGTGCCGCGCATGCTGGACGTGCTCCAGCGACCGTTGAAGCTGCTCACCGGCATCGGCGGAATGCTGCTGCTGACCGGTGTGTTCGTGATGTGCCTGGACGCGTCGATCCGGGCGTTCGGGAACGGCGCCCAGCCGGTGAGCTATGCCGCGGTCGCCGTGGTGTTCCTGGCGGGCAACGCGCTCGGCTCGGCGGCGCCGACGCCCGGCGGCGTGGGAGCGGTCGAGGGCGCGCTGCTGGGCGGTCTGCTCCTGGTGGGCCTGCCCAAGGACGTGGCGGCCCCCGCGGTCCTGCTGTACCGGACGCTGACGCTGTGGCTGCCGGTGCTGCCCGGCTGGTTCGCCTTCAGCCAGCTCACGCGCAAGGGACTGCTGTAGCCCCGTCGGCGGCGCGGCCGGGGCACTGCCTGCGGTGCGACGGACGCGGTCGAGCGCGCTCCGGGAGCTGCCGGGGCGCCGGGCGGCGCGACCACCCGCATGGACCGCCGCGGGGGCGGCCGGGGTCGGGCGGGCGCAGGATGGCGGCATGCCGACCTCTTCCTCCGCCGGGCGGGCCGCCGCGCTCGCCGTCGCCGTGTCCGTGCTGCTGGCCGCGGGCTGCTCGGGCGACGGAGGCGGGGGAAACGACCGCGACCGTGCGCAGGATCTGGCCTCCCAGGAGCTCGAGTGGGAAGCCTGCGGGCCTCCCTCGGAAGAGCAGGGGAACGGTCCCGCCCCCTCCCCGCTGCCGGGCGGCGCCGAGTGGGAGTGCTCCTCGATGGACGTACCGCTGGACTACGACGACTCCGGCGGCGACACCGTCTCCCTGGCCCTCATCCGCGCCCGGGCACGCGACCCCGACCGCCGCATCGGCTCACTGATCTTCAACTTCGGCGGGCCCGGCGGCTCCGGGGTGGCCACGCTGCCCGGCTTCGCCGAGGACTTCGAGACCCTGCGCGCCCGGTACGACCTGGTCAGCTTTGACCCGCGGGGCGTCGGGGACAGCGCGGGGGTGGAGTGCCTGGACGACGAGCAGTTGCAGGCGTACTTCGCCGAGGACGCGACCCCCGAGGACGCGGCCGAGGAGAAGGAGTTCGTCGACGGCATCGAGGAGTTCTCCGACGGCTGCGAGGAGCGCTCCGGCAAGGAGCTGCCGTATGTCGGCACGGTCAACGCCGCCCGCGACATGGATCTGATGCGCCAGGTCCTCGGCGACGACAAGCTGTACTACTTCGGCATCTCGTACGGCACCGAACTGGGCGGCGTCTACGCCCATCTCTATCCGAGGAACGTCGGCCGAGCGGTCTTCGACGCCGCCGTGGACCCGACCAAGAACATGGAGCAGGGCGCGCTCGGCCAGGCCCGGGGCTTCCAGCTGGCTCTGGACAACTTCGCCCAGGACTGCGTCAACCGGGGCGACGACTGCCTGCTGCCCGGGGCGACCGCGAACGAGGTCGTCGACGGGATCATCGCGCTGCTCGACCGGCTGCGGGAGGACCCGATCTCCGGAATCGGGCTGCGGCGGCTCAACGAGACCCAGGCCATCAACGGAATCGCCCAGACCCTGTACTCAAAGGAGTTCTGGCCGCTGCTGGAGCAGGGGCTCGACGAGGCCGACGCCGGCTCCGGAGCGCTGCTGCTGGCGTTCTCCGACTCGCTGAACGGCCGCAACGAGAACGGAACCTACAGCAACATCCAAGCCGCCAACACGGCCATCAACTGCGTCGACTCCAGCGCCCGCTACACCCTGGGGCAGACGAAGTCCAAACTGCCCGAGTTCCGCGAGGCGTCCCGGGTGTTCGGGGACACCATGGGCTGGGCGCTGATGTCGTGCAGCGAGTGGCCGGTGCCCGGTCTCGCGCCCACGCCGGACGTGTCGGCCCCGGGCGCGCCCCCGATCCTGGTGATCGGCACCACCGGCGACCCGGCGACGCCGTACGAGGGCGCGCGGGCCATGGCCGAGGCGCTCGGGGACGGCGTGGGCGTGGAGCTGACCTACGAGGGCGAAGGGCATGGCGCGTACAACACCGGCGACACATGTGTGATGCGGGTCGTGGACGCCTATCTCCTGGAGGGCGCGGTCCCCGAGGACGGCGCCGTCTGCGGCGGATCGCTGTGACAGGGCCACGGCCCGCCGCCCGTCCCGCGCCGATACTGCCCAGCCCGGACCGAGGCGGCCCGGCACACCCCGAGTCTGCCCGGCACACCGCAGGACGGCCCCGCGTGTCCGGGGACGGTCCGGCGTGTCCCGAGACGGCCCCAGCCCGGAGCGAGACGGCCCAGCCCGCGCCGAGGCTGCCCGCCGCGCCCCATGACGCCCGGCGCGGCCCGGGACGGCCGCCGCGGTCCGCGCGGAACGGCGAAGGCCCCGGACTGGATGGTTCCGGTCCGGGGCCCGAGGCCGTGTTCCGCGGCGTTCCGCGGCGGCGGATCAGTAGACCGGCTTCTCCGGCTCGACCTGGTTGACCCACCCGATCACGCCTCCGCCGACATGGACGGCGTCCGCGAAGCCGGCGGACTTGAGGACGGCGAGGACTTCCGCACTGCGGACACCCGTCTTGCAATGCAAGACGATCTTCTTGTCCTGCGGCAGATCGCCCAGCGCCGAGCCCATCAGGAACTCGTTCTTCGGGATCAGCTTCGCGCCCGGGATGGAGACGATCTCGTACTCGTTCGGCTCACGGACGTCGATGAGCTCGATGTTCTCCCGGTCGTCGAGCCACTCCTTGAGCTGCTTGGGAGTGATCGTCGAACCGGCGGCCGCCTCCTGGGCCTCCTCCGAGACGACTCCGCAGAAGGCCTCGTAGTCGATGAGCTCCGTGACGGTCGGGTTCTCGCCGCAGACCGCACAGTTCGGGTCCTTGCGCACCTTGACCTGGCGGTACTGCATCTCCAGGGCGTCGTAGATCATCAGTCGGCCGACCAGCGGCTCGCCGATGCCTGCGAGCAGCTTGATGGCCTCGTTGACCTGGATGGATCCGATGGAGGCGCAGAGCACGCCCAGCACGCCACCCTCGGCGCAGCTCGGCACCATGCCCGGCGGCGGGGGCTCCGGGTACAGGCAGCGGTAGCAGGGGCCGTGCTCGGACCAGAAGACGGAGGCCTGGCCGTCGAAGCGGTAGATGGAGCCCCAGACGTACGGCTTGTTCAGCAGCACGCACGCGTCGTTGACGAGATAGCGGGTGGCGAAGTTGTCGGTGCCGTCGACGATCAGGTCGTACTGGCGGAAGATGTCCATCACGTTCTCGGCCTCGAGCCGCTCTTCGTGAAGGACGACGTCCACATACGGGTTGATGCCCTTGACCGTGTCGCGGGCGGACTCCGCCTTGGAGCGGCCGACGTCGGACTGGCTGTGGATGATCTGGCGCTGCAGGTTCGACTCGTCGACCTCGTCGAACTCCACGATGCCGAGGGTGCCGACACCGGCCGCCGCCAGGTACATCAGGGCGGGCGAACCCAGGCCGCCCGCGCCCACGCAGAGCACCTTGGCGTTCTTCAGCCGCTTCTGCCCGTCCATCCCCACGTCCGGGATGATCAGGTGGCGGGAGTACCGGCGGACCTCGTCGACGGTGAGCTCAGCAGCTGGCTCGACCAGGGGTGGCAGCGACACGGGGGCTCCGTAGATCGGTAAGTCAGTACGGTTTGGTCTTCCCGTAACACTGCCACGGCCCTCCTCATTCCGAGACACCGAGTCCGATCTGCGAGACGATTTCGTCCCAGTAGCCGGGCAGCGTGTCGAATGCCGTGTTTGCCGTGTACTCCGGAATCCGTTGTGAACGCCCCGTCTGCACTGAGTGTCCGGCACGAGCCGCCCGTTCCGTGCGGTCGGTGAAGAAGACCGTGCTCGCGCCCTGCCAGCGAGCGATCCGCGCGGCCTCCTCCAGATGGGTGCGCGGGACGCCCTGGACGACATGGGCGAACCGTTCCGCCGGATAGTCGGCCGTCCACTCCGCCACCTGTGACCAGCGGTACTCCGTCCAGTGGCCGCAGAACGTGATCAGCTGGTCGGCGGCCTCCGCGTACCCGGGGTACGGATGGACGCCCTGCCCCAGCACCAGATGCCCGTCGTCGGAGAGCACCTCCAGCATGGCCGTCGTACGGCATACGCGTGACAGCGCGGCGCGGTCCGCCGGGCACCGGTCCAGCAAGAAGCCGTCGACCCGGTACCACTCGAGGAAGTGACAAGCGTCACCGATGAGATCCGCGTGGGGCCGCTCCCCGCCGCACAGATCGAGATGGCCCAGGACGCACACGCCCGCGTTGCGCAGACGTCCGACCGCTTCCAGGCAGTGCGGGTCCGGCCGCTCGCCCGGGCCTCCGGAGACCTTGCGGTCGACCCGCCCTCCGGAGACATTGAGGACCACCCAGTCCAGCGAGGCGCCGGACCGGCTCAGTCCTCCCCACTCGGCAGGGGCGAGCAGCGGGTGGGCGAGCCCTGGGACGCCCAGGGCGAGCCTGCCCCACCCCTCCTCCCCCGGCTGTTTTCGGCAGCCCGGCCGGGGCCTCCCGGCCGCCGTGACGTCGGAGTCGGTCAGATGCGGCATGCCGCCTCCATCCAGATGTCGGCGAGGGACTCCTCGAGGTTGATGCGCGGCCGCCAGCCGAGCCGGTCGCGCGCGGTGCGCACATCGGCTTGCTGCCAGGGGCCGCAGCCGTCCGGGTATGGCATGGGAGAGACGGCCATATGTTCCATCCCGCTCTCCACCCGCTGGGCTCCGATGGCGGGTCGGCCCGGCGGCACGTCCAGTTCGTGGAGGGTGCCCGTGTAGCCCGCGACGCGCGCCAGGACGGCGGCCGCATCGCGCAGCCGCACCGCGCGCCCCGTGCCGATGTTGACCACGCCCTGCGCGGCGGAGAGGGAGGCCGCGTGCACGGCCCGGGCCACGTCGCGTACGTCGACGAAGTCTCGCTGCACCCCGAGGCCGCTGAGTTTGAGCTCGCCGTCCCCGGACTGCATGGTCCGGCGCATGGCCTCGGCGAGTCTGCCGAGCGGGGAGCCGGCCGGGGTGCCGGGCCCGACCGGGGAGAAGATCCGGAGCACGACGGCGTCGAGTCCGGAGCCGAGGACCAGTTCGGTGGCGGCGAGCTTGCTGACGCCGTACGGGCCGCCCGGGCGCGGAATGGCGTCCTCCGCTGTGGAGGAGCCCTGCTGGGAGGGCCCGTACTCGGAGGCGCAGCCGATCTGCACGAGCCGTGCGCCGCAGCCGCTGCGGCGCAGCGCCTCGCAGACGGTGGCGACGGAGACGGTGTTGTGCCGGGTCAGCTCCCGTGCCCCGCCTCGGGTGGCGCCCGCGCAGTTGATGACGACGCCCGGGTGGACGGCGCTCAGGAAGCGGGTGAGGGCGCCGGGGCTGCCGCCGGCCAGGTCGAAGCGCACATCGGCGTCGTCACCCCGCCCCAGCGCGGTGAGATGGACGGCGGGGTCGGCGAGCAGGCGTTCGGCGACGAACCGGCCGAGGAATCCATTGGCGCCGAGCAGAAGCACCCTCATCGCACCGCTCCTCGAGGACGTCCGGAGGTTGCCGTCAGGGGTGGTTGGGGGGTCATGTCCTTCTCTCCTTCGTGGTGGTGCTGTGGGAGCCGGGGATGCGCGTGGCGGGTCAGCCGGACGGAACGGCGGTGTGGGCCGAGGCCCGGGAGAGCGCCACGGCGGCGTGGGCGAGCAGGGCGAGGGCGGCGGCGCCGCAGGCGAGTTGGGGCAGGGCGGCGGAACCCCAGGCCGCGACCGCCGACTCGACGGGCGCCGCCAGGAAGCCGCAGCCGGGCAACCGGGCGGCCAGGAGCAGCGTGGGGACGGCGAGTTCGAGGCCGCAGGCGGCGGCGAGTCCGGTGCGGGAGGGGCCTGCCGAGCCGTGCACGGCGAGCAGTCGGGCCAGGAAGAGCAGGGCGCCCAGGGCGACGGCGGGGCCGAGGTGTTCGTACGGGAACGCGAGCCGTGCGACGGCGAGCAGCACTGCCAGGCAGAGCAGGTAGAGCGCCGTCGTCGAGAACAGCAGCGGGCGGGCGGCCGTCGAGAAGTCGGCCAGCCCCCGGCTGGCCGCCAGCCGTCTGCGGGCCCTCACGCCGAAGAGGCGGGCGCACCAGGCCGCAGGGGCCACGGCGAGCGCGAGGCCGACGAGCGGCTGCGGGGTGGGCGCCCACGGCCCGGCGGGGCCGCCGCCGATCAGCTCGTCCGGAAGCCGGTGCCCGTAGGCCGCGTAGGCCAGCAGCCAGAGTGTGCAGAGGCGCGTGGCGGCTCCGGTGCGCCGTCCCGGCACGGACAGCGGGCCGCTCCGCAGGCAGAGGAGCAGCGCGGCGGCGACGGCGGCGGTTCCGGCTGCGGCGGCGACGATGCGGGCCGTGCCCTCGGCGGTCTGCCAGCCGGCGACGGCCAGCGCGCACACCGCGCCGGGTGTCAAGGTGAGGGCGGCGTATCCCACCCGGCCGAGCGATGCTGCGCCGCGGGGCCGTGCGCCGGGGCGTCCGGCGCACGCTTCGGCGTCCCGGGGGCACGCTTCGGTGTCCCGGGAGGGCGGGTCGAAGCCGGGCGCCGCCGGTCCGCGTCCCGATCCGCGGACGGCCGAGGCGGTCACCCCGCCGCGCGGCACGCGCGCGTACAACTCCTCGGCCAGTGCGAAGACGTCGCGGTGGCGGAAGCGGGCGGCCGTTCTGTCGGTGACGCCGTGTACTTCCAGGCCCGCGGCGATCTCCAGTGGGTCGACGGCCCGTTCGCACAGCTCCCGGTGGCGGTGCAGCAGCGCCTTGACCGGGTCGGCGGGTCCGCGGCGCGGGGCGATGTGCGGCCGTCGCATGGCCGGTCTGTCCTGCCGCTCGCTCATGGGCAGGCCTCCTTCGCCGGGGAGTCCGCCGGCGGCAGCGCGGAGTCGACGAGCGGGTAAGCGAGTGCGTGGGCGCCGATGTGGGCCGCCGGGCCGGTCGGCTCAGAGGCGTGGGCGGTCCGCGCCGGGCGCGGGCGGCTGGGGCCGTGGGCGTCCGCGTGACTGGAGGGCCAGCCGCCCGGCACATGGACTTCGACGGGGTTGGCGAACGGCAGCGGCTCGCCGTCCTCGTCGACCACGTCGCGCCGCACCGGCGAGTGGGAGATCAGCTCCAGGTAGATCTCACGGAACGCCGCCACATTCTGTTCGACGGTGAACAGTTCCATCGCACGTGCGCGGGCGGCAGCGCCCAGCCGCCGACTGCGCTCCGGGTCTCGCAGCAGGGCCAGACAGGCGTCGGCGAGCGCGCGCGGGTTGCGCGGCGGCACCACGAGGCCGGTGCCGCCGATGACTTCGACGACCGCGCCCACATCCGTTGACACGGTCGCGCGTGCGCAGAACATGGCCTCGATCAGGCTGATCGGAAAGCCTTCGACGACGCTGGAGAGGACCGTGATCCCGCCCGAGGCGTAGGCGTCGGCGAGTTCCGGAGCCTCCGGGCCGCCGATCTCCTCGAAGGAGACCGGGTTGTCCCCGACCGCGTGTGCGTCGGCGGCCTCGTCGGGGAAGAGCTGGGCGGCCAGCGCCTGGCAGTGGTCGAGATAGGGCCCAGAGTGGCGTCCCTGCCCGGGGGCGGCGAAGATGCGCAGCCGTGTGCGGGGCTCCTCCCTGCGGATCTCCGCGAAGGCGTGGAGCAGCGCGATGAGGTCCTTCGCGGGCTCGATCCGGCCGACCCAGACGAGGGTCTGCGCCTCCGCCTCGGCCGCCGCGCCCCCGCCGCTCACACCGTCGTCCCCGCCGCTCACACCGTCATCCGCACCGCTCACGCCGTCGTCCCAACAGCCGTGTCCGGCATGCCCGCTGTAGCCGCCGTACGCGCGTGCCCTGCCGCCGCCGCACGGCCCGCTTCCGCGCTCCGGCTCGCTCTCGCCTACCGCCGCGAAACGGTCCGCCTCCATGCCGGGGTAGACCGTGCGCAGCTTGGCGCGGTCGGCGCCGCACTTCTCCTGCCAGCGGCGCGCATGGGTGTTGCCGGGGGTGATCACCGAGGCCCGGCGGTAGATCTCGGCCGCCAGCCGACGGTGGAAGCCGGCAAGCAGGGCGCGGACCGGAGCGCTCAGTGCGCCGCCCGACGCCAGATAATGCGCGCGGAGTTGTACGCCGTACTCCGTGACCAGCAGCGGAACTCCGAAGAAGCGTTTGGCCACAAGGCCGGGCAGGGCCGCGGAACCGCCCGATGCGGCATGGCAGAGGTCGACGGCGCCCAGTCCGTCCTCCTCATCGTCGTACCAGTCCAGCGAGAGCGGACGCAGAGCGCGCTCCAACTGGTCGGCGAAGAGCAGGTAGTCGGCGACACCCGCGGAGCGCACGGCGCGGCGCGCACCGGGGGCGCGGCAGGCGGACTCCAGTACGCGCACGGTGTGTTCGGAGCGCAGGGCGGCGGGCAGTCCGCCGCGCTCGCGGGCGAGGCCGGCGAGTGCGTACAGCCCGTCGGCGAATCCGCCGTCACCGCTGTCAGCTCCGTCGCGCCCGTCCTCGTGGTCTCCTCCCGGCCTGCCCGCCGCTGTCGTCCCGCCCGCCTCCTCAGTGCAGACGGCAGCGGCCAGAGGCTCGAAGCACTCCAGGAATCGCCGCCGTTCGCGCCGGCCGTACGCACGCTCCCGCGCCCCCTGTCCGCGCCCGTCTCCGCCGGGCCGGAAGTCAGGCGTCCAGAGCGGCGCGGTACGCACCCGACCCACCTGGGGCGGGAGTGAGACCCAGCCGCCCGCCTCCTGCCGAGCGCTGCCGCTCAGGGCGTAGACGTCAAAATCATGCTGGTCAAGCCCGCGTACAAGCCGGTCGCACCAGAGCCTGGACTCACCCGTCGCATACGGGTAACCACTCTCCGTAAGCAGTCCGATCCGCACGAGCGCACCCCCGATCTCCCTTGTGGACGGCCGCCGTTGGTCGGCGACTCGCAGCGGGACGACGGTAAGCGGATAGGCGGGCGACGCGACGGACGGTTGTCCGTCGCGCCACCGGAAGGGGTGAATGCTCGTAACTTTCGCGCCCCGGTTGCGTTCCGTTGCGCTACAAGCCTTTTCGACTACACACCGTGAGATATGCAGGGGTGCGCGACCGGCGCCACGCTCACCGACTCATCCGGCGGACTCGTCCGCCCCGTGCATCGTCGTCATTCGCCGGGGTGCACCCAGGGATTGACACGGCATGTGATCCCGTTGATCTCCAAGGTCTTGGTCTGCTGCTGCATCACAGGGGCGAGCGCGCCGGGCGTCGTGCAGTTCACATGGTTGTGGCCGAGGCGGTGCCCGATCTCATGGTTGATCAGCATCTGCCGGTAGGCGAGCATCCGGTCCGGCCCGTAGGTCTCCGCGCCCTGCGCCCAGCGGTAGGCGTTGATCATCACGCGGTCGGTTGCCGCCGAGTCGCAGGAGACGTTGTCGACGGTCGTGTCCAGGCCCGATTTGGCGCACCAGACGGCCGTGGTGCCCGGGCTGGCGAGGGTGATGACGAAGTCCGGCTTCCCGGAGGAGACCCTTTCGAAGGTCATGGCGCCGCCGTGCGCCCAGCTGCGGTCGTCGTTCAGGGTTTCCCGGACCGCGCGGGCGAACACCGCCGCATCGAGGTCGAGGCCCTCCTCGACGTCCACCCGGTAGGTGACCTTGCGGCCCTCGCCGGGCGCCTTGTCGATTCCGGGCACCGCCGCGAACTCGCCCGACAGCTTCAGCTCCGGGTCGATCGGGAACTGCTCGGCCATCAGCTGCTCGTAGCCGGGCGGAGAGGGGGAGGCGACGGCCTGCCCGCTCTCGGACGGCGTCGGCCGGCCGTCGGAGCGGCCCGGCCGCTCCTCGGCGTCCCGGCCCTGGTCGGCGGTGCGCGCGTCCGTCCTGTCCGGCCCCTCCGTTCCGACCTGGCCGGCGACGACGACGGCCAGCACGGTGGTCACCGCGGCGGCCGCGATCCCGGTGAAGGTGCGGCCCCTGCCGCCACCCCTGCCGCTGCCCGCGGCCCTGCCGTCTCCGTCCTCGGCCCCTTCGACGCCGTACTCGGACTCTGAGGCGTCCCGGTCGGCATCGCGATCGGCGTCCCGGCCGGGTCCGCGCCGCGCGGACGCCTCACCGCGGTCGTCGTCGAACGCCTCGACGAACTCGCGGCGCGGCCCCGGGATGAACGCGTCGCCCCCGCCGCGCGGGGGCGACGCGACGGCGGTCCCCGCCCGCTCGGCCCCGGGTCCGTACGCGGGCGGGGCGCCCCATCCGCCGCCGGCCTCGTACTGCTGGGGATGCCCGCCTCGGGCGAGGCCGCCGTCGCGGAAGGGCGCGGAGCCGCCGGGCGCCGGACCGGTTTGGGATCCGGGCCGCCCTTCGTACACGCCGGGGCGTTCGGGCGGGGGCGCGGGAGCGTGATGGTCGTGCACGGCCGGGCCGGTCCGCCTGCGCCGCCCGCCGCCCCGGCCCGCCGCCCCGTCGGCCTCGCGCCGCTCGCCGGCTATGCCGGGTGTCCTGCTGCCGTCTGCTGTGTCGGAGCCCTTGGGTGCGGGGCCTTTGCGACTATGCCGTCCCACGCCCCGGATCAGCCTCCACCACAGTCGTCGATCAGTTCCCGGACGGCCTGGGCGACCGTCTCCGGATACTCCATCATCGCCACGTGTCCCGCCTCCGGAAGGGTCAGCAGCCGCGAATCGGGGAAGGCCGCGGCCGCCTTTCGCGCCATACGGTACGAGACAAGCCGGTCCCGTGTTCCGTAGACGAGCAGGGTCGGCGCGAGAACCCGCTCCGCCTGCCGCCACAGCCCGTGCTGACCGCCCAGCGTGTAGGCGTCCACGATGCCGCGTGCGGAGCGGGCCATCACCTCCCAGAAGTACGGGAGCTGCAGCCGCCGCTCCATCTCCTGCACGGCGTGGCGCAGCCCCTCCTCGGTGACCCTGGCCGGATCTCCGTAGCACAGCGCAAGCACGCTCAGGGTGCGCTGCTCCGCCGTCCACCCCTGGGTCAGCCTGCGGAAGACGCCCACCGCGCCGGGCACGGCGAGCAGCGCCGTCGGCACGGCCGAGCGCTGCACCCGCAGCTCGGGCAGGGCGGGTGAGACGAGGGTCAGGCTGCGGACCAGGTCGGGCCGTACGGCGGCGATGCGGGTGCACACCGCCCCGCCCAGGGAGTTGCCGAGCAGATGCGCGGGCCCCCGGCCGCCCTCGTCGAGGAGGCGGATGACGGCGCGGGCGTGCCCGGTGATCGAGTAGTCGCCGTCCTCCGGCGGCGGGGAGGCGCCAAAGCCGGGGAGGTCGACCGCCTCGCCGTCCACGTCGCCCTCGAGCCGGGCCATCAGCTCCGACCAGTTCAGCGAGGAGCCGCCGAGCCCGTGGACGTACAGCGCGGGCGGCAGCCCGGCGCCCGCCGGCGGTCTGGATCTGACACTGAGCCTCAGCCCGGGCAGCATCACGGTGCGCAGCGCCTCTCCCTCGGCCACGCGCACGGCCTGGACCTTCGGCTCCGCCGCGGCAGCGGCGGAGCCGACTCCGGACAGCTCGGTCGAAGACATAAGCCGATGTTACGAGACGATCACGCGAGCGCTCGCGTGTTCGGCGTCACACATCGCATAGCGCGCCACATGGGTAGCTCGTAGTCTCGTAGAAGAGGCCCTCTCGTGGAAAGCGGTGCCGCATGGCTGTCGATCCGACCGATCCCGACACCTTCGAGGACATCGCCGAGGACGACGCAGCCGTCGACCTCGACGAGGAGGTGCCGGAGGCCGACGCCGCCGAACAGCACACCGACGTACGGCAGGAGCGCGACGACGAGATGACGGACGCCGCCCGGGGCGAGGCCAACGAAGCCGACCGCGCGGAGCAGGCCCGGGTTGTGGCACTCAACGAGGACGACTATCGGTGATCCGCCCCTATCGGTGATCCGCCCCCTTTTGACCGAGCTCGCCATGATTGTGCGCACGATGTGCGTGGGCGGAGACCCGTGCCGACTGTCCGGTCCGTGAAATTCTGCGCTCGCACAGCACACAGCCGCGTTACCCAAAAGTACGATGGCCGCGCGCGGTGCGACGCGCACATGTGACGATCATGGGAGGCGGCGTGACAGCCATCGAGCAGACAGAGGCGGCGCGCCCGCGGGGCACACGCCTGCCACGCCGAGCCCGCAGAAACCAGCTCCTGGGCGCGGCCCAGGAAGTGTTCGTGGCCCAGGGCTACCACTCGGCCGCGATGGACGACATCGCCGAGCGGGCCGGTGTCAGCAAGCCGGTGCTCTACCAGCACTTCCCCGGCAAGCTCGAGCTCTATCTGGCGCTGCTGGACCAGCACTGCGAGTCGCTGCTCCACGCGGTGCGCACGGCGCTCGCGTCGACGACGGACAACAAGCAGCGCGTCGCGGCGACGATGGACGCCTACTTCGCCTATGTGGAGGACGAGGGCGGGGCGTTCCGGCTGGTCTTCGAGTCCGACCTGACGAACGAGCCCGCGGTGCGCGAGCGCGTGGAGCGGGTGTCCCTGCAGTGCGCGGAGGCGATCTCCGATGTGATCGCCGAGGACACCGGCCTGTCCAAGGAGGAGTCCATGCTGCTGGCCGTGGGCCTGGGCGGGGTCTCCCAGGTGGTCGCCCGGTACTGGCTCTCCAGCGAGTCGGGCATTCCGCGCGACAAGGCCGTGCAGCTGCTGACCTCGCTGGCGTGGCGCGGCATCGCGGGCTTCCCGCTGCACGGCGGCGAGCCGCACCCCGACGGACTCTGACGGAGCCGCCGACCGACGCCGGCCCGGCCGATCCGCCCGCCTGTTCGCTCCTGGCGTGCGCGACCCGGACGTGGCGTGTGCTCTCTCCGGGCTAATGTGTGCTGCGTACGGCGCGGCTGACCGCGCACCGCACTGACCGTTCGGAGGGACATAGCCGTGGAGGTCAAGATCGGCGTGCAGCACGCGCCCCGGGAGATCGTTCTGGAGAGCGGGCAGTCCGCCGAGGAGGTCGAGCGCGCGGTGAGCGAGGCGCTCACCGGCAAGACGGAGCTGCTCAGCCTCACGGACGAGAAGGGCCGCAAGGTCCTGGTGGCGTCGGAGCGGATCGCCTATATCGAACTGGGCGAGCCGACGGCGCGGCGCGTGGGGTTCGGAGCGCCGTAACACGCACGACGCGGCGTCACGACTCAGGAAGGCCCCGGCGGAATCCGCCGGGGCCTTTGCGCTGCTCGCAGAGGGTGTCTCGGAGGGTTGCCGTCCGTTGACGACGGGTAGTACGGGCTACGACCGCATTGCCCGCACGGTGTCCGCGAGGTGATCAGCAGTGCTCTGGGAAGCGCTCGGCTCCGTCCTGCTCGGACTCGCCCTGTCCTGGGCCGCCGCACATCATCTGCCCGACCGTCTCCCGTCCGGCCGCGTGGTGTACGCCACGGGTCCGGTCGGCGCCCTGTTCGGCGCGTACGTCACCCACGCGGCGCTCGGCCCGGGCCATCTGCTGGCGACGCTGGCCGGCGCGCTGGCCATCGGGGCCGTACTGCTCTCGCTGCTGATCCGGCCCTCCGGCAGCCGCCGTCTGCGACGTGCCCTGCCGTAGCGTCCGGACCGCCCGCCGTGTTCGGCCTCGGCGGGCGCGGAAGCCGGGGCCGGGGCGCAAGCCGGGGCCGGGGCGCAAGCCGGGGTCGGGGCGCAAGCCGGGGTCGGGGCGCAAGCCGGGGCCGGCCGTCAGGCCGCCAGGCCCAGCGCGGCCATTCGCTTGGTGTGCGCCTCGGTGATACGGGAGAACATCCTGCCGACCTCCGCCAGGTCGAAGCCGTCCGCCACTCCGCCCACCAGCATCGTGGACAGCGCATCGCGCTCGGCGACGACCCGCTGGGCCTGGGAGAGCGCCTCGCCCATCAGTCGACGGGCCCACAGCGCCAGCCGTCCCCCGACGCGCGGGTCGGCCTCGATCGCGGCGCGGACCTTCTCGACGGCGAAGTTGCCGTGACCGGTGTCGTCCAGGACGCCGAGGACCAGCGCGCGGGTGTCGCCGTCCAGCCGGGCGGCCACCTCGCGGTAGAAGTCGCTCGCGATCGAGTCGCCGACGTACGCCTTGACCAGGCCCTCCAGCCAGTCGGACGGGGCCGTCTGGCGATGGAAGTCGTCCAGTGCCTGGGCGAACGGCTCCATGGCTGCGGTCGGCTCCTCGTCGATCGCGGAGAGCCGGTCCCTGAGCTGCTCGAAGTGGTGGAACTCGGCGGACGCCATCTTGGCCAGCTCCGCCTTGTCGGCCAGGGTGGGCGCGAGCTTCGCGTCCTCGGCGAGCCGCTCGAAGGCCGCGAGCTCGCCGTAGGCGAGGGCGCCCAGCAGATCCACCACCGCGGCGCGGTACTGGGGGTCCGCGGAGGCCGCGGCCCAGTCCTGGGCGGCGATCCCGGTGTGTTCGGCGGCATGCTCGGCGGCGGTGTCAGGCGTCTCCATGAACCGCACAATAGCCCGCTCGCGCCGCACGGGAAGGACCTGGTCAGCCCGGCCGCCGCAACACCTCCCGGAACAGTGGCGGGAACGGCTGCCGTGAATTCGGCCAACACAGATGCGCGAATCCGGGGTACAGTGGTATTGAGCCTGCCGAGTGTGGATGCTTTTTTCTGCTCGACGGGCCGTCTGATGAATGAGGATGCCCGGTCGGTGGCCCGATCGGCTCCGACCCGACCGCCCTCCGCGCGGGCGGTGCGCTGCGGCGCACCTCCGCAGATGAGGGGCCCCCTCAGCGGCATGAGCGCTCGAGCGACGGCAGTGGTCCCGCGTCATCCGGCCAATCCACGGCCGGTCGCGTACCCAGGCGCGGTACGACCCCCAGCGTTCGCCTTTGTGCCGCGTCTCACAGAAGAGGCAACACCCTGACTACGCAGCCCAAGACTTTCCGGGATCTCGGAATCCTCTCCGAGACCGCCGAGGCCCTCGAAGCCGTCGGCATCACCACTCCCTTCCCGATCCAGGAGATGACGCTCCCGGTCGCCCTCTCCGGCGCCGACGTCATCGGCCAGGCCAAGACCGGCACCGGCAAGACGCTCGGCTTCGGCCTGCCGCTGCTGGAGCGCGTCACCGTCCCCGCGGACGTCGAGGCGGGCCGGGCGCGGCCCGAGCAGCTCACCGACACCCCCCAGGCTCTGGTGGTCGTGCCCACCCGTGAGCTGTGCACCCAGGTCACCAACGATCTGCTGACCGCCGGCAAGGTGCGCAATGTGCGCGTCACCGCGATCTACGGCGGCCGGGCGTACGAGCCCCAGGTCGAGGCGCTGAAGAAGGGCGTCGACGTCATCGTCGGCACCCCCGGGCGGCTGCTCGACCTGGCCGGCCAGAAGAAGCTGAACCTCTCCCATGTGCGGGCGCTGGTGCTCGACGAGGCGGACGAGATGCTCGACCTGGGCTTTCTCCCCGACGTCGAGAAGATCATCCAGCTGCTGCCGGCGAAGCGGCAGACCATGCTGTTCTCGGCGACCATGCCCGGCGCGGTGATCGGCCTCGCCCGCCGGTACATGTCCCAGCCGACGCACATCCGCGCCACCGCGCCGGACGACGAGGGCGCGACCGTCGCGAACATCGCCCAGCGCGTGTACCGCGCGCACTCCATGGACAAGCCCGAGATGGTCGCCCGCATCCTCCAGGCCGAGGGCCGCGGACTCGCGATGATCTTCTGCCGTACCAAGCGGACGGCGGCGGACATCGCGGACCAGCTCTCCCGGCGCGGGTTCGCCTCCGGCGCGGTCCACGGCGACCTGGGGCAGGGCGCTCGGGAGCAGGCCCTGCGGGCCTTCCGCAACGGCAAGGTGGATGTGCTCGTCTGCACCGACGTCGCCGCTCGCGGCATCGACGTCGAGGGCGTGACGCATGTGATCAACTACCAGTCGCCCGAGGACGAGAAGACGTATCTGCACCGGATCGGCCGCACGGGCCGGGCAGGGGCCTCCGGTACGGCCGTGACGCTTGTGGACTGGGACGACATCCCGCGCTGGCAGCTGATCAACAAGGCGCTGGAGCTGGAGTTCAACGACCCGGTGGAGACGTACTCGACGTCTCCGCACCTCTACGCGGACCTCGGCATCCCCGAGGGGACGAAGGGCGTGCTGCCGCGGGCCGAGCGGACCCGCGCCGGTCTGGCCGCGGAGGAGATCGAGGACCTGGGCGAGCCGGGCGCCGCCCGTGGCCGCGGGCGCGGCGCACGCGAGGAGCAGCCGGCGCGGCAGCGGACGCAGCGGCAGCGGAGGAGGACGCGGGCGGGCGCGCCGGTGGAGGAGCAGGGCGCAGGCGCACCGGCCGCCGCCGAGACGGAGGCCACGGAGCC